>DGDZ01000050.1:6531-30796 GCA_002385705.1 Verrucomicrobia subdivision 3 bacterium UBA3939
GCCGTTGGTTGCTGCCTGAGCAGTGCCTCTGCCGCGGTCTATGTTTTCGACGCCGTTCTGACCGGTGCCAACGAGCATAATCCCAACTCGTCACCCGGATTCGGCTACAGCGTTGTGATTTACGATGACAGCGCGAACACGCTGACGGTGCAGGCGCTGTTTGCGGGACTGATGGGAGAAACGACGGCCTCGCACATTCATGCCCCGACGGCGGCGCCTCTGACGGGAGAAGCGAGTGTGGCGACGACAGTGCCGAGCTTCGCGGGCTTCCCGACAGGGGTAACGTTCGGGCTTTACAACAACACTTTGGATCTGTCCTCCCTCGACAGTTACAATCCGTCGTTTGTCACCGCGAATGGCGGAACAGCGCAAGGCGCCGGGGAAGCGCTGGTGGCGGCCCTTTTCGAAAACCGGGCTTACTTGAATATTCATACCACTGCGTTTCCCGGCGGCGAGATTCGCGGGTTCCTGACCCTGGTGCCTGAGCCCGGCAGCATGGCGCTCTTTGCTTTGGGCGCCGGCGCATTGGCGTTGCGGGCCCGTTCCAGGAAGAACCTGCCGGCATAAAGCGTTCCCACTTCACGGCGCGCGCCCGATGTCTCATCGGGCGCGTTCTATTTTTCAGCCGCACTCACCGCGCTTCCGGCGAGAATCGCACAATTACCGTGTGCGTTTCCGCGAACGCTCACATGCCGCGCGGAACTTCCGATTGCCTGCATCCAATTCACGTATATATTCGGGGCCTTGTGAAAAACCCCGGCGACGCCGGACTATGGCAACGTTAAAGACAATTCTGATCATTCTTGAAGTGCTGTTGATCTTCAACCTGTTGATCGCAGTGCATGAGCTGGGGCATTTCCTGGCGGCAAAATGGCGTGGATTGAAGATCGACCGTTTCGCCATCTGGTTCGGTAAACCCATCTGGAAAAAGCGCATCAAAGGAGTGGAATACGCGCTCGGCTGGATCCCGGCCGGCGGTTACGTGGCTCTGCCGCAAATGGCCACCATGGAGGCCATCGAGGGCAAGAGCGAGTCGTCCGACGAACCCTTGCCGCCCATCTCCGCGATGGACAAGATCATCGTGGCGTTTGCCGGGCCGCTGTTCAGCTTCCTGCTCGCAGTTGCGTTCGCCTTTCTGGTCTGGGGCGCGGGCAAGCCGGAGTATGCGACACAGGACTCAACCACCATCGGTTGGGTGGATCCGAAAGGGCCGGCCTGGCAGGCCGGTTTGCGCCCGGGTGACCGGATCCTGGAGGTGGACGGGCATCGCGTGACGCAGTTCTTCCCGCCGGCGCGCGACAGCGTCACCTGGCGGATCATTACCAGCGAGGGAACGAACATCCCGATCAAGTATCTCCGCGATGGCGAGGTCCACATGGCCTACCCGGTGCCGTACCGGCGCGAAACGAAGTGGTACGAGCGAAAGGCGCTGCGGCAGATCCTCGTCATGCCGGCGTACCCGTCCATCATTGCGCAGATTGCCAGCAACAGCCCGGCCGAGATCGCCGGCTTGCGCACCAATGATGAGATCGTCGCCATCAACGGGCAGCGCATCTTCAACCCGGAAGCCGTCGAGCAGATCCAGGCGGCCGATGATCCTCAACCGGTCACGCTGACCATCCGCCGCGGGTCGGAGCAGTTCGAGCGCACACTTGTTGCGGAAAGACCCATCCAGCCGCCGGATGCCAAACCGTCGTTCGGCATTCTCTCGTGGTGGATCGATTCCGAGGAGAAACTGATGCACCCGACTCCGCTGGATCAGATCAAGGACAGCGCGGGACAGATTCTTGCGACACTGGACACGATTCTGTCGCGGAAATCCGATGTGGGCGTTCAGCAATTGGGCGGGGCCATCATGATCATGCGCGCCTACAAGCACTTCATCGAAAGCGAGAACGGGTGGCGCCGGGTGCTGTGGTTCAGCGTCGTGTTGAACGTGAACCTCGCCTTGCTGAACCTGTTGCCGTTCCCGGTGCTGGACGGCGGGCACATCACGCTTGCCATCGTGGAAGCCATCCGCCGGCGTCCCGTCAGCGCGCGATTGCTTCAGTATCTGCAGACGGCATGCGCCATGGCGCTGATCGGGTTCATGCTCTTCATTGCGTTCTACGACACCGGCGACTGGTGGCGGAGCGCGCGGCGGGACAACGACCGCCAGCCGATCGTCTTCGCGCCGAAGTCGTAGGCGTGCGCTCAGCGGCATGCGAACTTTTGTTGCATATGCAACAAAAGGTTGCACGTGGTCGGGCGGGAGACGAGAGGCGCGGGCTGTGGTCCTATGAGCGAGCGACTGGCCTGATGTGCCCACCATGAAAAAGCGAATCGGCCCGCTGGTTTTGATGCTGGTGACTTGCGTGAACGCGGTCGTCAGCGGTGCCGTCAAGGCGGACGAAGAAACGACGGCTGGCACCCATTCCGATCCCACCTCTCAAATCCTCGAAACCGTCCGCGTCAAACACAAGCTTCCAGCTCTCGCCGCTGTCGTCGTCGTGGATGGAAAGATCGTGGCGACGAACGCCGTCGGTTTCCGCAAGGATGGCGGAACCGAAGCGGTCACTGTAAATGACAGGTTTCACATCGGATCGGTCACCAAATCCATGACCGCAACCGTTGCGGCGATGCTGGTCGAACAGGGAAAAATCTCCTGGACGACAACGATTGGAGAATTGTTGTCGGACGGGACCAATGCCATTCATCCGGAGTATCGCGATGTGATGCTGGAACAGCTTCTGGCGCATCGCGGCGGCGCGCCAGGAACGGCGCCGAAGGATCTATGGAGCAAAGCCTGGGAAGCAGGCGGGCCGCCCGAGGAGCAACGCCTGCAGTTTGTGAAGGGCCTTCTGGCTCGAAAACCTGAAGCCATGCCCGGCGCCAGGTACATCTACTCCAACCAGGGCTACGCCATCGCCGGAGTGATGCTGGAGAAAGCGACGGGGAAATCATGGGAAGAATTGATGCGCACCCTGCTGTTCGAGCCGATCGGCATGAAGTCGGCGGGTTTTGGGGCGCCTGCGAGCCCGGGTAACGTGGACCAGCCCTGGGGCCACACCCGGAGCGTGTTCGGCATCAGGCCCGTTCCACCGGGACCGGGTGCAGACAATCCGCCGGCTATCGGGCCCGCGGGGACCGTGCACTGTTCGCTGCCGGATCTGGCGCGGTATATCCTGGTCCATCTATCCGGCGAGCGCGGCACCCCCGAACTGCTGAGCGCCGAATCGTTCAAGAAACTCCATACCGCGGTTGGAGAGGGGGATTATGCGCTGGGTTGGGTCGTTCTGCAGCGGGAATGGGCCGGTGGCCGCGCTCTGATGAGCAACGGATCCAACACCATGTTCTACATCGTGATCTGGATGGCGCCGGCTCGAAATTGCGCCGTGATCACCGCGACCAACATCGGTGGCGACGAAGCCTTCGCCGGCTGCGATGAGGTGGCATGGAGACTGATCGGTCAATTCTTCCCGGCGGGGGACAATTGAACGTGTTGGAACGTGCGGCGAGGTTGCGAGCTTCAACGTTCAAGTGCCCAACATTCAATGCGATTTGCAGAACTGCGGGGGGAACAGAAGGAGCAGAGATGGTAGTTTCTGCACGATCATTCCAATGACCCTGGTCCAACCAATGAAATCGCGACCTTCATCCTGGTTATGAAAGCGACACGATCCCGCACTGGCTGGCTGGCTGCGATGGCATGGATGGTTACGGTTCTGACGCACTGTTCCGCCGCCGATGTCGTGATAGTGGAAAGCCGAAAGGCCGATGGAACCCCGAACGCGCCGCTATGGGTGGAGGTCAGCGGCAATTGGGGCACCAGCAAGAACAAGAGTCGCGTGTTTTCTTCCGCGTCGCTCGTGGCCACCAACGTGTCGATTGCGCGCACGAACGACCCCGTGCCGGCGTTCAAGGTGACGCCGAAACTGCAGGCCGGCACACGATACACGGTGGAGGCCACGTTCTCCACCACGTCAACGCACGTGGCGTCGCCGGATCTCGTCGTGTCCGTCATGGCCGAGGGTGTCTCGGCAAGCACCATTCCGACCAACACCACGGCGTTTCAGGGGACCGGCGCCGACACATGGAATCTGCTCGGAACGATTACGCCGTCCACCAACAGCCCATCGCTCACGTTTACCTATGCGAGCGGAACGCTATCCTCGACGTCACGATGGTACGCCGACGCCATCCGGTTCACTCCGGAGCCGGACTGATGCACCCGCGCGTCTTTGATGCAGGCCATTTCGAATCCACCAACAAATCACGCATGAACCGTAGTTGTATCCAGTTCACATTGCGAACAGTGTCTGCCGGCAGCGCGCTCGTGCCGCTGCTCGCTGCGATGCTTTGCTGCCACAGCGCCCGCGCCGACCTGCTCTTCTACGAAGGCTTTGATTATCCGGTGGCTGAGAAACTCGGCACCGGTTCCTCCGCTGCGGCGTGGGAGAACGGCAAGGACCCGATCACCGTCGGCGCCGGCAGCCTGGAATATCCGGGCCTTCAAACCTCGACGGGCCATCGCGCCAGTGTTGCGGCGGTGGCGCCGAGCCTGGATTCCGTCCGCACGGTCGGCGGCATCTGGCCCGCGCAAACGAGCGGCACGCTTTACATTTCGTTCCTGCTCCGCGTGGACAGCCTTGCCAACATCGACACGAGCGGCGAGGGCACATCTGTTCTGACGCTCAGCCGCACCGCCAACAACACCCAGTTGCTCGGTGTCAATCTCCTGAACAGCGGCGGCGTCCGGCTTGGCGTGCTCAAGTATCCTTCGAGCAGTTCCTCGGTGAGTTCTTCCGCCTTCTTCAGTTCGGGCCCGGGCGCGGCCCTGGCTACCGACGGTTCCGTCACCTATCTCGTGGTGGCCAGGTATGAATGGGTCGAAGGCGACGCCAACGACGTCGTCACGCTCTGGGTGAATCCCGCAACGCTCGGCGGAGAAGAGGATCCGTCCAACAAGGTTTCCACCAGCGCCGGGACGGATGGAACTCAAAGCGCCGGGCGCATCACCATCAGCCGCGGACCGAACGTAAGCATTGACGAGATCCGCATCGGCCAGACGTGGGCCGATGTGACGCCGACCGGCGGCGCAGTGATTCAGAAGCAGCCTCGCATCACAGAGAGTTTCCTCGTTCCGGAAGGCTTCGTGTTGCGCGGCACCAACGGCACGCCGTCGGGCGTTTACCAGGTCCTGCGGTCCGGCGAGCTGCTCACACCGGCGGATCTGTGGGAGGCGGTCGCCACGAATACATTCGATGCGGAGGGCAAATTCGAGATCACCAATGCTCTCTCTGCCTTTGAGTCGCAGAGCTTCTTCCGGCTCCTGGTCGGCGGCGAAATCCCCGTGGCCCCTTCGATCACCATGCCGCCGTCGGACCTGGTTGTGCTGGAAGGGCAGAACGCGTCGTTCAGCGTGGTGGCGTCCGGCACGGCGCCGCTGTCCTACCAGTGGTACTTCAACGACGTTGCGATCCCTGGCGCGACCTCCAGTTTGCACATCGTTGCCGGGGCTCAGGCCGCCGATGCCGGCGGTTATCACGTGGTGGTCACGAACTCCGTCGGGGCTGTCACCAGTGTCGTTGCGACGTTGACGGTGGTGCCGGTGCCGGA
Organism: Verrucomicrobia subdivision 3 bacterium UBA3939; assembly: GCA_002385705.1. Taxonomy (GTDB): domain Bacteria; phylum Verrucomicrobiota; class Verrucomicrobiia; order Limisphaerales; family UBA3939; genus UBA3939. Next base: position 12,130 of record DGDZ01000050.1, read on the forward strand.
AGCGGGCATTCCGGACGGCTACGCCACGCTGGGCACGGGCACCACCGGCGGCGCCGGCGGGCCGATTGTCACCGTGAGCACGTTTGAGGATTTCGAATTCTACGCGGACAACAACACGGGGCCTTACGTCATCCTGGTGCAGGGCACGATCAACCTGGGCGGGTCGAACGTGCGCGTGCGCGACAACAAGACCATCATCGGCCTCGGCACCAATGCCACGCTGGTGGGCAATCTCAAGGTGTTCCGGAACAACAACGTCATCATCCGCAATCTCACGTTCACCAACCCGAACGGTTTCGGCGACGGCGACGGCCTCACGCTTCAGGAATGCGAGAATGTCTGGGTGGACCATTGCACGTTTGTGGATTGCGACGACGGCAGTCTGGACATCAGCCACGGCGCGGACTGGGTGACGGTTTCGTGGTGTCACTTCTACTACACCAATCCCGCCAATGAGCATCGGTTCTCGAATCTGGTGGGGCACAGTGACAACAACGCCTCGGAGGACGCGGGGAAACTGCACGTGACGTATCATCACAACTGGTGGGGACAACTGGTTCACGAGCGGATGCCGCGTGTGCGGTTCGGGCGGATCCACCTCTACAACAACTATTACAACAGCGCCGGCAACAACTATTGCATCCGCGCCGGGACGAGTTCGGAGATCCTTGTCGAGAACAACTACTTCGACAGCGTGAAGAACGTGTGGGAACTGTACCGGACCACCGGCACGGACGGAAAAGTGTTTGCATCGGGCAACATCCAGGTGAACACGACGTGGTCCGCCGGCAGCGATTCGAGCTCGATTCAGATTCCGGGCACGGACGTCCTCTCCGATGAGGTCAACGGGCTGAACCCGGTGCCTTACAGTTACACGCTGGATCCGGCCGGGGATGTGCCGTCGATGGTGACCAACAATGCGGGCGCCGGCAAAGGACCATTTGCGCCGTGAAGGAATCGAACATTCAACGTTCAGGCCCAACATTCAACGCCGAACTGCGCGCTTGAAAGTTCACCGGTGAGCCTCGAAAATCCCTGCATGCGTTATTGTGAGTCCCCGTTCTTCTATCAGCGGCGCCGCACTCGCGAGGTCGTCGTCGGTGATCCGAATGACGGCGGGGTGATCATTGGCGGCGATCACCCGGTCGTCGTGCAGTCCATGCTCACGTGCGACACCATGGACACGGCGGAATGCGTGCGCCAGACGCTCGATCTGGTGGACGCCGGCTGCCAGATCGTCCGGATCACGGCGCCCACGGTGAAGGACGCGGCGAACCTGAAGAACATCGTCGAGGAACTGCGCCGGCGCGGCTGCAAGGTCCCCATCGTGGCCGATATCCATTTCAAGCCCGAGGCGGCCATGGAGGCGGTGAAGTGGGTTGAGATGGTCCGCGTGAACCCGGGGAATTACGCGGACTCGAAGAAGTTCGCGGTGAAGGAATACACGGATGAGCAGTATGCCGCCGAGCTGAAGCGGATCGAGGAGAAGTTCACGCCGCTGGTGCTGGAGTGCAAACGGCTGAACCGCGCGATGCGGATCGGCACCAACCACGGATCGCTGAGCGACCGGATCATGAACCGGTTCGGCGACACGCCGCTGGGCATGGTCGAGAGCGCGCTCGAATTTGCGCGCATCGCCCGGAAAAACGATTTCCACAACTTCAAGTTTTCGATGAAGGCGTCGAACCCGAAGGTGATGATCGAGTGTTATCGCCTGCTGGTCGCGCGCCTCGAGGAGGAAGGGCCGGACTGGAATTATCCGATCCACCTCGGCGTCACCGAGGCCGGCGAGGGCGAGGACGGCCGGATCAAGAGCGCCATCGGGATCGGGTCGCTGTTGTGCGACGGGCTGGGGGACACGATCCGGGTTTCGCTGACGGAAGATTCGCCGCGCGAGATCCCGGTCTGCCGCGCGTTGATTCAGCAGGCGTCTGTGCTGGCCAACAAGAGTGTCGCGGTCACGGAGCCGCTGACGCCGTTCCATCCGTTTCAGTACGAGCGCAGGCCCACGCCGGAGATTGCGTTGACGGACGACGTGAAGTGCGGCGGCGAACAGACGGTCCGGGTGGTGGTCACGCGGCAGACGTGGGAGAAGGTGGCGCCCAGGATCAGCCCGGGCACGGACGTGAAGCCGGAGGCGATTTACGAGGACCTGAACGTTGCCGAGATCGACCCGACGAAGAATTTTGAGGTGTCGTGCGACACGCAACTGGTGACGGTAAAGGACGGGGTTGGGTTGCCGGCGATCACGGCGTTCCGCCTGCTGGCGGCGCGGCTGAAGCGTTTGGGCAGGCGCAATCCGATCCTGTTGAAGGATTGCCTCGAGTTCGAATCGACGCCGCTGGATCCGGACACGGCGCTGCTGCGGGCGGCGATCGTGATCGGATCGTTGCTGGCGGACGGCATTGGCGATGCCATCCTGGTGCGGGGCGAATCGGGCGCGGGACAATCGCTTCGGCTGGCCTACAATATTCTGCAGGCGGCGGGTTGCCGGTCGTTCAAGACGGATTACGTCGCCTGCCCGTCCTGCGGGCGCACGCTGTTCAACCTGCAGACCGTGACGGCGCGGATCAAAGCGCGAACGCAGCATCTCAAAGGGGTGAAGATCGCGATCATGGGTTGCATCGTGAACGGCCCCGGAGAAATGGCGGACGCAGATTTCGGTTACGTGGGCGGCGCGCCGGGCAAGGTCAATCTTTACGTGGGGAAAACGCCGATCAAGTTCAACATTCCGGAAGAGGAAGCGGTGGATCGGCTGGTGGATCTGATCCGCGAGCACGGGAAGTGGGTGGAACCGGAAGTGAAGGTACCGGCCGGGGCAGCGACGTGACAAACGCTGCGGTCTTCGGCGCGCGGCTGTCGCCGGCCGCGGCATTTCAACGAAACCGGCGGTGTCCGGTTTCGCGCGCGGCCGCCGTCACACGGATCAGGCGTTTTTCCAGTGAGCGATTTCCATGATCACTACGGCTGAAGGCACAGTATCGCGGCTGAGCGACGAGCAGGTGCGCGAGATCGTTGCGCGCGCCTGTCCCGCCGACGCGTACCGGGGCAAGCGCGTCCTGTTGATCGTTCCGGACGGCACGCGCACGGCGCCGGTGGGCTTGATGTTCAGGACGCTGCACGAGCAGATGGGCGGCGTGACGCGGGCATTCGATGTGTTGATTGCGCTGGGAACGCACCCGCCGATGAGCGAAGCGGCGATCTGCGAGCGCCTCGAGATTTCAATCGAGGAGCGCAGAGGGCAATACGCCGGTGTGAAATTCTTCAATCATGAGTGGAACAACCCGGCCGCGCTGCAGGAAATCGGCGTCATTCCGGCCGACGACATCCGCGCACTGACGGACGGCCTGTTTGCGATGGACGTGCCGGTGGAGATCAACCGGCTCGTGTTCGATTACGACCAGGTGATCATTGTCGGGCCGGTGTTCCCGCACGAGGTGGTCGGATTTTCGGGAGGGAACAAGTATCTGTTCCCGGGCGTGGGGGGTCCGAAGATCCTGAATTTCTTTCATTGGCTGGGAGCGGTGTGCACGAACCCGATGATCATCGGGAACAAATGGACGCCGGTGCGGAAGGTGGTGGATCGCGCGGGAGCGATGGTGAAAGTGGACAAGCTTTGCTTCGCGCTGGTGGTTGCGCCGGACAAGACACTGGTGGGGTTGTTCGCGGGCACGCCGGAGGAGGCGTGGAACCAGGCCAGCGAACTGTCGCGCCGCGTGCACATCACCTACAAGAAGCGTCCGTTCCGGCAAGTGCTTTCTTGCGCGCCGCCGATGTACGACGAGATCTGGGTGGCAGGGAAATGCATGTACAAACTCGAGCCGGTGGTGGCGGACGGAGGCGAGCTGATCATCTACGCGCCGCACGTGAAGGAGATTTCGGTCACACACGGGAAGCTGATCGAGGAGATCGGCTATCATTGCCGGGATTACTTTCTGAAGCAGTGGGACCGGTTCCAGCAGTACCCGTGGGGCGTGCTGGCGCATTCGACCCACGTCCGGGGCATCGGCACATTTGAAAACGGGGTGGAGCGCTGTCGGATTCAAGTGACGCTGGCGACCGGTATTCCGGAGTCGGTGTGCCGTCGGATCAACCTCGGGTATCGGGATCCTCACAGCATCCGGCCCGAGGATTTTGCCAACCGCGAAGACGAGGGCGTGTTGCTGGTGCCGAAAGCGGGGGAGATGTTGTTTCAGTTGGAGAACCCGCCGCCCTGGGCCGGGGGCAATTGAGGGTGCAACCCGGACAGTTTTGACGAAGCGGCCGCCGCATGGAACGGGTTAATTCATCGCGCACATGAATTGGTTGCAGCAGATGCACTCTGCCCAGCCGGTGGCCTGGGCGGTGCTCGTATTGATGCTGGTCGCGGTCGGCGGCCTGGCCCTTGCCAGCATCCGGATCAAGGGCGTCGGCATCGGTATCGCCGGCGTCCTGTTCGCCGGCATTCTCGCCGGCCACTTCGGAATGCGGATCGAGGAAGAGATCCTGGAGTTCGTCCGCGAGTTCGGCCTCATCCTGTTCGTCTTCACCATCGGGCTGCAACTCGGTCCCGGTTTCTTCGCGTCGTTCCGCCAGCAGGGTTTGAAACTGAACCTCATGGCCGCGTCGATTGTGGTCATGGGCGCCTGCATCGCCGTGGCGGTGTCGTTCCTTGCCCGTGTCGATTTCGCCGCCGCGCTGGGCCTGTTTTCCGGGGCGACCACAAACACGCCCTCACTGGGCGCGAGCCAGCAGATGCTCAGGGCGTTACCAACGGAATGGGCGTCCCAGGCCGCCATGCCGGCGCTCGCGTATGCCGTCGCTTACCCGGGCGGTGTGTTCGGCATCATCGGCGTGCTGCTTCTCCTGCGCGGCGTGTTCCGGATCAACCCGGAACAGGAGGCCGAGCAGTTTCGCGCCGAACAACGCAAGAATGTAGCGCCGCTCGAGCGCATGAACCTCGTCGTGGAAAACGCGAACCTCGAAGGTCTCCCGTTGAGCGAGGTGCCCGGGCGCGACGCGGGCGTGGTCGTGTCGCGCATCCGCCGCGCCGGAGCGACGGAAGTGGAAACCGCGACCGAACAGACGCGATTGCACCGGGGCGACATACTGCTCGCGGTGGGAACGCGCAGGGCGCTCGAGCGGTTTCGCGTGGTGATCGGCCGCGAGACCGATGTGAACCTGGTGAAAGCGCCCGGGCGCGTGGTGTCCCGGAAGTTTGTCGTCACGCACAAGGAAGTGCTGGGCAAGACGATCGACGAACTGGATCTGGACGATCTGTATGGCGTGACGGTGACGCGCGTGACGCGTGCGGATATCGAGATGACGGCGGGCCCGGCGTTGCGGTTGCAGTTCGGCGACATGCTCCAGGTGGTGGGAGACGAGAAGGCGATGCCCAAGGTGGCGAGGGTTCTCGGCGACTGCGTGCAGGCGTTGAACGAGACGAATTTCATACCGATTTTCATTGGTATCGCGCTTGGGGTGCTGGTGGGCACGCTGCCCTTTACGATTCCGAACATGCCGGTGCCGGTGCGATTGGGCATTGCCGGCGGCCCGTTGATTCTGGCGATCATTCTGAGCCGGATCGGCCGCATCGGTCCGCTGCTCTGGTACATGCCGGTGAACGCGAACCTGGCCTTCCGCGAACTGGGCATCGTTCTGTTCCTCGCGTGCGTGGGATTGCGTGCCGGGGAAAAGTTCTTCTCAACCGTGCTGACCAACGAGGGTCTCTACTGGCTGCTCGGCGGCCTGGCGATCACCGTGATCCCGATTCTGATCGTGGGCCTGCTGGCGCGGGTGGTGTTCAGGATGAACTTCACCGTGATCGCCGGATTGCTGTCAGGCAGCATGACGGATCCGCCGGCGTTGGCCTTCGCCAACGCGATCACCCGGTCCGATCTGCCGTCGGTCGCCTACGCCACGGTTTATCCGCTGACGATGCTGCTCCGCATCGTGGCGGTGCAGGTGCTGGTCCTGGTCTTCTGCAGATAAGGGCAGGCTTCGCGCGGGCGATGCAACGCCGCTGGTGACGGCTTCAAGCGCGGTCAGGCGGTCATTTCGCTGGGAACCGCGTTGCCGGGGAGCTCGTTGAAAAGCACCCAGTACATGCCCAGGTGCCCAATGGCTTCGGCGAACTTGTCGAAATCCACCGGCTTGTGGATGTAGCTGTTGGCCCCCAGGTCGTAAACCTCGGCCAGATCCCTCTCCTGTTTCGAACTCGTGAGCACGACCACCGGCAGCCGGCGCGTCCGCGGGTGCGCCCGGATCTGGCGCAGAACTTCGGTCCCCGGCACCCTGGGCAATTTGAGATCCAGCAGCACCACGGCCGGCAGAGTGTCGTGTTCGGACATGCTGAAGCGGCTCGTGCCGAACAGATATTCCAGAGCCTCCTCGCCGTCGCGTGCCACGACGACTTCGTTCATGATATTGCTCCGCCGCAACGCGCGCAGCGTCAGTTCTTCATCGTCGCGGTTGTCCTCGACGAGCAGGATCTTCTTCCGCGTCAATGTCTGGTCGTCGATCGGCACGTTGATCTTCGCGGTCATAAACACTGGTTTTGTCGAACGAATCTAAAACCGCCGCGCGAGCCCGTTCAACCCGGCGTTCACCCCATGCCGCCCGGGGGATTTACCATTTGCGATGACGATTGACGCGGGTGTTGCGCGAGAGCCTGGGCCTTCTTGCAGCGCACGAGGTCAGGAGTGCCATCTCCCCTACGAAAACATCCAACATCGAAATTCGGCCGGGGGAGGGCCTTGATCTGTTGAGGTGTGATTTTTCTTTGAAATCCGGCGAATTCCCGGCCACCATGCGCGCTCGTTTGTGACGGCGCGCGAGCCGCCGACGCGGGCCGCGGTCGTCCAGGAGACATGAAACGCACGCACCATTGCAACGAATTGCGCCCGGCACATATCGGGCAGGTCGTCACCCTCGCAGGCTGGGTTCATTCCCGCCGCGACCTGGGCGGGTTGATTTTCATCGATGTTCGCGACCGGGAAGGGCGCACCCAGACCGTGTTCGATCCGTCCTGCGTTCCGGCGGACGTGTTCGAGCGCGCAGGCGCGCTGCGCAGCGAATGCGTCGTCAGCATCACGGGCAAGGTCCGCCGCCGCCCCGAGGGAACGGACAATCCGAAGATTGCCACCGGGGAAGTCGAGGTCCTGGCGCAATCGCTCGATGTGCTGAACGTCGCGGACGTGCTGCCGTTCCCGGTGGACGACCCGGAGATCGCAAGCAAGGTGAACGAGGAGCTGCGTCTCAAGTACCGTTACCTGGATCTGCGGCGGCCCGAGATGTCGCGCAATCTGCGCTTGCGCAGCCGCGTCGCCACCGCCATCCGCGTGTTCATGGAGGAGCAGGGGTTTCTCGAGGTGGAAACGCCGGTGCTCTTCAAGTCCACGCCCGAGGGCGCGCGCGAGTTCCTGGTGCCGAATCGCCGCGAGCCCGGAACATTCTATGCCCTGCCGCAGTCGCCCCAGCAGTTCAAGCAGATGCTCATGGTGGCCGGCGTGGAACGGTATTACCAGCTCGCCCGGTGTTTCCGCGATGAAGACCAGCGCGCGGATCGGCAGCTCGAGTTCACCCAGCTCGATCTCGAAATGAGTTTCGTCGAGCGCGAGGACATTTATCGCCTCGTGGAAGGGGTGTTGCAACGGGTCTGGAAGGTGGCGCTGGACGCGGACATTGCGACGCCGTTCAAGCGGATCAGCTTCGAGGAAGCAATGAACCGTTACGGCATCGACAAGCCGGACACGCGCTTCGAGATGGAGTTGGCCGATTTCACGGAGGACTTTCGCGCCAGCGGTTTCAAGGTGTTCAAAGAAGCGGTTGCCAACGGCGGGGTGGTGAAGGCGCTGAACGCGAAAGGCATGGCAAGCGCCACCCAGGGGCAGATCGAGACCATGACCGAATACGCGAAGAGCTTCGGCGCCAGGGGTCTCGCCTACATCAAAGTCGAAGGCGGCGAGTGGAAATCGCCGATCGTGAAGTTTTTCAGCGACGCAGAAAAGTCGGCGCTGGCGACGCGGTTGAAGATCGAGGAAGGGGACCTGATCCTGTTTGCCGCGGATCAGTGGCTGACTGCGTGCGAGATCCTTGGGAAGATCCGGCTGTATTGCGCCGATATTCTGAAGGCGGCGGGGAAACTGGTGATCCCGCAGGACCGGTTCGATTTTCTCTGGGTGGTGGATTTTCCGCTGTTGAGCTTCGACAAGGAGCAGAACCGGTGGTACTCGAGTCATCATCCCTTTACCGCGCCGGTGCCGGAGGACATCCCGCTGCTCCGGACCGATCCGAAGAAGGTGCGCGGACAGCATTACGACATCGTGGTGAATGGTGTGGAACTGGGCGGCGGCTCGATTCGAATTCACCAGCCGGACGTGCAGAAGCTGGTGTTTGAGGAGGTGCTGCGGCTGCCGCCCGAGACGGTGCAGGCGCGGTTCGGCTACATGCTGGAGGCGTTCCGGTACGGGGCGCCGCCGCACGGCGGCATCGCGCTCGGCTTCGACCGGCTGCTGGCCATTCTGTGCGGAACGCCGAGCATCCGCGACGTGATTGCGTTTCCCAAGACGGCGAAAGGCACGGACCTGATGACGGACGCGCCCAGCAGCGTGGATCCAAAGCAACTGCGGGAGTTGTACATCGAGCTGAAAGTGCCGCGAAAGGACAAGGATTCCTGAGCGCGGCCAGGTTTCGTCCGGGCCGGCACGGGATGACATGCGACCGCTCTGCTACCAGGTGAACGCGTTCACACGCGATCCCTTCCCGGGAATTCCCGCCGGGGGTTGCCCACTCGAAAGCGGCTTCCGATTCCCTGATGCACGGGTGAGGATCGCCGGGCACGCGGTGATCTACAACAGCGGCCGACTGGACATCCCCGGCTGATTCAGGATTCTCCTACCCGATGTCCTGGTGGTAGCTCTGCAGGGAACGGACAGCGGCGCGGCCGGCGCGGTATTCGGCGATGCCCAGCACCGATGCGCGCGCGGCAGCCAGCGTCGTCAGGTAGGGGACCTTGTACTTCACCGCCGCCTTGCGGATGTAGCCGTCGTCCCACTGACTTTTTCGCCCGATCGGCGTGTTGATGATCAGGGAGATTTCCCCGCTCTTGATTTCGTCCGCGATGTTCGGCCGCTGATGCTCGTGGATCTTGTAACTCAATTCGCTTCGGACGCCGTGCTCGCGAAGGAACCGATGGGTGCCGTTCGTGGCTTTGATCCGGAAACCCAGTTCCTGGAATTTGCGCGCCACCTCGACAGCAGCGGGCTTGCCCGGATCGGGCACGGACAGGAACACCGTGCCGTTGAGCGGGAGCGGGCCGAGGGCAGCTTCCTGCGCCTTGAAATACGCCAGGCCGAACGTGGGCGCCATGCCCAGCACTTCACCGGTGGAACGCATCTCCGGTCCCAGCACCGGATCCACCTCGGGAAACATGTTGAACGGGAGCACGACCTCCTTGACGCCAACGTGCGGGATGCGTCTGCGCCGGAGATTGAGGTCCTTGAGTTTGGCCCCGAGCATCAACTGCGTTGCGATGCGCGCCATGGGAACATTGCAGACTTTGGACACCAACGGCACGGTGCGCGACGCACGAGGATTGGCCTCAAGCACGTACACGGTGTCGTTGTAAATCGCGTACTGAATGTTCATCACCCCGCAGACCTTCAATTCGCGGCTGATGCGCAGCGTGTAATCCTCGATTGCATCGACGTGTTTCTTCGACAGGGTCACCGGCGGAATCACGCAGGCGGAGTCGCCGGAATGAATTCCCGCCAGCTCGATGTGTTCCATCACCGCCGGAACGAAAGCGTCGGTGCCGTCCGCCAGCGCGTCCGCCTCCGCCTCAATCGCGTTGTCGAGAAAGCGGTCGATCAGGATCGGACGCTCGGGCGTGAGATCGACTGCCGCGTTGACGTACTGCCGAAGCATCTCTTCGTCATGCACGATTTCCATGCCGCGTCCGCCGAGGACGAATGAAGGGCGGACCATGACGGGATAGCCGATGCGCTGTGCGATGACGCGCGCTTCTTCAAAGCTGCCGGCCATGCCCGCTTCCGGCATGGGGATGCCCATCTGTTCCATCATCTTGCGAAAACGATCGCGGTCCTCAGCCAGGTCGATCGTATCCGGCGTGGTGCCGATGATGCGAACGCCGGCGGCCGCCAGTTCGTTGGCGATGTTCAGCGGCGTCTGGCCGCCGAACTGCACCACCACGCCTTCGGGCTTTTCCTTTTCGTAAATGGACAGAACGTCCTCGACGGTCAGGGGCTCGAAGTAGAGTTTGTCCGACGTATCGTAATCGGTGGAGACGGTCTCCGGATTGCAATTGACCATGATGGTTTCATAGCCGGCCTCGCGAAGGGCGAACGCGGCATGAACGCAGCAGTAGTCGAACTCGATGCCCTGGCCGATACGATTGGGCCCGCCGCCCAGCACCATGATTTTCCTCCGTGAACTCGACGACACCCGGTCGGGCTGGTGGTACGTCGAATAGTAGTAGGCGGCGTCATTGACGCCGCTCACGCGCACCGCATCCCATCCCTGGACAACGCCGAGAGGCGTGCGCTGATCGCGAATGGCGGTTTCGCTGACACCAAGCAGACCCGCCAGATACTTGTCCGCAAACCCGTCTTTCTTGGCCTGAACAAGCAAGTCGTCGGGCAGCGCGCAGCCCTTGAACTGGAGAAGGCGTTCTTCCAGCTCGACGAGTTCTTTCATCTGTTGGATGAACCAGGGCTTGATATGCGTGCGGGCGTACAGCTCCTCGACGGTGGCGCCTTTGCGGAGCGCTTCGTACATGATCCACTGCCGCTCGCTGCTCGGCTGAACGAGCAATTGCATCAGATCCGCCAATGACCGTTCGTGGTAATCTTTCGCGAACCCGAGCCCGTAGCGGCCGTTTTCGAGCGACCGGATCGCTTTCTGAACGGCTTCCTTGTACGTCTTGCCGATGCTCATGACCTCGCCTACGGCCCGCATTTGCGTGCCCAGGCGGTCCAGGGCACCCGGGAACTTCTCGAACGCCCAGCGTGCAAACTTCACAACCACGTAATCGCCGGAGGGCGTGTATTTTTCGAGCGTGCCCTCGCGCCAATAGGGGATTTCGTCCAGCGTCATTCCGGCGGCGAGCATGGCCGACACGAGGGCGATCGGGAAACCGGTCGCCTTGGACGCCAGGGCCGAGGAGCGCGAGGTGCGCGGGTTGATCTCAATCACCACCACGCGCCCGGTTTTCGGATCATGGGCGAACTGAATGTTCGTCCCGCCGATCACACCGATCGCTTCGACGATGCGATAGGCGTAGTCCTGGAGCTTTGCCTGCAGCGCGGGAGAGATGGTCAGCATCGGCGCCACACAGAACGAATCGCCGGTATGCACGCCCATCGGGTCCACGTTTTCGATGAAACAGACGGTGATGATCTGGTTCCGTGCGTCGCGAACGACTTCCAGTTCGAGTTCCTCCCAGCCGAGAACGGATTCCTCGATCAACACCTGGTTCACCATGCTTGCGGCCAGGCCGCGCGCGGTGACCACGCGCAGTTCCTCGATGTTGTAAACCAATCCGCCGCCGGTCCCGCCGAGCGTGTAGGCGGGGCGGATGACTACGGGATAACCGAGTTCGGCGGCGACCTTCTCGGCTTCTTCGACCGAGAACGCAGGCGCGCTGCGGGGCATCTCGATCCCGAGGCGCTTCATCGTTTCCTTGAACACGATTCGGTCTTCACCCTTCTGAATGGCGTCGGCTTCGACGCCGATGATGCGGACGCCGTGCCTGGCGAGGACGCCGCTCTTGGCGAGTTGGGAGGACAGGTTCAAACCGGTCTGGCCGCCGAGATTCGGGAGGAGAGCGTCGGGGCGTTCCTTTTCGATGATTTCGGTGAGCGACTCGACGGTGAGCGGTTCGATGTAGGTGGCGTCGGCCATGCCGGGATCGGTCATGATCGTGGCCGGGTTGGAGTTTACCAGGACGATCTTGTAGCCGAGACGGCGCAGGGCTTTGCAGGCCTGGGTGCCGGAATAATCGAATTCGCAGGCCTGGCCGATCACGATCGGGCCGGAGCCGATGATCAGGACTTTCTGAATGTCATTGCGTCGAGGCATAGGAACAAGGGAACGATTCGGCTTGAGATGCTGCATGCCGGCATAGCGGTATTGAACGGCTGCGAGGCCGGACAAAGGCGGGTTGCAGGCATGGGTTGATGCGGGTGCCGGACATGTTCAATCCAGTCGTCGAGTACAGAACTTTTCCCGCAAAATGCTGCCCGCGAATTGTCACGTCCTGAACATTCCTTGTCGTCGGCAGGAATCAACCGGGAGGAAAACGTCCAACATCCAACGCCCGGGTCGAGTGACACGGCTCTCCTGCGGAGCTCTGCCGCACAAGCGCACCGTTGCCGCAACCCACCTCAAGACCACACACCGCGGGACAATTCCGCGCGCATATGCGACAGGAATTGTCCTGCCGGAATTGCCAAGCACCTTGCCGGCGGGCGTTTGCGCAATTCTGCCTTCGCGATCGCGGGACAATTCTGCGCGCATATGCGTGCAGAATTGTCCAGGCGGTTCAGACGGCAGCTTTCATTTTCACCGTGGCACGACAGCTCCAGCCTCCGCCAGGCCTTTGGCGTGGCAAGCTGCTCGCCCCACCGGAACAGAAGAGCGAGGTGTTCGCCCCGTCAAAAGACTATTGCAGTCGAGTGCGGGCGCGGAAGTGGAGGAGGCCGTTTGTGGACGGTGCCTGCCATTGGATCGTTTGCCCATTTCCGAGGATGTCCAGGAAACCGGGTATGGGCGCCCACGATCCGGATGCGAGGTTCGGTTTTGTTTTCAGTGTTTACCATCGCGTGAGACCCTCATAGCCCGCACCGGACGCCCCGGGAAGTCTGCGGGTCGGGAGTATCCCGGATGTCCGGGTTTTTCTCCGCGATTTGGGTCGGCTTTGCGGACTGCTTCTTTGAACGGAACTCGATCAGGACTGTGCGGGCGGATGGCCCATGCAATGCACCTCGCCGCCCCGTATCGCTTCCGCGCTCCTTGCTCAGGCATCCAGCCGGCCGTACTTCCGTATCTCCGGCCAGATGAGTGCCACGGCGATGACGACCAGAATCGTTCCGATGCCGCCGGTCACAACGGCGAGAACGGCGCCTGTTGCAATCGTGTTGCCCATCGCGGGTCCCAGCAAATGCGCCACCAGGCCGGATTCGAATCCGCCCAGCTCGTTGGACGTCCCGATGAACAGGCTGTTCACGGCGGACACGCGTCCGCGTTTCTCGTCGGGGGTGAGCAATTGAACGAGCGTCTGGCGGACGATCACGCTGACGTTGTCCGCGACGCCGCACAGGAAGAGCATCACGAATGACAGCCAGAACCACTGCGACAGGCCGAATACGATGGTTCCGGCGCCGAACGCCGCGACGGCCCAGAGCATGGACGCACCCGCCTTTTGCAGGGTGCCGCGGTGCGCCAGCACGAGGGCGCAGATGACGGCGCCAATCGGCATGGCTGCGCGGAGAAATCCCAGGCCTTCGGCGCCGCGGCCGAGGACGTCCTTGGCGAAGATCGGCAGCAACGCCGTCGCGCCGCCGAGCAGCACGGCGAACATGTCGAGCGTGATCGTGCCGAGGATGATTCGGTTCTGGAAGACGAAGCGGAAGCCCGCCGCGAGATTGCCGAACGACAGGGGTTCCGGCTTTCCGTGATGCTCGCGACGAATCAGCAGCATGAGGCTGAAGCAGACCAGAGACGCCACGGCGTCGAACGCGTACACCAGCGCCGCCGGGGAGGACATGTGCTTTGCCGCGAGATAGATGACGAGTCCGCTCAAGGCCGGTCCGGCGACGGAGGAGATCTGGAAGGTGGCGCTGTTGAACGCAACGGCGCGCGCGAACAAGTGCCGCGGGACCAGGTGGGGCAGGAACGACGCGCTCGCCGGCCACAGGAACGTGCGGGCGATGCCGATCAGCACAAGGAAAAAGTAAATCCAGCCCACGGGTCCATGCAGGATGGAGACGAGCGTCAATCCCACGCTCGCCAGCGTCAGCAGCAGCGTCGTGGCAAGAATGATGCGCTTGCGATTGAAGCTGTCCGCCATGTGGCCGGCCGGCAGGGTGCACAACACCATCGGAACCATCTGCGACAGACCCACAAACCCAAGGGCCAGCGGCGAACCGGTGCGCTCATACAGCTCCCAATCCACCGCGACGATCAGCATCTGCTGCCCGAGCGCGGCAACAAACCGTCCGATCAGGTAATAGCGAAAGTCCCGCAGCCGCAGCACGTCATAGGAACTGCCGCTGCTCGAATCCTTTGCCACTGCCGATTCTGCGGATAACTCGGGATCGTCGCTCATCCGGGAGGCGGAACTTTAGCGAATCCTTCCCACACGTCGAGTTCGGCTTCATTCGTTCAATACAAGATCCGGATCGAACCGCTTGTGCGGCCGGCGGCCGTTGGTCACCGTGATGCGGTCCTTCCCGCTTTGCTTGCTGCGAAACAATCCGCGGTCCGCCTCGGCCAGCAGTTCTCTCTTGTTCGCGGCGTCGTGCGGGTACGTGGCGAGCCCGAACGAGGCCGTCACGTGCACGTTCAATCCTTCCTTCTGAAGGAAGGGCGTCTCCCTCACGGCGCGCTTCATGCGTTGCGCCTTGGCCAGGGCTTCCTCCTTGTCCTGCCGCGGAAGCACGACCACAAACTCATCGCCGCCGTAGCGCACGAGACGGTCGTCCTCACTCAATTGCTGGTGCACCGCCTGGGCGATCTCTCTGAGCACCCTGGCTCCGAGGAGATGCCCATGCGCGTCCACGACGCGCTTGAAATTGTCCAGATCGAAGAACACCAGCGAGAGCGGTTCCGTTCGGGCGGAGGGCGATCCGAGCGCGCGGTCAAGGTATCGATGCAGATAGCGTGTGTTGTTGAAACCGGACACGTCGTCCGTGACCGACAGTTTCAGCACGCGGTCGTGTTCCTTCTTCAGTTCGACCGAGAGCCGGCGCATGCGCAGCAGATTGGCGACGCGCGAGCACAGCTCGCTCTCGTCCAGCGGGCGGACGATGAGGTCGTCCACGAGCTTTCCCAGGTGGCGCGTCGGATGCCCGCCCGCCCGGCGGAAGGTCAGAAGGAGGAACGGGAGCAGCACCGGCTCGGCCGCTTTGCGGCGCGTGTGGATTGCCTTTGAAAGCCGCCTGAGAGACGGCCCGTCCACGATCCCCAGGTCAAACCGTTCCTCGAGAAGTCCCTCGGACTCTGAGGAGAGGACCTCATAACGGGTGCGGAGCCAGTCTTCGAGCCGTCGCCGGTCCCCCTTGTTCTTCACGTGGATCAGAATGCGCTGGGAATTCATGGAGGAATCTAGCTCAATTCCGGCGCTCACCAACTGTTCCTGTGCCCGTTCTGCGGGACAATTCCGCGCGCATATGCGACAGGAATTGTCCCGGAGCGGTGTCGAGGGTTTCCCCCCAGTTGCTCCGGAGCGGAAGGCGCGGCTTGTTTGGACAAACAATCACGCGATGAATCTGCCGCCAATCCATCCAGCGTTGGTGCACCTGCCTGTTGCGTTCGTTGTTTTCTCGTTCGTGGCGGATCTCCTGGCGCGTCTCGTCAAGGCGGAACCGCGACGGGCGACGCTGCGCACACTGGGGTTTTGGAGCCTTGTGGCAGGGCTCGCCGGCGGTGTGTTGACCATCGGCGCCGGATACCTGGACCTTCGCCGCGCCAATCTGAGCCCGACCGTGGAACAGTTCGTGGCGCTTCACATCCGCATTGGATGGATCCTGGCGATCTGCCTCGCGGTTCTCACCGCCTGGCGCTGGTTGATCTGGCATCGTGGACAGATGACCATCAACACGGCCTATCTGGTCGCGGGCTTTCTGGTGCTGTCGTTGACCGCGTTCCAGGCATGGTATGGCGGCGAGATGGTGTATTCGTATGGTGCCGGGGTCGCCGCGACCGGCCAGGGGACGGAGACGGTGGATGCCGCGCAGAGCCGGCTGCTTGCCG
Organism: Verrucomicrobia subdivision 3 bacterium UBA3939; assembly: GCA_002385705.1. Classification (GTDB taxonomy): domain Bacteria; phylum Verrucomicrobiota; class Verrucomicrobiia; order Limisphaerales; family UBA3939; genus UBA3939. The sequence goes on from DGDZ01000050.1 coordinate 28,102, forward strand.
TGCACGATCTGCTTCAACCCGGCTCGGCCATGGGCGGCGCGGATTCACCCGGCGGCACGAACGCTTCCGGAGCAGCGAGCGAGTGAATGGCGCGCTCACGGTATGCGCTCGAAGGTGCACGGGACGAGCTCCCCGCTCCGTGGAAACGCGCGTTGTCTGCGGCGACCAGAGGGGCGCGCGCTATAGCAGCAGGAATACCGCGGCCATAATGGCCGTGGGGATGGCCGCTCCCAGGAAGAGCTTCAGGGGCGAAACACCGCCCGGGAAGAATTTGGACAGGATCGATTGCCCGGCGGGGTTGGGCGCGTTGGCGATGACGGTGAGCCCACCGCCGACCACGGCGCCGGCGACGACGGCGTATTGCATCGCGGTGCTGAAGCTGGGAACCAGGGATGCCAGGTAGGTGATGGCGGCGTTGTCATTGAACGCCGTCAGCGCCATGGCCCCGAAATAGAGGGGCGTCTCTCCGAGTTCCGTGAGTACCGGTTCGATCCACCATGCCTGCAACCCGCCGTGAACGACGAGTCCGGCGAGGAAGAATCCGACCAACAGCGCCGGCCGGAGCTTCACCTCGTCCTGCTCGTGCTCGGTCGCCAGCACAAACGCCAGGTAGAACAGGAATCCGCCAATGAAGAGCACGGGATAATGGTTGTTCACGACTGTCCACGCCAGGAACAGAATGTGCATGACTGTGATCCAGACGGGCACGCGCCTGCGGTCGGGCGGTGCCGAGGCGCCCGATTGACCTGACGCCATGGCGCGGAATTCACGACGAAAGCACAGGAAGTAAACGATGTTCGCAAGGGCGACCCCTATAGCCGCTTTCCATCCGAAGGTGGTCAGCATGTGGCTCAAGTCCCAACCCCATTTCGACGCGATCATCAGCACCGGGGGCGCGGCAAAGTGAGTGAGTGTGCCGCCGACGGAGACGTTGACGAACAGCACGCCGAGCGTTGCGTAGGCGAAGGTGGGGCTGGGCCGGAGCGAATAGAACTTTTCCGCGAGCAAAAGGGCGCAGATGGTCATGGCGGCCGGTTCGGTGATGAACGATCCGAGCAGCGGGCCGAGGGTGAGGATGGAGAGCCACCAGGCGGCGGGAGTGCCGCGCCCGATGCCGGCCGCAACGGACAGCGCCTGTTCCGACAATCGCAGGATGGGCCGGCTGGCCGCCATGGTCATGATCACGACCACGAACATGGGTTCGGTGAAGTTCAGCCCGTGGCTCAGGTAGTCGCGCGCGGCGGGCCAGCCTTTGTAGAAGGTGATGGCCACCAGCAGCGGAACGACCCAGATGCCGAAGATCGCTTCGATCTCGCCGAAAAAGTGAAAGACCTCCGCCCAGAAAGAGACCTCGTCCCTCTTTCCTGACTGGCGCATTCTGGCGGCATGGCGTTCTGCGATGCGATGCGAGAAGCGCAGGAACACCGGGGCGAGGAAGGTGTGCGTGATGGCGGCGAAGAAGATCAGGGTGGCCACCACATTGAAGGGTTCGCTTTGCGCCCGGGACCGAAGCACGTCCAGGAGCGAGGCGTCCTCGGGCAACGCTTCGTAACTGGCAAGGTCGCGAGGGAATCCGAACTCGGGCGTCGCCGCAGCCGTGGCGGCGAGCAACGTTGCCGGAAGCATCAGCGCGCCGATGAGAATCGACGCTAACAGGTACACGCGCGACCGTCTGGAACCGATGAGCATGGGCCGATATTGCACGATTGCGCGCCGACTGGCCAGTTCAACGCGCGTCGAGCTTCAATAATTGCTTTGCAATTGGACGGGCGCCGGGCAACTTGGGTGCATGATTCCGGACGAAGAAGCCAGCACCGCTTCTGAACAACCTGCGGCAGGGCCGCCGCGCAGCCACCGGCGTTCGCGCCGTGGAGGGCGCCGGCGTTCGCGTGGACGGCGCGGGAACGGCTCCGGCGCGCCCACGGGCGAGGGGACTCCCGAGGGTTCAGGCCCGGCAGCCGGATCATCGGCCGCCGAAGCGGAATCGCGGGAAGTACGAGAGGCCGGCACGCCGCGTCCCGGGGCTCAACCGGCGCAATCCGGCGTTCGCGCCGTCACCCGCGCCATCGAGCAGGTCACGGAAGTCATCGAAGAGTTGAAACACGCTTTGCAGGACCTTGAGGAAGTCCTTGAAACGCTCGAAATGGCGGAGCGGCAGAAGATCGACGACGAGCGGGAGATCGAATCCCTGGAACGGGCGCTCCGGCAGTTGCATGCGCCCCGGGGAGGACAGCATCGGCATTGAAGGCTATTCGCGTGAGAGAGCGTTCGGGCCTGGCGCGGCCCGCTGCCCGAACCAGGCGGGGTCCAGGCGTGAAGGCGCCTTCTGCGAGGCATCTGCAGTGGGCAAATGCGGTTGAACGGCTGCTTCAGTCGGCGGCGCGCCTGCGGGATGAGGTGCGCCGGCTTCGCTTTGGACCTCCCGTTTCATTTGTTTACAATCCGCTCGAGTACGCCTGGGAACCCAATGCGCTTTACTGGACCCGCTACGGCGCCGGTCCGAAGCGCGTACTGTTGCTGGGCATGAATCCCGGGCCGTTCGGGATGGTGCAGACCGGCGTGCCCTTCGGCGAAGTGGCCGCTGTGCGCGACTGGCTCCGCATCGAGGCGCCTGTGGGACAACCGGAACGCATGCACCCGCGACGGCTTGTTCTGGGGTTCCACTGCCACCGGTCCGAAGCTGTCTCTTATACAC
>DGDZ01000050.1:30891-34390 GCA_002385705.1 Verrucomicrobia subdivision 3 bacterium UBA3939
GGTGCAGACCGGCGTGCCCTTCGGCGAAGTGGCCGCTGTGCGCGACTGGCTCCGCATCGAGGCGCCTGTGGGACAACCGGAACGCATGCACCCGCGACGGCTTGTTCTGGGGTTCCACTGCCACCGGTCCGAAGTCAGCGGGCATCGATTGTGGGGCCTTTTCGCCGCGAGGTTCGGTTCGCCGGAACGATTCTTCGAGGAGCACCTGGTGGTGAACTACTGTCCCCTGGCATTCCTCGAGGAAAGCGGACGCAACCGAACTCCGGACAAGCTCCCGGCCGCGGAGCGCATTCCGCTGTTCCGCGCCTGCGACCGGCACCTGCGGGCGGTGGCGGAGATTCTGAAACCCGAGTGGGTGATTGGCATTGGCGACTTCGCCGCGCAGCGCGCCCGGGAAGTGTTTTCAAATGCACCGGTGAAGCTGGGACAGATCCTGCATCCGAGCCCCGCGTGTCCTGCCGCCAATCGCGATTGGGCGGGGCAGGTGACGGCGCAGCTCAAGGCGTTGGGCGTCTGGCGATGACGACCTCTATTTCGGCTTCGGCTCCTGAAGCACGGCGCCGCTTTCGCTGAGCAACAGCCTGGATCGAGGATCGCGGCCCTTGAACGTCACTTCATAATAGGTTGACTCCCCGGACGTGATCCTGTTGACCACATCGATTTCCGCCGTCGGCGCCTCGCGCTGGATCGCCTTGAGAACATTGACGGGCAGGTCGCCGATGGGAATGCCCCGCGCGGCGCCGCCGGTCATGACGCCGAAGTCATCTTCACCCGCGCCGACGGCGACGCTGAAATCGGGATACAGCACACTGCCGTCCGGCGCGACATAGAGCGGCGGGAAACGCAGTTCGTCGTCGTACATGACGCGGTAAGCGGTCCGGCCGGTGTGCTCGAGCTTGTCGATGTCGCGGATCTGGGCGGAACCCGTTTGAGCGCGAATGGTCTGTTGAACGGCAGGAGGCAGGCCGCCGAGCTTTGCGCCGGGAGAGGACAAGGGGCGCTTGTAGGAGTAGAGCGCGCTCTCCGGGACGGTGCGAGCGCATCCGAAGGCCGCGATAGCCAGTGCAACAGCGAGGACGGGTGACGCTCTCATCGGCTCATCATAAAAATGCGGACGCCGGCCCAGGAGATGACCGGCGTCGCAGTTTGGCGTGGCAGAAATGCAGTCTTACAGTTGCGGCGTGTTTATTGGTTCCATTTCGGTGTTGTCGGCCTGCTCCTCCACTTCAGTCGAGCTTTCGTTCAGGAGCCGCCCGGATTCGTCGATGCGCACATCGGGGTGGCGGTCCGAATCGATGAAACTGACTTTGTAAACGGACTGGCCATTCCGCGTGATGCGGTCGATATCGGTGATCTCGGCATCGGGCATCTGGTCCATGAGGGTTTGCCGGACTGCCTGGGGCAGGTCGACGATTTTGGTGCCGCTCACGGGGCCGCCGGTCAGCACGTTGTTGTCGTCCTGGTTGGCTGTTCCCATGAACTGGCGGGTTTGCGCGCAGCCGGCGAGCAGCGCGGCTGCGGCCATGAGGGTGAGCACTCGTATTGTCATAGGTTCCGTGCGGTTACAGATCCACACTACGGTGGCCCCGGCAGAATGCCATGGGGTGACCTGCTGCCATTGCTGCAGGAGAACCCTACCGTGAAGCGGCCGGGTCCGAAACGGTCCCGCCGAGGGCGTTGGACCCGGGGAACGAATGCAGGTTTGACTCGCCAAGCCGGCGGCAGGAGAGGCATTCTTCAACCGTGCCACAAGCCGGATTTATGATTCGTTTCGTTAGGCGAAAAGAAAGGAAAGCCATGAAAATGTGGAAAGAGGTGTGTCTGGCATTCAATGCCGCAATTGTTCTTGTCCTTCTGGCAGCCGGTTGTTCAACCGTGCCGGTTACCGGCCGCACTCAGTTCAACATCGTGTCCGCAGACCAGGAAATGGAACTCGGGCTGGCGAGTTTCGATCAGTTGAAGAAGGAACTGCCGATCAGCCGTGATCCCGCGATCAACGACCTGGTTCAAACCGTGGGCAAACGGATTGCCGCCGTGGCGCAGAAGGACATGCCGGAGGCGCAATGGGAGTTTGTGGTGTTCGAGAGCGAGGAAGCCAACGCCTTCTGCCTGCCGGGCGGGAAAGTGGGGATCTACACCGGCATTCTGAAGATCACGCGCGACGAGGCCGGACTGGCGACGGTGATCGGGCATGAGGTGGCCCATGCCACGGCGCGGCACGGGGCGGAACGCATGAGCGAGGCGCTGGTGAAGCAGACGGGCGGACAATTGCTCGGCGTGGCGGTATCGGGCGCGGATCCGCGGTGGCAGCAGACGGCGCTGCTGGCGTATGGCGTGGGTACAACGGTGGTGCGCGAGCTGCCCCACAGCCGGCGGCAGGAGTTGGAGGCCGATCGGATCGGGCTGATGTATATGGCGAGAGCGGGTTACGATCCCCGCGCGGCGCTGGATTTCTGGACGCGCTTTTCCGATTACATGGCCGAGATGGGAGCGGGCGGTTCAGGCTGGTTGCAGCGGTTTCTGTCCACGCATCCGGTGGATGAGGTTCGGATCAAAGAGTTGAAGCGTCACCTGCCCGAGGCCGAGGCCGAGTTTTCGCGCAGCCCGATCCGGTAACGCAGTATAGCGGTTGCGATACTCCGCTCTTGCGACGCCGGGGATAGTTGATTAGGTTGCGCGGCGCTTCGATTCCACCGGGATCCGGGAGGGATTCAGGGCATCCGAAGGTGTTGAAGGAGCGTCTGGTGCGGGTTGGTAGCTCAGTCGGTAGAGCAGCGGCCTTTTAAGCCGTTGGTCCCGGGTTCGAGTCCCGGCCAACCCACCACTTCCTCACTCACAACGGCTCATCGAGTTCTGCGACGCGGACGCGTTTGCGGTCGCGGCAGTCTTCGACGTGCTTCCGCAGTTCCTCGCGGATGGCGGGCGCTGATTTGACAGCTTCGATCGTCAGGCCGGGCGTGGAGACGTCGATGGTGGTGATGACGATGTTGCCGGCGCCGGCGAGGCGATACAGGAAAGGTTCGACGAGCGTGGTGTCCTTCGCGCGATACAGCTCCAGTTCGTCGGTGCGTTTGTTGAACACGCCGCGAGTGATACGGATCCGTTCGGTGGTGATTTCGTAGATGCGGCAGCGATTCTCGATCCAGCGCCAGATGGCGACGAACAGGGGAACGATCAGCCAGATCAGAAGGAAGCAGACGACGTAGGTTCCCAGGTTGATAACCTGCGAAGAGTTGCCCTTCCAGATGACTTTTTCTTCCATGGTCGCCTCAAGACGATGCTGTCGGCTGCGGGAATCTCTCATACCCGGCTGCGAAAGGTCAAGGAGAGGAACTGCGCCTGCCAACATCGGGATATTCTCGTGCCTCGTCTTTGTCGGCAACTTTGTCGCAAGCTTCGTCAGCCGTTCCGTTGCGGCATTCAAGGCCGACAAAGTTTTCGACGAAGTTTCTGACAAAATCTTTACAGGGTTTTGCTGTCGTGACTCTTTGAGAATGTC
>DGDZ01000084.1 GCA_002385705.1 Verrucomicrobia subdivision 3 bacterium UBA3939
GCGCAAACTAACCGCCATTCAGGTGGACCCCAATGATTGATTTAGTGAGTGTTTTCATAAGTTCCCGAAGTTTCATTCCACACTTTTGAATTCATGGCGATGCTGTTCCGGCATGCCCGCAAAGGCAAATACTTTTAACGGAGTGTTTGCGGGGTGTTAAGGAAGGGCGGGTCAGCCCCATCGTCAGGCGTGACGGATAAGCAAATCCTGCGACAAATCGGTGGAAACATCCGCGCCGCCCGACTGGATGCGGGTCTAACCCAAGAGTGCCTAGCCGAACTAGCTGGAATTCACTGGAAGACAATCAGCAATATCGAACGAGGCATCTACCCTGTCGCCCTAACGATTTTCGCTCGACTATCACAGTTCCTCGATGTTAACCCGAACGACCTGCCTGATGGCCTAGAGCCGCCTGACCCCAAGCGCACCGCACGCATCAAGAAAGCCCTCGCCCGGAGGCGGGCACCCGCCATTCGTCGCAAAAGAGGAGTCCGCGAAAAGTAGCAGCGCGGGCACCGGATGCGGTGGGCCATTGCTACATCAACTCCGCATGACTATTGGGGAAAATTCATTTTTTGGCACATAGGTTTTGGAGTGTGCCAATAATGTGCCAAAAACCTCCTAAACCACGTCCGCTTCCATCTTTTCCCGTCTCACTTCATCGCCCGACATCGCCTTTCCTTCCGGTCGAAGGCACACAAAAACCTCTGCAAATACAGGGGTTTTTGCGCTGCGTAAATCCATGGCGGAAGGGGAGGGATTCGAACCCCCGTTAGGATTGCTCCTAAGCCTGATTTCGAGTCAGGTGCCTTCAACCACTCAGCCACCCTTCCCGCCGGACGGAAACCATTAAACCATCGGCCCCTCCGGGGCAATTGTTATTCGTGGCAAACGCCATTCGAGTCGCCTGGTCTCCATCGCGAGAGGGCATTTCACCCAGCACGCCGGCACAAAGCAGTGGCGAGTCCTGGGATGAGGCGTAGATTCAAGGGCATCGGCCAGCTCATGAACAATCGGGAAAGGAAAGCTATGAAGGAAGGATCATCGAGTGCGACAACGGCGACAGCACGGGATTTCATAAAGGATTTCCACGGGGTTCGGTACCAGGTGAGCGATGTGACCCGCGCCATCGAGTTCTACACCGAACGTCTCGGATTTAAACTCGAGCATCAGGCTGTTCCGGCCTTCGCTAATGTGTCGCTGGGAGGACTCGCCCTGTTGTTGAGCGGGCCGCAGGCATCCGGGTCGCGTCCGATGCCGGACGGCGAACGGCAGACACCGGGCGGATGGAATCGAATTGTCCTTCGCGTCGAGAACCTTCCCGCCTGCATTGAACGGCTGAAGGAAGCTGGTCTGCGTTTCCGGAACGAAGTGGTAACCGGGCCGGGTGGAAGACAGATCCAACTGGAAGATCCGGACGGCAACGCGATTGAATTGTTCGAATCCGCGAGCCGCGCGTAGGCGTGCTGCGCGAAGTTCCAAATTCCAGGCTCCAAAGGCTCCGGCCGGCGCTGCGCGCAATCGCCAATAGCCGATGAAGACGCCGCCTGAAGGCCGGACTTCATGTCATTCAGTTGGATGTTGAGGGTTGCGCGTTGAATGTTGGGTGTTGATGCCGTTGACTTGCCGCCGGGAAGGTCCTAGTGTGGTCCTCGCTTTTTAACCCGGGCCGTTCGAACCGTTAACCCATTATGCCACCGAAAACCGCAGAGAAACCTGCCGCTGATTCGAAGAATTCCGAAAACACAAAACTCGCCGCCGCGCGGCGGCGCGACCTCGATGCCGCTATTTCCACGATTACCAAGACCTACGGCGAAGGCAGCATCATGCGCCTGGGGGACGCCCAGGCGCTGCGCCAGATTGAAGTCATTCCCACGGGCGCGCTCGCGCTGGATCTGGCTCTGGGCGTCGGCGGCATTCCGCGGGGACGCGTCGTCGAGATCTTCGGCCCTGAATCGTCGGGCAAGACGACGTTGATGCTGCACGTGATCGCCAACGCGCAGAAGGCCGGCGGGCTGGCGGCGTTCATTGACGCCGAGCACGCGCTGGATCCGGCCTATGCGAAGAAGCTGGGTGTGAACCTCGACGACCTGTTGGTGTCGCAACCGGACAGCGGCGAGGAGGCGTTGACGATCTGCGAGACGCTGGCGCGGTCGAACGCGCTGGATGTGATCGTGGTGGACTCGGTGGCGGCGCTGGTGCCCAAGGCGGAGCTGGAGGGGGAGATGGGGATGGCGACGATGGGCATGCAGGCGCGGCTGATGAGCCAGGCGCTGCGCAAGCTGACGGCGATTTTGAACAAGTCGAAGACGACGTGTGTGTTCACGAACCAGTTGCGCGAGAAGGTGGGCGTGATGTTCGGCAATCCGGAGACGACGCCGGGCGGCAAGGCGCTGAAGTTCTACGCCAGCGTGCGGATTGACATCCGTCGGAAGGACACGTTGAAGGACGCGTCCGGCAACGCGGTGGGCAACCATGTGAAGGTGAAGATCGTGAAGAACAAGGTGGCGCCGCCGTTTTCGGAGGCCGAGTTCGATATCATCTACAATCACGGCATCAACAAGGAAGGGAGCATCCTGGACGTGGGCATTGAGTATGGCGTGGTGGAGAAGAAGGGCGCGTGGTTGCAGTTCAGCGGCGAATTGATCGGGCAGGGGAGGGAGGCGGCGCAGCGGGCGCTGGCGGAGAAACCGGAACTGGCGAAGAAGATTGTGGACGCGATCATGGCGAAGCGGGCTGCGGCGCAGGGCGCGGGCTGACGCGAAGCGAAGTTCCAGATTCCAGGTTCCAAAAGGGCTGTTGATTGGGATTCGATAATCAGCGACGTCGCACGATGGCTCGCGAGGACGCTCGCCCCACCATGGCCAATAGGGCCGCCTCAACCGGCGGTTGCATGCCACTTGAGTTCGGTGCGGGTGTGCAGTCCAGGTCAGTAGAGTGACGTGAAATCTCGACGTTCCTTGTGGATTCCGGTGCTGATTGTGGTGCTGGTGCCGATCCTGGCGCTGGTTCTCACGCTGATCGCCTTTCGTTCACGCAGCGGCGGTTTGAGCGAGCTGGAGGCTCGCATCAAGACGAAGGGCGAGCCGCTCACCGTGACGGATCTCGATGCGTTCTATGCTTCTGTGCCCGATGAGGAGAACGGCGCGTTGCTGCTGATAGAGGCGTGGGCGAGGGAGGACCCTCTCTTCTGGGATGCGTTCCGGCGGGGTGCGTTCAGTCTGCCGCCCCGGAGGGACACAGCGGTTGATCCGATCGTCCCGTTCCTCGGCCGCGACGCTCGCGACTTCTCTCGAACCAATTCGCTGTCGGAGGCGGCGCGGGCAGCGGCGGAGGATTTTCTCGCGACGCATCGGGAGCGGATCGATCTGGTGCGCGCGGCGATTCGGAAGGAGCACTTCCGTTTTCCGCTGCAGTTTTCAAACACGCTGGACATGTTGATGCCTCATCTGAGCGCCCTGATGGAGAATGTGAGGACATTCCGGCTGGAATCGCTTCTGGCGATCGAACGAGGCGATGTGGACGGGGCCATCGGGGCGCTTGAAGGTGCGGTGCAATGCGCCGACGTGCTGGCGCGCGAGCCGGTGCTGATGAGTCAACTGGCGCGCATGGGTTCGTACGCTCAAATTCTGAGCAGCCTGGAGATTCTGCTGTCACGCCGTGCGTTGTCGGACGCGGAATTGAAGCGCGCCGATGCGCTTCTGGAAAAGATGAGCACGGCCGGTGCGTTACGCATTGCGTTGCTCGGCGAACGAGTGATGAACCTGAGTATTTTTGAAAGAATGCCACAGTCTGTGCGGAATGAGCAGGGCAATGCGCAAGGCTGGCACCTTGCGATGGGATTGATAACGGTCACAGGGATCAAGGCGGCGGACCGGCGGTTGATGCTGGAAACGATGGAACAGGCGGTGGCGCTCGCTGGACGGCAGGATCCCGGGATGCCGGCAGAGTTTCAGAACCTGATCGACAACGCCATGGAGGAAGCCAGTAGGTTTCCACCCAGGTTTTTTCGGCGATGCTGCTGCCTGTGTGGGGGAATGCTCCGATGCGGTTTTTCGCTGCCGAAGCGCGAGTGCGGTCGGCCCGGACGGCAATTGCCGTGGAACGCTACCGACGGGCGCACGAGGAATCGTTGCCTCCAGCGCTGACCAATCTGGTTCCCGAGTTCCTCGGCGAAGTTCCGCTGGATCCTTTCGACGGCCAACCGCTTCGCTTCGTGACGACGCCGAAAGGGTTTATTGTTTACTCGATCGGTCCAGACGGCGTTGACAACGGTGGCGCGGAGCGCGTTGATTGGTCCATGAGATCCGGTTTTGACGAGCGGTTCGTTGTGGAACGCTGAGCATTCGCGCACCGCGTCCACTGTAAGTCGCAAATCGTAGATCGAATGATTTTGGGCATCGGCATCGACCTGATTGAAGTGAGGCGCATCGAAGCGTCGTATGAACGGTTCGGCGAACGCTTTTTGAATCGCGTGCTGTTGCCTTCGGAGATTGCGTATTGCCTGGCGCACCGGTCGCCGGGGCCGTTCCTTGCGGCGCGGTTTGCCGGGAAGGAAGCGATGTCGAAGGCGCTCGGGACAGGGATCGGCGCGCAATTGGGCTGGCATGACATTGAGATCCTGCGCAAGCCGAGCGGCGAACCGTATGTGGTGTTGCATGGGAAAGGCGCGGCGCTGCTCAAGGAACGGAATGCGCGGGCGGTGTTGATCAGCCTGAGTCACACGCAGGAGCATGCTACGGCGGTGGCGATCCTGGAAAGTGCGTAAGGGTGAGGAGGGCAGGCGAGTCGGCGTTCAGTGGTCTGATTCACCTGGCCAGTCACATCGCACGATGGCTTTCCTTGCGGCGAGGGCCTGGCGATTAAACGACGACGACGCACGACGGCTCCGGCCTTCGCCAATGCTACGGCCTGGCAAGCGCGAGGACGCTCGCCCCACCGACAGCGAGGACCTGCCTTCGCTGAGCTTCTCGGGTGTGGCGGGCTGTTCGTCCTGCCCGGTTCTGAAGAGAAATCGATGACGGTCATTAGGCGTGCGCAATGCGTGTGAAACGGGCCAAAAAACTTCAAAAAACCCTTGTGAATATTTTCACGATGCGGCAATGTCTCCGGCGCTCCGGACCAAACTCGGTTTCAATCGAGGCGGGATTACTGTTTTCCGGAGCGGTTTGTTTGACGCTTTGGCGATGATGCGACTGATCAAAGTGATTCTGGTTCTCCTGCTTGTGGCGGGACTGCCGGCGGCTGTCTGGGGCGCGCAGGAGGCTGTGCTTTCGGAGGCGCACACGGACCCGGTTGCGCATGTGGAGGATCACAAGGCGGAGCACGTGTTGCCGGCGCATGCGGTGGAGTTGTGGCGTCCGTTTGGTTTCCCGATCACGAACTCGATGCTGGTGACGTGGATTGTGGCGGTGGGGTTGATTGTGTTTGCGCAGATTGCGACGCGTCGGATGCAGGATGTGCCGTCGGGGTTGCAGAATTTCTGGGAGTGGCTGGTGGAGGGCCTGTATTCGTTTCTCGAGGGGATCATCGGGCAGGACCTGGTGAAGAAGACGTTCTGGTTTTTTGCGACCATTTTCATCTTCATCCTGTTTGCGAACTGGGTTGGATTGATTCCCGGGGTGGGAACGATCGGCTACAAGGGGCCGGACGGGCACATTGCGGCGCCGTGGTTTCGCGGGGCGAACGCGGATTTGAACATGACGCTGGCGATGGCGATGGTGTTCTTTCTGTGCTGGACGATCTGGGCGCTGCAATCGAACGGGCCGATCGGTTTCCTGAAGCACCTGTTTGCGCCGAAGGGCGAGACGACGGGGTTGTTGAAGCTGTTGATGATCGTGGTGTTTCTGGCGGTGGGCGTGCTGGAGGTGATTTCGATTCTGTTCCGTCCGGTTTCGCTGAGCTTCCGGTTGTATGGAAACATTTTTGCGGGGGAGAACATGCTCGAGGCGATGGCGCGGCTGGTGCCGGGCTGGCTGGGATCGATTCTGATTCCGATACCGTTTTACTTCATGGAACTGCTGGTGGGGCTGGTGCAGGCGCTGGTGTTCATGCTGCTGACGGCGGTGTTCACCATGTTGATCTGCCAGCACGACGAAGAGCACGCGGGAGCTCATCATTGAACGACACTTTCGACAATCGGACCGTGTTCACTCGCGGGGGTTGTTGAAGCAACGAAAGGAAAACATATGTGGATGCCTATACTGGCACAGATAATGGCACAAGTGACCGGCAATATTCACGTCGGTCTCGCTGCGCTGGGTGCGGCGATTGGCGTGGGCCTGATCGGCGCCAAGGCTTCGGAAGCGGTGGGACGCAATCCCGGCGCTGCGACGAAGATCCTGGTGCAGTCGATCCTGGCGATTGCCTTCGCTGAAGGAATCGTGTTCTTCGCCATCTTCCTGGCGACACGCGGCTGGCCGTCGTAGCAGCAAGTGCGTTCGAGGGGCGCGGGACTGCGGTTCCGCGCCCCCGCTCCACACAGAGTTTATGAATCACGTGATGTTCGCAGGAATCATTGGCGATACGGCCCGCGCGTTCGGCGTGGACTGGCCGCACTTCATCGCGCAGGTGATCTCGTTCTCCATTGTGGCGCTTCTGTTGCACCGGTTCGCGTACAAGCCGGTGCTCGCGGCCCTCGAAGACCGCCGTCAGCGGATCGCGGAGGGGCTGGAGAACGCCGAGAAGATCAAGGCGGAGCTCAAGCGCACCGAGCAGGCGCGGCAGGAGGTGTTGAACGAAGCGAACGCGCAGGCCAACCGGTTGATCGAGGAGGCGCGGGCCGCGGCCGCGCGGGTGCGCGAGCAGGAGACGCAGAAGGCGATCGCCGCGGCCGAGCAGATCGTTGCCAAGGCGCGCGAAGCCGCCGCCGCCGACCAGGCGCGGATGCTGAGCGATCTCAAGCGCGAGATCGGGCGGCTGGTTGTGCAGACCACGGCGACGGTCACCGGCAAGGTGTTGACGCCCGAGGACCAGAAGCGACTGGCCGAGGAAGCGAGCCGGCAGGTGGCGTGAAGGATCTCAGATCTCAGATTTCAAATCTCGGATTCAGATAGCGCGTGAAGATCAGCAAACAAGCCAGGCGGGATGCGAAGGAGCTGTTTCGCAGTTCATTCGTCAACGGCGTGCTGGATCCCGACCGGGTCCGGCAGATCGTGGCGAAGGTGGCCGAGGCGAAGCCGCGCGGTTACGTCGGCATCCTGACGCACTATCACCGGCTCGTGAAGCTGGAACTGGAGCGGCGCACGGCCGTTGTGGAAAGCGCGGTGCCGCTCGGCGGGGATCTCCGGGCGGGCGTGACGCAGCAGTTGACGAAGCTCTACGGGCAGGGGCTGAGCATTGCGTTCGCGGAGAACCCGGCCCTGTTGGGCGGGTTGCGCATCAAGGTCGGCAGCGACGTTTACGACGGCAGCGTGCGGGCGCGCCTGAACGCATTGCAGGAGAGTTTTGGATGAAACGATTCGACAGTTGAGCGTTGATTCATCGGCTGTCAACCCTCAACCCTCAACCAATCTATGAGCACACTATTGCAGGAAATTGAAGCCCAGATCGCGGGGATCAAGACGACCACCGTGAAACAGAACGTCGGCACCGTCCGCGAGATCGGTGACGGCGTCGCCAAGATCGAGGGGCTTGCCGACGCGATGCTGAACGAGATGATCGATTTCGGCGGCGGCATCACCGGGCTGGCTCTGAATCTTGAAGAGACCGAGGTGGGCGCGATCATCCTGGGCGACTGGACGAAGGTCCGGGAAGGCCAGGAGGTGCGCACGACCGGGAAGCTGCTCCAGGTGCCCGTGGGCAAGGCACTGCTCGGCCGCGTGGTGAACGCGCTCGGCCAGCCCGTGGACGGCAAAGGCCCCATCCAGGCCGAAGCCGCGTATCCGGTGGAGAAGATTGCGCCCGGCATCGTCAAGCGCCGTTCCGTCAGCCAGCCGGTGCAGACGGGCATCATGGCCGTGGACGCCATGATCCCGATCGGCCGCGGCCAGCGCGAATTGATCATCGGCGACCGTTCGACGGGCAAGACGACGATTTGCGTGGACACGATGATCAACCAGGCGCGCATCAACAAGGCGGGCGAAGCATCGGGCGACAAGGATTTCCGCCCGATCTACAACATTTACGTCGCGATCGGCCAGAAGCAGTCGAACATCGCGCGCGTGATCAACGTGCTTGAGGAGGCGGGTGCCATGCCGTACACGATTGTCGTGACGGCGCCGGCGTCCGACTCGGCGACGAACCAGTATCTCGCGCCGTTTGCGGGGGCGGCGATGGGCGAATGGTTCATGGACAACGGCATGGACGCGCTGATCATTTACGATGATCTGTCGAAGCACGCGGTGGCGTATCGGCAGGTGTCGCTCGTGCTCAAGCGTCCGTCCGGCCGCGAGGCGTATCCGGGCGACGTGTTCTATCTGCACAGCCGTTTGCTGGAGCGCGCGGCGCGCGTGGGCGAGCAGTACGGCAACGGTTCGCTGACGGCGCTGCCGATCATTGAAACGCAGGCGGGCGACGTCTCGGCGTACATTCCCACCAACGTCATTTCGATCACCGACGGGCAGATTTATCTGGAGACGGATCTGTTCTACCAGGGCGTGCGTCCGGCGATTTCGGTCGGTCTGTCGGTATCGCGCGTGGGTTCGGCGGCGCAGATCAAGGCGATGAAACAGGTGGCCGGGCGCATCAAGGGCGACCTGGCGCAGTTCCGCGAGCTGGCGGCGTTCGCGCAGTTCGGGTCGGACCTGGACGCGAAGACACAGGCGATCCTGGATCGGGGCAAGCGCGTTGTGGAGGTGTTCAAGCAGCCGCAGTACAACCCGATCCCGGTGGAGGTGCAGGTGGCGGTGCTGTGGACGGTGCAGAACGGGTTCATGGACGACGTGCCCGTCGAGAAGATCAAGGATTTTCAGGCGAAGCTGACGGACTATCTCACGAGCCGCAAGTCGGAGTTGATGGGACGGATTGCGCAGGAGAAGGCGTTGAGCGACGCGCTGGCCGCCGATTTGAAGGCGGCGGTGACGGAGTTCAAGCAGACGTACAGATAGATTCTGACATGCCCAGCACACGCGATATACGCCGGCGCATCCGGTCGGTCAAGAACACCGCGCAGATCACCAAAGCCATGCAGATGGTGGCGGCGGCGAAGATGCGCAAGGCGCAGCAGGCCGCACTGGCGGGCCGGCCGTACGCGCAGTTGATGAACCAGGTGCTGGCGGAGGTGACGCATCACGCGGCGGATTTCACGCATCCGCTGCTTGAAGTGCGCGAGGTCCGGAAGCGCGCCGTCATCCTGGTGAGCACCGACAAGGGCCTGTGCGGTTCGTTGAACGCGAACCTGCTGCGGGAAGCGGGGAAGTTCGACCGCAACACGACGGTGTTCATCACTGCGGGACGGAAGGCGGCGCAGTTCGTGGCGCGGACGCGGCGGCAACTGGCGGCGGAGTTCACGTACAAGGACGCGCCGATGTTCGCCGAGGCGCGGGCGATCTCGAAGTTTGCGCAGGACATGTTCATCCAGGGCGAGGTGGATCACGTGGACATTCTGTACACGAACTTCATTTCGACGCTGAGCCAGCGTCCGGAGGTGGTTCCGTTTCTGCCGGTGGGCGAGATCAAGGGCGTGGTGGCGGGTGTGGACGGCACGGGGGCGGAGGTCGAGCTGGCGGGCGGCACGACGGAGTTCCAGTTCGAGCCGTCGGCGGCGGCGGTGCTGGGCGGGTTGCTGCCGCACTATTTGAACTTCAAGGTGTACCAGATTCTGCTCGAGGCGAAGGCCAGCGAACAGAGCGCGCGGATGGTGGCGATGAAGAGCGCGACCGACAACGCGAACCAGCTCATCAAGGACCTGACGCTCGAGTACAACAAGATGCGCCAGGCGAACATCACGAAGGA
Source organism: Verrucomicrobia subdivision 3 bacterium UBA3939 (assembly GCA_002385705.1). GTDB lineage: Bacteria > Verrucomicrobiota > Verrucomicrobiia > Limisphaerales > UBA3939 > UBA3939. The sequence goes on from DGDZ01000084.1 coordinate 9,895, forward strand.
ACTGCTGGAGATCTCCAGCGCGGCCATGGCGATGGGATGACGCGACGGGTGACGGGCAAACGGCAAATGCCAACAGCAAGTCGGCAGCAGAACAGAGTTTCAACGCAAGCACATGAATAAAGGCAAAATCGTTCAAGTGATCGGGCCGGTGGTGGACGTCGAGTTCCCCGACCAATTGCCCGCGATTTACAACGCGCTGACCGTCGAGTTCGACGTGCCGGGAGTCGGCCGGACCAAGCAGACGCTCGAAGTGGAGCAGCACCTGGGCGACAACTGGGTGCGCACGGTCTGCATGGGATCCAGCGAAGGTCTCAAGCGCGGGTACGAGGTGATCGACACCGGCAAGCCGATTTCGATGCCTGTGGGTGAGGGCGTCATGGGCCGCGTATTCAACGTGGTGGGCGAGCCGGTGGACGAGCAGGGGCCGGTGAAGGCGGACAAGTACTATCCAATCCATCGCCCGGCGCCGCCATTGACCGAGCAATCCACCAGCCCGCAGGTGCTGACCACCGGCATCAAGGTCATCGATTTGATCTGCCCCTTCCTCAAGGGCGGCAAGGTCGGCGCGTTCGGCGGCGCGGGCGTGGGCAAGACCGTCGTGATCATGGAGTTGATCAACAACATTGCGAAGCTGCACGGCGGTATCTCGATGTTCGCCGGCGTCGGCGAGCGCACGCGCGAGGGGAACGATCTCTACAACGAAATGATCGAGGCGGGCGTCATCAAGGTGGAGCGGGACGAGAAGGGCCACGTCCGCAAGGGGCCCAACGGTTTGCCGATTCTCAAGGAAGGCTCGAAGATCGGGCTCGTGTACGGCCAGATGAACGAGCCGCCCGGCGCGCGTCTCCGCGTGGCGCTGTCGGCGCTGGCGGTGACGGAATATTTCCGCGACGAGCACAATCAGGACGTGCTGCTGTTCATCGACAACATCTTCCGGTTTTCGCAGGCCGGTTCCGAGGTGTCGGCGCTGCTGGGCCGCACGCCCAGCGCCGTCGGTTACCAGCCGACCCTCGCCGCCGAGATGGGCGACCTGCAGGAGCGCATCACTTCGACCAAGAAAGGCTCGATCACGAGCTTCCAGGCGGTGTACGTGCCCGCGGACGACCTGACGGACCCGGCGCCGGCGACGACGTTCGCGCACCTGGACGCGACGATTGTGTTGGAGCGGTCGATTGCCGAGCTGGGCATTTATCCGGCGGTGGATCCGCTGGCGTCCACGTCGCGCGCGCTTGCGCCCGAGATCGTCGGGCAGGAGCACTACGACGTGGCGCGCGGCGTGCAGCGCGTGCTGCAACGCTATAAGGATCTGCAGGACATCATCGCGATTCTGGGCATGGACGAGTTGTCGCCGGAGGACAAGCTGACGGTGTTCCGGGCGCGCAAGATCCAGCGGTTCCTGAGCCAGCCGTTCTCGGTGGCCGAGGTGTTCACCGGGCGTCCGGGCAAGCAGGTGCCGGTGGCGGAAACGGTGCGCGGCTTCAAGGAAATCCTGGAGGGTAAACACGACGACGTGCCGGAACAGAACTTTTACATGAAGGGCACGATCGACGAGATCAAGGAAGACTGACCGAGACCCGGGCGCCGGGCGGTCTGCCGTCCGCGACCGGACCATGGATATGGCCACAACGCTCAAACTCGAAATCGTGACGCCGGACGCGAAGGTGTTTTCCGACGACGTCGAGATGGTGACGCTTCCCGGCGTCGAGGGCGAAATGGGCATTTACCCCAATCACGTCCCTCTGATGACGCAGATTGCGCCGGGCGAGATTGTGGCCCGGAAGAACGGGCAGGACATCTTCCTTGCGATCGGCGACGGCTTTGTCGAGATCACCGGCGATCACGTGGCGATTCTGTCGGACATGGCGATTCGCGCGGAGAACATTGACGAGGCGAAGGCGGAGGAGGCGCGGCGGCGGGCCGAGGCGCGGCTGGGCGAGAAGCTGAGCGACGAGGAGGCGGCGGCGGTGCAGGCCGCGCTGGCGCATTCGCTGGCGCAGTTGAAGGTCAAGCGCCGGGGCAAGTGATCCGGCTCGTGGTTGAGTCAGCGGCGCTTCCACCACTTCGGCGGGCGCGGGGGGACGAGGAGGAAGGTGACGAGCACGACCAGGAAGAAGCCGATGTAGGCGGCGTTGAAGATCCACGCGTCGCAGTCGTAGAACAGCAGCCATTGCACCCAGTGCGCGATGAATCCCTCCGCATAGCGCGGGTCCGTTCCCGCTTTCGCGCGCAGGGCGCTTTCCCAGATGGTCAGCGGACAGACGGCGCCGAGCGCGCTCTGGGCGGCGACGAAGCCGATCAGGACCAGGTGCGTGATGCGGAACGAGAAGTTCGACACGAACTGCCACTTGAGGAGCCGACCGATCCAGATGAGAGGCAGGGCTCCGACGACGAACAGGACGATCGCCGCATGAAGAATCAGTATGGCGTCCGCGAGCCACAGGTACGCGTGTTCCATGGACGGGAGCATAGCGTTCGCGGCACAAATGGACAGGCGGAGTTTGGCCCCGGTTTCTGCTTGTGCGGGGCAGACAAGGCTTGTATGAAGCGGCGGTGACTGGCGGCCATCCGTTTCGAATCGGCGTGTTGGGCTCCGGCAAAGGCTCGAATTTTCTGGCTATTGCCGAAGCGATTGCTGCGGGGACCGTTCCCGCGGACGTGGCGGTGGTTCTCAGCGACGTCGAGAGCGCGGGGATTCTGGGGCATGCGCGTCGCATGGGGTTGCCCGCGCGCTGGATCCCGCCGGGGAAGTTCCGCACAAAGCTGGAGGAGGATTCCGAGCGGGCCTTTGTGACCGCGTTGCGCGAGGCGAGAGTGGACCTCGTCGTTCTTGCGGGTTTCATGAGGGTGCTCAAGGGAGAGTTCCTGAGGGCGTTCGAGGGACGCATTGTGAACATTCATCCTTCGTTGCTGCCGTCGTTTCCCGGGCTGGAGGCATGGCGCCAGGCGCTGGAGCACGGCGTCAAGGTGACCGGCTGCACGGTTCATTATGTCGATGCCGGAGTGGATTCGGGACCCATCATCGGGCAGCAGGTGGTTCCGGTGCTGGACGATGACACGCCGGAGACGTTGCATGCGCGCATTCAGCAGGCGGAGCATGAGCTGTATCCGAAGTGCGTGGCGGCGATAGCGCGCGGAGAGGTGTCGGTGCGGGGGCGGAGGGTGGTGTGGAAAGAAGGGAGAACATCCAACATCCAGCATCCAACATCCAACACCCAACGTTCGGTATCGGGCGGTTGAGGAGGGAAGGTGCGACGGAGGGTGTTCGGCGCGCGGCGTTCGGGAATACGGGATGGGGATGGAGTGAGTTCGAAGAAAAGAATGGCGTTGGGGCGTGGAACTTGGCACATAAGCCGGTCACGCGGGGGACGCGGCGCCCATGCAACGACGCGGTTGCGACTCGCGCTTTCGCCGTTTTCAACGTTTAAGAATGAGCAATAAGAAACTTCGTTTTGGCCTGCCCAAGGGCAGTTTGCAGGAGGCGACCATCGAGAAGATGGCCAAGGCAGGATTCAACATCTCGGTCAGCAGCCGTTCGTATATTCCGTATGTGGACGACGACGAGCTGGAGGTGCGTCTGATCCGGGCGCAGGAAATCAGCCGGTATGTCGAGCACGGTTACCTGGATTGCGGGATCACCGGGCATGACTGGATCATTGAGAACGGGTCGCGCGTTCACGAGGTCGGCGAATTCATCTTCAGCAAGGTGTCGCGGCGCCCGGCGCGCTGGGTGTTGTGCGTGCCGGAGAACTCGCCGGTGAAATCGGTGAAGGATCTCGAGGGCAAGCGGATTGCCACCGAGGTGGTGAACATCACCAGGCGTTACCTGAAGAAGCACGGCGTTCGCGCGGAGGTGGAGTTTTCGTGGGGGGCCACGGAGGTGAAGGCGCACGAGCTGGTGGACGCCATTGTGGAAGTCACGGAGACCGGTTCCTCTCTTCGGGCGAACAAGCTGCGGATCGTTGACGAGCTGTTGAGTTCGACGCCGCGATTGATCGCCAATCACGATTCCTGGAAGGACGAGTGGAAGCGGAAGAAGATCGAGACCATGGCGATGCTGTTAAGGGGGGCGCTGGATGCCGAGGCGAAGGTGGGATTGAAGATGAACATTGCCGAGACGAACCTGGCGGGCCTGCTGGAGAGCCTGCCGGCGTTGCGGAACCCGACGATTTCGAACCTGAGTCAGAAGGGATGGGTGGCGGTGGAAACGATCATTGACGAGCACGTGGTGCGGGAACTGATTCCCCGGCTGAAGGCGGCCGGCGCGGAGGGGATCATTGAATACCCCCTGAACAAGGTGGTTTATTGAGCTTGCATTGCGGGTTCACTCCGTTACTCCATTAGCACAACCAACAACTATGGGATCACTGAAAAAACGCCGAAAAGCAAAGATCAACAAACACAAACGCCGCAAGAAGCTGCGCCAGCATCGTCACAAGAAGCGCACGTGGCAGAAGTGATTCTGCCGCGGGCGAGCCTGGATCGCTTCATGGCGCAATTCGCGAAATGCGGGTTGCGCCCATTTGGTTTATTGTACGGCATGTTGTTCGGGAGAGGATTCAGAGTGCCGGCCGTGCTGGTGGCGGCCGTTCTGGTGGCCGGATGCGCCGGGCGCAGGCCGGGCGGCAGCGCTTCGTCCGGGGCTCTTGCGGACGACAGCCCCGAACGCGAGCGGCAGCGCGTCGAGGCGCATGCGCACTACGCCAGCGCGGTGGCCCATGAGGTGAACGGAGACGTGGACCAGGCGCTCGATCATTATGTGCAGGCAGCCTCCAACGACATCCGGAATGAAGCGCTGGTCCTCGAGGTTTCGCGCAAGCTGCTCCAGGCGAAACGCGCGGAGTCGGCTGTCGAACTGCTGGAGCGGGCGACGAAGCAGGCGGATGCGCCGGCGTCGCTGCATGCCCGTCTGGGTGTTGCGTATGCCCAGCTCGGGCAGACCGACCGCGCGGTGAACGCCAATCGCGCGGCGATTCGGAAGGAGCCGGAATCGATCGTCGGATACCAGAACCTCTTTGTGCTGTACATGCAGGCGAGGCAGCCGGAACAGGCGTTGGAGGCTCTGGACTCGGCGGCGCGGTTGTCGCGCGCAGACGTCAACTTTCTGATCAGCGTGGGGGAACTGTACGGGGCGCTGGGCGCGCAGGACCCCAATTTTCGGGAGCCGGCGAGAGCTCGCGGACTGGCGGTTCTGGAGCGGGCGGCGAAGCAACCGATTGACGATCCGCAAACGCGCCTGCGCCTGGCCAACGCGTTCAGCCTGCTGGATCAGAGCGAGCGGGCGGCGCCGGTCTATGAGGAGCTGCTGGTCCAGGTTGACGACATTCCCGTGCTGCGGGAGAGCGTCCGGGCGCGCCTGGCCGAAATTTATCTTCGATCAAAGGACAGTTCGCGCGCGCGGGAGCATCTGGAGAAGCTCCTGGAGTCAAACCCCACGGATGCGGAGGTTTATTATTACCTCGGGCGGCTTGCGGACCAGGAAGGCCGCTTCGCCGACGCCGTTGAGTACTTCTCAAAGGAGTTGTTGCTGAGCCCGGAGTCGCCCGGAGCGCATGACCGGCTGGCGATCGCGCAGATCCGGAACAACCAGCCCGGAGACGCGTTGGAAACGCTCGAGCGGGCGCGCAAGCGGTTCGGGCCGACCTTTTACACCGAGTATTTTGCCGGAATCGCCTCGTCGATGCGCGAGGATTATACCAACGCGGTGCAGTACTTGCGCGCGGCGGAGATCATCGCGGGCTCGCGCCACGTGGATCAGCTCGACGCGTCGTTCTACTTCCAGTTGGGTGCGGCGTGCGAGCGGACGGGAGACTACGCGGCGGCGGAGAGGCATTTTGAAAAGTGCCTCGAACTGCGCCCCGACTTTCCCGAAGCGCAGAATTATCTCGGGTACATGCTGGCGGACCGGGGGGAGCAACTGGAGCGCGCCCGGGAACTGATTGCGCAGGCGTTGAAGGCGGAGCCGGAGAACGCGGCGTATCTCGACAGCATGGGCTGGGTCTTGTTCAGGCTGGGGCAGACGGAAGAGGCCTTGAAATACATCCTGAATGCCGTGCGCTTGGCGGAAGAGGAGGATGCCGTCCTGTACGATCACCTAGGCGACATCTACATGAAACTCGGGCAACCGGACAAGGCGCGCGAAGCGTGGCAGAAATCCCTCGGGGTCGAGGACAGTGAAGCCGTTCGAAAGAAGCTGCAACCCTCCCGGGCGGGCGATTCCCGATGAAAAACGCGTACGTATTTCGAAAGCATTACACACTGGAGCAGGCCCGCTCGCTGCTGCCGCAGGTGCGGCGCTGGCTCGAGGCGCTGGACGCGTTGCGGCTGAAGCTGCTCAAGCTCGAGCTGCGCATCGCGCCGCTCATGGAACACGGCGACGACATCGGGGGCGCGGCGGTCAACGACTGGATTCGTGCGATGGCGGAGGTGCGGGCTGTGTTGATGGAATTTGAGTGCCGGGAGATTCAGTTGAAGGACGTGGAGCGGGGCCTGGTGGATTTTCCGGCCATTCTGGGCGGCAAAGAGGTGTTCTTGTGCTGGGAGAAAGACGAGGAAGACATCGAGTTCTGGCATGATCTCGATGCGGGCTATGCGGGCAGGGAACGTCTCTAAGCGAACCCACAGCAGCTTGTCGGAGCATCCATCTCGGGACAATTCCGCGCGCATATGCGACAGGAATTGTCCTGCCAAAATTGCCAGGTATCTGGCGGTCTGAAGCTTACAAAAACCGGCGTTTCCGGGCTCGGGACAATTCTGCGCGCATATGCGCGCGGAATTGTCCTGCCGATGAGGGGTGAGCCGGGCGGGGAGCGGGAGGCTGTTGCGTTGAAGCGGGCGGGCGGCCTCTTGACAGCGGTCCGGTCTTCCCGTTTTTCTACCGACCGAGAGGAAATTCGTCGTTCTCCGGCCGTTCCCCGCTTTTCTTTGGGGGGATTGCAGGTGGATGCGCCTGGCGTTGGAACGGGCCAAAACAGGACTGTCAAAACTCTTTAGAAAT
>DGDZ01000004.1:0-3664 GCA_002385705.1 Verrucomicrobia subdivision 3 bacterium UBA3939
TTGAACGAGTCGCTGCCGGGCCTGGAGGCTTCAATAGACCATGTGCTGCGCGTGTTCTCCGGATTGCTGCCGGCCACCGCCCCGGACACGGGCGACACACTGAATCGGCCCGTCCTCCAGTCTCACCCTTCCTCGACTCCGAAAAGCCGTTTCCTGACCGTGTGGGCTGTCAAGTACACGACGGCGCGCGCCGTTGCAGAACAGGTGATGCAGCGCTTTTTTCCACGACTCAGCGTGCGGCCGATCCAACAACCCGCGCCCTGGGAGGAAATCGACCTGGCAGTCTGGAACCCGCCGGCGCACGGGTCGGAGCCGGTGTTTGGCGAGATCGTTCGGCGGATTGAACGCGAGGAATCTGTCGTCCATATCGACGACCTGTTGTTGCGCCGGACGGATTGGGGAACACTGCCCGATTCCTGTTCTGCCGCGCGAGAAGCGGTGGCGCCGTGGCTGAATGCCCGGGCTGCTTCCGGCCCTGGCGTCTCCACTGTTTCATGAGAATCCTTCTGCTGGCACCGCATCCGTTCTACATCGACAGGGGCAGTCCAATCGATGTGGACATTCTCGTCCGCGCCTTGAGCCGGCGCGGCCACACGGTGGATCTCGTCGTGTATGGCGAAGGCGAGGACCGGCAATATCCCGGGGTGACGATTCATCGCGCGGCGACTCCGGCCTGGCTTGGAAGGACCCGGCCCGGGTTCTCCCTCAAGAAACTTCTTGTCGATCTGTGGTTCTTTGCCAAAGCGCGGGAGCTGGTGTTGCGCCATGACTACGACGTGATTCACGCCGGAGAAGAAGCGGTGTTCTTCGCGATGTGGTTTCGCGCGCGCCGGGGAATTCCCTACGTGTACGACCTAGACTCGTCGATTGCACAGCAACTGGTTGAGAAGATGCCGTGGCTGAAACCGGCAGGCTGGTTTTTCAACTGGTGCGAGGCGCGAGCCATTCGATCCGCACTGGCAACCGCACCGGTCTGCAACGCGCTGGCCGACCTCGCCCGGCGGCGCGGCGCCCGGCACGTCGTCACGCTGCACGATATTTCGAGCATGAAACCCGGCGACTTTGCCTGCCGGGAGTCCATTCGCGAAAAGCTGGGGATCAAGGGATTGGTTCTGATGTACGTCGGCAACCTGGAACCCTATCAGGGCATTGACCTTTTGTTGGAAGCCTTTGCCAGGGTTCCATCCATTCCCGTTCCGCTGGACCTGGTCGTGGCGGGCGGCACCCCGGAGTTGATCCGGCAGTATTCGAGCAAGGCATCGCGGCTGGGAATTGCTGAAAAGACGCACTTCATCGGGCCGTGGCCGGCCGTGCGGCTGGGGGAACTCCTGGTGCAGGCCGACATCCTGACGGCGCCGCGGATCAAAGGGATCAACACGCCCCAGAAAGTCTTTCCCTACCTGCACAGCGGCAAGGCGGTCCTGGTGACCGATCTCCCGACCCACTCGCAGATTCTGACGCAGGACGTGTGCAGGCTCGCTCCGGCTGAACCGGACGGATTCGCCCGGGCCATTTGCGCGCTGGCCACGGATCCTCAGGCCCGCCAACGACTTGGCGCGGCCGGACGCGCTTTCGTCGAGAAAAATCACACTTTCGAAGCGCACGAACGCCGCGTGAACGAGCTGTACGATTACGTGCAAAGAACGGCGGGATCTATTTCGCACGCAACAACTCTGGCTCTCAACCCGGAATGAGCACCCCAACCCAACCTTTGTACATACCCCGGTTGCCCGGGTGCCTTTTTTCCGGTCTTGGTGTCCTGTGGCTGGCATCCTGCTCGCCGGAACAGCCGCCCACGCCCGAACCCGCCAAACCAGTCCAGGCGGACATCTCTGTCGTGCTTGCAGGTGACACGGTCATCACACAGCCCTGGTCACATCTCGACGACCCGGATTTCCTCCGGTTGATCGAGGAGATTCGAGGCGCAGACGTTGCTATCGCGAACCTGGAAACGCTGATCCATGAGTTCAAGGGATATCCGCAGGCCCGACTCAATGCGACCTATATGGCGTCGCGCCCGGAAATCGCCAGGGAACTGGTCTGGGCCGGTTTCGATATGGTGGGGCACGCCAACAACCACACGTACGATTACGGAGACATTGGCGTGCTGGAGAACCAGACCCATGTGCGCGCAACCGGCCTTGTGCTGGCCGGGTCCGGACGCGATCTGCAGGAAGCCCGCGCACCGGCCTATTTCCAAACGGACAAAGGTTCCGTCGCATTGATTGCTGTCACCGCCACGTTCCAACCACACGCCCGCGCCACCCGCTCGCGCCCGGACCTTCACGGCAAACCGGGGCCGAATCCCCTCGAACTCCATCCCGGGGAAAAGCCCAACAGCGTTATCGTGGACCAGAAAGACCTTGAAGGAAATCTGGCGGCCATTCGGCAGGCAGCGACCAATGCGGACGTAGTGGTGCTGTCCATCCATGCGCACAAGCAAGGAAAATGGTTGGTAGAGTTCGCGCGCAGCGCCATTGATGCCGGAGCCGATATCTGCCTGGGACACGGACCGCACGCGGTGCGCGGGGTGGAGATCTACCGGGGCAAGCCGATCTTCTACGGTCTGGGCAATTTTGTGTTCCAGAACGAACTGATTGAAAAGTTGCCGGCCGAATTCTATGAACGGTTCGGACTGGGTGATGACGCCACGCCCGAGCAGGCCCAAAACGCGCGGAGCCAGCATGGGACGGTCGGCTTTCCGGCACAACAAAAGCCCTGGGAAGGCATTATTGCCCGCGTCGATTTTTCGGCAGGGAAACTGGCCAGCGTTCGACTGACCCCCGTGGATCTGGGTTTTGGGCAACCCCTGCCAATCCGAGGGCGGCCTAAGCGAGCAAGCGGCGAACTCGCCCGCCACATTATCCACGGAGTGGCTTCGCTCTCTGAACACCACGGAACGCGTATTTACTTTTCAGATGCCGAAGGAGCGGGAATCATCGACCTCCACAACGCTCCCTGGGCAGACATCGCCGGCGCAGGAAGCGCTGGCAGAATAAACAGTCAGTAAGCCTAACTAACTATTGAAAGCATGAGAGTTCTCGTAACAGGCGGCACCGGATTCACCGGCAGCGCATTGGTCCGACGGCTTCTGGCCGACGGACACGATGTTCACGTCATCGACAACGCAAAAGGGTTGTTCTTCGACGAGCTGCGCCAGAAGGGCGCGAAAATCGATCTTGGCAGCGTCGAGGATCGCGAGTTCTGTGAAAAATCAGTCAACGGCGCCGAAGTCGTCTATCACCTCGCCGCCGCCTTCCGACAGCTCAACGTACCCAAGAAGTACTACTGGAACGTAAATGTCGAAGGCACGCGCTACCTCGCGGAAGCGGCCTGGAAAGCCGGCGTTCGCAAATTCGTCTATTGCTCGACACAAGGCGTCCACGGCCACATCGCCAACCCGCCTGGCGATGAGAATTCTCCCATCGCGCCGGAGGACTATTACCAGTACACGAAATACGAAGGGGAGAAAGTTGTGAACGAGCTGGTCGCACGAACGGGATTCGACGCGACAACGGTGCGGCCGACGGCCATCTACGGGCCGGGCGATCCGGCGCGGTTCCTGATGCTCTACCGGCGGTGCCGAAAGGGAACCTTCATGATGTTTGGCTCGGGCAAAACCACCTATCACCCGGTGTACATCGACAACCTGGTCGATTGTTTC
>DGDZ01000004.1:3929-4404 GCA_002385705.1 Verrucomicrobia subdivision 3 bacterium UBA3939
TATTCGTTGAACGACCTGGTCCGGTATGTGGGCAAGTCGATGGGTGTGGATGTGAAAATCCGGCACTATCCGTTCTGGCCGTTGTATGTGGCGGCGCTGATGTGCGAAGCAGTGTGCTATCCCCTGCGCATTGCGCCACCGCTGTTCCGCCGCCGTGTGGACTGGTTCCGCCAGGTGCGTGCCTTCCGCATCGACAAGGCAAAACGCGAACTCGGTTATCAACCGAAGGTCGGCATCGAAGAGGGTTTGAAACGAACCGCCGACTGGTACAAGGCTAACGGCTATCTCTAACCCTTGAAGGGATCCCTATGGGAGCCATTTTTGGAATCATTGGACCGTCCGAAGACGCCGACCTGCAGTCCATGGGCCGCAGGCTGGCGCATCGGGGCGCCACGCTGAGCATCCGTCGCTTCTCGCCCCGATTGGCGCTCGGAGCCGTCGGACGGAACGCCGCCGAGCAGATCCTTCAGCGCGG
>DGDZ01000004.1:4577-5051 GCA_002385705.1 Verrucomicrobia subdivision 3 bacterium UBA3939
CCGCCCGGGACCGATGGCATCGACGGCGAGTTTTCTTTCGCGCTGGTCGATATGGCGAAGGAACGCGCGTTGTTCGGAAGGGATTACTTCGGTTGCCGCGCGCTCTACTGCACGGTGCTGCCTGAGGGCGCGCTGGCGTTCGCAACGGAATACAAGGCCTTCCGGGCACTTGCGTCGTTCAAACCCGTTCCGGACCCGGAGATGCTGCAATACGTGCAGGGCGCCAAACGCCTCCCTGTCGGCCGCACCCTGCTCCGCAACGTGTGGGCAATCCAGCCCGGCGGCACCACCGAACTCGATGCCACCGGACGCGAACTGTCGCATCACCGCGCGCCGCCACTCACCGTGAACGTCCAGGTGCGCGATGCCGAGACCGCCGCGGAACTCGTGCGCCGGAAACTCACCGACGCCGTCCGCCGCCGCTCCGAGGATCTCGATCCCATTGGGCTGGCCCTGTCCGGCGGAATCGATTCC
>DGDZ01000004.1:5304-5546 GCA_002385705.1 Verrucomicrobia subdivision 3 bacterium UBA3939
GCCCGGAGCGAAGCGCTGCAACTCATGATGGTCGGACGCGCAGCTCGCGAGTATGTGGACGTGCTGCTGTCAGCACAGGGTTCCGACGGGCTGTTTGCCGGCGCGGACAAGTATCTCCTACTGTATCTGATGCAACGGCTGCCCCCGCTGCGCCGCGGATTGCACGAGTTCTACGACCTGTCGCAAACGGGCCGGCCACCGCAGGGCTGGCTCGGCAAGGTGTTCGACCGGCTCTACTTCAA
>DGDZ01000004.1:5741-14584 GCA_002385705.1 Verrucomicrobia subdivision 3 bacterium UBA3939
TTGTCCACGCTGCCTTCGTTCGGACCGGAATTCGTCAACCGCTGCATGGCCGGCAGCTACCAGCTCGGCATGTGCCGCAGCCTCCAGAAATTCGACCGCACCTTCGCCGCGTCCGGCATCGAGTACCGCTCTCCCTTCTACGACCTCGACCTCGTGCGTTCGGCCTACACGATAACGGACCGGCTCAAAATCCGGGGACGCAAGGCCAAGGTAATCCTGCGCGAAGCGCTGGCGCCGCTGGTTCCTGAACGCTTCACGCAAATCCGAAAGTTCCCACAGCGGATGAAATACGACATCGCTTTTGCCGACACCATGGATTCGCTCGCTGACGCGGTGCTCAGCCCCGAGCGCGTGAAACGCCGAGGGATTTTCGAGCCCGAAGACATCCGCCGGCTTCGCCTCCGCGCACCCGGCGAAGCGTACCCACCCGAAGCCGCGATGCGCCTTTGGACGGCCATTCTGACCGAGTATTGGGCGGAGTTCTTCCTGGATGGCGGCCCTCTGGCGGACGAGCCGCCCACGGCAGCCACAACGGCAATACACGCCTGAATCGGGAACTCCAGCGAACAACTCGCTTCGTTGACCACATCCTCGACGTCAACACCGACCAAGTCCATGCACCCGCTGAAGCGTATCACTCAACGCTATCTCATCGTCGGACCGCTCGTGTCCCTCTACTACTATCTCCGGTGCAGAGCCTTTGTCTCACCCCAGTCCCGCGTCCAGGTGACCGACCTCATCACCTTCGGCCCCGGTACCGTGGTCAAGGCATATGCCGTCATCAACACCATGGGCGGTCGCATCCAGTTTGGAAAACGCTGCGCCATCAGCTGCTTCAACCATATCGGAACCGGCAAAGCCGACATCATCATTGGCAATTACGTCCGGTTCGGCCCGCACGCCTCCGCCACGGGCTCCTCGAGGAAATTCAAACGCCGCGACGCCCTCATCATCGACCAGGGCCACGAACACCGGGGCCTGCGAATCGGCGACGACGTCCTGGTCGGGGCAGCCGCCAGGATTATGAGCGGCATAACCATCAGCACCGGCGCCGTCATCGGCGCGGGCGCCGTCGTGACGAAGGATGTGCCCGAATACGCCATCGTTGCCGGCGTCCCGGCGAAAATAATCGGAGAACGCACCTGATATGGAACCCGCAAAAAAACGGCGCAAGCCAATGGTCGCGCGGCTCCTGCTCGGAGCCAAGCTGATCGTCTCCGTCGGTCTGCTGGTAATCCTCTTCCGGTGGATCGACTTCCGGGACGTTGTCCAGAAGTATCGCAACCTGCATTGGGGCTGGCTGATCCTGGGCCTGGCCATTCTCCAGACCCAGAGCATGATCAGCACCCTGAAATGGCTCGTGCTGCTGAAAGCGGACGGCGAACGCCCGAGGTTCCTCTTTCTCTGGAAAACCTACCTGATCGGCAACTTCCTGAGCCTGTTCCTGCCAACGAGCTTCGGCGGTGACGCCTACCGCGTCTGGGCCGTGAACAAGACCGGCGCCAAGATGAGCAAGAGCGCGGCGTCCGTGCTCTTCGACCGCATCACCGGCGCGTTCGCGCTCTTCACCCTGGGCCTCATCGGCGCCACTCTCGTGCTCGACCGCAATGTGGTCATTCCCATGGCTTGCCTCTACGCAGCCGGCATCTTCGGCATGGTCTTCCTCACATCGGACGCCGTTGTTGCCCGCCTGCCGCAGGTCAAACACAAGGTTTTCGGTTTTCCATTCCGCATCCTGCGGTCGTTCAACCTGTATCGCCACTCCCCCGGGAAACTGGCCACCGCGTTCGCGCTGTCCGCCCTCTTCCAAACAAACGTCGTCCTTATCGTTGTCTGCTACGCGCGTGCGCTGCATGTGACGTCCGACGCGCTCTCGTTCAACGAACTGCTCACGTCGGTGCCTCTGATCTACCTCACCGAGATGCTGCCGATCTCCATCAACGGCATCGGCGTGCGCGACAGTGCATTTGCGTTCTTCTTCGAACGCATGGGGGGCACCGCCGCCCAGGGCCTCGCCGTGTCGCTCCTCATCATTGTAATTCGCTATATCAAAGGATTTGCGGGCGGCTTCCTGCTTCTCCAGTCCGTGCTGGCAGGACGGCGCGCCGCCCGAAATCCCGGCGCCCTGGAACCCAAACCCAACCGTCCCGTCAGCCCAGCGTCCTGACGTGGTCCGTACGACCAAAATCGAAAAAACTGATGGTGCAGTGCGTGTCTTTGTTGGATTGGCGACCGGCCCCGGACCCCGGTGACATGCGAATAACTTTTTGAAAATTTCCGGTGACTTATTGCCGGAACTCGTTCACCATCAAGCCCCACCCAAGGTGTAAAATGAAAGCCGAGCGATGCCTTCGCCCGTACGCGCCCGTACTGTGTTTGCTGGCTGTTCTCCTCGCCCTCAGTCCTGCGGCCGCTTCGGCACAAACAAGAATCCTGTTCATCGGAAACAGCTTCACAGCGGGAACGGGAGGATCTGCGTCAGTCCCCACCATCTTTAACAGGCTGGCCCAGGCCGGCGGACACTCCAACGTGACCGTCGTTACCCGTACTTCCGGAGGCACAGACTTTCGCTTCCACACCATCAACGGTGTCTCCCAATCGATCATTGCCACACAATACTGGTCTCACGTCGTCCTCCAGAACTACAGCACCGAACCGACTCATTACGTCGATGGAGTCCACAGCATCTCCAATCACATGTTTTACGGCTCCATTCTGTACGACGACATCATGGCCGTACCCGGCCCGCACCTGGTGCTTCTGTTTGAGACATGGTCTCGGGCTGCGGCACATCCTCTCATTACAGGCGTCTCGACACCCACCTCATTTGCCAGTACCGACGAGTTCCAGTCTGAACTCGTGGAAAACTACGGCGCCCTGGCCAATTTGCTGAACCTCCAGAATCCATTGAACCCCGCTGTCGTTGTGGCACCGGTGGGCACCGCCTGGCAGAACGCAGGTGGCCTTCTTCCCGCGTCCGATCCTGACTTTGTGGATCTTTTCGACGACGACGATTACCACGGCAACGACAACGGATACTATCTTACGGCTGCCGTGTTCTATTCACGCATCTTCGGCCAGAGCCCGGACGGCTTGCACGCCCATCCTGCGGTTGCCTCTTTGGGGCTCAATCTCACCGTATCCCCGAGCTTCCTTGAAACGACCGCATGGCAAACCGTGCTGGATCAACCGCAAAGCCCCGTCAGTTTCGTGCAGCACCCGGTCAGCCAGACCGTAAACCAGTCCAACCCGGTCGCCTTCAGCATACTGGTTGAAGGCAGCCCCCCCTACTCCATCCAGTGGCACAGCAACGGCATTCCAATACCCAACGCCAACACATTCACCTATCGGATTCCGGCGACCACTCCCGATATGGACGGCACCGTCTTCACCGTCGTCCTCAGCAACAACATCTCCTCAGCCATCAGCCAGGAGGCCGTCCTGACCGTGCTTACCTCCAACACGCCGCCGCTCATCCACGACGCGCACGTGCAGATCGTCGAGCACAGCGCAGCCGGCACACCGGTTTATGATGTCAACGACGCAAATACGGGCACGGATCTCGACGCCGATGGACAGCCTTTGACTTACAGCATCGTGGCGGGAAATCCAAACAACGCGTTTCTCATCAATCCAAATACGGGCGTGATTCAGGTCAACAACCCGGCAGCGGTCAATTACGAAACCAGTCCTTCGTTCACCCTGACGGTCGCCGCCACAGATGGCGTCGGCAACGACACGGCTCAGGTTGTTGTTGATCTGATCGACGTCGACGAGGCGCCGGGGGCGGGAACCGTGTTTCTTGTTGACTTCGGCGAGGCCGCAAGCCCGACAAGTCACGGTCCGCTGCCCAATGATCCGACGAATTACTGGAACAATCTCCCCGCCAGCGTGGGAATCACCGATAGCGGCCAACTCAGCGGGCTCATCACGGTTTCCAATGAAGTCACCAGCGTAAATCTCGTCATGCTGAGCCGCTTCAACGGAAGCAATCCGAACGGAACAACCGACTCCCCTCTGTTCCCGCCCAACGCCACCCGCGACACCCTTTTTGGCAACACCGAGGTTTTCCAGGGGTTAAGCAATGTCTTTCCATCGTTCAAGCTGACAGGTTTGAATCCAAACTTGAGCTATGAATTCACCTTCTTCGCCTCGCGCACAGGGGTGACCGACAATCGGGAAACAGGCTATTTCGTCACTGGCGCCAATTCCGGTTTTGTGGCGCTGAACCCTTCCAACAACACAACCAATGTCGCCCTCATCGATGCCATTCGCCCCACGGCTCTTGGTGAAATAACGATCAGCCTCAGTCCGACCCCGAACAACAACAATGCCAATCATTTCACCTACCTTGGCGCGATGCGTGTGCGGGCCCACACCTCCGTCGCCACCGTCATGCTGACCGACCTGAACCATGTGTACGATGGCACTGCTAAAACAGCGTCTGTTGAGACCATCCCTCCGGGCCTGGCTGTCGAATTGACCTACGATGGAAGTCCGGCCCCGCCCACCAACGCGGGCGTTTATGAGGTGATTGCCACGGTCACTGACGCGAGCTACGTCGGTTCGGCGACGAACACGCTGTTCATCGCGCAGGCCGAAGCCGTCGTTGCACTCACCAACACCACTCAGGTCTATGATGGAACACCGAAGAGCGCTCTTGCCATCACGGATCCGCCCGAACTTTCTGTTCTGCTGCTCTATGATTTCGTCGTTGATCCTCCGGTGAATGCCGGCACCTACGAACTCATCGCCACGGTCGTTGACCCCAATTTCTTCGGCTCGGTCAGCAATGTTTTCACCATTCTCAAAGCTCCGGTCGCGATCACGCTGGGAAATCTGACTCACGTTTACGATGGCACGCCGAAGAGCGCCACGGCCGAAACCGTCCCCGAAGGGCTCACCGTGCAACTGACCTACAACGGACTGGCCGATCCTCCAACCAATGCCGGAACCTACCAGGTCATCGGAACCGTCGTTGACGCCAACTACTTCGGCGCTGCCACCAACTCCCTGGTCATCGACAAAGCACCGGCCACCGTCACGCTCACCGATCTCGCTCACGTTTACGATGGCTCTGCCAAAACCGCCGGCGCCGAAACCGATCCCGCAGGCCTCACCGTGCTCTTCTCCTACAACGGCCTGCCCGATGCACCCACCAACGCCGGAACCTACGAAGTCATCGGCACCATCGCCGACAACAACTATGCCGGATCCGCCACCAACACCTTCGTCATCGCTCAGGCCGAGGCCATCGTCACCCTGGCCGATCTCGCCCATGTCTATGACGGCTCGGCAAAGGCCGCTTCCGCCCAGACCGTCCCCGAAGGGCTCACCGTGCAACTGACCTACAACGGACTGGCCGATCCTCCAACCAATGCCGGAACCTACCAGGTCATCGGAACCGTCGTTGACGCCAACTACTTCGGTGCTGCCACAAATTCTCTGATGATTGCCCCAGCGGAGTTGACCGTCACGGCGGATGACAAGCAAAAGCCCTTTGGCTCAGCGGATCCCGTCTATACCGCAACGATCACAGGGTTCGTCAACAATGAGACTGAGGCTGTGTTGATGGGAACCTTGACCTTCAGCCGGGAGCCCGGAGAGCAACCCGGCAACTATGCCATCACGCCTTCCGGGCTCAGCGCGACGAACTACAGCGTCGCGTTCATTGCGGGTACCCTGACAATCACCGCAATTGACCCGCCGATCCTCCTGCCGTTGCAGGGAGTCAACACGACGAACATCGTGATCACCTGGACCGCGGTGCCCGACGTAACGTATCGCGTTCTCTATTCAACCAATCTGACGTCCGGCGTCTGGATTCCTCTGTCGCCTGATGTCATAGCTACGAATGATACTGCCTCGCTCGTGGATACTCCGGGCGCTGAGGTACAGCGGTTCTATCGAGTCACCATCCTCGACCCGAGTCACTAATCCAGTCCGAACCGCAATGCCAGGCTGTGCATCAAGGACGGGCGCACGCGCGCGCCCGGAACGCTTCCTCCTGCTGTTGGCGGCCGTGCTTGCAGCGATCTGCACTCTCGCGCCGTTCGACATGTCCGTGGCGCCTGCCGATGCGCTGAAGCGCGCCACCAGAGCGCTGCAATGGAGGCCCCTCGAGGCCGTCGAGCTGGCCGGGCACTTCGCCGCGTTCTTCCTGCTGGGATGCATCGCCGGCGCAGCGCTCGGAACCGCCGCTGCCCGAATCCGCCGCGGCACGTTCCTGGCAATCGCCGTCTCCTTCTGCGCCGCGCTCGAACTCGCGCAACTGTTCCAGTACTCCCGTCATGCGCGCCTCACCGATTTCATGGCCAACCTGGGCGGCCTGCTTCTGGGCACTTCACTGTCTCTTCATTGGCCACCCGTTCGCCGCGCGGGCGTCCGGTGCCGGATGGTTTTGCGACGTTTCCCGGTTCAGTTCCACTCGGCCCTGCTCACTCTTATCGCCATCACCTGGGGCGTCGCTGGACTGCAACCTGCTCTGGGCGGATTGCGCATGGATTGGCGAAAAGAGTATCACCTGTGCGTGGGAAACGAGCCGGATCGCAGGCGCCCCTGGCAGGGCGAAGTCCGATACGCCGGCGTTTACGGCCGGGCCCTGACCCCGGACGAGGTGGAGCGGATTTATCGCACTCGAACCGGGTCGTCTCCCCGGCAACACTTCGAAGATCTCGGATTGCTGGCGGGATACGACTTCACCGAACAGGGAGCAACCAACGTGACACCCCGCGGCGCGCTGGCTTCGGAGGAGCTCGCAATCGATCTGCCGAAGGACTCTTCCTGGAGCGCAGAGGAGTCGGGAGGCGTCTTGATCCGGAAAGGCGTTCTCCTCAGGACCCGCAGACCCGCGGCGGCAATGAGCGAAGCCATCGAACGCTCCGGCGAGTTCAGCGTCGAAGCCTGGATACAGCCGTCCGATCTCCGGCAGTACGGGCCCGCCCGCGTCATCACCGTCTCTTCCGGCGCCAGAACCCGTAACTTCACACTGGGACAGCAAGGAGCCGCTATGGTCTTCCGGGTCAGAAACGGCATCAATGGAACCAATGGCTACCGCCGGCAACTGCAACTGCGCAACACGATCGATGCCAACCTCCAGCATTGGATCGCGGTGTATGACGGCGGCGTGTCCACGCTTTACAGGAACGGCCGGCGCGCCGGCGTCGCCGACCTCCGCCAGCCCGCCCTCCAGCTTCATCTCGGCTCGGGCCCGCAAAGCCGCTTCATCACCATGAGCTTCGTCGTCCTCTTCAGCGCGCTCTCCGCCTCCGCGCTGCTACATCGAATCGACACGGCCCTGCTGCGGCACGCGCTCGCGCTGGCAATCGGCATGGTGTTGGCCGCCGCACCGTTCCTTGTGACCAATGCCGCGGCAGGCGGCCCCGCTCATTTCGGATTTGTCTCCGCTGCCGCGCTTGCGATTCTGCTTTATCCATTGGCATGGTCCTGCACAACCTTGCGGGACCCAATGCTTCTCAGGCCGTGCAGCCAGACCGCAAGTCCGGGAACCTGAAGAAAATCGGGAAAGCGTCAATTTAGCGAACCATCGAAACTATGGAATCAACCATCAACGAAGCAAAGAATCCCGGAACCGGCACCGCAGCCGGTTCCCAAACCGCAACCCCCGCAACGCCGCACCTCCTGACGAACATCGCCGTCGTCGGCCTCGGCTACGTCGGACTGCCACTCTCCCTCCAGTTCGCAAAATCCGGCGTCAAGGTCCTCGGGCTCGACATCGACCCCACAAAGGTCGAGGCGCTGAACCGCGGCCAAAGCTATATCAAACACATCACCCCCGAAGCCGTCGCCGACGCCGTCAAGCCCGGGCAGTTCTCTGCTTCGACCGATTTCAGGCGGGTCGCGGAGGTGGACGCCGTCGTCATCTGCGTGCCCACGCCGCTCAACAAAAATCGCGAGCCGGACATCTCCTACATCCTGAGCACCGGCAAAACGATCGCTCCCTACCTCCGCCGCGGCGCCCTTGTCGTGCTGGAATCCACCACCTACCCCGGAACCACCGAGGACGACCTGCGCGAGGTTCTCGAAGCGGGCTCCGGTCTGAAAGCAGGCACCGATTTTCATCTCGCGTTCTCGCCCGAGCGCGAAGACCCGGGCAACCCGGACAGCAAGGTGGCCTCGATTCCCAAAGTGGTCGGCGGATTCACTCCCGCCTGCCTCGAAAAGGCCGTCGCGCTCTACAGCCGCGCGGTCAAGACTGTGGTTCCGGTTTCGTCCTGCCGCGTCGCCGAGGCGACCAAGCTTCTCGAAAACATTTTCCGCAGCGTCAACATCGCCCTGGTGAACGAGCTCAAGGTTGTTTATCAGGCCATGGGCATCGACGTCTGGGAAGTGATCAACGCGGCGAAGACCAAGCCGTTCGGGTTCATGGCGTTCTACCCCGGGCCCGGCCTGGGCGGGCATTGCATCCCGATCGATCCCTTCTATCTCACCTGGAAAGCGCGCGAGTACGGCCAGCACACGCGCTTCATCGAGCTCGCCGGCGAAATCAACACGTCCATGCCACACTACGTGGTGGAGCGCGTCGGCGAAGCGTTGAACGAGGAAAGCAAGGCCATCAAAGGCAGCCGCATCCTCGTGTTGGGGCTGGCGTACAAAGCCGACGTCGATGACGAGCGCGAGTCGCCCAGTTACGTGCTCATGGACCTGTTGCATCAGCGCGGCGCGCAGGTCGCCTACTACGATCCCTACGTGCCGGTCATCCGTCCCACGCGCGAGCACCCGCACTGGGCGGGAACCAGGTCCGTCACCTGGGACGAGAAAACAATCCGGAGTTTCGACCTGGTGTTGATCTCAACGAAGCACAGTTCGGTGAACTACCGCGA
>DGDZ01000085.1:0-28879 GCA_002385705.1 Verrucomicrobia subdivision 3 bacterium UBA3939
ACTCCTGCGGCAGACAGCGGATGCCCAGCGCCCGCGTCAATCGTCAAACGTAAATCCAAAGGTGGGGTGCTTTGGATCGTTCGAGACTGGTCGTTGCCTGCATTCAGTGACGTTGACGTTGCACTGAATGTTGAGCGTTGAATGTTCGGTGGCACATCCCTTGGCGCGCGTGCGGAACTCGCAGACTCCCGCTTCGTCCACACGCTGCGGCTGGTCCCAAACGGCGGGACACAGCCGCGCTCCGGACATTGAATGTTGAGTGTTCTCCAATTCAGGAGAACAAAAAGTTCTTTAGCCCGCCGCCCTCCCGTTTCTACACTGCCGCCGCATGAAGCCACTCAGGCCCGCTCCATCTGTCAGTTACACTTTCACGATGCGGCTCCAGTACCCGAACCGCATCGGCATGTTCGCCCGCATCCTCGGCGCCATCGGCCGACGCGGCGGCGACCTCGGCGCCGTGGACATCGTGTCGCCGGACTCGAAAGTCATGACGCGCGACGTTTCGGTCCGCGCGCGAGATGCCGGACACCAGGAGGAAATCGTTGACGCCGTCCAGCGGATTGCGGGCGTCAAGGTGCTGAATGTCTCGGATCGTGTGTTCCTCCTGCACCTCGGCGGAAAGATCTCGCTCCAGAACAAAGTCCCCCTTACCACGCGCGATGCGCTGTCCCTGGCCTACACGCCGGGCGTGGCCCGCGTCTGCGAAGCCATCGCCGCCGACCCCCGAAAAGCCTGGCAACTCACCATCAAGGGCAACTCCGTTGCTGTCGTGAGCGACGGCACCGCCGTGCTCGGCCTGGGCGACATCGGACCGGAGGCCGCCATGCCCGTGATGGAAGGCAAGGCGATGTTGTTCAAGGAATTCGCCGGCATCGACGCCTACCCGATCTGCCTGCGCACGAAGGATACGAACGAGATTGTCTCAACGGTAAAGAACCTTGCCGTCGGATTCGGCGGGATCAACCTCGAAGACATCTCGGCGCCGCGCTGTTTCGAAATCGAGCGGCGGCTGCAGGAGGAGCTGAACATCCCGGTGTTCCACGACGACCAGCACGGCACGGCCGTGGTGGTGCTGGCCGCGCTCCTGAACGCCTCGCGTTTGACACGCCGCAAACTGGACCGCATGCGCATCGTCATTTGCGGCGCGGGCGCCGCGGGCGTGGCCGTCACGCAAATTCTTCTGGGGGGCGGCGCGCGCGACATCATCGTGTGCGATCGCGAAGGCGCGCTGCACAAGGGCCGGCTGCCGAATCTCAACCCCAGCAAGGCATGGCTCGCGCAACACACGAACCCGCGCAACGTCCGCGGCAGCCTCGGAGATGCGTTGCGCGGCGCAAACGTGTTCATCGGCGTGTCCGGTCCCGGGCTGGTCGAGATACGCGACCTCAAACGCATGGCCTCGCGGCCGATCATCTTCGCGCTGGCCAATCCAACCCCGGAGATCATGCCCGAAGAAGCGGCGCGAGTGGCCTACGTTGTCGCCACGGGCCGCAGCGATTATCCGAACCAGATCAACAACGTGCTGGCGTTTCCCGGGATTTTCCGGGGAGCCCTGGACGTACGCGCGCGCCAGATTACCGAAAGCATGAAACAGGTGGCCGCGCGGGCCATCGCCGGCTGCATCGCCCAGGCCGAGCTCAGCCCGGAATACATCGTGCCCAGCGTCTTCAATCGGCAAGTCGTGCAGCGCGTGGCCGCAGCCGTCCGTCGGGCAGCCGTCCGGGCCGGCGTCGCCCGCAAGCGCTTCCCGCGCGCCTGAGGCAGTTCCTGACCGACTCACCAACTCACTGATTCACCGACGGTTCGTCAAAGCGGTTGCAGTCCCTTTGCAAACGCCTATGTTCTCCGCATGAGGAAGCTGTTTTCGGCCTGTTCTACTTCGCTTGCGATCCTCCTTGCGGCGTGTCATTCCCGTCAGGCACGGGTTGTCGAGGAAGGGGTCCCCTATGCCGAGGAACGGCAGCGCATGGTGGAGGAACAATTGGCCGCGCGCGGCATCGCGAACCGGCAGGTGCTCGAGGCAATGGGCCGCGTGCCGCGGCATGAGTTCGTCCCCGCGCCGCACCGGGTCGAGGCGTACGGCGACTACCCGCTACCGATCGGTTATGACCAGACCATCTCGCAGCCGTATATCGTCGCGTTCATGACGGAGATTCTCGCGCCGAAGCGGGAGGACAAAGTGCTCGAAATCGGCACTGGTTCCGGCTACCAGGCCGCGGTGCTCGCGGAGCTGGTTCGCGAGGTTTACTCCATTGAAATCGTCGAACCGCTGGCCGAACGCGCGGCCGCCGACCTCAAGCGTTTGAATTACACAAACGTGTTTGTCCGCGCCGGCGACGGTTACCAGGGATGGCCCGAAGCGGCGCCTTTTGA
Source organism: Verrucomicrobia subdivision 3 bacterium UBA3939 (assembly GCA_002385705.1). Lineage (GTDB taxonomy): Bacteria > Verrucomicrobiota > Verrucomicrobiia > Limisphaerales > UBA3939 > UBA3939. The sequence continues at coordinate 2,374 of DGDZ01000085.1, forward strand.
CGCCATCATTGTCACGTGCGCTCCGGATCACGTCCCGCAGCCGCTCGTGGATCAGTTGAAGGATGGCGGGCGAATGATCATTCCGGTCGGCCCTGCATGGGGCGCCCAATCATTGCATCTCCTGGAGAAGCGCGACGGTCAGGTCCACCGGCGCGACGTGCTGCCCGTGCGCTTTGTGCCCATGACGCGCGAACGCTGAGTGGTTGCCGGAGCGCGGTCTCTATGAGCCGCAGCAACGTGGACTTCTCTGCGCGTATCGGGATCCGCATGTGATCCCTCCGACACGATGCCTTCGAACGCCGCTGCGGGTCGCAGACCCGCGGTCCGGGCGCGGTCTCTCTTCCGCGCATCCTCCGGCTTGCGCGAACCCGCGCCCATGCCCAGACCCCGTATCGTCGCCGCCGTTGCCCGCGGCCGCGGCGGCCGCCGACCGGTTGCCTCATTTGGCAATGCACGTGGTTCGGCGAGCGCGCCGCCGGGTCGCATGACGGCAAGCGCGCTCTGTTCCGGAGAGAACGTCCGGCGACGCTGCGGGCGCGAGTCGCGGCATCTTTAGACTGAAACTCGAGAAAGTACCGAAGCAGTGAAAACCGCATTCCACCCTGGTATGTCCGGTTGCGGCGCGAACGACGGGTTTCCGTTCGCTCGGCACGCGACCTGCCGGAACGCAAACATGCACCTGTCTTTTAGAACAATCCGGCGAACCTGGAGTTCCGTTCTGGCGGGCATCTTGATCGTTCACGCCGCCGGGGCGCAAACGGATCAGCCGGTTTACACGGACTTTTTGCACGCCGGCTGGCAGGACTGGAGCTGGGCAATTGTCAACTTTGGGAAGACCTCGCCCGTTTACAGCGGAAGTGCGTCGATCAGCGTCAGCGCTTCCAGCTACGAGGCACTCTACCTCCATCACGCACCGCAGCCCGGGTCGCTCTTCAGCCATCTCTCCTTTCGCATCCATGGCGGAACGGTTGGCGGACAGACCATCCAGGTGCAGGCAACGCGCAACGGCATGCCGCAGACGCCTGTGATCCTGGACCCGCTGCCCGCCGGATCGTGGCGGCTGGAGGAGATTCCCCTTTCCGCACTGGGCGTCGCCGACGCGGACGATTTCGACGGCTTCTGGCTGCAACTGTCGGACGCCATCCCCGCGCCCACGTTCTACGTGGATGACATCCGTCTGATCGGCGCGGATTCACCGGAGCCCACCAATGAGCCCGTCAACGTCGTGGTCGATGCCGCCCGCAATCGCCGTCCGATCAGCCCGTTGATCTACGGCGTGGCATTCGCCTCATCCAACGAACTCGCGCTGCTCCAGGCGCCCCTGAACCGCTCCGGGGGCAATGCGGAGACGCGCTACAACTGGGAGCTCAACGCGCGCAACCACGCCGCCGACTGGTATTTCGAGTCGCTGCCCGCGGGCCCGGCTATCCCGGGCGGCGCCGCGGACGATCACGTTTCAAAAAGCAAAGCCGCCGGGTCTGAACCCATCCTGACGGTGCCCATGATCGGCTGGATGCCGAAGCTGGGACCGAACCGGGAGAAACTCGCGAGCTACTCGATCGCCAAGTACGGACCGCAAACGGACAATGACTGGCAATGGTTCCCCGACGCCGGCAACGGCATCGGCACCAACCCGGTCACGCAGACCAGTTGGCTGATCACCACGAACGACCCTTATGACGCCCATTTCCTTACCAACTCCGATTTCCAGCAGGCATGGATTCACCATCTCACGAATCGCTGGGGCCTCTCCACCAACGGCGGCGTGCGCTACTACTGCATGGACAACGAGCACACGTTGTGGAACTCGACGCATCGCGACGTGCATTCGGTCGGCACGACAATGCAGGAGATCCGCGACAAATTCTTCGACTACGGCGGCAAGGTGAAGGACGTCGATCCGGGCGCGCTGTTGCTGGCGCCGGAGGAATGGGGCTGGACCGGTTACTTCTACAGCGGCTTCGATGCGGCGTGGGCGGCGGAGCATAACGATTGGAACCCGGCGCATTTTCCCGACCGCGCCGCGAACGGCGGCTGGGATTACATGCCGTGGTTGCTGGACCAGGCGCGCCAGCACGAGATCGACACGGGCCGCCGGCTGCTCGACGTGTTCACGCTGCACTTCTATCCGCAAGGCGGCGAGTTCAGCGACGACACGTCCACCGCCATGCAACTGCGCCGCAACCGGTCCACCCGCGCCCTGTGGGACACCAACTACGTGGATGAGACCTGGATCAACAGCGTGGTGAAACTGATCCCGCGGATGCGAGAATGGGTGGAAACGCACTATCCCGGAACGAAGATCGGCATCACCGAATACAACTGGGGCGCGGAGAACCATATCAACGGCGCCACCGCCCAGGCCGATATCCTCGGCATCTTCGGGCGCGAAGGCCTGGACCTCGCCACCCGCTGGACGACACCCGAACCGGGCACGCCGACCTTCAAAGCAATGCAGATGTACCGCAACTATGACGGCAACGGATCGGCCTTTGGCGACGTGAGCGTGTTCGCCGGCGGGCCGGATCCGGACAACGTGTCGGTCTTTGCCGCACTGCGCTCCGGCAACGGAGCGCTCACGTTGATGGCGATCAACAAGCAATTGTCCATCACGTCGCCGTTGGCCGTGACACTGACGAACTGGACACCCGGCGGCACGGCACAGGTGTGGCGGCTGACCTCGGCGAACGCCATCACGCGCCTGGCGGACGTGACGTTTTCAGGGAACGCATTCACGAACGCATTGCCTCCGCAAAGCATCACGCTGTTTGTCATCGCGCCCGGGCAACCCCCGGTCCTGCGCGAGCCGGCGCTGACGAACGGCGTCTTCCGTTTCCTCCTGGAAGGCCGGCCCGGCCAGAAGTACGTGATCGAATCGAGCGGCAACCTCGCGAACTGGACACCGGTGGGAACCAATCAACTCAGCGGCAACTCGATCCTTGTCGAAGTGGCGCCGGTTGAATCCGTTCGCTTCTACCGGGCGATGCAGGCGCCATAGCTGCGGTCGCGTCACTCGTATCGCAGCGATTCAATCGGATCGAGGTTGGCGGCCTTGTACGCCGGGTAGGTTCCGAAAGCAACGCCCACAATCGAACAGATCACAAGCCCCACCACAATCCAGTCAACGGGAATGGCCGGTGTCAGTTTCAACACGACGGCCGTGGCGTTGCCGCCAAGAACGCCGAGTACGACCCCAATGACGCCGCCCACCTCGCAGAGAACGACGGCTTCCATGATGAACTGGGTCATGATATTCCGCTTGCGGGCGCCCACGGCGCGGCGGATGCCAATCTCTCGCGTGCGTTCCGTCACCGACACCAGCATGATGTTCATGATCCCGATGCCGGCGGCGAGCAGCGAAATCGAGCTGACCACGGCCACCCCGATGCGAAGCACGAGCGTGAACGAGTTGAACTGCCGCATGACCGAGTCGCTCGAGAAGATCTCGAAATCGTCCTCCTCCCCCGGCGGCACTTTGCGGATCGCCCGCAACGCGCCCCGCACCTGATCCACTGTCGCCTCGTACAGCTCCTGGCTCGGCGCCTGAACGAAGATGCTCACCGAACGCCAGCGCCCGCCGTAACGGTTCATGCCGGTGGTGATGGGAATGACGACGAAATTGTCCTGGTTGCCGCCGGCCAGTTGGCCCCTGGCTTCGAGCACCCCAACCACGGTGTAGTTGATGCCATCCACCTTGAGCCGCTCGCCCACAGGCGAACCGTGCGGAAACACCGTCCTTGCGACCGCGTCGCCCAGCACGCAGACCTCGCGCGCGCCGTCCACGTCGGAGTCGACCAGCGCCCGCCCTTCGCGAACCGTCCAGTTCCGCGCCGGGAACAGGCCCGGCGTCCCGCCCAGCAACTGCACGTTGGGCGAACTCTTCGCGTACCGTGTTTCGACCTCGCCGGACCAGACCCCCTCCTCCAGGCCGACGCTGAGAGGAAGGCTCACGCGTTCCATCACGCGGCGGCCCTGTTCCACAGTGATGTTCTGCCGGCGCGCGTATTTCTCGCGTTCCTTCGGAGGCACGAAGATGGTTGCGGGCCACTTCTGAATGACAAATGTGTGGCTGCCGATCGAGCGGATCTCCGTTTCCACGGTCTTCTGGAGAACGCGCATTGCCGTCATGACGACGATGATCGAGAACACGCCGATGAGCACGCCCAGCAACGTGAGCGCCGAGCGCAGCTTGTGCGCCGCCAGAGCGGCCATGGCCATCGAAAAGCTCTCGCGCAACTCGCCCCAGAGCACCGCGCCCGTCTGCCGGCGGCCCGCGCGAGCCGCGCCCGCCCGATCCCCGGATGGCTGGGTTCGATCGTTCATTCGTTTCTCAGGGCGTCCACGGGATTCATGCGCGCCGCCCGCCACGCCGGCAAAAAGCCGGAGATCACTCCTGTGATCAGCGAAACCATGAGCGCGATCAGCACGATGGGCGGCGACAGAGCGGCCGGCATGAACCGTTGCATGACGAGCGTCAACGGCCATGCAATCGCCAGGGCAAGGCAACCGCCCAGCAGGCAGATGCAGGCCGCTTCAATCAGGAACTGCAACAGGATCGTCCGCCGTTTCGCCCCGACGGCCTTGCGGATGCCGATCTCGCGCGTCCGCTCGGCCACCGAGACAAACATGATGTTCATGATCCCGATGCCGCCGACAAAGAGCGACAGCGCGGTGATGAACAGCCCGATCGCGGCGATCGTTCCGCCCAGCCGGTGAAAGATCTGCACGAACTGATCCTGTTGATTGATCCCGAAATCGTCCGGTTCCGCCGGCGCCAGCCCGCGAATCCGCCGCATCACGGCGCGCAATTCCTCCTTCGCCTCTTCGATCTGGTCCACGGCGATCACCTTGACCTGGATGGTGACGTCCGGATTGTTTCGAAAGTACGCCGTGAACTGCGGCAACGGGACGATAATCTGGTTGTCGAGACTGATGAGCCCCAGCAGGCTGCCCTGCTTCTCGAGCACGCCGATGATCTCGAACGATTGCTGGTCAATCCGAATGCGCCGGCCCACGGGCGGTTCGTCGCGAAAAAGGTTCTCGGCGACTTCGGATCCAATGACGCAAACCGGCCGCCCGCCCCTCGCTTCCTGCTCTGAAAAGAACCGTCCCTTCGCAATCGAAATCCCGCCCGTGTACTGATACTGCTCGGTCGAACCGATGATGCGCACGCTGGCGGACTCGGCCCTGCCGTACCGAACGGGACGATCCCGCGAAGCGACCGGCGCCACGGCGCGGCTCATCGTCAGTTGCCCTTCCAACTGCTCCGCCTGCTCCAGTGTGATGCGCGGCCGCTTCTGCATGCGCAACCAGTCCTCGCGCGATCCGGTGAACCATTCGAAGCGTTCGACATACAGAATGTCGGCACCGATGGCGGAGATGTTGTCCAGGAAAGCCCGGTCCAGACCCTGGATGGCCGTGCCCATCAGGGTCACCGTCACCACCCCGATCACAATGCCGAGCGTGGTGAGCGCGGAACGCATCTTGTTCGCGCGAATGGCTTCCCAGGAAATGCTCAGCCCTTCCTTGACTTCGGCCAGCAGGTTCATGGAACAGAAGCCGGCGGCACGGTCGCCGGCCGAGCGCCCTCGTGGCGCTCGTCGCTCGCGATCAAACCGTCGCGAATGCGAAGGATTCGCCGGGCGTGCTTCGCGATGTCCTCCTCGTGCGTGACCACGATGATGGTGTGTCCCTGGTTTGAGAGTTGCGAAAACAGAGCCATGATCTCAGCGCCCGTTTTGGAATCCAGGTTCCCGGTCGGCTCGTCGGCGAGGAGAATGGACGGCTTGTTCACCAGGGCGCGCGCCACGGCAACGCGCTGCCGCTGGCCTCCGGACATTTCATTCGGTTTGTGATGGATCCGGTCCGCGAGCCCGACGCTTGCCAGCGCGTCCAGGGCGATCCGCCGCCGTTCCTCGGCGGGGACGCCGGCGTAGATCAGGGGCAGCTCCACGTTGCGCAGCGCATCCGAGCGCGGCAGCAGATTGAACGTCTGAAAAATAAACCCGATCTCCTTGTTCCGGATCTCCGCCAGCTCGTTGTCGTCCATCTCGCTGACCAGCGTGTTGTTCAGCTCGTATTCCCCGGACGTCGGCGTGTCCAGGCAGCCAATCACGTTCATCAGCGTGGATTTCCCGGACCCGGAAGGGCCCATGATCGCCACATACTCCCCGCGCTCGATCTCCAGGCTCACCTCGCGGAGCGCATGGATCGTCTCCGCACCCATCTGGTAACGGCGGGAAATGCGCTTCAGACGAATCAGGCTCACAGGCGGACTCTCTCCGGCTCCGCTCCCTTCCGCTCGCGAACGATCTTCTTGCCGTCCTCGAGTTCGCGGATGGCGCTATAACTTCCCGACACCACTTCCTGCCCTTCTTCAAGCCCTTCAATAATCTCGTAATAACTGGAGTCGCTGATGCCGAGCTTCACAGGAACCATTTTCACCCGGTCGCCTTCCACGACGAACACCACTTCGATCGGTTTGCCGCCATCCTTCGGCCCGCCGGAGCGCGCCGGCGAATTGGTTTCCCCGCCCGCGCCCGCCGCTTCCGGCCGGCGCGTCGTCACGCTCATGAACGGCACCGTCAACGCGTTCGTCGCGATGCGCGTCTCGATCTCCGCCGTCACCGACATCCCCGGGCGGAGCAGCTCCGTTTCAGCAACGCGGATCCGCACCTCGAACCGCGTCGCTTCCTGCCCCGATGCGGCGCCCAGCGTCGTCCCCCCGGCGGTGCGCGCCGAATTCGCAATCTCGGTGACCACCCCCGTAAACGTGCGGTCCTTGAACGCGTCAACGTCCAGCCGTGCTTTCTGGCCGGTCCGGATCAGCACCACGTCGGTTTCGCCAACCTCGACCCGCGCCTCCATTTCTCTCAGATCGGCGATCGTCATGATCTCGGTGCCCTTGTTGAAGGACGTGCCCAGGACGCGCTCGCCCAGTTCCGAATTCAGCCGCGTGACCGTGCCGTCCATTGGAGACACAATCCGCGTCTTGCTCAAATCGTCGTTGGCCTTGTCGAGTCCGAATTTGGCCTGGTCCTCCTGGTGAAGAGCATTCTGATATTGGAGCCTCGCCACTTCGTAGGTGGTCTTCACGTCGAGGAACACGGAATCGGACACGAGCTTTGCCGCGGCGAGTTCCTGGTGCCGCCGATACTCGGCCTCGGCCTTGTCCAGTTGCGCCTTTGCCAGCTCCCGGCTCGCGATGGCGGACTTGTAATGGGCCTCGGCGGAATTCCGGCTGGCGATGTAGTTGTCCGGCTTGATCTGCACCAGCAGATCGCCCTTCGACACACGGTCGCCTTCCTTGACGGGCAGCTCCACGATCTCACCGGCAACCTCGGGGCTGATGATCACCTGCCGGACCGGCTGGATCTTGCCGTTGGCCATGACGATCTCGATGACATCCCGGCGAACGACCTTCTCCGTCTGCACGACGACCGCGGAATCCTTTTTTCTGAAAGCGGCGGAGGCGATCATCGCGACGATGATGACGGCGACGACCGAGAGCCAGATTCGTTTCCTGCGTTTTCCGGGTTTCGCCATGATACGATAGACAGTTCAGATCCGGTTTCGTTGTAAAACGGGCGATCCACACAGCCCGCCGTTCTCCCGGAAGAATTCGGGAAGCATTGCAGATCGTGGGTGCTTCCGGGTCGGCGAAGTCGAGTCCTGCAGCGGGCGCACCCGGCAAGGAGAATGCCGAAGCCGTCTCAGCCTGTCCAGAGACGAGAATTGTCAGTCCAGTGCAAAGGATGGTGCGGGAAGATGGCTGTCCGGCATGGATTCGAACCATGACAGAGGCCTCCAAAGGGCCTAGTGCTACCGTTACACCACCGGACAGGCCGCCCCGGAAAGTAGCCCCGCCTCTTGTGAACAGTCAATCAAACTCTGGACCCCACACAGGCAGGCTCTGAGTTGGATTTCTCACTACTGCCGGACGATTGCGGTGATTGGATGACGGCTCGCGAGGACGCTCGCCCCACCAATGCTGGAAAAGCGGCTCGCGGGTCTGTGACGTCTGTGACCCGCAGCAGCATGCAACGACATGGCAACGAATGGATCTCATGCGGATCCCGAAACGCGCGGAGCTATGCTACACCGCTGCGACTCGTAGAGTCGCGCTCCGGAACGCGGCATTCATGCCGGCTTACGCCTTGTCGCACGCAGACTGCACTTTGCTTCCGAGCGTTTCGCGCCAAAGCACCAACGACTCGTGCAGCCGGTCGAGCCATGGCAACGCGCGCGTTTCCAGGGCGTCGGAGAGAACCGTGGTATCCTCCGATTCACTCGCGGTCTCGATGTCCTGGATGATGCAGCCCAATTGCTGCAATTGCCACCGGCGGAGTTGATTCAACGACGCGGTTCCGTTTGCGGCAACGCCCGGGTAATCCGGAACGAGGCTGAGCGTGAGCAGCGGTTCCTTGAGCCCTGTGGAGAGTTGCCACCACAGTTCGCGCGCCTGACGCGGACTGTTGATGAGCACGAGCTCGATGGCCATCTGGACGCGTGTGCGCAGCGCGGCCACCTGCTGGAGAGCTGCCTTGACGAGCTGCAGGGGCACCTCGCTGAGGCTCATCGTCTCGCCTTCCACCTGGCTGAACGGGCGCGAATCCAGGCGAGGCTGAGTGAGGTTGACCGACTCGCCGTCCACGTTCAGCGCGCAGAGAATTCTCTGCTGCTGCAGAGCGAGCGATTCGAGATAAGAACGGATTGCAGTGAAGGAGCGGCGCTCAGGGGGAATCTCCACAGTCAAACCATCCAGCTTTACTTCAATTGCGCCTGTAGAGAACGGGTCGGATCCAGCCATATGTCGCGCCCTGTTTGCGCACAAAACGTGCCCCTGCGGACGCGGCATAACGATCTACGTATTAGTACGTTCTGCAGTGCGAGGCCGGCAAAAACTTCCTATCGCGCGTTACGCAGAACCCGGATGACGTCACCCACACGGTGTGGGGGTGCCGACCTTCGAGAACCCCTCCCTGTGGGGTTTCAGCAACCGGGACGGCCAACCCGGGAGTTCCCCGGGTGCTGTCAGCACCCGATTCGAGGATCTGTACCAAACTCAGACACAATTGTCCTGAGTTCCCATCTGAGCCACAAGCCGCCCTTTAACCGAGGATTCGCCGCGCTGCTGCCTTCACCAACTCCACAAGTTCGCGGGGCTCGAGAGCCACCGCGTTGCCGCCCCAACTGAGGATCCACCGTTCGACCTCGTCGAGACCCGACAGGCGCATGCGCAGCTCCAGCCCGCCGTCGGGAAGGTCTTTGATCTCCTGCGAGTGGTGCCACCGTTTCTCCCGAATGTAATCGGCCACCCGCGCATTGAACCGAATCGCAACACGGTATTGGCCTTCGCCGGAATACACACCGAAGCTGTCGCGGAGACGTTTCTCCACGGAGAAGCTGGAAGGCCTCTGAAAGGTCTTGCCCGTGTGGCGAATCGATTGAATTCGGCTCGGAGCGAACGTGCGAATGTCCCGCCGGAGATGATCGTAGGCGAAGAGGTACCATTCGCCGTTGATGTTCGCAAGATGATACGGATCGACCACGCGCAGTTCGGTTTCGCGCCGGCCGGGTTTGCGATAGGTCAGTTCCAGTTGCTGGCGGCGCGCGGCGGCCTTCGCCAGCGTGTCGAACACCTGGAGCTCCAGGATCGGTTCCGCCCGCGTGCGAAACGAGATCGTCTGCTCGACGTCCGCCAGGTTGAGCGAGATGGTGTCCGGCAGCGACTGCTCCATTTTCCGGATGGCACTCAGGAGCGGCTTTTCGAAGTTGGTTCCGCGATACTGTTCCAGCGCCTTTTCCGCAATCACCAGCGCGACGAGCTCGCCCTCGGTGATCTGCATCGTCGGAAAGCCACTCACCTCCTGGGTGTAAAAGTAACCGAAGCGACTGGAGTCGTATTCGATCGGCAGTTCCAGCCGGTCACGCATGAATTCGATGTCGCGGTGAATCGACTTGGTGCTGACCTCGAGTTCGGCGGCGAGCTTTGAGGCGTTGGGGAATTTGCCGGACTGGATGGCCTGATGAATCCGCAGCATCCGCTGCAGGGGCGGCCGGGAAAGCGGAGTGCGCGGCCGGCGCGCGTTACGCCGCGCCCGGCCTTTGGATGCCGGAGATTTGCGAGTCGTCGACAACGATCGATCCGTTCAATTCGCCGCCCATCTGAGCGCGCACAATGACAACGCGGCCGAATCCGCAGTCACTGAGAATGGCCTTCCATTCGGAAGCAACCCGCCTCAATTCATCCGCCTCGAGCATCGCGCCGACCACGACAACCGCGAGGTCGCGTCGCACCTGCAGGCGGTCCAGGATTCCACCGAGCGTCTCGCGCCTCACGGGCTCCATGAACCCGTTCTCGAAGTGCGCCGGTTTGACGAGAAAAGTATAATCCCACCCTGCGAACTTCAATATCACATTGGCCGACGAGGCCTCGCGAAAGCGTGGCGTCTGCGCCGCCCGATCGCCGGACGTGGCGCACCCCGCCGCCAGCAACAACGCCACAACACCCCCGAACCCGCGCAGCCTTCGAACAATCCGATTCCATGTCATACCCTCACAAATCGGCTGTTCCGCGCCGGACTGAAGAAAAAAAGCGAAGAGGGCACTCGTTACCTCGTGCGCTGCAAGAACCCATCCTACGATGAGGCTTGCGGATCTTCCGGTTGAAACGAAAACAGCCGCTGCAACGTGTGCAGCGGCTGTCTCGAGATCTACGCTCTGCGAGGCGACTCGCCGGGCTCTTACGAGCCTTTGTCGAGTTTCGCCAGGAGTTCCTCGTTGGTCTTGTGCTTCTTGAGGGCGGCGATGAGTGTCTCCATGGCCTCGACCGGATTCAGGTCCACCATCATGCGGCGGAGCTTGCGCACCGCTTCAATGTGTTTGGGCGGGAACAGCTTTTCTTCCTTGCGCGTGCCGCTCTTCGGGATGTCGATGGCGGGGAACAAGCGGCGGTCGGCAAGCTTCCGGTCCAGGACCAGCTCCATGTTGCCCGTGCCTTTGAACTCCTGGAAGATCAGTTCGTCCATGCGCGACCCGGTGTCCACGAGCGCGGTGGCGAGAATGGTGAGCGAGCCGCCGTTCTCGATCTTGCGGGCCGAGGCGAACATCTTGCGCGGAATCTCGAGCGCGCGGGCGTCCACGCCGCCCGTCATGGTGCGGCCGCTGCCGCCGTGCACGCTGTTGTAGGCCCGCGCAACGCGGGTCAGCGAGTCCAGCAGCACGAACACGTCCTTGCCCGTCTCCACCATGCGCCGGCAGCGCTCGATCATGAAACGCGACAGCCGCACGTGTGTCTCGAGGTCCTGGTCGTTGGACGACGCGACGACCTCGGCCTTGACGGAGCGCTGGAAGTCCGTGACCTCCTCGGGCCGCTCGTCGATGAGCAGAACCAGCACGTGCACCTCGGGGTGGTTGGCGGTCACGGCGTTGGCGATCTGCTTGAGCACAGTCGTCTTGCCCGTCCGGGGCGGCGCGACGATCAGTCCGCGCGTCCCCTTGCCGATCGGCGTCACGAGGTCAATCACCCGCGTCTCGATCAGGTCCGGGGTGGTTTCGAGCCGGAACTTCTCGATCGGATCAATCGTCGTCAGGTTCTCGAAGCGCACCGATTTGGTGTACTCCTCGAAACTCATGTCGTTGATCTTTTCGACGGCCTTGAGTTGCGGGCTGGTTCCCCGGTGAGGCGGCTGGGTGGGACCAACGATAAAGCTGCCCTCGCGCAGGAAGTTGCGCTTGATGGTGTCGGGCGTCACAAAAATATCCGTGGGCTTGGGATGGAAATGGTTCTGGGCCGTGCGAAGGAATCCAAAGCCCTTCTCCGAGATCTCGAGGTAACCGGATCCGACTTCCTGGCCGTTGCTGTTCTTTTCTGTGCTCATAACTGGTCTTAGCCGCCGAAGGTTCCGAGAATGAACCCGAAAACTGGAACTGTGAATTTTGGGAAGCTGCTGCGCGGGCTTTTATCAGGAATAACCTCGCCGCACGCCGCTATCAGACCTTCGACGTCGTATTACTTACGGGCAAACCTGCCCCAGTGCAACAAGTATTTTGCGGGAAAAACCCGCTCCCTCTTCCTGCGATTCGCGGCCGTGCCGGCGCCTTCAGCCGCCGACCTCCGCCCGCGCTTCCGCCGCCAGCGGGGTGCTCAGGTAACGTTCGCCGGTCGAGCACGCCACCGTGACAATCAGCTTGCCCTTGTTCTCCGGGCGTTTCGCCACTTCAATCGCCGCCACCACATTGGCCCCCGACGAAATGCCCGCGAGGATGCCCTCTTCCTTGGCGAGCCGCCGCGCCATCGCAAACGCGTCCTCGTTCGTCACCTGAATGCACTCCACGATCTGCGGGTTGCCGTTGGAGTCCTTCAAATGGAGATTCTTCGGTATAAAGCCCGCCCCCGTTCCCTGAATCTTGTGAGGGCCTGGCTTCAGCGGCTGGCCGGCCAATGTCTGCGAAATCACCGGCGAATCCTTCGGCTCCACCGCGATCGCCTGAAACGACGGTTTCCGGGCCTTGATCACTTCCACGCAGCCGGTGATCGTTCCGCCGGTCCCAACGGCCGCCACAAGGATATCGACCTTGCCGTCCGTGTCGGCCCAGATCTCCTCGGCGGTGGTTTTCCGGTGAATCTCGGGGTTGGCGGGGTTGTCGAACTGCTGCGGGATCCACGAGTTCGGCGTCTCGCGCGCGATCTGCTCGGCCTTGGCAATCGCCCCCTTCATGCCCTCGGTCCCCGGCGTCAGCACCAGTTTCGCGCCCAGCATCGCCAGCAACGTGCGCCGCTCCAGCGACATCGTCTCCGGCATCGTCAGGATCAGCTTGTAACCCTTGGCCGCCGCCACAAACGCGAGGGCGATGCCCGTGTTCCCGCTGGTCGGCTCGATGATCACCGTGTCCTTGTTCAACACGCCCCGGCGTTCCGCATCTTCAACCATCGCCATGCCGATCCGGTCTTTGACGCTCCCCAGCGGATTGAAGAACTCGCACTTCAGCAGAATGGTGGCGTCCAGACCCGCCGTCACCCTGTTCAATCTCACCAGCGGGGTGCGCCCGACGGTCTCAACGATGTTGTTATAGATGCGTCCCATAACAGAATGGATCTCCGGATTTCGGTTAGAATAGATGCGAAATTGTGTCCGATCGCGTCTTCACAGCAAGCCTTTTCTCCGCAATTCTCCTCCAAAAACTGCGAGGCATTCCGTCCGCCGGCCGCTAATGCTGAGTGAGAAATCGAAACGACTGTCGGCACAGGAACTGACAGACGAGGAATTGCTGGCGTTGTTCCCCGAAACACCCGTGGATCTTGCCACTCTCGCGGACGGCCAACAACGCCTTATCTTCCCGCGGAAGGAAGACCGGGAACGGTATCCACCAACATCCCCACGCCGTCCCAGTTCGAAGCCGAGATCAAGCAGGAAACCATTCCCGTGCTGCCGCTGGTGCCGTCGATTCGAAACTTTGCGACGGTGATTAACGATTTCAGGCCCGGCTGGTCCACGCACTATTTCGAGTTCGCGGACATGCCGGAGGTGGAGCACTTCTGCGGCGGCATCAACTCGCAAACGCCGCGTTCGTCGGCGTTCTGGCGGCAGGGCAATCTGCTGCACTTTGGGTTTGAGCAATCACCAGCGCAACTCAATGACACCGGCCGCGCCATGCTCGTGAACGCCATCGCCTGTATCAGCCGGTTCACAGAAGACCGGCCCATCGACATCACGCCTTCCGTGTTCGGCGACGAGAAGTTTCCGATTACACGCCGGCGGATCAGGAACTATCTCACGGGTTCCCATCCTGAGTGGGGGACAAACTACCTGTCCGCCGCGGCGCTCAGCAGTTTCAACTGGCGGGATCGCGCCGCCAGCGCTGCCTGGCTGGACGCGAATGCACAATGGCTGGCTCCGAAAGGAGGATATCTTCTCGACATCGACAAGAAAGCACGGTCCCTGGGCACGCCGTTTGATTCTCCGGAGTTCCTGGAAAAAACGATCACCGCGCTCCGGGACGAGAATACCAGAGCCACCGCGGTTGTTTTGCTGGCGCGTTACTTTCCGGACGGGCCCGTCGCGCAGACCGGCGTGGAGAGCTGGGCGAAGTGGCGCCGCGAAAACGAACCCTAGCTGTTCTACTCCGAAATGGGTGGTTACCGATGGTATGTGGATCCGCTGGCAAAGAAGCGCGGCGTGCCTTCGAAAAACCTGCGCGGCCCGAAGCGGGCGGACGTCGGCCCCTGATGGCTACTTCTGCTGGTTCAGCTTCTGCTCGAACTTCTGAACCTTCGGCTGAATGACCGAGCGGCTGTAACCGTGCCCGGGGTTGTTCTCGTAGAAATCCTGGTGGTATCTCTCCGCCGGGTAAAACTTCGTCAACGGAACGATCTGCGTGACAATCGGAGTGCTGAACCGCTTCTGCGCCTCCGCCTTTGATTTCTCCGCGATCGCCTTTTCTTCCTCGTTCCGATAGAGAATGATCGAGCGGTATTGCGTGCCCACGTCGGCGCCCTGCCGGTTCAAGGTCGTGGGATCATGCGCGTCCCAGAAGTAGCTCAGCAGTTTCTCGTAGGAAACCTGCTTCGGGTCGTACTCGATCCGGATCACTTCGGCATGGCCGGTGGTTCCCGAGCACACCTGCTCGTAGGTCGGATTTTCGGTCGTTCCTCCGGTATAGCCGCTGATGACGGCTTTCACGCCGGGGATCTTCTGAAACACCGCTTCCGTGCACCAGAAGCAACCGCCCCCGACCACCGCGAATTCGGTCTGGTTTGTATTCATGGTCTGTGCCGTGCCAACCCCGGGCATCATCAGGGCCAACGCCAGGAGCCAACGCACTGGATTTCTGGCAACGTTCAACATGGTCTTGCTCCGTTTAACAGCCAATGCGCGACCTGCGGCCGCGTCATCCGCCTTCCTCATCGGTTTGATCCGGCTGTTTCCCGGCCGAATCCTCGTATTGCGTCACATGCTCCGGATGCAACGACTCGGAAATGGCGTACTCCTCCGACAACCATTTGCCGAGATCGATCAAGCGGCATCGCTTCGAACAAAACGGCCCGTACTCCGTCGCGAACCACTCCCCGACCCGCTTGCACGTCGGACACTTGACCTTGAGATTCTCCATGGTCCAATCGCACGAATGCCCATCCCGCACCCCGCCGCCGGGTCAGTTCACCAGAACCAGCGGCTTGTCCTTGGGCAGCAGGCCAATGTAGTCCACAAGGATCCGCTGCGCCTCCTCAAGATGAACGTCCACCTCGGGAACGGCCGGCTCGTCCGTGTCGTCCTCGGGCAGGAGCCCGTTCAGCGCCATCTCCGCCCGGGAGACCGCGTTGGTCTTCGCCATCGGCGGCGGCAGCCCCGGCAGCTCCGCCAACTTGAGCGTGATCTCGTACATCTTGATGTCCGGATCTTTCCTGGAACGCAGCTCTTCCTGGCGCGCCTTCGCCCGCGCCTCGGCGCGTTCCCGCTCCTTCTTCCGCTCGGCCTCGTTCAAGGAAACCGTCTTGTCCTCCTGCATCTTCCGAAACTCCTCGATCTCCTCCCGCAGATAGACGAAATCGCGATTGGTCGCCACCCGTTCCGCCGAGCGCTTCAACAGTTCGGGAAGATACTTCTCCACAAGGTCCAGCTTCTCATAGCGCGCACTGGGAATCGTGTCCCACTTCAGCGGGTTCTCCAGCGAACTCTCGCCGATATCCGTCGAGTAGTTCCACCTCGAGGGCAGCACGATGTCCGGCATGACCCCCTTCAACTGCGTCGATGCCCCGCTCGCCCGGTAAAACTTGCGGATCGTGAACTTCAACGCTCCCGGCTCGTTCGTGTCCGTCTCCGGAATCCGCAGCAGCGGCCGCAGGCTGGTCACCGTCTGAACCGTCCCCTTCCCATGCGTGGAGGAGTCGCCCACGATAATTGCCCGCCCGTAATCCTGGAGCGCGCCCGCCACAATCTCCGACGCGGACGCGCTGAATCGGCTCGTCAGCACCACCAGCGGCCCGTCATACGCGACGGTGGGATCGCGGTCCGGGTACACCTGAACGTTGAGAAGAGGGCCGCGGTCCCGGTCGCGCGCCTGAACGATCGGCCCCTGCGGAATGAACAGGCCCGCCACCTTGACGGCCTCTTCCAGGACCCCGCCCCCGTTCATGCGCAAATCCAGAATCACGCCCTGCACGCCCTCCTGCTTGAACTTCGCCAGCAGCTTCGCCACGTCGGTGGACGTGTTGTGCCGCGCCTCGCGCCCGCCGCCTTCCGACGCAGCCACCGGCGCGCCCGGCTCGGTCGGCGCGTAAAACGAAGGCAGGTTGATCACCCCAAGCCGCACCGTTTTCCCGTCAACGGGCAGATCAATGATCTTCCCTTTCGCCGCCTGGTCGTCGAGCGGGATCTCATCGCGAATCAGACTGACCACAACCTGCTCGGCCGACTTGTCGCCGCCCGGCTGCAGCGTCAGCCGCACTTCGGTTCCCTTGGGCCCGCGGATCAACTGCACCACCTTCCGCAAATCCATGTCAACGACGTCCACCGGAGGCTCGTCGCCCTGCGCCACCGCCACGATATGGTCCCCCGGGTTGATCTTCTTGCTCTTGATGGCCGGCCCTCCCGGCAACAGGCGTTCCACACGGCAATACCCGTCCTCAGACCTCAGCTCCGCGCCAATCCCGAACAATTGCAGGTTCATGCTGATCCTGAAGCTCTCAAGCTCGGGCCGGTTGAAATAGTCCGAATGCGGATCGTAAACGTGGGCCAGCGCCGTCAAGTACGCGCCCATGACGTCCTCATGATTCCAGTCCGCGAACATCTTGAGGTTCCGGTTGTAACGGTGAATCAGCTTCTCGACGATCTGCTCGTGAATCGATTTCTCAGGCGCGCCGTTCGAGGCATTCGTCTTCGCAGCCGACTTCTTTCCTTCCAGCGCCAGTTTCTCCTGCAAATATTCGAGCCGCAGACGCTGCCGCCACAGCTCGCGCGCCGCGTCCAGATTCTCCGGATACGGCTCCTTGCGGCGGTCCACCTTCACCCGCTCGTCCGTGTCAAAGGTGAATCGCTCCTTCCGCAGCACTTCCGTCGCATAATCGACACGCTGACTCAGCCGCTCCATGAAACGCGCCACGATCTCGTAGGCCGGCGACGTGTCCGCCACGCCGGTCCGGCGCATGAGCGTCAGGTTGTCCAGAGTGGTCCGGTACTTCTCGAACTCCTCGATGTCCGATTTCAGAAAATGCAGGTGATACGGATCCAGCGAGTCCAGATACCGGTCCAGAAACCGCGAAGCAACGTCGTCGTCAAACACCTCCTCCGTGTAATGGTGCTCCTGCAACAGGAAGGCCGTCAAAAACGCTATGCGCCCGTCGTCAGGCCCGGGCTCAATCCTCCACGACCGCGGGTTCGTGACAGTCTGCGCGGAATCATCCGCCTGCAACAATGCCTGCGAAGACCGGACTTCCGCGGTCTGCGCCGCAAGCGGAAGGGCCGCCGAACAGAACGCGAGCAATAAAATCCTCGCGCTCCCTTGAAATAATCGGATGGTTTTCAAAATTTGCACAACGATAGCATAGCTTGGACGCTTTGCAGCAATAACCGTTCACCGGCTCCTCAGTTCGCTTCCTCGCCTTCCACGACCGCGAACTCCGTCATCAGAGATGCCCCCGGGCGTCCCAGAGTTACAGCAACTTCTCTTCCGACCACCCCGGTCCCCCGCCCCGGCTCCTCCGGCGAGAAAGATTTCTCTCGTGCGTCCCCGAATCTCCCCTTGCAGGGACCGGCTTCTCTGCTATGCTGCCCCGCTCGTTTGTTCGAGACGTAACTTTACATTGTTGTAGCAAGCAGTTGAAGAAAAGAGTCCTGTCCCGCCGCCGTTTCTTGTCCCTCGGTTCCATTGGCCTCGGTGGCATCGCCGCCGGGGCGTCGGACCTCCTCCCCGCCCGCCTCCTGCGCGGGTTCATCGACGAGCGGCGACGCGATGTCCTCGCGCCCAAAGCGAGACCCCGACCCGCCCTCTGGGAGCCGACCCGCCTTTCCGCCGCATGGCTGGGTCATGCAACCGTCCTGATCAACTTCCAGGGCGTCACGATCCTCACCGACCCCGCCCTGTTCAATCGCATCGGCGCCGACACCCTCTGCGGCACGATCGGCCCAAAACGCCTGATCGAGCCCGCTCTCACCGTCGATCAATTGCCTCCCATCGATCTCGTCCTGCTCTCGCACGCCCACATGGACCACCTCGATCCCGCAACACTGCGGCGCCTGCCCGGGCGCCCGCAGGTGGTCACGGCACGGGACATGACCGACCTCATCCCGGCGAACCTGCCGCGCCCGTTCGAACTCGGCTGGGGCGAAACGGCCTGCGTCGCCACCGCTCACGGCGACCTCGAGATAGAAGCCTTCGAAGTGAACCATTGGGGCTCGCGCTGGAAGTATGACCGGCAACGCGGCTACTGCGGCTTCGTCCTGTCCCGCGAGAAGCAAAGAATCATCTTCGGCGGAGACACCGCCATGACCGATTCCTTCGCGCGCCTGCGCTCGAAGGGCCCCTTCGATGCGGCCATTATGCCCGTGGGCGCCTACAATCCATGGATCTTTGCGCACTGCTCGCCCGAACAGGCCGCCGCCATGGCCGACCGCGCCGGAGCGGAGTTCATCCTGCCCATGCACTTCGCCACATTTCCGTTCGGACGCGAAAGCGCGGATGAACCCATGGAACGACTTCACGCCGCCGTCAGCCCATCCCGCATCGGGTGGAGCGCCGTCGGCGAGACGTTCTTTCTCTGACCCCGGTGTTCCGATCCGGAATGGGTGCTTCCGGAGAATCACCGCTGAAGGCGCGGCCTGGATTTCCTCGGGCTTGAGGACCGCGTTCGGCGCCGGCCTTCGCGCCGCGGAATATCCACCGGCGCCGGGATGGGCCCGGGTTGAACCCCGAAGATCAGCTTGATCCCCGACCCTGACTCTGCTTTGATCCGTCCACCGAAGAAGGTTGAGCAAGTCAGAGCCGCAGCCAATCGCTTATGAGAACGGGCGAAATCTGTTACAGCGATACCCGGCGGCTCCCCTTTGAAAGCGTCCTCGCCCTCTACCGCGCCAATGCCCTCGGTGCCGCGGAAAAGCCCGAGCAACTCCACAAGGCGCTCATCGGCTCGCATTCGGTCATCACTGCGTGGGACGGCGAGGAGCTGGTCGGGCTTGGCAACGCGCTTTCCGACAGCGCTCTCGTGGTTTACTACTCCCACATCCTCGTGCTGCCTGCTTATCAACGCCGCGGCATCGGATCCGAAATCATGCGGCGGCTCATGGCCCGCTACCAGGGCTTCCACCAGCACGTGCTGATCTGCAACGGCCGAGGGCTGGTGAAGTTCTATGAGAAGTGCGGATTCACCCGCGCCAACCGGATGCACTCGATGTGGATTTACGACGGGCCAACCCTCCGGGCGAACCTCGCAGGCAACGGCTCGGCGTCGCGCCCTGCTTCCGGCCGGCCCGGAACACGGGTCACCTGAACACCTGCCCTGCACGAGCCATCCTCCACTTTGAATGCTGCCTGACCGGCACCCGGCACGCCAAAACCTTCCCTGACGGGATTAATCGCATCTCAAATGACTGTCTGACAACCAGAACGAACTTTTGTTGCATATGCAACAAAAGTTCGTCATGCCCGTTCGGCTCGCGATCGGCCGACCGCGAAAGAGATCCACCGGACGCGCGGTTATTCGAACAGGAACTCCGGCATGCTCAGCGCCACGCGTTCCTGGCGGAGCACCTCAAGGCGGCACAAGGCTGAGAGGATGGCGCCGGTGCGTTCCGGGTCGAGGCCCTGCAGATAAGGAGCGGCCAGTCTCAGCAGCATGCCCCCGCCCGCGCCCAATTGAACGCGGCGCTTGTCTTCACCTCCCGAAAGCTGCTCCAGCAGTTGATCGAGAAACCCTTTCGGCTCGGGCACGACACGGACGTCATAGTCGTCCAAACCCGCCTGTTCCGCCGCAAACGCCACCGCGTCGCGCAGAGTGCCTAACCGGTCAACCAGCCCGAGCTCGAGCGCCTGTTTCCCCGTGTACACGCGCCCGCCGGTCAGTGAGTCGAGCGGCTGCCGGAGCCGGTCGCCCCGGATCGCAGCCACGTGGTTCGTAAACACCCGGTAAACGTCCGCCATGAACTCCCGCATCCGCGCGCGCTCCCGCTCGTTGAACACGTCGCTGCTGGACAGGATTCCCGCGTTCTCGCCGCGTTTGTAATCCTTGAAGGTGATTCCCACCTTCTTCCACATCTCCGTGGTTGCGAGTTTGCCGCCTACCACCCCGATCGAACCTGTCAACGTCGCGGCGTCCGCGAAGATCGTGTCGGCGCCGCAGGCCACGTAATAGCCGCCACTGCCCGCGACATTCCCCATGGACACGACCAGTTTCTTGCGCGCCTTCAGCCGTTTGGTGGCGTCGAGAATGATCTCGCTGGCTGTCGCCGAGCCGCCGGGAGAATCAATGCGCAGCACCACCGCTCGGATGGACGGGTCTTCCGCCGCTTCCTCGATCGCTTCGCGTACGTCAGTGCTGAACGCGCCGAGCACGGAGCCCAGCGGGTTCGACGAGCCTTCGCCGGGAAGGATGGGGCCGCTGACATAAACGATGCCGACCGCGGGTTTGGCCGCCGGTGCGGGCTGCGGTCCGCGCAGCAGGTCTCCCCAGATCTTGAACAAGGCCAGGGGCGACGACAGGTCGAGCTCTGCAGAGGCCTTCTTCCCGTACTTGCGATCGAACACAACACGGGCGCCGTAACGCGCTGTCAGCATGGATTCGAAGTCCTCGTGTTGCTCGACCGCGTCGATCAACCCGGCCGCCTTTGCCTGCTCGGCGGTGAACAGGCCGGTGTCGAACCACTCGCGCGCCTTCGCCACGTCCACGTTGCGCCCGGAGGCCACCAGCTCTGTCACGGTTGAATACAGGCTGTCCATGAGCCAGTTCATCATTTCGTCCGCCTCGGGACTCGGTTGCTCGCGCATGAACAGCTCGGCGGCGCTCTTGTAAGCCCCTTCGGCGATGAAATCCGGCTTCACTCCGATCTTGTCCAGAAGCCCGCGAACGTGGAGCGAACTGCCATGCAGCCCGGGCACAATCAACGCGCCCGTCGGCACAACGCTGATCCGGGTGGCTCCGCTGGCCAACACGTATTGGCCCATGTCGAGCGAATCGGCATGGACGTGCACCTCTTTGTGCCTGCGCACGCGCGCGATCGCGCCGCGCAACTCCTCGACCTGTGCGAGGCCGACAGAGGCGCCACCCGGAACGATCACCACGGCCTTGACCGCGGGATCCGCAGCGGCCTTGTCGAGGCGCTCAACGAGTTCCTTCAACGATACCCCGGCCGGCCCAAACAGCGGCAGGTCATCCCCCATCGGCACTTCCATCAAAGATCCGACCAGGCGAAACACCGGGATAATGCCCTCCCGCGGAGCGGCTGCCGCGCCGGCCAGGGTTTGCCCGGGCGTTGCGAACAGGCAAACCGCATAGAGCGCCAGGAAAAAGCGGCGCGCTGTCGGCCCGAAATGCGCCTTCGCAAGGAAGGAAAGCCAAAGCCTGAGTTCACAGGTGTGGTTCGCGGTTGTGTTCATGTTCGTCCTTTGCTGATGCCAATGACGCACCGGTGCCGATCCGGAGTCAAGGTGCAAAGCGGTGCGCGGCAATTGTCTCGCGGCGTCTCGCCATTCGCACCCGGGAGCCATCGGGCGGCAAATCACGCAAATCCCCGCCTTGACTTCCACCAATCGGAAGCCAGTGTATGAGCCAACAGGACATGAAAGCTCCAGCACGCCACTTTCCCTGGCTGTATGTCGTGTGCGCGGCGGCGCTTGTCGCATCCCAGGCATCCGCAGCCGACATCGACGTCAAGCTCACCGGCATCATGAAGATGTCGGGAACCAAAAAGGCGATGCTCGTGGTCAAGGACCGGCATTGCAACCTCGCCGAAGGCGAGTCGGAAGGTCCCATCGAAGTGCTCCGGATCGACGACAGGAACAAGCAGGTGACCATTCGCGCGTCGGGACGGCAGATGGATCTGTCGTTCGAGAAGGACGGCGCGCCGAAGATCGCGACGGCGCCTGCCAACAATGTGGCCGGCGCGGCCCCGGCCCCTCAGCCGTTGGCACGTCAAATTCCGCAGGCTCCAGCGCCACAGACTCAAGTGCCGCAGACCCACGCTGCGCAGGCTCAAGTTCCACAGATCCCACAGAATGCGGAGGCCATTCTGCAGGAAATGGCGGAAGAGACCACTGCCGGAAACCCGAGCGACAATCGCAACAACGTGATCGTCATCGGACGAAGAACAGCCCCCAGGTCCGGCCCCGGCGCTCAGCGACCCCAGGGCACGGCTCCCCTGACGCAGCCGACGCGGACGTTCCCGGCGCCGACGGTTCCGGCTCAGGAGCAACCGGAGTAAACACCCGACGCAGCCGAAATACAGAGGTGAACAACATCACCTCAATCCGGAGGCGGCGGGGCCCGCGAAGCGAAGAAAAGATCCGGAAGTTGAGCGGGCCTTGATTGCCACCCCGCCGAGACGGACAAGGTCAGATTCCCAGGCTGGAAAGCGTGTGGCTGATTGTGTTCACGATCTGCACCAGCCGGGGATGTGATTCCTCGAAACCTTCAACCGAGGAAGACAGGCCTCTCAGCGACAGCTCCAGCAATCGCGGATCCCGCCGGGACCGCGTCGCCTCCCGCGTTGAAAGCTCCGTGAATCCCGCAATGCTTTCGGCCTGTTCACCATGGGTCTTCGACAGTTCTGAAATCTCGCCCTTCAACGTCTGGAGCAGGTCCACCAGTTCCTGCCGGCGCTCCGGCGGGATGGACTCCGATGACTGAAGCCGCGCTTCGATTTTCCTGATGGTATCGTCGATCATGTCTGGCTTCCGAACTGGGCCAAGATTAACCGGTGCACGGGCATGAGCAAGTCGCGTCGCGCCTCATGGCCTCAGCGTTGATCTTCCAACAACGGCTGCACGATGCTCCAAATCTCCGCAGCCACCGCGTCCACTGGCCGGGCACCATCCACCACCTTCACGCGCCCGGGCTCGGCGACTGCAATCGCTTCGTACCCCCTCGCAACGCGGTCGAAGAAACCGCGGTCCGCCTCCTCGAAACGATCCCGAACGACCGGCATTGCCGCCTGGCGCGCCCGCAGGCGTTCCCAACTGACCTCCGGCGACACCCGTAACAACAGCGTCAGGTCCGGCCGCGTCCCGGCGACGGCAACCTCGATGATGCGTTGCACCGTGCCCAGATCCATCTGTCTTCCGTAGCCCTGATAGGCCGTCGTGGAATCGTAGAATCGGTCGCACACGACGACTTCGCCCGCCGCGAGCGCGGGGCGGATGACCTCCCGCACCAACTGGGCGCGGCTGGCGTTCATCAGGAGCAATTCCGCTTCGGGGGTCATCTCCGCGTTGTCCTTGCTGTGCTTGAGCGTGTGCCGGATCTCCTCGCCGATGGGCGTGCCGCCCGGCTCGCGCAACGCGCGCACCACTCGCCCCTGGGCGCGAATACGCTCGGCAAGAATCGCAACCTGAGTGGATTTCCCGCAGCCCTCCGTGCCTTCGAAGGTGATGAACAGGCCCTTCATGATCACGACAGCCGCTTGATCTTGGGACCTTTGGGAGTGTCTTCGACAACCCAGCCTTTCGATTTCAACTCATCGCGAATCGCGTCGGCCCGCTTGAAATCCTTCGATTTCCTGGCGGTGTCACGCTCGTTCGCCAGCGCAATGATGTCCGCGGGTATCTCCGCGCCGCCCGCCGCCTCGATGCCGAGCACCGAGTTGACCCTCTCCCATTGCGCGAGCTCCGCCGCCGCTTCCACAGGCGGCAGCTTCCCTTCCGCCATTCTGCGGTTCATCTCCCGCACCCACTCGAACACGGCGCCCCAGGCCGCGGAAATGTTCAGATCCTCGTCCATCACTTCCGTGAAACGCGCCTGGAGACCGGGCGCCTGAGACGGCGCGCCTTCTTTGGATGACGCCGCTTCGCCGGCGATCTCCTTCAATCTTGCAACGCAGTCATCGATCCGCCCCAGCGACGACCGCGCGCCATGCAGACCATCGATCGTGAAATTGAACGTCTCGCGATAGTGCGCACTGAGCAGGAGCGCACGGATTTCGCGTCCGGCGAATCCTTTCGCCAGCAGGTCGCGCAGAGTGAAGTAGTTCCCGAGCGACTTCGCCATCTTGCGGCCTTCGACGAGCAGGTGCGCGCCATGGAGCCAGTACTGGACGAAACGCCGGCCCGCCGGCTGCAATTCCGCCCCTTCGCTCTGCGCAATCTCGTCCTCGTGATGCGGAAAGATCAGATCCTCCCCGCCGAGATGCAGGTCGAAACTGGGCCCGAGGATTTTCATGCTCATCGCGCTGCACTCGATGTGCCACCCCGGCCGGCCTTCGCCCCACGGGCTGGGCCAGAACACCACGCCGTCCTCCGGCACGCGCGCCTTCCATAACGCGAAGTCCGCCACCGATTCCTTGGCGTACTCGTCGCTCTTGACGCGTTCCCCGACCCGCATGTCCTCGAAATTCAGCTTCACCAGTTGCCCGTAGGTGCGGCCGGCCGCGCGATACTTCTCGATGCTGAAATACACCGAGCCGTCGGCGGCGCGATAGGCGATGCCGCGGTCGATGAGTTTTCCGATGAGCTCGATGATCTCGGAAATAAACTCGGTGGCGCGCGGCAGGTGATGCGGCCGCAGGCAGTTCAACGCCCGCAGGTCTTCCAGAAACGCCTGCTCATAGCGGCTCGTGTAATCGCGCAGCGCGCTCCCGGTCTCCGCCACGCGACGAATGATCTTGTCCTCGACGTCCGTGATGTTCATCACGTGCGTCACGTCGTACCCCCGAAACTCCAGGTAGCGGCGAACCAGGTCGCCGAAGACAAACGTGCGCCAGTTCCCGACGTGGGCGAAATCGTAAACCGTGGGACCGCAGCAATACATCCCCACCCTCTTCCCCGAAGGATCGAGCGGCGTGAATTCCTGCACCGAACGCGACAGCGTGTTGAACAGCTTCAAAGCCATTTCGAACGCGACGGAGAGTAATCGGACACAGTCGAAAGGAAAGAGAATTTCAAAAGTACGAGAGCTTCAAGCACCCGAGCCGTTGGACGTTGAATGTTCCAGCTCCCGGGAACGGGCTGTTCCTCCCAGGTGCCCCACTGCGCGCCTGACATTTCCCGGTCTCATCCATACCCTCGCCCCATGACACAGCCGTCCGAACCCGTCACGCTTGTCCTTGCAACGCGCAACGCGCACAAGGCGGAGGAGATCCGCGCGATCCTCGGCGCCGGTGTTCGATGTCTGACGCTCGCCGATTTCCCCGGCGCGCCCGCCGTGGCGGAGAATGCTCCGACCTTCGCCGGCAATGCGATCCGGAAAGCCGTTGAACTGGCGCGCTGGCTTTCCGCCCGGGGCACACCCGGTCCAGGCAGGACGTTTGTCCTTGCCGACGATTCAGGGCTGGAAGTCGATGCGTTGAACGGGGCGCCCGGCGTGTATTCGGCGCGCTTCGCCGCGCTCGACAGCGGAGCCGCGGGCAACTCTCCCGACGCCGCGAACAACGAGAAGCTGCTGCGTCTGCTCTCCGACGTGCCGCCGGAAAAACGCACCGCGCGCTTCCGATGCGTGCTCGCGCTCACACCCGTGATGACTGTGGAACCGGAAAGCGCTTCGCCCGTCTGCTACACCGACGCGTTTGAGATCGAAACCCAAACCTTCGAAGGAATCTGCGAAGGCAGCATTGACTTCGCTCCGCGAGGGGAAGGCGGATTTGGCTACGACCCCTTGTTCGTCCCGACCGGTTTCAACCAATCCTTCGCGGAACTGGGCGAGGAAACGAAGAACCGGCTCAGTCACCGTGCCCGGGCCCTCGCCGCATTAAGAACCGCCCTGCGCCTGTAACCCCCGCACCCGGAACCGCTTGAAACCATCCCCATGCAACCTTTTGTTGCATATGCAACAAAAGGTTGCAAAGGCCTGTGAAGCAACGGCCTGGATGGGGCGATCGGGTGAACGAACTTTTGTTGTATATGCAACAAAAGGTTGCAAGCGGTTCGGCGGCAGAGGTTTGACGGGCGGTGCAGAGCGGGATTTGGGATTGGTCGGGAGGCTTTTTGCGTTTGAATTTCAGGCGCGATCCTGCCTACCCTCCGCGGCACGCTCGTTCTTAATGAAGACGTTGTTGTCTCGCTTCATTCTTCCCGCTCTCCCGATATTCGCAGGTGTTTCATGGCCGGTTTCGTCCGCGATGGCGCAGGGCGACGGCATTTATGCCGATTTCAATACCAGCATGGGCAGTTTCACCTGCCGGCTCGATTACGCGGTCGCGCCGAAAGCGGTGGCGAATTTCACCGGACTGGCCACCGGACAGCGCGCCTGGCTGGACGCTCCGTCCGGATTGGTGAAGACGAATCCGTTCTTCAATGGAGTGACCTTTCATCGCGTGATCGCGGGGTTCATGAGCCAGAGCGGGTCGCGGAACGGACTGGGGACCGA
>DGDZ01000085.1:29054-128901 GCA_002385705.1 Verrucomicrobia subdivision 3 bacterium UBA3939
CTGGGGACCGACGGGCCGGGTTACTCGTTCGTGGATGAGTTCAGCCCGAGCCTCCGGCATGACAGCTTTGGAATTCTCTCGATGGCAAACTCGGGGCCGGATTCAAACGGGTCGCAGTTTTTCATCACGGCCGGTCCGACTCCGTGGCTGGACGATGTGCACACGGTGTTCGGACGCGTGATCGGCGGGTCGAATGTCGTTTATGCCATCAACCGCGTGAGCACTGATTCGAAGGACAAGCCTCTGACGGCCGTGGTGATTCACAGCGTCGACATCCGGCGTGTTGGACCAGCGGCGCAGGCTTTCGATATTCACGCGCAGGGGTTGCCGGAGGTGACCTACGCGCACTCCGTGCTGGAAAAGAACGGAACAAATCTCACGCTGACACTCGGCGGTGCGTTGAATGCGGACAACCGGCTGTACTCATCGACAAATCTGATTCAATGGAGCGGCATTCATCTGGGATTGGCTGTCGGAGACGCTCCGCCTCCGCTGTCGGTGGTTCCCGCCGGAACAGCGCGGTTCTTTCGCGCCGTGCAAGCCCGTTACCCGCAAACCTTGCATGTGCCGGCGAATGTGCTGGGGCGGACGGCAACCTTCAATCTCACGACCGGCGAAGTTCTGACGATCGGTTTTGATAACGGCGGAAAGGGCACCTGCACTTTTAATGGCAACCCGGCCGGAATGGTTGCGACTTATAACTGGATACAGGACCCTTACCGGGGACGCTTGAGGCCCATCCTGTTCACCCATCTGGTGCCGATGGAAATTCACATGGACTTCGATTCCGCGACGTCCGGGACGTTCAAGGGCACGGCGTATCCCAATTATCCGTTACCCACTGATTCCTTCCCGATAGCCGGCACGTTCACGACCACGCCATAAGCAACCGCCTGGGGACCTCTCGCGGTGATTCTGTCATCGCGGAATGCGCAGTTGCGAGTGGATCAAACCGTTGCTGGCGATCATGCGGTACTTCCCGGGGATGGCGCCGGGTTCAGTCCAGAATCGTCCGCCGGCGCATTGGACGATCAATCCGCCTGCCGCGAAATCCCAGAGATTGATCTGGCGTTCCATGTAGGCGTCGAGGCGCCCTGTGGCAACATAAGTCAATCCCAGCGCAGCGGAACCAAGCATGCGGACTTTCCGAACGCGGCGCACCAGCCAGGTGAAATAGGGCAGCGCCTGCTCGAGGCTGGCCCGGCTTTTTGAAAAGCCGATCGTCACCATCGCCTCCCGCAACGTCCGGATGCGGCTGACGCGGACGGGTTTTCCGTTCATCAGCGCGCGACCGCCGCGCATCGCGGTCCAGAGCTCGTTCTGGAACGGGTCGAGGACGACGCCGACGAGAGTTCGATAACCGTCGGGGTAATCGGCCTCCCGTTTTGAGCGCGCGCGTTCCTGAAGCGCGATGGAGACGGCCGCGTGGGGAAGACCGTGGGCGAAGTTTACTGTGCCGTCGATGGGATCCACGACCCAGCGATACGGCGCGTTATCGGCGCCCGTGCTGCCTTCCTCGCCAAACAAGGCGACGCCGGGACAGCTTTGTTGCAGCAATTTCCCGATCAGTTTCTGGCAGCGGACGTCGAGATCGAGTTTGATATCGTGCGAGGATTCTTCGTTGACCTTCTTGGAAAGCGCGAGGTTTTTCCGCATAACCGAGCCGGCGGCGTGCGCGGCCCGGATTGCGGCGGTTTGTGCGTGTCGTACATTCACGCGATGTTGATGCCATTGGCAGCGCGACGCGTCGAGAAGGATTTATACAGAGAAAGCGGCGCTGAGGACGCTCCGGTCATACGCTTCGCGACATCACAGGATTGCCTTGTGGCCGCACTGCCAGGGTGATCGACCGACGGCTCGCGAGGACGCTCGCCCCACCGTTTGGCATGGGACGACGGCTCGCGAGGACGCTTGTCCCACCGTGCCCCGCTCCACTGGTTCAACGTCCTTCCAGGGCTTCCAGGTTCTGGCGGGCGCGATCGCGTTTTGCCTGCCAGTCGGTGAGGCGCTGGCGGTGTTCCTGCAGGACGTGCGGCGGCACTTTCTCGACGAAGTTCGGGTTGGACAGCTTCTGCTCCACCTTCGCGATCTCGGCCTCGGCCTTTTCGAGTTCCTTCTTCAGCCGGGCTTTCTCCGCCTCGATGTCCACCAGGCCTTCGAGAGGCAGCAGCAGTTCGCCTAACGACGTGTGCACGGAAGGCGTGCCTTTCGGCGCCTGATAATCCGGCTTCACCTCGACCGCTTCGGCGTTCAGCAGCAGGCGCATGACTTCGATCTCGTGCGCCGGCATGTCCTGGGCCGGCTTGAACACGAACTTCACCTTCCTGCTCGCGGGAATGTTCGCGTTCCGGCGCAGGTTGCGGCCCTGGGTGACGAGGTCGTACTTGGCATCGACCATTTCGAGGAAGGACGCATCGAGACCGTAATGGGCTTTGAAGTCGTCGTCCAACGGTTTCGGCCAGGGCGCGAACATGATCGTCCTGCCGCCCTGGTTTTCCGGCATGTCCTTCGAGTAACCCAGTCCGTGCCAGAGCTCCTCGGTGATGAACGGCAGAAACGGATGAAAGAGCCGCAACGTGTGCGACAGGACGAAGTCGAGCACGGCCAGCTTGTTCGCGCGCAGATCTCCATCACCATTGCCGGAAGCGGAGGAAGCAGCGGTCTTGTCGGAGGTTGCCCGCGACAGGATGGCCTTGCTGGCCTCGACGTACCAATCGCAGTATTCACTCCAGAAGAAGCGGTAGAGCGTCTGAACGGCCGTGTTGAAGTTGTAGGTGTTCAGGGCGTCGCCGATCTCGCGGAGCGCCTGGTCCAGTTTCAGCAGGATCCACTTGTCGTCCGAGGTCAGCAGCGCCGGATTGATCTCGCCCTGCACCTCGCCGCCCTGCATCTGCCGGAAGCGGCAGGCGTTCCAGAGTTTGTTGCAGAAGTTGCGCCCGAGCTCGACGTCCTTCTCGTCGAACAACACGTCCTGTCCGAGCGGCGCGCTGCGCATGGTGCCGAACCGGAGCGCGTCGGCGCCGTATTTCGCGATCAACTCGAGCGGATCGGGCGAGTTCCCGAGCGTCTTCGACATCTTGCGCCCGAGCTTGTCGCGGATGATGCCGGTGAAATAGACGTTGCGGAAGGGCATGTCGCCCATGAACTCGTAGCCCGCCATGATCATCCGGGCGACCCAGAAGAAAATGATGTCCGGTCCGGTAACGAGGTCGGTGGTGGGATAGAATTTCCTGAGCGTGTCCGTCTGCGCGGGCCAACCCATCGTGGCGAAGGGCCAGAGCCAGGAACTGAACCAGGTGTCGAGGACGTCGGGATCCTGTTCCCACGCATCGGGATCAGGAGGCGGAGTCGTGTCGCACCAGATGGCATCCGAAGCGATTTCGGATTTCTGATTTCGGGTTTCGGACTTACGGTACCACACCGGTATCCGATGCCCCCACCAGAGCTGTCGGCTGATGCACCAGTCCTGGATATTGGTCAACCAGTGGTCGTACACCTTCGCCCAACGCTGCGGATGGAAGCGCATCCTTTCGGAAGACTCAGGTTGCGGTGAGACGGCTCGCGAGGACGCTCGCCCCACCGAGGTTGTTTCCCCCGCATCGGCGTCCTCCTGTGCGACGCAGGCTCTTGCTTGTTCGACAGCAGGATACTTCAAGAACCACTGTTCGCTCAGCCGCGGTTCAATGGGCACATCGGCGCGCTGGCTGAAACCCACGTTGTTCTCGTAAGGCTCTTCCTTCACGAGCGCGCCCAGTTCACGCAATCGATCCACTGCCACGGCGCGGGCTTCGAACCGGTCCAGCCCGGCGAGGCTGTCGCCCGCCAGCGTGTTCATCGACCCGTCCGGGTTCATGATGTCCACGATCGGCAGATTGTGACGCTGACCGATCTCGAAGTCGGCCTTGTCATGCGCCGGCGTGACCTTGAGCACGCCGGTGCCGAACTCGAAATCGACGTGTTCATCGGCGATGATCGGAATGAGCTTTTTCTCGAGCGGCAGATTGATCGGCAACGGACGGATCACGCATTTGCCGATCAGGTGCGCGTAACGGGTATCCTTCGGATTCACCGCGACTGCGGTGTCGCCGGGAATTGTCTCCGGCCGCGTGGTGGCAATCGTGAGCCAGACTCTTCCTTCCGAATCCACCTCAGGCCCGCCCTTCTTCTCACCTGCTTCCCCCTCGGCTCCTTCGGATTTCGGGCTTCTTTCGGATTTCGGATTTCGGACTTCGGAATCGCCGACGGGCTCCACGACCTGAACCCTGAAGTAGTACAGGAATCCCTTCTGGGGCTTCATTTCGACTTCCTCGTCCGAGAGGGCGGTCTGCGAGACGGGGCACCAGTTCACCATGCGTTTGCCGCGGTAGATGAGGCCCTTCCTGTAGAGCTCGACGAAGACCTTCTGGACGCAGCGCGAGTAGTCGGGGTCCATCGTGAACCGCTCGCGGGTCCAGTCGCAGCTCGCGCCGAGTTTCTTGAGCTGCTGGATGATGATGTTGCCGTGCTTTTCCTTCCATGCCCAGACGCGCTTGAGGAATTCCTCGCGACCGAGGTCGTGGCGGGTTTTGCCTTCCTCCTTTTTGAGCTGGCGCTCGACCATCACCTGGGTGGCAATGCCGGCGTGGTCGGTGCCGGGCAGCCAGAGGACTTCCTTGCCGTCCATGCGCGCCTTGCGGGCGAGGATGTCCTGGATGGTGTTGTTGAGGACATGGCCCATGTGGAGCACGCCGGTGACATTGGGCGGCGGGATGACGATGGAGTAAGCGGGTTTCGGGGAAGCAGGGTTTGCGGTGAAGCACCCTTCCTTTTCCCAGAAGGCGTACCATTTTTCTTCGACCGCTTGCGGTTCGTAGGCTTTGGAGATTTCGGTCATGCGAAAACCTGTTTTAACCACGGATGGACACGGATAAACACGGATAACATCAAATTCAATTCACTACTTCGAACGCGAAGCCGGGGACCTCAGAGAACGATACGTTCCCACTCGAGACGCGGGTGTTTGAAGTTCAATATCAAACCCACTCTCAGCCCTGTTATCCGGAGGTAGTTCAGCATCTGCCCGCGCTCATGGTCTGTAATGCGAAATCGATGAGTTGTTGCGTTTCGCTCTTCAATAACAGCTTTGACTCGCCACCGCGATGCAGGTCAACGGCTTTATCCGTGTTCATCCGTGTCCATCCGTGGTTGATTCACTTGCTCAACAGCGCGTATTCCATGCTGTCGGCCAGGGCCTGGAGGGAGGCTTCGATGATGTTCTCGCTCACGCCCACCGTGCCCCATTCGCGCTTGCCGTCGGTGGAGGTGATAAGCACGCGTGTCTTTGCAGCCGTGCCGGTCGTTCCGTTGATGATGCGCACCTTGTAATCGGTGAGCGTCACGTTCTGCAGCTTCGGGAAGAAGCTGACCAGCGCGCGCCGCAGCGCGCCGTCCAGCGCGTTCACGGGGCCGTCGCCTTCGGCCACGGTGTGCGCGATCTTCTCTCCCACGCGGACGCGCACGGTGGCTTCGCAGATGGATTCCGCCCGCCCGCCCCGCATCGACACGTGGTAGGTGTCTACGGTGAACAGGAGCTCGGGGTTGTGTTCGAGCACGCCGCGGATGAGGAGGGCCAGCGATGCTTCCGCCGCCTCGTACTCGTACCCCTGGTGCTCGCGCTGCTTGATCGCCGTGAGGATCTGCTTCAGCTCGGGCGTGTCGTTGGTCAGCTTGAACCCGAGTTCCTGCGCCTTCATCACGATGTTGCTGCGGCCCGCAAGGTCGCTGATGAGCACGTTGCGCGTGTTGCCCACGAGCGCGGGGTCGATGTGCTCGTAGCTCGCGGCGAGTTTCTGAACGGCGTTGACGTGCGTGCCGCCCTTGTGCGCGAACGCGGCGGAACCGACCCACGGCTGGCGCGGGTTGTGGCGCATGTTCGCGATCTCGTCCACGAACTGGGAAAGCTGTTTGAGTTTCCGGAGCGATTCAGCCGGCACGCACTTCTTTTTCATCTTGAGCGCGATGCACGGGATGACGCTGGTAAGATTGCAATTGCCGGTGCGTTCGCCATACCCGTTGATCGTGCCTTGCACGTGCACGGCGCCGGCTTCGATCGCCGCAAGCGCGTTCGCCACGCCGACGCCGATGTCGTCGTGCGTGTGGATGCCGACGCGGCAGTTCAGCCGGCCCACCGCCACGCGCGTGATCTCGGCCACCTCGCTCGGGAGACAGCCGCCGTTCGTGTCGCACAGCACGACGAGATCGGCGCCGGCCTTTTCCGCCGCCTGCCACGTGGCAATGGCGTAATCCTTGTCCAGCTTATAGCCGTCAAAGGCGTGCTCGCAGTCGTAGATGACGAACCGGCCCTGGTCCTTCAGGAAACGGACGGTGTCGGCGATCATCGCGAGGTTCTCCTCGGGCGAACAGCGGAGGACCTCTTTGACGTGGAGCATGGAGGTCTTGCCGTAGATCGTGACGACGGGCGTGGCGGCCTCGACGAGCAGGCGGACCTGTTCATCCTGTTCGACGGGAACGCCTTTGCGCCGGGTGGACCCGAACGCGGCGAGCCGGGCGTGCTTGAACTTGCGGCGTTTGGCCTGGTCGAAAAACTCGATGTCCTTGGGATTGCTTCCCGGCCAGCCGCCCTCGATGTAATGAACGCCGAATGCGTCGAGCCGTTCGGCAATGCGCAATTTGTCCGCGACGGAAAAGTTGATGCCTTCGCCCTGGGTGCCATCGCGCAGGGTCGTATCGTAGATCTCGACGTCGGGTTTCATAAATACCGCGTAAGCGGGAGCGAAATATCTACAGGAACCTCCCGGGCGTGAAAAGACAAAGGTCGCGGGAAAACCGAAGGCCGAAGGCCGAAATCCGAAAGAAACCCGAAGGAGCAAAGCCCGAAGGGGGTGGCGGCGGTGCCGGCCGGCGGAGGGCCGGATTCGACTTCGGGCTTGCTTCGGGGTTCGGTCCTTGACTTTCGGATTTGCATCGTCCGGCGGCGGCTGTCTTGAGTTTTCGGGCATTCCGCTTACAGTCCGTAAAGTCTTTGACGGCTTGCCTGCGTTTCCGTAGCGTTAAGCGTTTTTTTGAAGGCAGATCATGATTGGTTTTATTTTCAGGAAGATCATCGGCTCCAAGAACGAGCGAGAGCTGAAGCGACTTCGCCCGCTGGTTCAGAAGATCAACGAGCTGGAGGTCGGGCTCCAGAACCAGCCCGATGATGTTCTGAGACAGAAAACCGCCGCCTGGAAGGAGGAGCTTTCGAAGATCACGGACAATGCCGAGCTGGCGCGGCGGCTGGACGAGATCCTGCCGGAGGCGTTCGCCGTGGTGAAGAACACCTGCCGCCGCCTGGTCGGGCAGGAGATCATCGTACGCGGCCACCCGCTCAAATGGGAGATGGTTCCCTTCGACGTGCAATTGATCGGCGGCATCGCATTACACAGGGGCAAGATCGCCGAAATGGCGACCGGCGAAGGAAAGACCCTGGTCGCCACGTTGCCGGTTTACCTGAACGCCCTGACCGGCCGCGGCGTTCACGTGGTCACCGTGAACGACTACCTTGCCGCGCGCGACTCCGAATGGATGGGGGCGGTCTACAAGTTTCTAGGGCTCACCGTGGGCTGCATCCTGCACGATCAGCCGCCGGCGGTGCGGCGGGAGCAGTATTACTGCGACATCACCTACGGGACCAACGCCGAGTTCGGCTTCGACTACCTGCGCGACAACGGCATGGCTCTGCGCAAGGAAGACCAGGTCCAGCGGGGCCATTACTTCGCGATCATTGACGAGGTGGACTCCATCCTGATCGACGAGGCGCGCACGCCGCTGATCATCAGCGGGCCGGCGGTGGTGACGTTCGACGAGCAGTACGCGCAATACAAGGCGCCCGTCGAATCGCTGGTTCGCGCGCAGGAACGGCTCGTGAACGAACTGCTCACCGAGGCGGAGCGACTCATCCGAAAGCTGCATCCGGAGGACGGATCCCGTCCGGAAGACGCGGAGGCGCTCGAGCAGCAGATCGGGCTGCTCCTGTTCCGCGTCAAGATGGGGCAACCGAAGTCGGAGCGCCTGCTGAAGATTCTCGAAAATCCGGAGAACCTGAAGCTGATGAACCAGGCCGAACTGCGCCTGCATTCCGATCAGCGGAAGACCGAGCTGTACGCCGAGAAGGAAAAGCTGCTGTTTGCGATCGACGAGAAAGGTCATGAAGCCGACCTGACGGAGAAGGGCCGGAATTTTCTCAGCCCGCAGGATCCGGATGCGTTTGTGTTGCCGGACCTGACAACGGTGTTGCACGAGATCGACAATGGACCGGAGGAGGACCCGCGCAAGCGGATGGAGATGAAGCAGAAGGTGCAGCAGGAGTTCTCGGCCAAGGCGCAGCGCATCCACGCCATCTCGCAACTGCTCAAGGCCTACTGCCTCTACCAGCGCGACGTGCAGTACGTCGTCCAGGACAACAAGGTGATCATTGTGGACGAAAACACCGGTCGATTGATGACCGGCCGCCGCTGGAGCGACGGATTGCACCAGGCCGTCGAGGCGAAGGAAGGAGTGACGATCGAGCGCGAGACGCAGACCCTGGCGACGATCACCATTCAGAACTACTTCCGCCTTTACCAGAAGCTGGCAGGCATGACCGGCACCGCGGAAACCGAGGCGCAGGAGTTTTACGACATCTACAAGCTGGGCGTGCTGGTCATTCCGACGAACAAACCCTGCATCCGCAAGGACGCCAACGACTCGGTGTACAAGACCAAGCGCGAGAAATACAACGCCGTCCTCGCCGAGATCAAAAGGATCCATGCGGAAGGCCGGCCCATCCTCGTCGGAACCATTTCGGTCGAGGTCAGCGAGCACCTGTCGCGGATGCTGAAACGGGAAGGCATCGTGCACTCGGTGCTGAACGCCAAATACCACCAGCAGGAAGCGGAGATTGTGGCCCGGGCGGGCCAGCGGGGCGCGGTCACGATCGCCACCAACATGGCCGGCCGCGGCACGGACATCAAACTCGGCCCCGGCGTGGCAGAGCTCGGCGGATTGCACGTCCTGGGCACCGAGCGCCACGAGGCTCGGCGCATTGACCGGCAGTTGCGCGGCCGTTGCGCGCGCCAGGGCGATCCGGGCTCGTCGCACTTCTTCATTTCGCTCGAGGACGACCTGATGCGGCTGTTCGGGTCGGACAAGATCGTCAAGTACATGGAACGGATGGGGCTCGAGGAGGGACAGGAGCTCGAGCATTTCATGCTCAACAAGTCGATCGAGCAGGCGCAGAAGCGGGTCGAGCAGCACAACTTCCAGATCCGCAAACGCACGCTCGAGTACGACGACGTGATGAACAAGCAGCGGTCCGTGATTTACGGGTTCCGCAACGAGATCATTCACACCGAGGACGTCCGGGACCGTCTGCTGGACATCATGGAGGAAGTGGTGGTTCAGAAGGTGGAGGAGTTCACCCGGGGCGACCTGGACAACAACGAGTGGAACGTGCGCGGGCTGGCGGACTGGGTGAACCTGAACTTCCCGCTGGGCATCCCGGAGGAGGAACTCGTGAAGGCCGCGCGGTCCGGTTCGGAAGAACCGGTGCCGGGCTCGCTCTACGACGGATTGAGCGCCGAACAGTTCGCGGTCTGCAATTTCATCACCCGGGCGGTCCGGGACGCCTACGAACTGAAAATCAAGTTCGAGAACCCGGACGCGCTGAAGGAGGTGGAGCGCTACACGATTCTCCGGGCGATCGACGAGAAGTGGCAGGAGCACCTGTATGAAATGGACAGCCTGCGCTACAGCATCGGGCTGCGGGGTTACGGGCAGCGCGATCCGTTGATCGAATACAAGGCAGAGGCGTACCGGATCTTCGACGAGCTGATGGTCAGCATCAAGACCGAGATCTGCCACAACATCTTCCGCAGCGCGTCCAGCCTGTTGGCCTTCCAGAATTTCCTCCGCAACATGCCGCAGCGGACGCTGCATCAGTCCGCGAGCGCGTTCGCCGGCGGCGCGGCCGGCGACGCGCCGTCCGGCGAGGGCCAGAAGCAGGCGAGCGACGTGGTCAGCGAAGCGGCGGCCGCGATGGAAAAAGCCAAGCCGGTCCGGGCGGGCCCCAAGGTCGGCCGCAACGATCCGTGCCCGTGCAAGAGCGGCAAGAAATACAAGCACTGCTGCGGACGATGAGTGAGAACCATCCGTGCCCAGGCGGCGGGACGCCCGGCGAGCACGGTTTGTGCTGATTCGACAGCTCATGAGACAGGTGCATCCAGCAAGAGGCCGGGCCCGCAAATGGGCGGCCGGGCTGCTGTTTGCCCTGTACCTGCTGGCCCTTGGCATCGCTCATTCCGAGGCACTGCATCGCACGGTGCATTCCGATGCGCAGGATCCCCAGCACCAGTGTGCTGCCACGTTGCTCAACTCAAAACTGATCGACGCGGCACCGGCCTGTTCCTTCGATCCGTTCCGTTCCGTCGTTCTCTTCCTGCCTCCGGCACCCGAGCTGGCGGCGGTTCCGTGTGAGGAGCGCTTCCTTCTGCCCAATCGCGGCCCTCCCTTCTCTGCCTGCCCCGCCAAGGTTGCAGGCGCACGTCAGGTCTGACGACTCTCCGCCTGATCCACCCTGCAATCGTTCTCCGACCCGATTCGAGGGAGAGTCCTGAAATGGGCGTCGTGCACGCCCACAATGCGACATGAAAATTCTGACAGGGTGGTGTTCCGCTCTCTGCCTGAGCGTGTCCACGATTTATGCCCAGGCAACCAACGATCTCAACGCGCAGTTGCAGCAGTTGCAGGAGCAACAGCACCGGATGCGCGAGCAGTTCGAGCAGCAATTGCGCGAACAACAGGCGCAGATCGACCTCTTGAAATCACAACTCGCCACCGCGCAAACCAACGAGCTGCCGCCGGCCGCCGGCCCCGCCTGGGATCCAACGCAGCCCGTCCGCCTCGGCAGCGGCAGCGCTTACATGGACATCGGGCTCGTCGGCACCGTGGCCATCGGCGCGTCAACGGCCGACGACATCGAAGGCGGCACTCAGCCGGGCGGACACGATCCCAACCAGCGCGGGTTCACGTTCCAGGGGGCGGAGGTGAACTTCACCGGCGCGGTGGATCCCTATTTTCGCGGGAATGTGAACGTGCTGTTCAGTGTCGATTCGGAGGGCGAATCGTTTGTGGAACTCGAGGAAGGATGGCTGGAGACGATTTCCCTTCCGGGGAACCTTCAGTTGCGGGCCGGCCAGTTGCTCACCTCGTTCGGCCGTCACAACACGCAGCACCCGCATCAATGGTCCTTTGTGGATGCGCCCCTTGCCAACGCGCTGTTCCTCGGCCCGGACGGTCTTCGGAATCCCGGCGCGCAGATTTCCTGGCTGGCGCCCGTTCCCTTCTTCGCCGAAGTGTCGCTCGGCGTGCAGAACAGCCATGGCGAGACCGCAGCGCCGTTCCGCAGTTCGGGTCATCATCATGGAACGAGCGAAGACCACCTCGAATTGCCATTCGGTTTCCGGCACCCGGACAACGATCGCGGCGTGGGCGGGCCCGGGGATCTGCTGTACTCGCCGCGGCTGGCGATGTCGTTTGACCTGACCGATTCGCAAACACTGTTGATCGGCGCTTCCGGCGCGTTCGGCCCGAATTCGAGCGGCGGATCGGGCGATACGATGACACAGATCTACGGCGTGGACCTGTATTGGAAATGGAAACCCGCGACGGCGCACGGCGGGTTTCCATTCCTGTCCTGGCAGACGGAAGCCATCCTGCGTCGATACGAGCTGGGTCGCTTCAACTGGGACGAGAATGGAAACGGTCTTGCGGACGAAGGCGAAGTGGTGGACCCGGACACGGGTTTGCCGGCGGTGCTGGGCCGCGAGACGGTCACGGACTACGGGTTCTATTCGCAAGTGCTCTGGGGCTTCCGCAAAGGCTGGGTGGCGGGCCTGCGCTGGGACTGCATTTTCGGCGAGCGCGCGGATTATGAATCCCGCGGGCTGCTTCTCGATGGCGCGCCGCTCGGGCGCGATCCGCACCGCCGCGAACGCTGGCGTCTCTCGCCGAACCTGACATGGTATCCCAGCGAGTTTTCGAAACTTCGGCTGCAGTACAATTATGACTACCACCGAACCCTGGGTTCGGATCACTCCGTCTGGCTCCAACTGGAGTTCCTCCTCGGCGCGCACGCGGCCCATTCATTCTGACAGGAAAGTGAAGACTATGAACCACCCGCTGAATTCCATGCCTCCCGCCGCCTCGACAACGAAAAGGCTCTCGACCCAGGGGAGCCCGGCGTTCGCGCGGCTGATGCGCATCGCTCTCGCAGTTCTCCTGCCCGGTTTCTCTTTCGGCGCACACGCGAAGCTGAACGTCGTGGCCACCACCCCGGATATCGCCGCCATCGCCCAGGCCGTCGGCGGGAACCTCGTCGAGATCACAACACTTGCCCGTCCGACCGAGGACGCGCATTTCGTCGATCCGAAGCCGAGCTTCGTGGTGAAGCTGAACAAGGCCGACGTTCTCCTGCACGGCGGCGCCGATCTGGAATCCGGCTGGCTCCCGAAGCTGCTGGCGGGCGCGCGCAACCGCAGGATCGCCGTCGGCG
The DNA here is from genome assembly GCA_002385705.1 of Verrucomicrobia subdivision 3 bacterium UBA3939. GTDB lineage: Bacteria > Verrucomicrobiota > Verrucomicrobiia > Limisphaerales > UBA3939 > UBA3939. The sequence goes on from DGDZ01000085.1 coordinate 41,620, forward strand.
CGCCTGGAAACGTCCCCTGCAACAAGGGGATCGACATGCTGGAGGTGCCCGCCGCTCTGGACCGCTCGCGCGGGGACATCCATGCCGCCGGCAACCCGCATTACCTCGCCGATCCGGAGAACGCGAAGATCGTGGCGCAGACCATTGCCGAAGCGTTCGCCCGGCTCGATCCCGGCTCCGGCGCCGCCTATCAGGAAAACGCCGGGAAGTTCATTGAACGCCTGGACGCAAAGCTGGCCGAATGGCGCAAGCTGCTCGCGCCGTACCGCGGCGCGCACATGGTGGCCTATCACAATTCCTGGCCCTACTTCGCGTGGCGGTTCGAATTGAAGATCGATCTGTTTCTCGAGCCGAAACCCGGCATCCCGCCGTCGCCCGCGCACCTCGCGAATGTCATCTCGCGGATGAAGGAGCTGGGCGCGCGCGTGATTCTGCACGACCCGTATCTGAACCGGCGCACTGCCGAAACCGTTGCCCGGTCCGCCGGCGCAAGAGTCGTGGACGTCACGCAGTATCCCGGCGGCATCAAGGGAACCGATGGCGGCTACATCGAAATGATGGATCGGGTGGTCCGCGCCATCGCAGAGGCACTGGCGGAACAATGAGCCTGCGAAACAACGCTTCTCGCCGCTCGCACTCCTCACGGGTCCGGAGTCGTGCGCGTTCGAATCGCGGGAACGGGCCGTCCCCGCACCGAATCCCATGAACGAAATGATGGAGATCATGTGGCGGCCGCTGGTCGCCTGCCTGGTGTTGCCGGGCGTCCTTGTCTATTACGGGCTGCACATCATCCGGCGGGAGGTCATCTTCGTGGACCTCGCGCTCGCCCAGGTGGCGACGCTGGGCACCTGCGTTTGCCTCTACCTCGGGCACGAGGCGGACGACCCGCACACTTACTATTGGTCGCTCGGGTTCACGCTCGCCGGGGCATTGTTGTTCACGCTCACCCGTCCGACGCGCAAACCGCGGGTGCCGCAGGAGGCCCTCATCGGCATTGTGTACGTCGTCGCCGCGGCCGCGGGGATTCTCCTGCTCAGCAAGAGCCCGCACGGAAAGGAGGAATTGCAGCGAACGCTCGTGGGCGATCTGCTCACGGTGAGCTGGCCGCAGATCTGGAAGACGGCCGCGCTCTACGCCGCCATTGCCGCTGTGCACGTCCTGTTCCGAAGACAGTTCATCGCGTTGTCGTTCGAACACGAGAACGCGCAACGCGGCCGCGCTTCAGTTCGTTTCTGGGATTTTCTGTTCTACGCGTTGTTCGGATTGATCGTGACCAGCTTTGTTCAGGTTGGCGGCGTGTTGCTGGTGTTCTCGTATCTGATCGTCCCCGCGGCGTGCGCAATGTATCTGGCAAACGGTCTGGCCACGCGGCTGGTGGCGGGTTGGGCGGTGGCCACACTCGGCAGCGCAGGCGGACTCTACGCCTCCTTCCAGCTCGATGTGCCCACGGGCGCGGCCATCGTCTGCACGCTCGGCCTGGCGCTGTTGCTCGTCGTCGCCGCTACCGCCCTGCGCCGGCGAACGTAGTGCAGGCCCGCTACTCCGGCTCCGACGATTCACCCTCGCGGCTGTCCGCGGAGGTCTCGCCGCCGCCGCCCTGAGACATGGCTTCGCGCGGAGCCAGACGCGCCCGCCGCACGGCGCCTTCCTTCTCCAGTTTCTTCTCCGCCTCCACCGAGAACCGGGCCCATGGAATCGCTTCCAATCGCGCCGCCTCAATCGGCTTTCCGGTCAGTTCGCAGATCCCGTATGTCCCGTTGTGAATGCGGTTGATGGCCTGATCAATCTCGTAAACCGCGTCCTGTCCCGACGAAGCGCGGCTGAGCGAAAGATCCCGGTCGAAACTGTCGGTGCCGGCATCGGCCATGTGCAGGCTGAACGCGGATTGCTCCTGGCGCGCGTCGTTCACCAGCCCGTCCTGCCGGCGGAGCAGATGCTCCCGCATGGCAACCAATCGGCTGTAGTGCTGCTTCCATTTCGTCGGCACTCGCGCATTGCGCGCAGGGCTGCCCACGATGTCGGTCGTCGCTGCGGCCTTGCGTCGGGTCTGGGGTCGGGTTCGCTTGCTGGATTGTTTGGCAGTCATGCCACAACGTTGACCCGAACGGGATTCAAATCAATGCCCGCGGCCGGGTTTGAGATTAGGGTATTCTGCTCTCTGCCCCGACAGGCCGCCGTAGATGCCCCCGATGGTTTTACCAAGTTGTCCCCATAACACGCGTGCGCCGTTCGCGTTAGCGTCGCAGGTATTGACGCAGACAGGGAGGATGGAAGCACGATCTGCGTAGGGGTGGGGAAGGTCGGCCGGGGTCCCGGCGGACCCATGGCACGGGACTGTTCCGTGAAGGCGCGGGACAGTCCCGATTTTTCATTTACGATTGGACGATTGACGCGGGGCGGTTGTGGCCGTTGGCCATTTGAATCTCGGACTGCGAGCCTGCAGTCGCGGCAACGTCAACCTTCACTGCGCCCTTGAATAGTTGGACGACGGCTCGCAGGGACGCTCGCCCCACCAGATTCAATGCGTTTGAATGTTCGATTCAACGCCGCCTCAAAACTCGATATAGCCTTTTTCCACCAGTGAAGCTGCAAGGCGTTGGGCGGCGGCGTTGATGTCGTCGCCCTCGGCGTTGCTCGTCGCGGTCCACTTCTTGTCCAACACGAATGTTCCCGTGGATTCCTCGAACCGCATCTCGCCGGTGTCGAGCGCCGGATACGTGGACCGGCCACCCCACTTGAAGCTCTTCGGCATGCTCCACTCTGTTCCATTCACCACCAGCCTGGTGTTGAGTCCCTTCGCGCCGCCTGTGTCGGTGTGAACGTGCCCGTTGCCGTCCGTCCAGACGTCCCGCTGGATGAAGCACGTGTAGAGTTTGCCGGCTCCGCCGTCCACGACGTAGAACTCGATGCTTTGCAAAGGAACGATGGCGAAGCGCCGCTGCGGAGCGAATGCCAGGACGTGCATGACCTGGCCGGCATCATTGATAATGATCCAGCCGCTGCCGGTTGCCCTGGAACTCTCGCCTCCGCCTGAATAGGTGTACTTGATCTTGCTCTTGTAGATGAAGGTTTCCGCTCTCGTTGCTCCCGCCAGGGACAACGTCACCATAATCGCGAGGAGGACTTTCATGACGCCGATCGTAGAAAGGCCAGCACAACGCGCCATCGGGAGTTATCCCCAGTGTCCAGCAATGCCCGCTGAGAAGGGTTTCGGAACAAAGAACGCAGCCACCCGCAGATTTGAACGCACAGCGCTCCTTACGGCCAGCGCAGGCGGTAATATCGCGTCGGACTGGCGGGAGCATTGGTGTCAATGAAGTCGTAGCGCGGAACGGCCGGGCCCAGAAAATGCCACTCCACGAAATCGGTCGTGTATTCGACCGAGAAAGCGCCGGACAGGTCATTGGTCAGGGCGAAGGTGACATTGGTTCCGCCGAGCCCGGACACATTGGTCATCATCAGCCACGGACTGTTCGCGAAGTAATACGCGAGCACTTCGTTCAGTTCCGTTCCGTCCAACAACCCATCGTGGTTCGTGTCGCCGGGAATCAGGTTGGTCAGCGCCGCGGGAACCACTGCAGGCGGCGGCTGCACCACGCGGAAGTTCTGCTCCGCGGCAAACGCCGACCCGACAAATCCCGAATCAATCGCCTGCACCGTCCAGTAGTACGGCTTGCCCGGGGTATAGTTGAAAACTGCGAATCGCCGGCTGCCTGCGTTCCCCGCCTGGGCCACCTTTCTCGTGCCGTCGAAACTCGCCATGGCCGACAGGACATCCGACCCGCCGGGCACGCTGCCGATTCGCACATTGTAAGTCAGCCCGTTCGCCGGCGTCTCGGCATCGCTGGAGGCGTTCCACGAGAGGATCACTGTGGAGTTGCTGGGAGTGACGGTCAATCCGGTCGGCGCGCTCGGCGGCGAATTGGCGTTCCCACCGAGATTGCGCCAGACCTCGGTCACAAACCGACCGTCTGCCGTGGTCCCGCTCAGAACGATGTCCAGGCAGCCGTCCCGGTCGTAGTCACCCCAGGCGGCTCGACTGTCATACATTCCCGTCAGACCTGCATGGATGTTGGTGAATCCGCTGCCGGTATTGCGCCAGACCTGAGAGATCGGCCCCATCAGTTCATTCGTGCCCGTCAACAGGATGTCGATCAGGCCGTCGTTGTCAAAGTCCCCCCATGCCACGGAACCCGCCACGATGCCGGGCAGGCCCGCGTTGATATTGGTGAACCCATTGCCCGTATTGCGCCAGAGGCGAGTGATGGTATTGGTGACTTCCAACGTCCTTGCTCCGCTTGCCAGGACGTCCACTCGCCCGTCGTTGTCGTAATCACCCCATGCCGCCGTTCCGAAATAGTAGGTGCCGAGCTCCATCTGGAAGCTGAATACGCCCCCTTCATTCCGGTAAAGGTCTGCAGCCCCGGCAGTATTGTTGCCGACGAAGACATCGAGCCATCCGTCATTATCGTAGTCGGCCCAGCTCACAAAGTTTCCGTGCGAGCTCCCCGAGGGCAGGTCTCCGACGCTCGTAAAATTCGTCCCGTTATTCTGAAACAAGGCAAAGACGAAGAAGCCCTGACGGGGGGTGGAGAATGTCGATCCAGCCGTCGTTGTTGTAGTCTCCCCAGGCGGAGATCGGTCCGCTGGGGAGCGCTCCGAACTCGCCAAAGAAATTGGTGAACCCGTCGCCGGTGTTGCGAAACACGCGGGTGAAGTCGTTGAAGATGCCCCCCAGAATGAGGTCCAGGCGCTCATCATTGTTGCCTTCGCCCCACGTCGCAAAGCTGTAGAAATCGGCGCTGGCGATGAAGTTGCTGTAGGCAAGGCTGAATCCGTCGCCTGTATTCCTCCACGCTTCAGAAATACCCACCCGATTCGTTCCGGCGTAGGCCTGCCCGCCGAACCCGATATCCAGCCACCCGTCGTTGTCGAAGTCTCCCCACGCCACACCGCCGCCGCCTGTGAAATTGGTATGGGCTTTCGCGAACCATGGTGTAATGAAGCTGAAGCCCCCTCCGTAAGCGACGCCGACGTTGTTGGATGCAGCCGCGCGGAAGTGATACGTGTGGCCGGCGGCCAGCCCCGTGAGCGGCTGTTCGAAGGGAACGGTATTGGTGCCGCTGCCTATCAGCAGTATCGGCGTGACATTCCCGTAATTCGTCGTGGTGCCCCATTCGAACCAGACGCTCGCGTTGGTCCCCACGGGATTGACCGAGCCGTTCAAGGTCGCGCTGGTGCCGCCGATGGAACTCGCTGCAAGCGTCTGCACCACAGGCGGTGACTCCAGCGGCGCGTCGGAAGGGACGAACACCACTCCGTTCAAGGATCCATCGTTGGCGCCACCTGACGGCGCGCCGTCGAACACCGTAAACCCGGTGCCTTCGTCGCAACGATAATACGCGATCAGGTTGCTCTCCAGACCGGTCAGAGTGCGATTCATGTTCGCCTGAATCTCAGCTTGAGTCAGAGCCGCATTCCACAGCGTCACTTCGTCGAGCAACCCGACGTACTGTGCCGGCAAGATCAGGCTGCGTCCGAAGTAAACCGGGGAGGTGGACGTCGTGGCTCCGGGTGTTCCCGACCACGACGTGTTCGTGCGCAGCACGCCGTCCACATAGAGCTTCCCGCCGCTGGCATCGACGGCGAACGCCACATGATGCCATTGACCGTCGCCGATGTGGCCGCCGTTCATTCCGTCCTGCGCACCGCCGGAAACATTCGCTCCCGACGCTGTTCTGTACATCGCGCGGACGTCGCCATTAAAAATCGAAAGGCTCCAACCGTCGAACTCCGCAAACGGCTTGCTGATGATCGGCGTGGCCACCAGCCCGTCGGAGGGCTGCGGACCGGCCTTGACCCACGCCGTCAATGTGAACGGGTAGGCATTCAATGCCGGGTCGGAGGAAATCTGAACGAACTGAACCACCCCAAAGTTTTGAAACTCAAGGGCATAACCGGCGTCCGCGCGCGCCGTCATCGAACCAGCCAGAGACAAAGCGGCGCATGAGGCGTGTATCCAGGGAATTCGGAGGGTGTTCATAGATGGGCGGCGCGCGCGCGCTTGATAATTCAGCCGTTTCGTCTATGTCCTGATCTCGAGATCAGACCGGTATTGAAAGGGGATCGGCCCGGACCCTATCAGATGATTCCAGGGAAGGCAAGCAGCGGGAATTCCGGACCCCAACAATGCGGTTGCGCCATTCGAGAACCCGACCCGGCTCGCCAGGAACCCGCCGTATCGGTGTTTGACGGACACTTTATCGGTTGATTTTCCCCCGGCTCATCGTGACAATCCATGCGTATTTGTGTGGAACTGCATGTCTCCTCCGCTGGAACCCGTAACTTCCTGTCGGCGCCCCGCCGCAGAACACTGACCATGCTGAAAAACGCGAATCTCAAATGCATCGCCGCACTCGCCACGCTGGCGACGCTGGCATTCCGCCCCACGGCATTCGGCGACATCACCTACACGCTTCATCTCGGTTCATCTTCCGAGGACCTGCAGGTGTCCAACTCCGTCGTAACCGCCGCGGCGATCTACAACCAGTACGGCTCCTTCAACAAGCATTGGGATGTTTACTACAACCCCGGGATTCCAACCGCCGAGGCCAACTACAACGGATACATGGGATTCGGGAGCCAGCGCACTGTGCGGGTGGCATTGCACGAAGGCGGGCACACGCTGGGAATGGGAACCGGTCCCAACTACGGCGCATTACTCGTAAACGGTGTGTGGACCGGGCAGTACGGGAAACAGGCGCAGCTCGACACTTACAACAGCCCCGACGGGTTGCGCGGCGACGGCCACGCCATCTGGCCCGGCGGTTTCAACTACGAGAACGAAGACGGTTTCATCGAACGCATCTGGCACGTCCGCATCATGGCGGCGATCCGCTGCGACATGGGCATCCTGGCGTTCAGCAAGGAGGCGCGGAATGAACTGGTGCACCCCGGCCAGACAGCCGAGCTCCGGGTGGAGTCGCCGCTGGCGGCCACATATCAATGGTATCGGAACGGAGTGGCATTGATGAACGGGGGCGACATCTCGGGAGCGACGAGCCCGGTGCTGCGGATTGCCAACGCAGAGCTCGACGACGAAGGGAGCTATCGTTGCGCCATCACCGGAGCGGGCGAAACCCTTTTCAGCCGTCCGCGCCAGCTCTGGGTCGTTCCGGCGCAGCAACTCGGCCAATGGGACATGGAAGGCAACGTGACCGACAGCGCCAACACGAACCATGGCACGGCGTTCGGCTCGCCGGCCTTCGTGCCGGGCAAGATCGGTATGGCCATCGATCTCGACGGCGTCGACGATTACGTGGCGTTACCTCCGGGCGTCGGAATGGCCAAGGACATCACCGTCGCCACCTGGGTAAACTGGGACGGCGGTGGCAACTGGCAACGCATCTTTGATTTCGGAACAGGCGTTCACCAGAACATGTTTCTGACCCCACGATCCGGCGACGGCACATTGCGTCTCGCGTTCAAGGACGCCATCAATGGGATCAGCAGAGAACAGCAGGTCAACACAACGCTGTTGCCAACCGGGCAATGGGTGCACCTGACGGCGGTGTTGAAGGACAACTACGCCACGCTCTACGTCAACGGTGTAGCCGCGGGTTCGGTCTTCAATGTCTTCGACAATCCGATCGATTTCCTGCCCACGCAGAATTACATCGGCAAAAGCCAATACGCCGATCCGCTGTTCAACGGGCGAATCGACGATTTCCGCGTTTACAACTACGCCCTCACCGGGGCCGAGGTCTGGGATTTGTGGGGACAAAGCAACAACCAGGCGCCCGTGTTCACTGTGGGAACCATAACGCTGCCGGATGCCACGCGCGGCCAGGCCTACGCGGATTCGACCCTGAGCACCTACGCGAGCGACGCCGATCAGGACGCGTTGACCTTCAGCAAGGTCGGCGGGCCTGCCTGGATTTCAGTGTCGGCAAACGGCACGATCTCCGGCACGCCCGGTCTTACGGATGAAGGGCTCAACGTGTTCGTGGTGCGCGTGACCGATCCGTCGGGTGCCAGTTCAGACGCGACAGTTCAGATCACCGTCGTGTCGCCACCGGCGGACCTGGACGCCGGCCCGGTCGCGCATTGGGACTTCAACGACCCTGATCTGGGCGCCGCGCATGGCGCCGCGTTGCCCGATTCGGACGCGTACACGGTGTGGCGCACGGCCGCTATCGACAAGTCCGGCTATGGCAACCATCTGACGACGTGGGAATACGACTGGGCCGGATTCCAATGGTCCACCAACAGTCCGAGAGGCGATTTCAGCATCTTTGCAGCCGGGAGTTATCCCGTTGCCTACACCTGGTCGGCCAGGAGCCTGCCGCAAGTGAATCTGGAATCGCTCGTGTTGTCCAATTTCACGGTCGAGGCTCTGTTCACGGCGACGGGCAGCGGATTCAAGACGGTTCTGGGGCGCGACGGCCGGAACGTTTCAACCACGGCGCCTGACAACGCAATACTGTATTTCGGTCTGGAACCTTCCAACCGCCCGGTCATCGAGTTCACCGACATGAATTCGCAGACCATCCGCCTGTTGGCGCCCAATCCAATCCTCGCCAACAATACGACCTGGTATCACCTGGCCGGCGTCTTCAACGGGACCAACCTCTCGCTCTATCTGAACGGCGCGCTCATCGCCTCAACGAACAGGGCGATGGGACCGATGGCGAACAACAGTATCGGGATGCCCGGCGGCCCGGGCTGGCACGCGGGCGGATGGTCGGTGGCGCGAGGCTTGTGGGCCGGCGATCATGTGGACCGCTGGTTCGGGCACATCGACGAGATCGCGATCTCCGGCAAAGCTCTGGCGCCGACTGAATTTGTCATCAGCACGTTCGATGTCTGGGCGCGCGCCTACAACCTCGCCGCCGCAACGTTTGACGGCGACGCCGACGGGGACGGGGTTGCGAACGGCGTTGAGTATTTCCTGGGCAGCGATCCAACGGACCCGCTGTCACCCGGGCGCGTTCTGACGCTCTCGGACGATCTGTTGTCGGTCACATATCCCTTCAACCGCCGGGCATCCGGCGTCACCGCCACCGTTGAGTGGACCACCGACCTCGCCGCCGGCGATTGGACCGATGCCGGGGTCACCTACACAACGAACGCATCGCTCAATGAAATCCGGGCAACGTTTGCATCGTCGGTTACCAACCAGCTGTTCATCCGACTGAAGCTGACTCGGTGAACGGTTCAGTCCGCCGGCGCGCACGCGTTCGAAACGTCGGAGGTCCACCGGCTCCAGTCCCCTTCGGGCTGCCGAGCGATTCAAGCGGTGTGCAACCTTTTGTTGCATATACAACAAAAGTTCGTCATCCCTCGGTGCTCTCACAAATACTTGATCATCAAGGCAATGCAACCCTTTGTTGCATATGCAACAAAAGGTTGCATGGGGTTTCCCGGGGCTGACTCAGGCACTGGAGACGTGAATCTGTCAGGTCTCGTGGTTGCGGCGGAGCTTGGGCGGACGAGTCGTCCCCGGCCGTGAATGGCCGGGTGGCCGGAAGCCCGCCCGCTACGGCAGGCAGGGATGCCTGCCGTTACAGGCTCTTTCTGGTTTGGCAAGATGCGGCTGTATGGCAACACTGCCTGCATCACGGGCGGGATGAACCTGCTCGCCGGCAATTCCGAAAAACCATGAGAACTCTGACCGTCGCTGTTCCCTTGATGCTGCTCGCCGCGCACGCGAGCGCAGCACCGGCGCTCTCGCTGACCGTCGGCGAGGGCTTTGCAAATCCGCTGGGATTCCACGACCCAACGCCGGTGTTTTCATGGAAACTGCCAGCCGGTGTGGTGAGGCAGACCGCGTACCGCATCGAAACCAGAACCGGAGACAAGACCTGGGACAGCGGCTGGGTCGAGTCGGATCAATCCGTGTTCGTCCCCTACGGCGGGGAACCCTTTGTCTCGCGAGACCGTGTGGAATGGCGCGTTCGGTTTCGCGATGAGAATGGCAACGACTCCGGCTGGAGCGCTCCGGCGCAGTTCGAACTCGGATTGCTTTCGGCGCGCGATTGGAAGGCTCAATGGATCCGGCCTGTCGGTGAAACAGACCCAGACAAGAAAGCGGTTGCGTGGCTGCGGCGCGCGTTCACCCTACCCGGGAACGTCTCGCGGGCCCGCCTGTATGTCACCGCCCGCGGCGTCTTCCAGCTTCGCCTCAACGGCAACCGGGTCGGCAACGACCATTTTGCAAACGGCTGGACTTCGTACAACAAACGCCTGGACACCTTGACCTATGACGTCACCAGCCAGTTGCGCCGGGGCGAAAACACCATCCAGGCCATGCTGGGCACCGGCTGGTACGCCGGGCGTTTGATGTCGGGGAGACACAAGTACGGCCGGAACCCCGAGCTGCTTTTGCAGCTTGAAGTCGTCAGCGACGACGGTTCGACGGTGACAATCGTTTCCGATGGCGACTGGGAAGGAACGTTTGACGGTCCGGTGGTGGTCTCCAGCTTTTACGACGGCGAAGTGTACGACGCGCGCCGACTGGTGACGAACTGGAAACCGGTCCACGCCTCCGCCGACCTCGGCCCGGCGCAATTGACGCCCAAGCCCTTCCCGCCCGTGCGCCCTACACAAACGTTGGCCGTTCAGAACGTCAGCGAACCCGTGCCGGGGCGTCATGTGTTCGATCTCGGTCAGAACATCGTCGGATGGGCGCGCATCAAAGTTCCGGTTGAAAAGAACCAGACCGTGACGATCCGCTTTGCCGAAATGCTGAATTCGGACGGGACGCTTTATACGGACAACTATCGTTCGGCGAAATCCACCGACACCTTCACAGCGGCAGAGACGGGAGTCATCGAGTGGGAACCTCACTTCACGTTTCATGGTTTCCGGCATGTCGAGCTTTCCGGTTTTGCCACGAATGCCCGGCCTCAAAAGGATTGGGTGACGGGCGTGGTGCTGCACTCGGACCTTCGACAGATCGGAACATTTGAATCGTCCCACGCAAAGCTGAACCGGCTGCAGGGCAATATCGTCTGGGGGCAACGCGGCAATTTCCTCGACATCCCGACCGATTGCCCGCAGCGCGACGAGCGTCTGGGCTGGACGGGCGACGCGCAGGTGTTCTGTCCCACGGCGATGTTCAACTACGACTGCCACGCGTTCTGGAAAAGCTGGCTGGGTTCGATGCGCGACGACCAGACGCCGGACGGCAGGATCCCGTCGGTGATCCCGGACGTGCTGATGGGCCGAACGAGCCCGGGCTGGATGGACGCGGCCACAATGATTCCCTGGGAGGTGTATGTCCGCACCGGCGATCGCGAGGTGCTGGCGGAGAACTTCGAAATGATGGAGAAACTCGTCGGGTGGTATCGCTCCCGATCGTCGAATGGACTCGTCCGGGAGATCCAGGCTTACGGCGACTGGCTCCAGCCGTATGCGAAAGGGCGGGAAGGCGAGACCTCGATCCCGCTGCTGGCAACGGCGTATTACGCCAACAGCGCGCGAATCCTCGCCCGGTCTGCCGCGGTGCTGGGGCGGGAGGCCGACGCGAAGCGCTATGGCGCGGAAGCGGACTCCGTGGCCGCGGCATTTACGAAGCACTACTTTGATGCGGACGGCAAACTGCAGAACGCGCCCGAAACGCAGACCAGCTACCTGATGGGACTTGGGTTCGATTTGCTTCCGCAGGAACTGCGAGCGAAAGCCGCGGGACATCTTGTTCGGCTGATCCGGGAGGCGGGCAATCATCTTCGCACGGGTTTCCTCGGAACGCCGTTGATCGCGCGGGTTCTTGACGACTGCGGCCGCCCCGATCTCGCGTATGAACTGCTCTTCAAGGAAACGTATCCGTCGTGGTTTTACTCGATCAACCAGGGCGCCACGACGATGTGGGAAGGTGGAACAGCTACAGCCACGAAAGCGGTTTCGGCGATGCCGGGATGAATTCGTTCAATCACTATGCCTACGGCGCCATCGGCCAGTGGATGTATGAACGCGTGGCGGGGCTCGCACCCGATCCCGCTCATCCCGGCTACAAGCATTTCTTCGTCCGCCCTCTCATCGGTGAGCAACTCGACTCGGCGCGCGCCGAACTGGAAACGCCCTACGGCAAAGCGTCGAGCGCGTGGATCAAGCAAGGTGAAAAACTGGTCATGCGCATCACTGTCCCGCCGAACACGACGGCGACGGTTATGTTCCCGGACACCGGGGATTCGCAGACTCTCGCGCCCGGCACGCACGAGTTCTCCCGCGCGCTCCGCGCTGCCTCAGGGCAACCGGCAGCACAGTAACAGCCGGGCCGGATCCGATTAGATCCGCCGGTTGTAGGCTTCCCGCGAATACTTGTCGAACTCCAGTTTCCGGGCGGCGGCAAGCAAAGGGTCATCCAGCGGCAGCTCCTGCCAGGACGAAAGCTCGCCCGCCTCGCACATGGCCTGTTCCCATTGTTCTCTGTTGAAGCCGTTCAACGGGAACTGGACCGATCCCTGGATCAACAGGCCTTCGCGTCTCCGTCGCTGGGCGGCCCCTGCAATCTTCCGTCCGCGCCACAACACATCGAATCGCTCGTGACCGACGAAGCATTGCCCCGCTTCCCCTTTCCGGGCTTCCGCAGCCAGCTCGGTTTCGATGCCCAGAAGGTCGAACGCGCGCTGCAACCACGCGTGCACGCGACGGTAGCTTTCCACCGCTTTCAGGCCGTGCCACTCGTGGCCGGCCGGAAAAACCAGGCTATAGGTCCAATCACAATCGTGCTGCACGATGCCGCCGCCCGTCGGCCTGCGAACCAGGGGCCGCAGCAGAGTCGCGCGCTCCACATCCGCGTATTTCTGGAAGTAGCCAAAGGAAGCCGCGGGTTCGGTCCATCCGTAAAACCGCAGTACCGGCCGCTGCAAACGCGGCATCAGATTCAACAGAGCCTCGTCCAAAGCCATGTTGAACGCCGGATGGCACAAGCCCGAATGCAGCCGATACCAGAATTCGTTCGTTGAACCACTCATCCAAATCACACGAGGCTGTTCCGCGGCACGGGACTCGTCAACCTGCCATTCGCTGGCTCAGTGCCAGCATCCAGGCGAGCGACGCCAGCAGCCCGTAAGCGAAGCCGGCGAGCAGATTGGCTCGCGCCCCCTGGATCGGCAGCCGGGCGCGGAGAAAACAGCTTCCCACGAGCAGCCCGCCCACAAACCCGCCAAAGTGCGCCAGCGTGTCCGATTCCGGGTTCAACCCCAGCAGCACAAACAACATCAGCGCGGCGCACAGCGTAGCGGCCACGTTCCGCCATCGGCGCTCCGGATGACCGGCGATGCCTGCCATCCCGATCAGCCCGATGCACCCCGTTACCACTCCGGACGCGCCGAGGCTGTAATGGTCCGCATACGCCAGCCATGTTGCCACGTTCCCCAGCACGCCCGCCATCGACGCGACGAGCAGTCCGACCCCCGTTCCGTAACTGCCCATGACCAGCCCCAGCAGAATCGCCCCAAGGGCGGCGTTCATTGCCAGGTGCCCAAGGTCGCCGTGAAGAAACGTTGCGGTGAACAACCGCCACCACTCGCCTTCCGAGACGGCGCGCGCATCCATCATCCCCCGGTCGCGCACGATCGGATGCGCGGTGCTCAGCCACATAAACGCAGCCATCAGCAACACCCACGCAACGCTTCCCCAATCGAACGTCAGCGCCGGGCGGATCTCGCGGCGCCAGGGCCAGCGCCGGTTCTCCCGGTGAAAACGCCGGATCGCGTCCAGCGCCGGCTCTGCGTTCTCGGCCGAAACCACCAACCCCCAGCCCAGCTCGGGCGAGAAGTCGATCGCGCAATCGATTCCCTGGCTCGCCAGAACGAGGCTCCAGTCCATCGCCTGTTGGCGGGACGACGCGGGCACGCGGGCTGAGGTCACCGATTCCATTCCCGGCAAGACTCGGCGATTTCCTTCCCGCCCGCAACCGCCCGTCCGGCCTTCACGAAACCGGACACAATGTCCAGATCAGATGGCGCGCGGGCGGCGTCATCTCCGTTTGCGTGCCGGGCAGCCGGAACGTTCTCCTGTTGGAACTGGAACTCATCATGCTTTATGCTACAGAACAACTGAGACAAAAGGGTGAATTCGCCCAGGTGGGCGGTCGTCAAGTTGTTACGGCGATGAAAATGATTCAACCGAACTGTCGGGTTCAATTCGCCGCCGAGGATGTCGAGTTCATCCTCTCGGTGCTGGGACGGAAGATCGGCACCGCCGAGTGCCTGATCCAGTTGTTGAGCGATGAGGAGTCCAGGGACCTGATCCTCGACGACGAAGCGTTGTTGCACGCGTTGCTCGAGCGGCAGGGCTGCCTGCGCGTCTCCAGCCGCTTCTACTTCTACATCCTCGTCCGCCACGTGTTCCGCAGATCGGGCATCGACGATCGTTCCGTCGCCGACTATGTGGCCGAGGTGCTGGCTGAGTTTGCGCGGGCCGAGCGGGCGCGGTGCGTTGTGCCCGGCCAGGCCAATCCGCTCGATTACTTCTTCGAAATGCTCTCGGCGCTTCAGACGGCCGACGAACGCACCAGCTTCTTTCTCCGGGCCCACATCGGCAACTACTCGCTCTTCCTCTCGGGCGTGTTCCCGGATCGCATCCGGTTTCGCGCCGAGGCGCGCGGGTTCCCCGATGTGAAGTACTACGACGCGCTCGGGAAGATGCAGTATCGCGCGGCCAGCGATCATCGCCTCGCGCAACGCTACGAAGTGGCGACCATATTCGACACGCTGGCCGAGCGTTTCGAAACAACGCGGATGGCGCTGAACGAGATCGCCGACCGCCTGTTCACGCTCGAGAACAACTACGCGCTCGAACATCTCCTGAACCGGCATCGCGGGGAGGAGGGTTGATTTGTGGCGTCACGCATCGTGCGTGACGTAGAGGGCGGGGCCTGCATTCCCTATCTTTTTGTCGGAAACCTTGTCGGTCTTCGCTGTACCAGCCCTGCTCAAGTCCGACGCAAGCAAGGGATCGCGGGAGTGCTTCGAGCAGCAGTGCCTGTTTACTCAGCTCCATAGGCCGGAGCTCCGCAGGACGGCACCATCTGGCAAACTGGACTGGAATTGATAGACCAGACTATGCGGCTCCTACGGAGCTGGGGAACGAGTGAGCCATCAATGAAACGAGAACCGCAACGGCCTTCGGGTCAAGGGGAGAACATTCCACGCCGTTGAATTGAATGTTGAATGTTCCCGCCCCGCCAGATCCAGGCCCGCTACAGTTTCACCCGCAAACCCATCGACCCCAGACTCTCGATCGATCGCTCCGGCGAGTCGTGGTGCACCACCTGCCAGCCCCGCGCGCGGCCGGCTTCCACGTTTTCCAGCTTGTCGTCCAGGTATGCAATCGCCGACCCGGTCCGGCCAACGACCCGTTCGACCACCTGATAAATCCGCGGGTCCGGCTTCATCACGCCGTGTTCGTAGGAGAGGATGTAGCCCTGGAAATTTTGAAAGAACGGATACCGTTCCCGGACATGCCGGATGGCAAGGTCGTTCGTGTTCGAAAAGATGTAGGTGGGGACCCCCGCCCGACGCAGGGCGGCATGCAGATCGATCATTATTGGAATCGGGCTGAAGATGTCGCCGAAGAAGGATGCGAACTCGTCGGCCGTCCCCGAAAACCCGGTCAGCCGGCATATTTCCTCGAAGAACTCCTGGGTGGATATCTCGCCGCATTCGTACCGGTGGAGCAGCGGCGATTGGTCGATGAACAACCGCGTCTGGTCCACACTGGCTTCGCAGCGCTGCGCGATCCGGCGCGCCGCGATGGTGTAGTCGAAATCCAGCAGGACCTTTCCCAGATCGAAAACAACCGCTTCAGGAATCATTGCGGATCACTGCATTTCCCTGCGGCCCTCGAGCGCCCGGCTCAACGTCAGTTCATCGGCAAACTCCAGACCCGCGCCCGCGGGCAGTCCGTGGGCGATCCGCGTGATCTTCAGGCCGGGCCGCGCCAGGCGTTTCGCAAGGTAGAACGCCGTCGCGTCGCCCTCCACGTCCGTGCCCAGCGCAATCACAACCTCGCGGACAGGCTCCTTCTCGAGGCGCGCCTCGAGTTCGGCAATGCGCAGGTCCTCCGGTTCAACGCCGTCCAGGGGCGAGATCTTTCCGCCGAGCACGTGGTACTTGCCGCGGAACGTGCCGGACTTTTCGATGCTGAGGATGTCCACGGGCTGTTCGACAAGGCAGACCAGAGAAACGTCGCGCCGGGCGTCGCGGCAGATGTCGCAAGGCGATTCCTCGGTCAACGCGCCGCAAGTCTCGCAGAGCCGGATGCGTTCGCGCGCATCGAGGATGCTTTGCGCGAGTTGTCTCACCCGGTCGGGTTCCGCCTGGACCAGGTGCAGCGCGATGCGCTCGGCCGAGCGCGGACCGATGCCGGGCAGCCTGTTGAGCGCGGCGATCAGCGCCGCAATCGGTTCTGGCAATGGCATTGGTCGTCAGCGCAACCGCACCGTCACATCAGGCCGGGAATATTGAACCCGGCCGTGATCCGGCCCATTTCGGCGCTGGAAATCTCCCGCGCCTGGCTCAGGGCCTGGTTGGTTGCCGTCAGGATCATGTCTTCGAGCAATTGCGCATCCGCGGGGTTGATGGCCTGCGGGTCGATCTTGATGGACGCGATGGAACCGTCGCACTTGGCGATGACCTTGACGGCGCCGCCGCCGCTGGTGGCTTCGACGGTGCGCTCGGCGAGTTCCGCCTGGATCTGATTCATCTGCTGCTGCAGGCGGGCGGCCTGCTTGGCTAGTTTTCCGAGACTGGACATGCGTTCTGAGCGTTGGGGGTTGCAGTTGATCCGATCATACCCTGACATCCACGATCTGGCCGCGAAAGATTTCGAGGGCCTTTTGGATCAGGGGATCATTCTTGAAATCTTCTTTGTTCAGAGATATTGGCGCCGCCTTTTCTCTGGGCGGTTCAGCCGAGCGCGCCGGTCCGGGCTGCCGCCCGGGGGGCGCCGACACAGGGGCGGGCGCCGGAGCGGACGCGGACTCCGGGGCGGGATCGGCCACTGCGCGCGCAGCCGGGCGAGGGTTTTCGGCTTTGACAAATCGGATCTGGGAATTCGGATGCCCCAGCTCCGCCAATGTCGTCTGCAGCAGCGTGTGGTTCCGCGCATTGTCCACGAGCGCGATATGATCCTGAAACTCCGAGGGGAATCCTATCGTGAACACCCCTTTTTCAAACGAAACGGCGTGCGCTTCGAGCAGGTAAGTGCGGAGGAACGGGCTCGCCCTGCCCGCCGATTCCACCAGCCGGTCCCAGAGCTCGTCCAGGGAACCGGCGCCTCCAACAGAAGCCGCGTCCGGGCCCTCGTGAATGGCGGCGGGCTCGGCAGCGGCACTGAATAAGGAGGTTTCGGCGCGAAACGGTTTCGGCCCGGGCGCCGGCGACGGCGCCGTTGTCGGAATGGAAACCACTTCGCCGCCTGCGCCGCGCATCTCCTGAAGCCGCTTCAACACCGCATCGATGCTGACCGCGTTGCGCGCTTCCACGGCTTTCAGAAGAGCCACTTCCACCAGGATCTTCTTCGATGCCGCATCGCGAAGGCGGGTTTCCGCTTCCGCAAAGATCTCCATGATCCGCGTGAGGGCGGATGCGCCTGCAAGAGGAGCCTGTTCCCTGATGGCGGCCACTTCCGCTTCGGAGACTTCGAGCAGCGACAGGTCGCCGCGCGACACCTGGAAGATCAGGAGGTTGCGGAAATGGTTGAGCAGATCGGACAGCAGGCGGCCGAGGTCCTTGCCGCCTTTCGTCAGCTCGTCCAACAGCCGCAACGCCGTTTCCACTTCGCCGGTCAACACTGCCCTGGACAGGTCCAGCAACTGTTTCTGCGCGGCGAGACCGAACATCGACAGAACGTCCGATTCCTCGATCTGCCCGCCGCAAAAGCTGATCAACTGGTCCAGCGTCGATTCGGCATCCCGCATGCCGCCGTCGGCGCCGCGGGCGATGGCATGCAGCGCTTCGGGCGTGATGCGCACGTCCTCGTTCTTCGCGATCCGATCGAGTTCCTTCACGATCAGCGACGACGGGATGCGCCGGAGGTCGAATCGCTGGCACCGGGAAAGGATGGTCGGCAGCACCTTCTCCGGGTCCGTGGTGGCGAACATGAACTTCACGTGCGCCGGCGGTTCCTCGAGCGTCTTCAACAGGGCGTTGAACGCTGCCGTCGTCAGCATGTGCACTTCGTCGATGATGTAGATCTTGAACTTCGACGACGCCGGCGCGTACTGGCAGGTTTCGCGCAGTTCGCGCACCTGTTCGACGCCGTTGTTGCTGGCGCCGTCAATTTCGAGCACGTCGATCGAGCGGCCCTCCGCGATCTCGCGGCAACGGGGATCGTTGTCGTCGAAATCCACTTTCGGTCCGCCGGTGCAATTGAGGCACTTGGCGAAGATGCGCGCGATGGTGGTCTTGCCGGTCCCTCGCGGTCCGCAGAACAGGTACGCGTGCGCGATGCGGTTCTGCTCGATGGCATGAGCGAGCGTGCGGGTGACGTGCTCCTGCCCGACCACATCGCTGAAGCGTTGCGGCCGGTATTTGCGTGCGATGACCTGGTAAGACATGAGCGTTTAAAGCCGGTTCCTGGGCGGTTCAGACATGCGCGCCGGGCATGGCGCATCCTCGACCGAAAATCCCTAATCGTAAATCAAAAAGTGCCAGGGTGACCACGGCAGATGTCGAGCATACTACCGTTGCTGCCTTCCGGCCCTGGCGGGGTTCGTAAGTCCACATTCCATGGGCCCTGGCAGCCGGGAATGTGCTGCACGCGCGGCTGTGCTTCAACCCTAAAAATCATTCTCCCGGCACAGCTCCGAAGCGCATCACCAGTTGAACCATCGCAGATCCTGTTTCCGGTGCAGGTACAGCAACCCCAGGATCCGCATCCCCACCGCGAAGAAGTAGAGGCCGACAAACTGCGACAGCAGCATGGGCACAACAGGGATCGGGAGGAGCCGTTCGAGCAGAATGGGCCCGAAATTGCCGGCCACATACGTCGCCGCCAGCACCGGCACCGCCAACGCATAGGTTCCGAATATCCGGAAAATGGAAGGAATCATGACCAGCGGATTCAGCGCCATCAGCGAATCGGCCATCGAAACGGCGAGGAACGAAATCGGAAAGTAAAAGCACCCCAGGATAAAAGCCGCAATCAGCGCCGCTGCTCTCCACGGCGCATCCTCCGGAATACTGTTCGACAGAATGATCCAGAGACCGAACGAAACCAGGAGCGTTCCGAAAAACTGAAGAACCAGCGACACCAGATCGCCGAAGCTGGAAAGATCCGGCCAGTCTGGCATCCTGTCCTCCCCGCTCGCCGACGCCACGAGGATACGCTGGAAATAGCAGATCATGTAGCAGGACACGAGCAGCATCAGGATCGCGCAGAAGAGCCCGAACAGGCGGCTCCAGGTGGACATCCACGCGACAACCGCCAGAAGCACCGCTCCGCCTCCAAGGAGAATAGCCCCGTCCTCGTTGAGCGGGTACTTGAACGCCATCCCGATCTGTTTCGCAAAGGACACCGGCTGCTTCTCCTCCACCCGAATCGTCGCGCGAAGCGGCGCGCACTCGACACCGCACTTGCGGCAGAACGGACGAACCATGGCCCGCTCGCTCCGGCGGCTGACGCAAAGATCGCAAAGAAGGTCGTTGCAGGACGGACATTGGTAGCGCGCCGCCGCTTTCGGATGATACCGGCAGAACGCGGCGTACACCGCACGCGCTTCGGCGGCATCGGCCTCGAAACGCAGCCGGATCTCTCCCAACTCCACCACCTGCCCGTTTCGCAGGACTGCTTCCGACACGGGTTCCCCGTCGATGCGGGTGCCGGTGGATCCCAGGTCCTTCAGCGTCACGCCGCCGTTCGTCACCGTGACCTGGCAATGCATGTCGGCCACCGACGGATGATCGATCTGAAAATCGTTCGCCGCGGCTCTGCCGAGCAGGTTGGCGCCCTGCTTCAACTCAATCTCCCACGCCTCGGCGCTATCCGGATTGACGATGAACCCTGGCATACTCGATCGCTTGCCGCCGTTTTTAGAACGCTATCCCGTTCGGGTCGATGGGAATTTCTCGCTGGATTTGTAGGCCCATGATCTCGCTTCAGGGCCCGACCGAGGGCAAGGCCCGCGCACCCGTTGCCGCTTCATGCATGGCGAGCAATTGCGCATGAAGCCGGCGCGCCATCGCCTTCCTGTCCGCCGGACCCGGCCACGCCGGCTGGAATCGCACGCTCGCTTCAAAACCGGGCAGGTTCAGCAGCCCCCACAAATGCGGGACAAACGTCGTGTCCCCATGATACGCGACATCACGGGTGACGTCGCGGCCGCCCGCGCGATATCGAATGAGGCCCGCCCACACCGGGCATGATGCCTCGATCGCCGACGCGAAGAGCGGAGTCCTGAACGGCAGAATCGTCGCGCCGTCCGAGCTCGTGCCCTCCGGAAACAAAACCACCGTTGCGCCGTCTTCGAGCGCCCGCCGCATTTTCTCCCCCACTTTGCGAACGTGCACACGCCTCTCCCGTTTCACAAAAATGGTCCCCGCCAGAACGGCGAACCATCCGAACAACGGCCAGTACTTGACGTCCCACCTGGAAACAAACACCGCCGGGGTGAGGGCGGACAAGACCAGAACATCGGTATAGCCGAGATGGTTGCAGACGAGCAACCCGCTGTCGGGAACCGGCCCCTCGGCCGCGTACTTCACGTTCAATATCCTGAGGGTGCGCTGCGTGGAACGCTGCAGCCACGCCGCGCGGTTCCTGCGGGCGTCCCGCCCCGGGCGAAACGCGCACGTGCGGAGGAAGTCCGCGATAATGAGCAGCAGCTCGCCCGCAAACCAGAGCAGCCGTCCCACCACGCGCAGGGGATGCCACCGCGCCTTCATGGACGCTAACAATGCGGGCT
The DNA here is from genome assembly GCA_002385705.1 of Verrucomicrobia subdivision 3 bacterium UBA3939. Classification (GTDB taxonomy): domain Bacteria; phylum Verrucomicrobiota; class Verrucomicrobiia; order Limisphaerales; family UBA3939; genus UBA3939. Next base: position 62,534 of record DGDZ01000085.1, read on the forward strand.
GGACCGCGTGAAGGCAAGGAACCGGGCAAACCGGAGCGGACTGGAATCGTACCGAAACGCGTCAATCCCGCGTTCGGAAGCGGGCGCGTGCTCAAATTCGGTACAGCAACCGACCGGGTTTCACTCAGGACCGCCGTCGCCTCCGGCAGTCTGCAGCCCGAGTCCGCCCGGAGACCCGGCTTTATCGTTTTGCACCGAAAAACGCCCGAACGACACCCTTCCGGGGCACAACATCTGCATCAAAGATCGCATGGACAATTTCTATGTAGCCTGTGATCTCGGGGCGGACAGCGGCCGTGTGTCGCTCGGCAGCCTGCATAAAGGCAGACTCACACTGTGCGAGATCCGCCGCTTTCCCAACAAGCCCATTCAGGAGAAGAACTCCCTGCAATGGGACATCCCCGGCCTCTACCACGAAGTGATCGAGGGGCTCCGGAGCATCGGCGCTCACGAAGAACCCATCGACAGCATCAGTTGCAACGCGTGGAATTCCGATTACATGCTGTTCGAGTCCGACGGAACCCTGATCACGCCCACCTACCATCACTCCGACCCGCGCAGCGAGGCGGGCATGAAAGAAGTGCTTTCCAGGATCCCGTGGGAGACCGTCTATGACGAGACCGGCGTCCAGAAGAACCGGGCAAGCACCCTGTTCCAGCTCGCTGTTGAAAAATCCAAACGCCTACACCGGAATCACCGCCTGATGCCGGTGGCCGACGGATTCAATTATCTCCTCGCCGGCGTGCCGCGCGTCGAAATGTCGTCCGCCAGCACCACTCAACTCTACAACCCGCAAACGAAAAGCTGGTCCGAGCGCCTGATCGAAGCCCTCCGACTGCCCCTCGAGCTCTTCCCGGAAGTCGTCCCTGCCGGCACCAAACTCGGCGCGCTCCGGCCCGAAATCGCAAGGGAAACCGGGGTCGAGAATCCTCAGGTGATTTCCTCCTGCTCGAACGAAATCGCCGCCGCCCTCGTCGGCCTGCCCGTCATCAAGGGCGAAGCCTGGGCCTACCTCCAGACCGGTCCCCATGCCGTCCTCGGAACCGAACTCCTGAATCCCCTCATCAACGACGTCACCCGGGAATGGAAGTTCACCAATGAGCTCGGCTTCGGCGGCGCCGTCCGATTCTCAAAGCAGTTGCCCGGCCTGTGGATTCTTGACGAGTGCCGCCAATACTGGCGCGAACGCGACCGCGAGATCGACGGCGATCTCCTGATGCACCTGGCCACCTCGTCGGAGCCCTTCGAATGCCTCGTGAACTTCTCCGACCCGCGCTTTGAAACGCCCGGCGACATGGTGCAGAAGATCCAGGCGTTCTGCCGCGAAACGGGCCAGCACGTGCCGCGCAAGCCCGGCCCCGTGACACGCTGTATTCTCGAGAGCCTCGCCCTGCTCTATCGCAAGACGCTGAACGAATTGTCGTGCGTCACGGGCCGCGACTTCTCCCGCCTCTATATCCTCGGCGAAAAAGGCAACAGCCTCCTGCACCATTTCACGGCCAATGCGCTCCAGATCCCGGTGTTCATCGCCCCGCCGAACGTGACCGCCATCGGAAACATCGTCGTCCAGGCGCTCGCCCTCGGCCACATCGCATCCATCGAGGAAGCCCGCGACATCGTGCGCAGCTCCTTCAAGATGGAAACCATCATGCCGCACGCGGCCGCCTGGGATGCCGCCTACGCGCGCCTGGCTGAACTGGTTCCCGTGGAACAGTCCAACGCCTGACCAACGGGCCCCGGACGGCGGACCCACTCTTGTCGCAGCGCAGGCGTCCTCGCCCGCAGATTCTCGCACTGTTTTCGGTGCGCAAACCCGCGGCAAAACCGAAAGCGGATTGCCCCGGAACCGTTCGATCGGCAGAATTCAAGCCGTGAACACGCTCTTCCTGCGCACGCGCCTGATCTCCAGAACCGTCATCGCGTTCGCTGTCGTGCTGGCAGCAACGTCCTGCACGCATCTCAGACCCGGCGGCAGCGCGAAAACCAGCGACATCGGATGGGATGCGGTTCCCGGCATTCTCGGGCGGATCCAGCCGCCGATCTTTCCGAAGCGCGAATTCGACATCACTGAATTTGGCGCGAAAGGCGACGGTGTGACGGATTGCACCGAAGCGATTCGAAAAGCCATCGACGCCTGCCACGAGGCCGGCGGCGGGCGGGTGCTGGTCAAGAGCGGCACATTCCTGACGGGAGCGATTCATCTTCGCAGCAACGTGGACCTGCACGTGGCCGAAGGCGCGACGCTGAAATTCAGTCCGGATCCGGCGAAGTATCTGCCCGTGGTGCGCACGCGATTCGAAGGCACGGAGTGCATGAACTATTCGCCCCTGATCTACGCCTTCGAGCAGGAGAACATTGCGATCACGGGCAAGGGCACGCTCGACGGGTCGGCTTCGTGGGAGAACTGGTGGTCGTGGGTGACGACGAATGTTCCCGCAAGCCTGCGGGCCAGCGGCCGGCGCCTGCTGGAAATGGCCGACGCCGGCGTGCCGGTGGAGGAACGCGTGTTCGGCCCCGGCCACGGGCTGCGGCCCAGCTTCATCCAGCCGTACCGCTGCCGGAACATTCTCATCGAAGGCGTGTTCATCACCAACTCGCCCATGTGGGAAATCAATCCCGTGCTTTCGACGAATATCATCGTGCGCGGGGTCACGGTCGTCAGCCACGGGCCGAACAACGACGGCTGCAACCCGGACAGTTCGCGTGACGTGCTGATCGAGAATTGCGTGTTCGACACCGGCGACGACTGCATCGCGATCAAGTCGGGCAAGAACGCAGACGGACGCCGCGTGGGTGTGCCTTCGGAGAACATCGTGATTCGGAATTGCATGATGAAGGACGGGCACGGCGGCGTGGTGCTGGGAAGCGAAGTGTCGGGCGGCGTCCGCAACGTGTTCGCCGAGAACTGCCGGATGGACAGCCCGAACCTGGACCGCGCGTTGCGGTTGAAGACCAACGGGGAACGCGGCGGCAGCATCGAGAATATTTTCTTCAGGAACGTGCAGGTGGGCCGCGTGGCGCACTCGGTCCTCACCATCGACCTCGTGTACGGCCGCGTCCCGGGCGGTCCATTCCCGCCGGTGGTGCGCAACGTCGTGATGGAAAACGTCACCGCCGCATCCAGCCCACGCGCGCTGTGGATCGTAGGCACGACCAATTCCATCATCGAAAACGTCCGGATTGAAAACTGCGAGTTCCGCGGCGTGGAAGGTCCGGACGTGCTGACGCGGTCGGGGTCCGTGCTGCTGAAGAACGTGACCGTGCAGCCGAGGTAGGGCGCTATCAGCGGTTCGTGGGGGCGGAGAATGTCTGCACGAACCGGATCATCGCCGCCGCCCGGGAAATCTCCTTCATTTGTTCCTCCCGATACTGCGCAAGTTGTTCAGGTGTCAGCACGCCTGCAGTTGAGCTTCCAGTCGCGCGGTTTGATCCCGGACAATGAGACCCGCCAGCGAGTTGGACCGAACAAAGTTTTTCGCCTTTTCCGAATTGATCCGACAGCGCACCGGACTAGTCTGTCTCGCATGAGCCGTCAATCACCTGGTTTCGTCCTGGTTTTCGCCCTTGTGTGTTGCTCCGGTCTCGAGTCCGTTCTGGCCGACGGCCCGTATCGGAATCGCGACAATCGATCGGTTTACGACCTTTCGGAGGGCACGTATCCTATTCCGTATCAGATGCCGCGGCGCGAGGAGATTGTGGAAGTGCTGCAACGCATCCGCGGTTATCTGGAAACGGCGGCGCCCACGCGCATCATCAACGACCGGACCGGGGACCAGATCACGGACTGGACGACGCCCATCGAGGACGCGTACACGGACCGCGGGGAGGCCCGCGCGTTCTACAATCTGGATTACACGATGGGCGTGACGCATTCGGGCATGCTGCTGTGCGCGGAGGTGACGGGGGACAAGGCGTTCACCGACTTCACGGCGCGGCATCTGCAATTCATCGCGGACGCGCTGCCGTATTTCCGGGCGCAGGGCGAGAAGTTCAACAAGGGGCGGCGAGGCGCGTTTCGCGCGATCCTGCACACGGAATCGCTGGATGATTCCGGGTCGATGTGCGCGGCACTGATCAAGGCGCGGCAGGCGGGCGTGGGACCGGACCTCGAACCGGTGATCCGGCACTGGATGGATTACATCAGCACGAAGCAGTTCCGCCTGCCGGACGGCACGCTGGCGCGGCAGCGTCCGCAGCCGGTGTCCCTGTGGGCCGACGACGCCTACATGAGCATTCCGGCACTGGCGCACATGGGCGCGATGACGAAGAACCGGGCGTTATTGGACGATGCGGCGCGGCAGGTGGTGCAGTTCTCGAAGTATCTGTTTGACCCGAAGACCTGTCTTTATGCGCACGGATGGCACGCGAACCAGCCGTTGAACCCGCAGTTCTACTGGGCGCGCGCGAACGGCTGGGTGATGATGGCGACGGTCGAACTGCTCGGCGTCCTGCCCGAGGATCATCCGCAACGCGACGAGATATTGAACTACCTGCGCGAACACATCCGCGCCGTGGCCAGGCTGCAGTCCGGCGAAGGGCTCTGGCATCAGATGCTGGACAAGAACGACACGTATCTCGAAACCTCGGCCTCGGCCATGTTTGTCTTCAGCATCGCGCGCGCGATCAACCGCGGGTGGATCAGCCCGGTAAGTTACGGTTCCGTGGCCCAGGCGGGCTGGATCGGCGTCGCGCAAAAGGTGAACCGCCGCGGACAGGTCGAGGGAACGTGCGTGGGCACCACGTTGGCCGGCGACAACGTGTATTACTATCATCGCCCGACCAGTCCCTACGCGACTCACGGCTACGGCCCGGTGCTGCTCGCGGGGGCGGAGATGATCCGGCTGCTGGAGAATCCGAAGATCGACATCCGCCACAGCGTGCGGACCTATCACTACATCCCGAAAGAGCCTTGAGGCGGCCTGAGCCGCTTGTCCACGCGCCGGTTGGGCGGATCTATCGGATGGATTCCAGCCCGGTGGCCTTGTTGGACGCCGTGACGGTGAAGAAATGCTGGCCCGGCTGCACAATCAGCATGCAGCTTCTTCCCGAGACATTCGTCACCAGCGTCCATTTCCATTTCGGCAATGCCAGGTTCGTAGTGTGATAGACGTTAAACACGATATCCGGGCTGGAAATCGGATATTCCCACATGAGCGTAACCCTCTTGGGAGCCGGCAATTCTATCGCCTGGCCATTGAACCGACCTGCCACGGAAATCAGTAGCGTAACTGCACCGACCAACAACTTATTCCGCATGCCCCATACTCGGCTCGGATCAAATACGGACACAGTCAGCCGCCGGCGCTTTGTTTTGTCGGCGGATTCGCCACGCGCTTGTAGGAAAATGACCGACGTTTCCCCGATGCGCGGCGGTGCCGGCCGAGAGGGAGCGCTTGGCGGAAGCGCGCGCCAACGGATTACAACGGGTCTGCGTGCGCGTCTTTCAATCGCTTGGCGCGCAGCTGCGCCTCATCCAGGAACAACTGCAGCAAGGGCGTCGTTCGCCCACGCCACATCGCCCCGATGAGCACGGGCGAAAAGCCGGGGAGCGGCAGCATGCGCACATCCCGCGACAGCTTCTTCTGCGGGATGGCAACGGACACGCCGATGCCGAGCCCGTTGGCCACATAGGTTTCGATCAGATCCACCGAGCTCGCTTCGATGGAGGGGAACCAGTCCACGTTCAGTTCCCTCAGTTTCTGTTGAAAATGCTTCGAAAGCGCTTCGCCCGGCGGCAGGCAGATCAGCGGATCATCGATCCTGTCGCGCTGCCACAATTGCTCGGCCGACGCGACCGTCGATGACGAATGCACGAGGAGAACGAGGGGCAATTCGAGCAGGACGAGCGAATGAACTCCGGCGGGCGGTTTTTTCTCGAGCACCGTCACGACGAGATCGATTTCCTCCTTGAGAAGCAGGGCCTCGAGTTGAACGGGGTAGCCTTCCCGAAGCGAAATGCTGATGCCCGGGAACTTGCGTTTCACTTCCCGAATCAGTTCCGGCAGGTGATCGCGGAGGATGATGCTGGACGCGCCGATGCGAATCTGGCGGGCCTGGCCGCCCTGGAGCTCGTTGGCAATTTTGTCGAGATTTGAAAAGAACGGCTGAATGAAGTTGTAGAGTTTTTCTCCGGCGGGCGTGAGCGCAAAGGGACGCCGCCGAAACAGGGTTACTCCGAGAAAGTCCTCGAGCTGCGCGACCTGACCGCTGACCGCGGGCTGCTGAATGCCATACGGGATGTTGCGCACGGCTTCCATAATGCCGCCGTGGCGGGCGACGTAATAGAACAATTCCAGGTGGTGGATGTTCATACATTGAGAGAATTGATGGCCCGGGCAGTTTTATCGATTCGCAAAATGCCATCAAGCATGGATAACGTCTTCCCCATGAATGCCTCACCGCTGAACGGCCTGATCCAGCCGGAACGCGTCATCGTGCGCCTTGCCGAAACCTCCGAGCGCCGTCATCTCTACCGGTTGCGCCACGAAGTTTACGCGTGCGAACTGGGCCAGCACGCTCCCAGCCCGGACGGCCTGCTGTCCGATGCCCTCGACGAGTTCAACGAATATATCGTTGCGGCGGTGGGTGACGTGATCCTGGGGTTCGTCAGCATCACGCCCCCGGGCGGAGGGCGATTCTCGATCGACAAGTACATCGCGCGTGGAGAGTTTCCGATGCTGTTCAGCGACCGGCTTTACGAAGTGCGTCTCCTGACGGTGTTGAATCCGTACCGCGGAAGGGAGCTGGCGCTCCTGCTCATGTACGCAGCGTTCCGCTGGATCCGCAAACGCGGCGGAGAGCGCGTGGTGGCCATCGGCCGCCGCGAAGTGCTCAGCCTGTATCTCCGCGTGGGCCTTGAAAAGCTCGGGCGCTCCATTCAATCCGGCGCGGTGCGATACGAGCTGCTCAGCGCGCGAACCGACGACCTCGAACACCGCCTGCGCAGGCACACCCCCATTCTGAACCGCCTCGAACGGGGCGTGGACTGGCGCCTGGATTGCCCCTTCCGCGAACCGGCCGCGTGCTTCCATGGCGGCGCGTTCTTCGACGGGATCGGAGTCGAGTTTGAAAAACTCGAGCGGCGGCATCGAATCATCAACGCGGACGTGCTCGATGCCTGGTTTCCGCCGGCGCCCGGCGTTGTGGATGCGCTGCGGGAAAATCTGGAGTGGGCCGTGCGGACGTCTCCGCCGACGGCCTGCGAAGGCCTGTTGCGGGCGATCGCGAACGCGCGGAGCGTGCCCGTGGATGCCCTGGTGCCCGGCGCGGGTTCCTCGGCGCTCATCTTCCTGGCGTTTCCACGCTGGCTGACGCCGGATTCGCGCGTTCTCCTTCTCGATCCGACCTACGGCGAGTATGCGCACATGCTCGAGCAGGTGGTCCGCTGCCGGGTGGACCGGGTGCGCCTGCGGCGCGAGCGCCACTACGATCTGGATGGCGAACGGCTCCGGCACCTGTTGAAACGAGAGTATGACCTCGTCGTGCTGGTGAACCCGAACAGCCCGACCGGCAGGCACGTCCCGGCGAACGTTCTCAAAAGCATCCTCTCCAACGCCCCGGGCCGCACGCGATTCTGGATAGACGAAACGTACGTCGAGTATGCGGGCGCCGTTGAATCGCTCGAGCGCTTCGCCGCCGCAAGCCGGAACGTCGTGGTCTGCAAGTCCATGTCGAAAGTGTACGCGTTGAGCGGCCTGCGGGTCGCCTATCTCTGCGGGCCGACGCCGTGGATGGCGGAATTGCGATCGCACACGCCTCCGTGGGCGATCGGGCTGCCGGCGCAGATGGCCGCGGTTGCGGCCCTGCGCGACCCGGGTTATTACGCCGCGCGCTATCGCGAGACGCATCGGCTGCGCGAACGGTTGAGAGCGGCACTGACCCGTTTGGGCTGGTACGTGGTCCCGGGCAGCGCCAATTTTCTTCTCTGTCACCTCCCTGAATCCGGCCCGTCGGCGGCGGCACTGGTGGATCGCTGCCGCGCGGCGGGACTCTATCTGCGAGACGCGGGCGGAATGGGCCGCAACCTTGGAACACACGCGCTGAGAATCGCCGTAAAGGATTCGGAAACCAACGCGCGCATGCTCGGCATCCTTGCGTCCGCATGGCAGACCGCTTCCGGAACTGCCCTGCGCGAGACCATAACGGAGACTTCTTCAGCGGCCGCGTGAGCCTCCGTTCGCTCCCCGGCAACGCCGGCCGTTCGAACAGGGCGCAGCATTTTTCATCGATTTCGAACCGTGGCGCCGCTAAACATGCGCAGCATGAAACCATTCGAAAACCAGGTTGTGGTCGTGACGGGAGCAGGCCGCGGGATCGGGCGCGCCATCGCGCTCAAGTTCGCCGCTGAAGGCGCGGACGTCGTGTGCGTTTCCCGCACGCAGGAGAACTCGGAGAAGGTGGCGGGCGAATGCCGCGCGCTCGGGCGCAAAGCGTGGGCCCACGCCGTGGACGTTTCGGACGCCGCAGCGGTGAACGCCGCAGCGGACAGGATCCTCGCCGAGTGCGGCCGCGTGGACGTGCTGGTGAACAATGCCGGCGTGACGCGGGACGGCCTGTTGATGCGGATGAGCGACGCGGACTGGGACGTGGTGCTGAACACCAACCTCAAGGGGGCGTTCCTTTTCACGAAAGCGCTCGTCCGGCAATTCATCAAGCAGCGCTCCGGGCGGATCATCAACGTGGCCTCGATCATCGGCCTGATCGGCAACGCGGGCCAATGCAATTACGCGGCCAGCAAGGCGGGCCTGATCGGCTTCACACAATCCGTCGCGCGCGAAGTTGCCTCGCGCGGCGTCACCTGCAACGCCATTGCTCCGGGGTTCATCGAGACGGACATGACCGCGGTGCTGAACGAGTCGTTGCGCGCGGAACTGTTGAAGAGAATTCCGCTGAACGCGTTCGGCCAGCCGGAGGACGTGGCTGCCGCCGCGCTCTTTCTTGCGGGCCCGGGAGCCCGGTACATCACGGGCCAGGTGCTGACCGTGGACGGCGGCATGGTCATGTGAAGCGCGGCTTTACGGCGTCAGGAGCGGCCTCTGAGGGCCCGGGAGGGCGCATTTTGAAATTTCGTGATTCGGGCTTGACGCCCCGGTGACGGTGGCATAGACACACAGCAAAACGAAGAGAACCGGAGACAACCATGGCTGAAAAAACAATCGAACAGCGAGTCAAAGAGATTATCGTCGAGCAACTCGGCGTGAACGCCGACCAGGTGACTCCCGAGGCCAAGTTCATCGAGGACCTCGGAGCCGATTCGCTCGACACCGTCGAGCTGGTCATGGCACTCGAAGAAGAATTTGGCAGCGAGATCCCGGATGAACAGGCCGAGAAACTGCAAAGCGTCGGCGACGTTATCAAGTACATCGAAGACCTGCAGCAGAAGTAGGAATTTGTGCAGCTTTTTCCGGGGCAGCTACAAGTGGCGCCAGCTTGGGCTGCCCTTTTGATTTATGTCGAATACCCCTGACGGACGGAGAGTCGTCATCACCGGCCTCGGAGTCGTCACTCCGATCGGATGCCGGGTGGATACTTTCTGGCAAAACCTCCTCGACGGCAAATGCGGCGTGGACCGCATCACCGCGTTCGATCCAACGCCCTTTGACGCGCAAATCGCCGCGGAGGTCAAGGAGTTCGATCCGACTCCGGCGTTTCCCTCTCCGAAGGAAGCGCGCCGGACGGACCGTTACTCGCAGTTCGGCATTCTTGCGGCCTGGCAGGCGTTGCGCGATTCGGGACTCGACCTGAACAAAACGAATCCCGAGGAGGTGGGCGCGTTCATCGGATCGGGCATCGGCGGATTGCAGACCACGAGCGAGCAACTGAAGGTACTGCTCGAACGCGGTCCGGGACGCCTCTCGCCGTTCATGATTCCGATGCTCATCTCGAACATGGCGTCGGGACTGGTCTCGATGTACTACAACCTGCGCGGTCCCAACTTCGCCACCTGCTCGGCCTGCGCGACCGCCAGCCACGCGCTCGGAGAGGCCTGGCGCACCATCAAAATGGGCGACGCCGTCGCCATGCTCGCCGGCGGCGCCGAAGCCACCATCGTTCCCATCGGCATCGGCGGGTTCTGCGCGATGAAAGCCCTCAGCACGCGCAACGACGATCCGAAGAAGGCGTCGCGGCCGTTTGACAGGGAACGCGACGGTTTCGTGATGGGCGAAGGCGCGGGCGTGTTGCTGCTGGAGGAACTGGAACACGCGAAAAAGCGCGGGGCGAAGATCTACGCCGAGTTCGCCGGCTACGGCAACACGGCGGACGCGCATCACCTGACCGCGCCGTCACCGGGCGGCGAAGGCGCGGCTCGCTGCATGCGGATGGCATTGCGCAACGCGCGCCTGAACACCACGGACATCTCCTATATCAACGCGCACGGCACCTCCACGCCGCAGGGAGACGTGGCCGAAACCCAGGCAATCAAAGCCGTTTTCGGCGAGCACGCGCGCAAGCTTGCCGTCAGCTCCACCAAGGGCGCCACCGGCCATATGCTTGGCGCCGCAGGCTCGGTGGAGATGGTTGCCTGCATCAAGGCCATCGAAACGCAAACGGTCCCTCCGACCATCAATTACGAGTTTCCGGATCCGGAGTGTGATCTGGATTACGTGCCGAACACGGCGCGGCAGATGCCCGTGAACGCCATCGTGAACAACTCCTTCGGTTTCGGCGGCCACAACGCCAGCCTGGTGGCCACTCGGTTCAAGGGCTAGCGCGCCCGCAAGTTCAGCCGACACGCGGGTCGGCAGGATCGCTCCGTGAACGCCACCCGTTCATCGACCCGCTCCTTCCCTTGCGAGTTGTCGCTGCCTTCTTTGCTCCTTCCATGCAGTGACGAATGTTTCCTGAGCGAGGTCTTCGCTGTAACTCAAGCTTCCCGTCGCGCTGTAAGCCAGCGAACACACCATGGATTGGTAGCGCGCCACAATCTTTCCAAAGGCGTCGCCATTGCCTTTCAGGCTTTCAGCCACCAACCCGGCGTCGTTCTGCGCGGCAGCTTGCATTGCTGTGTGCGGTATCATATCACCGCATACGTGGCGATATCAGCCGGAAAGGTGACAGGGATTCTATGGCGGTGCCGCCAGTTTCCATTGCTCCTGAATCCGCCGCGGGCGCACCTCCCGCGCCGCGCCACCGAACGAAACGTAAAGAATGATCTCGTCTTCACCGGCGGGCCGCGACTGCATAACGCGATAACTTCGCAGTTTCCCGATTTCCTCGGCAGCGCCCAGGGCTATCTGCTCATCACTCAGGTGTTAACAACGGGAAGTGCGAGCTCAACTGATGGGGACAGTGTCGCCCTCCTGGCCAATTTGGGTCCACGTCGTGAACTCGGGGAAGGATTCGCAGAATTCCGCGAGAGCCGGGATGACCGCGTTGACGTGCCGGGACTTCAAGTGTGAGTCGATGTCCCTTTGCGTGGCCCAGTTTTCGTAGAACAGGAAGCGCCCCGGATGATCGGCAGAAACGTGAAGGTCGTAGTTCAGGCAACCCTGCTCGCGGCGGGTCTGGCTCAGCAGGCCCAGCAGCGCGAGGCGCAGGTCGGCTTCCTTCCCGGCCCGGGCCTGGAAAATGGTGATCACCGTGATCGGCGTTGTGTTGTTCATCAGAATCTCATCCAAGAGATTGAACGATGCCTTCCGCGGCCGCGCGCGGATCGGCTGCCGCCGTGATCGGCCGGCCGATCACCAGCCAGTTCGCGCCCGCCTGCAATGCCTCCCGCGGCGACAACGTCCGCTTCTGATCGTCTCCCGCATCGGCCCCGGTCCGGATGCCAGGCGTCACCAACTGGATGCGCGACGGAAGGACCTGCCGCAGCATCGCGATTTCGAGCGGCGAGCAGACGAGGCCGCCGATTCCCGCTTTGACGGCGAGGGAAGCCAGGCGTTCCACCTGCCTGCCCACGTTCGTGTCGCACCCGGTTTCGCCCAGCGCCGCCGAATCCATACTGGTCAGCACAGTCACCGCCAGAAGCAATGGGGCATTCACACCAGCCTGTGAAGCGGCGGCTTGAGCCGATTCCGCCGCTGCGCGCATCATCTCCAGCCCGCCGCTGGCGTGGATGGTCAGCATCTGTACGTCAAGCCGGACCGCCACCGCCACGGCGCGCGCCACGGTATTCGGAATATCGTGAAACTTCAGGTCGAGGAACACCGGCGCGCCCGCCGCGCGCACACGCCGCACGATCTCGGGCCCCGCTGACGTGAAGAGCTCCTTGCCAATTTTGAAACCGCCGACAACGGGAGCCAGCCGGGAAACAAGGGTCATGGCGCGGTCCGCGTCCGGGACATCGAGCGCGACGAGAATCGGGTTATGCACGGCGCCAAGTTGCGGGGCGACCGGCCGGTTCACAAGCCGAAATGAAGCAGGAGTCGAGGGCCGGCCGGGCCGGCCACCCTGATTTCCTCCGGCCGGTCCCGTTTTGCATTCCCGTTTCGTGTGCTAGATTGCACACGCAAACCATCGTGACGGATTGAATGTCATTCAACCTGCGCCAGGACTATGAGAAACACATGGATTGTCGTGACTGACCTGGAGGAATTGAAAGCGTATCGCGTGGACTCGGATCCCCTGTACAGCAATCCGCGATTGGAACTCGTGGACCATGCTCGCACCACCGCGAACCGACGGCTCGTGGAGGAAGTGACGGATCAGGCAGGGCGCTTCCCGCGCACGGGCGTCGGCCCCAACGGCGTCGGCGGCATGGCCCGGGGCGAACGGCACAACATGGAGCTCGAAAAGCGGAAACGCTGCATTCGGAAACTGGCGGATCACCTCAATTCGCTGCTCCGGAGCGATGAAGTCGAGCGCTGTTTCCTGGCGGCCAGCCGTGAGATCCACAACGCGTTGCTGCAGGAAATCGACCCGCGGTTGCGCGCCAAGGTGGAAGTGGATGTGGCCGCGGACCTGACCAATGTCCCGAAATCCGAACTGTTGGGGTACTTCAAGTCCGCTCGAACCGCGGCTCACCCGTAAGCGTTGCTTTCGGCGAGGCAGGTAATCCGCCGGCCGAACGCCCGACCGGCGTCACTCCGCAGGAACCGCCGGGGCGCGACGAACGGATTACTCGTTCAGCCCCCAGTGGGCGTAGCCCCATTCGCGGAATGGATCCAGAGGCGCGTGCCGGCCCGCAAGCCCGGACTCGCCCGCCTGCTGCGGAACGACGGGAAGGAACTCCAACCCAAGGCGCAATGCCACATAGTGGAAATGCGTCAGGACGGCCTTCACCGCTTCGTCCGACGCAACCGGCTCGACAATGATCACGGCCAGGGCTCCATCGCGGCGCGTGCGCCGCTCGAGGACGCGGCCCAGCCACTGCTGGAGGTCGAAAGAGAGGTCCACCCCGTGGACGGAGAACATCAGGATATCGGCCAGCGCCGCCGCCTCGGAGGCTCCATGGGCGAGCGTGGCATCGTTCAGATCGCTCAGCCGGTACGGCTGCACTGAAAACGTCACTTCCCCTTCCAGGTGGGCGACGACGCGCCCGCAGCGTTCCATGGCGTGAGCGAGAGTGAAACTATCCTCCGCGAGCACAACAATGCGGCATGGATCAGTTGCCTCCAGCGAAAGCGTGTCTTGCACCCAGGCTGCCTTGCTCATTTCCGGACCCTTTCCAGGTCCGCCAGTTTTGCCCGGAGGTGGCAGGCGTTTTACCGGCAGACCGCCTCTGTCCGTATTTCGCACCTCGGGCGACCCGACTTGCAAGACAAAGTTATTCACACCCGTTCACACGTTGTGCACAGGACCGCCGCATGCCGAATCACCCGCTTCACAGCCTGCTGCGCGTTATCCTCCCGCAACGATCTTCACAATTTCCAGGTTGTCCCCCGGAGCGAGCTGGCGCCGTGAAAACTCGGACGGCGCGACAGCCTCGAAGTTGTGCTCCACAACGACGCTGCGCGGGGGAAGATTCTGCGCGCGCAGGAACTCCTCAATCGTGCAGGGGAACGTCACCGGCACCTGCCTGCCATTGGCCGTAATCACGTTCATAACCGTCAAAACCGCGACATGGGCTGACGCATCCGGAAGTTCATCCCGACGTCAACGCCGCATCCCAGTCCTTCCATACCGGCTCGTAGCCAAGCCGCCGGAGCAACGCCGCGACTTCGGCCGGCGAGCGATGATCCGCAATCTGGAACTGCTCGGTCGCATTCAGCGCCGTGTCGCCGTTGGCCGCCGGCGCCCACTCGCTGGAACCCGACGCCAGCGCCACCAGCCGGCCGCGCACGGTCTGGTGCAGGTTCTCGCGACCGGCGCCGGTGTAGCCGCCGGGCTCGGTGTGGCTGCCCGCGCTCATCAGCGTGATGCCGAGCGGAATCAACCCGTCGCGCAACGAAGCCGATTCCCGCGTGGACAACACCAGCCCCACGTCCGGGAACATTAATCGAAACGCGCAAACCAGTTGCGCCAGTTCGCGATCACTCATTTGCGTCAGCGGCTGGAACTCTCCCGCGCAGGGGCGGAGCCGCGTCAGGGAAATGGTCACCGACGCCTTCCAGCAATTGCGCAGCAGGTAATCCGCGTGCGCGGCGACGCAAATGGCTTCTCGCCGCCAGTCGGCAAGCCCGTAGAGCGCGCTGATCCCGAGCCGCCGGAACCCGGCGGCGTAGGCGCGCTCCGGCGTTTCCAGGCGCCAGTCGAAGTTGCGCTTTGGCCCGGCGGTATGCATCTCCGCATACACGGCGCGATCGTACGTCTCCTGGTACACCACCAGGCCATCCGCGCCTGCGCTCACCAGCGGACGATACTCGTCCGTCTCCATGGGGCCGATTTCGAGCGAGATGGACGGCCAGGTCGCGTGCAGCATCGAAACGCACTCGCGCAAGTACTCCCTGGAGACGAACTTCGGATGCTCGCCAGCGACCAGCAGCAGGTTGCGAAAGCCCTGGTCGTACAGCGCCGCCGCCTCGCGCTTTACTTCGTCCACGGACAGCGTGACACGGAGGATCGGGTTGTCCCTGGAGAACCCGCAGTATTTGCAGTTGTTGATGCACTCGTTCGACAGGTAGAGCGGGGCGAACAGGCGCACCACGCGGCCGAAACGCTGGAGCGTGAGCGCATGCGCGCGGCGGCCCAGGATTTCGAGCGCTTCACCCGCCGCGGGCGAAAGCAGTACCGCAAAGTCCGGCAACGTCAGTCTCGGCCTGCGGACAACGGCACGGACCTGCTCGGAAGTGGCTGCCATGGACCGGCGCATCAGCGCGTCCATCGGCAACGAATTCAATTCAGCAACAAAACTCACGTGAGAAACGTAGCAGAGGCCCGCTTGAAGTCGAGTCGCCCGCGGCCTCCCGCATCCTCCCGCCAAGACACTTTTGCCTCTTCTGTCGGTAAGCAGAATTATGAGTCAACGATCCCCTCCAATGCGCCTCGATTTGAGTCCATTCGGGCGGCCGCTGCCGGAATTGGAATTTGACCCCTCCGCCGCGCGTTGCTAGCTTGCGCTTCCCCCTTTCCCGGGGATGTATGCGACACACGATTTCGATTCTGGTGGAAAACAAGTTCGGCGTGCTCACGCGCGTCGCAGGCTTGTTCAGCGGCCGCGGTTACAATATCGATTCGCTGAACGTCGCTCCCACGCATGATCCGACGGCCTCCCGCATGACGGTCGTCACCCACGGCGACGAAGCCACGCTCGAACAGATCATCAAGCAGCTCAAGAAGCTGCCCGACGTCCTCAAGGTCCAGGATTTCCGCGACGGCGAGTACGTGGATCGCGAACTGGTCCTCGTCAAGGTTGCCGTCGATTCAAAATCCCGCGCCGAGGTCATGCAGATCACGGACATCTTCCGCGCGAAGATCGTCGATGTTCAATCGAAGAGCCTGACGATCGAGATCACCGGCGACGAAAGCAAGGTAGGGAAGTTTCTCGAACTGATGAACGCCTTTGGCGTGCTCGACGTGACGCGCACGGGCAAGGTCGCCATGCCGCGCAAATAAACCGGCGCCTCAACCGCACGTTCTCAACCTCTGAACCCTTAACTCTGAACAAACGATGCCAGCAAAAGTATACACGGACAAAGATGCCGACCTGAGCGTCCTGCGGGACAAGACCCTCGCCGTGCTCGGGTTCGGTTCCCAGGGCCACGCCCACGCGCTGAACCTCAAGGACAGCGGACTCAACGTGATTGTCGGCCTGTACGAGGGCAGCAGGTCCATCCCGGTTGCCCACGAGAAGGGATTCGAAGTGGTTTCGACGGCGGAGGCGGTGCGCCGGGCGGATGTGATCATGGTGGCGTTGCCGGACACGAAGCAGCCGGCGGTGTATGAGCGGGACATTGCGCCGAACCTGAGCAAAGGCAAGACGCTGCTGTTCTCGCATGGTTTTTCGATTCACTTCAAGACCATCGTTCCGCCGAAGAGCGTGAACGTCATCATGGTGGCGCCCAAGGGCCCGGGCCACATTGTCCGCCGGCAGTACACGGAGGGCAAAGGCGTGCCGAGCCTGATCGCGGTCTATCAGGGCGGCCGGGAGGCCAAACGGATCGCTCTGGCATGGGCCAAAGGCATCGGCGCCACGCGCGCGGGTGTCATTGAAACCAACTTCAAGGAGGAAACGGAGACGGACCTCTTTGGAGAACAGACCGTGCTGTGCGGCGGATGCAGCGCCCTGGTCCAGGCCGGATTCGAAACGCTGGTTGAAGCCGGGTATTCGCCCGAAATGGCCTACTTCGAATGCCTGCACGAGTTGAAGCTCATTGTCGATCTCATGAACGAGTCCGGCATCAGCGGCATGCGCTTCTCGATCTCGGAAACGGCCAAGTGGGGCGATGTCACCGTCGGCCCGAAAATCATCGACGCCAGTGTCAAGAAGCGCATGAAAGCGGCGTTGAAAGACATTCAGTCGGGCAAGTTCGCCCGGGAATGGGTGAAGGAATACCAGACCGGCTACAAGCGCTACAACGCGCTGCTGAAGAAGGGCGAGAAGCATCCCATTGAGAAAGTGGGCGCGCGGCTGCGCTCGATGATGCCGTGGATGCAGAAGCGCCAGATTAAGGGCGCGCAGGCGGCGTATTGAGTCGAAGCGAAGCCATAACTTCCGCGTGGTGTTTGACACTGCAGTTGTTATATTTCGCCCATGGTGCGAGGTGGCCAACTGCTTGTCTGCGCTGTCACTCTGTCCATGTGCCTCGGGGCGGCCCATGCGGCGGTCGATGACGTGGCGGCAACGCCGTATGGCAGCATCGTGGCAAGGAATGTCTTCGGGTTGAACCCTCCCCCGCCTCCGCCCGAGCCGCCGAAGCCGCCGTCAACACCCCCGCCGAAGATCACCCTGACCGGCATCACGACCATTCTCGGGAAGAAAAAGGCGCTGATGATGACCCAGTCGCCGAAGCAGAAGGAACCGGAGTACTACACACTTTCCGTCGGCGAGCGCCAGGGTGAGATCGAAGTCCTCGCCATCGATGCAGAGAAGCGCATTGTGGTGGTGAAGAATCATGGGCAGGAGGAGACCCTGGATTTCGAAAACAACGGAGCCAGGTCCGCTCCCGCTCAGCCCCTGCCCGACGCGCCTCGGCCGGGAGTTCAACCTGCTGCGGCCGCTTCAGGCGGGCGACCGACGCCCACTATTCCCACGCGCACGCTGCGGCTTCCTCCGGCGCCGGGCAACCAGTAACGCCAGGGCCGGATTACCGCCGCTTGCGCTGCTCCTGCTGCTGCCGGCTGCGGATTTCCTCCTGCTGCCGGTCGAACTCCTTTCGTTCGAATTCCTGCACTTCGGCGTCAGCGCGGGTCACGCCGGGAAGGCGGTCCTTTTCCGCCGCGGACGCCAGCGCGGCGATCTCCGGTGTCTTCAACACGGTGGGCCGCATCAGCACGATGAGCTCCTTCCGCGATTTCGAGCTGGACCGGCTTGAGAAGAGCGCACCCAGGAGGGGGATGTCCTTGAGGATCGGCACGCCGCTGACGTCCTTGTTGGTGGAGTTGCGAATGAAGCCGCCGAGCATGACGGAATCGCCGTCGCGGACGGCCACATTGGCGGCGAACTCGCGCGTGGTTGTGTTGGGCACGTTGCCGACGCCGGTGATGGCCGTTGATCCGCTGACTTCTTCAATCGTTTCGTAGATCTCCATCACGACGAGGCCATCCGGGTTGATGAACGGAACGACCTCGAGGCCGATACCGACGCGCAACTGCTGATAGGAGGAAGAGGGGCCGCCGAAACCGCCGCCGTAATAGGTGCCGGTGACGTAAGGCACGGTACTGCCGACGAAGATCCTCCCGGGCGTGGCATGCGAGGTCAGGATGCGGGGCTTCTGAATGACATTGATCCGCGAATCGGTCGCCGCTGCCTGCACGGCAAGATCGAAGTCGCCGTTGAATCTGCCGAAATACGTCAACCCCGCGCTCGTGGGAAACGTATTTGTGCCGCCGCCCGAAAAGAAGTCCGCAAGATTGCCCAACAGGTTGTTCTCGTTGTTGGACGCGCCCCCGACCTCGGCGCTGCCGGCTTCGCCCTGCCGGTGCTGGCCGGCGGACACTCCGAAAAGCCATGAGTCATCCAGTTGCACGTCCATGATGATGGTTTCGATGAGCACCTGCGGCAGGACGATGTCGAGCTTGGCAATGATCGTCTTGATCATTTCCATGTCCTGCCGGGTGGCGAAGACCAGGAGGGAATTGCTGCGTTCGTCCGCGAGAATCTTGGTCTCGCCAAGGATCTGAAGCTCGCCCTGGTCAGAAGCGCGCTCGATGATCCGTCGCAGCCGGTTCTGGAAGGAGTCTCCCGCGGCGGCCGACGCCGTCGCAGCCGTGCCGCCGCCGGTTGCCATGGGCACGTACGGCTGGTTGTAGCCTCCCTGATTGTAATAGCCCCCGGTCGTGCCGGAACGCCCCGCCGGGTAGCGCCCGCCCATCCGCTGTCCGCCCACGCTACTGCGCTGGGTGCCGATGGTAGCCGTGGTTCCGCCGCTGCCCAGGCTGCCCAGGGCCTCGGCCATGTCCACCGCCTTCGCGTATTTGATGGGTATGACCTCCGAGACCAGCGGCGTGGGCACGGCCTGGTCAATTTTTTCGAGCATCTCGAGCATGCGCGCCACGTTCTCGGCGTAATCCCGCAACACAATCATCTGACTGCTGTCGATGGGAAGGACCGAGTTTGGAATGCGGGCGAACTGTTGCAGCACCTGCGCGGCCTCGCTGGGCTTGATGTATTCCAACTGCTCGATGTGCGTTACAAACTGCCCGAACTCGGGCAGCTCGTCGGCGCCCCGCGGGTCAGGTCTGGCGCCGCCCGTATGAACCTCCTGCTGCGGCAGGACCGTCACAAACTTCTCGCCCCGGTTGATCATCGCGATCCCGCTCAGGGCAAGCACCGAATCCAGCGCCTGAATGGCTTCCTGCCGCGTCAGAGGAGTCTGTGTCCGCAGCGTCACCTGGGCCTGCGGCAGATTCGGGGGGCGAATCAAAGTCCGATTGACCAGGTCCGCGTACACCTCGAGAACCTGCTCCAGCGGCATGTTGCGGAAATCAATCTCGCCGGCAGGAAGGACTTCTTCCACGTCCGCAGCAGCGGAAGAACCTGCCCCCTGGGGCAGCGGTGCGGGCACTCCTGTTGGCGGGGTTGCCGGCGTGGTCGCCGGCTGCCCGGGAATTGTCACCGGTTGCTCGGCAGGCAGCACCGGCTGCGCGGGCGTCTGGGCCGGCGTCACAACAGGCGTCCCCTGCTCGGCCGCAGCCGCGGCGGGCTCCGCCGTCCGCACCGCCTCGGTTTGCGCCACGGGCGGAGGCACGAGAACGTTGGTCTGGAAAGCCCCGGACCCGGCGGGTTCGACGTCCGCCACCTGCGCCGGCGTCTCGGGTTCGCCCTGGAGCGCCGCGGCGTCCAATGGCTGGAATTGCAGGTCGGCGTCCTTCCGTGCCGTTTGCGAGCACGAAACGACGAGGGACAACAGCACAAAGGGCAAAAGTCTTTTCATGGGTCTATCTTTGCGTTGCTCTTTGACCGGCCGGTTGCGGCGATGCGGCCGGTGGGTTTGCCCGGCCCGCGGCGGCCGTGGCGCGCGCCGGAGCGCGCCCGGATGGCGGACGCGCCTTCTTCTGGTAGCTGGCGACAAGAGTGACGGTGGCGGACAAACGATGCCGGGCCTGGTCGGGCCGAATCGACAATTCCCGAGCACGGATGAGCGACGTTCCCGATCCGATCGAGTAAAGGAAATCCACCAGTTGCCGTTCATCGCCCTGGACCGTAACGCTGTGAATCTGCTCGATGAAGAACTGGTTGGTATTGACCGAGGTTTTGCCGGCACCGGTAAAGCCCAATCCGCTGCGAGCAACGTGGGCCTGGATGGTGCGCAGAAATTCGTATGCCTGTTCCTCCGCCGGCACGTCCGCGCCCTCGCTCATGAGCTGTGCAATCTCTTTGTGCAGGTGAGGAATTTTGTCCACTTCGGTCTGGAATTTCGTCTTGTTTCTATAGGCGGTCTCCAACCGCCGTTGCAGCCTTCCCCAGTCCGAGAAATGCGGCCAGATCCAGAAGATGTTCACCACCACGAAAAACAGGAGCCCCACGCCGACCACGAATCGACGTTCAGCAGGGTTTAATCGTGACAGGTAGCCGTTCACTTTTGTGCCCGTCTGAGGTTCAGGTCAAAGCTCCAGGTCATGTTCGCGCCGCGCACGGTCGGGCGAGGCAGCTCCACGGTTCGCTGATCAAAGAGGTACTGCCCCCGAACGCGGGCTTTGCGAAGGTTGTCGCCAAAATCCGTAAGCGCGCGGTACCCGTCGGCGGGGCCCGTACCCGTAAGACGCAGTGTCTTCCCTCCCGTCAGATTCATCGTATCGAGGGTAAAGTCCGTCGGCAGCGCCTCCGCCACCGCCAGCCAGCAGTCCAGCGCGGCGAACTTCAGTTCCTGGCCTTCCTTGAGGACCTGGAGCTGCGCCTGAAGCTGGAGCGAGTTGGTGTACGCCGCCGCCAACCCTTTGACCTCCTGTTCCACTGCAGTTGTTCGGTATTGCAGGACGCCGAGCGCGACGAAATACACGAGCAGGCCCACCACATATAACGCCAGGACGGCCCCCAGGCCTCGCATCCACAGGCGATCGACGAACTGCTGGCGATAGCGCGTCGCGTACTCGGGCGGCAACAGCGTGAGTTTCGGATCCGACTCCGCCGCCCGTCTCGCTGTGCGGGCCGCCAGCTCCTGCGGCGGCACCGGCGGAACCAGTTCCACAGGCTGATCCAGCCCCTGCTGCAACGGAGCGAGCCAGTCTTCCGCAAGCGCACCCTCGGCGACGAGATGCCACCTGGGCTCCGACACAAGCCACCCATCCAGCTCCCCGGCCCAGGCCATTTGCGTCAATTGATCCCTCAAGCCCGCCGCCCGATCGCCCTCGGCGGACAGGGTCAGCAAATCCACACTCTGAAGGATGCCCCCGTACCACCACGCCACCAGCGCCGTGTTCCTGCCGCCTCGCACTTCCGGATAGATCCAGGCGCCATCCTCATCGATCTTCGTCGCCCGGATCTGGTCCAACACGGGCAACTCAAGGCGATCAGCGAGGTAACCCTCGGTTTCCAGCGTGTCGAGGAACTCCTCCACGACGCTTCGCGCCACGATCAGGACGATGACCGTCTGCATGGTTCCCGCCGCATGCGGAATGGTGTCCATCGTCCAGACGGCATGCGCGACGGGAATGGGCGAGAGCTTCTCCAACTGGAGCTCGACCATGGATCGCGTTTCCTCGGGCGTGCTGTTGGGAAATTGCGCGACGCGAATGAAGACGTGCTCCGGCGGAAGCCACGCCACGTTCAGCTTCTTTTGCCAGAGCGAACTCCAGCTCTTGCTCACCAGATTCGGGGCGACCGGCTGGCCCGGCGGGCTGGTCAGCTCCCGGTTCAACCGGAACGAGCCGCCGTCGAATTGCCACAGGCGCCTCGCGTCGGGCGTCACGGACAGGATGTTGCAGGAGTGCCAGCGGGCCATATCAACGGGAGGAGACCGCGCGATGCAAAAGACACCCGCGCCGGCGGCCGCCCGGGTCTTGCCTGACATGCCGGTTCGTCATCATCGTCTGGACAGGATCTCCGTTTTGTCCTCCATCAGCGCGTCCAGATGTTCTTCGACCTGGGTCACGCGGAGGACTTCCTCGATGGTGGTAATCCCGGCGCGCACCTTGTTCCAGCCGTCGGTGCGCAGCGTGCGCATGCCCAGCTCGATCGCGCGCTGGGCGATGGTGGAAGCGGCGGCGCGATTCAGGATCAGCGGGCGCAACTGCTCGTTCAGCAACAGCAACTCGTAAATCGCCAGCCGTCCCTGGTAACCCAATTGCCGGCAATCCTCGCATCCCGCCCCGTGATAAAACTTCGCCGTGTCAATCGCATCCTCCGGAAAGCCGATGCGCTTCAGATAGCTGCGCTCCACCTTCTGCTCCGTCTTGCAGTTCGGACAAATCGTGCGGACCAGGCGCTGCGCCAGCACGGCTTCAACCGACGACGCCACCAGGAACGGCTCGATCCCCATGTCGATCAACCGCGTGAACGCGCTCGGCGCGTCGTTCGTGTGCAGCGTCGAGAACACCAGGTGCCCCGTCAGCGCCGCGCGAATCGCAATCTCCGCCGTCTCAAGGTCGCGAATCTCCCCCACCATGATCACATTCGGGTCCTGGCGCAGGATGTGCCGCAGCCCCACCGCGAACGTCAGCCCGATCTCCGGCCGCACGGCGATCTGGTTGATCCCCTTCAACTCGTACTCGACGGGTTCCTCGATCGTGATGATGCGCTTGTGCACGGAGTTGATCGTGCTCAGCATGGCGTAGAGCGACGTCGATTTGCCGGAACCGGTCGGCCCGGTGACCAGCAGAATCCCGTGCGGCTTCACGATCAGCTCGCGGATCACCGCCTCGTCCTCCGGCGAAAACCCGAGCTTGTCCAGGCTCAGAAAGATCTTGCCGCGCGACAGCAACCGCAGCGACGTGCTCTCGCCATACACCGTCGGCACCGTGGACACGCGGATGTCGATTTCCTCGCCTTTGATCCGCACGTTGATGCGTCCGTCCTGCGGCAGCCGTTTCTCCGCGATGTTCATCCCGCTCATGACCTTGATGCGGGAAAGGATCGCCGATTGAAAGCGTTTCAACTGCGGTGGCATCGGCGTCTGGTGCAGAATGCCGTCGATGCGATACCGGATGCGCAGCTCGTCCTCCTGCGGCTCGAGGTGGATGTCCGTCGCCCGATCCTTGTAGGCTTCCCAGATGACCTGGTTGACGAACTTGATAACGCTCGCCTCCTGGTCGCTCTCGGTGATTTCCTTGTCGCCGACGAGCAGTTCCAGGGGTTCGTCCTCGGCGATCTCGCCCATCTCGTCCAGCGTTTCGGCGCCGACGCCGTAATACTTCTTGAGCGCTTTCTCGATGTCGGCCCTGGGCGCGAGGGCGAACTGCACCGGGCATTTCGCGTCGAACCGCACCGCGTTGAGCATCGCCGTGTCGAAGGGATTGCTGACCGCGACCTGGACGGCGCTGTCGAACACGTTGGTCGGCATGACGGAGTATTGGAAGGCCACCTTGGTGGAGATGCGGTTGCGGGCGGCGGCCGGGATGTCGTGCCGGGAGATTTCGATATAGGGCCAATTGAGCGCCTGGGCGAGCTTCTGGAGGAACATGTCCTCGGCGATGCCGCGCTCGCGGCAGATAAAGGCGAGCAGCGACTCCTGAGAGCCGCTCTCGACCGCCACACGCCAGGCCTTGCTGTGCTCGTTGAACTGCTCAGGAGTCACCAGGCCCATGCGGGCGAAAAACTCTTTCAGCGATATGAAAGCCATTCAGCCACCAGACATTTACCCTAGAATTACACGCGAAACTAAGGAAAGTTCCGCAGGGGGTCAAAGTTTATTCAGAGGACCGATGGGCACCGATGGGCGGAGATAGGGAAACATTCCTCTTGCCTTGCGGGTCCGGCCCTCTTAGGTATTCCCCGTGATCAGCCGGGGCCGGATTCGACCACCCAGCGGGTTTCGCGACCTGGAAAGGCGGCCGCGAAAGCCGTAACCGGGCTTGCCCCTGCACGGTCTGTAGGAATGGAACTGCAGACTGTCCGGGAGATCTCCGGCGATGCAGTGCAGTGAAACCAACCCATAAACCTATGAAAAGTTACCGATTCCTATCGTACACACTCGCCGCAATTGCGGGCCTCATCCTCTCCGCGCAATCCGGTCTTGCACAGCCCGGAGGCGGCGGCATGGGCGGCGGCCGCGGCGGTTTCGGCCTCGGCCCGGACGCCACAGACGAGCAACGCACTGCCTACCAGCAGTACATTCAGGAAATCAGCACCCTGAATGAGAAGGTGGCGACGGCCCGGACGGAGCTGAGCGAAGCCGTCTTCGCGGAGAAGGTGGACGAAGCTCAGATCAAGCAGAAGGCGGCCGCGCTCGCCAAGGCGGAAGAGGAACAGGCGCTCGGCCAGGCCAGGGCGTTCGCCAAGATCCGCAGCAAGCTCACATCCGAGCAGATCGAGCGCATCAAGAACATGAGCGCCCGCGGCGGCGGCGCCTTCGGCCGTGGACGCGGCGGTGGTCGCGGCGGCCAATAAGCTCGCACGTTGCCCTGTTTCAAAGCCATTGCGCTTCCAGGCGCAATGGCTTCTTCGTTTCACACCCGGTCGCTCGCCGCCAGGAAGCCTTTGCCGGACGCCCGCGCGGCAGCAGGCAGGCGGAGAGAGACTGAATTCCCCGAAATAAAGAATTGCGGGGGCGGTTCTTTTGTGCGCACCCTCGATGCCGTTTCCATCCGTCGAAAGAACACGGCAATGCGCTCGTATGTTGAACAACGAAAGAACGGGCTTGCTGGCCAATGACCCGTCTCTGCGGCTGGAACGTTGGTGGATCCGTTACGGCATCGCCGTGGTCGGCGTGGCGTTAGCCTGCGCGTTGCGAGTGCTGTTGATCCCGTTGTGGGGCAGGACCTTCGTCCCCTTCATCTTCTTCTTCCCGGTCATCGCGGTCACCGCATGGTTCTGCCGTCTCGATCCCGCCCTCCTGGCGATTGCGCTTTCGACGGTTGCGGCGAGCTTCTTCTTCCTCGACCCGAACCAGGGGCAGACGCTCATGGATCCCGGGGTGCTCCTGGCGATGTTTGCATTCGTGGCCGTGTCGCTGGCGATCGCCGGCGCGATCGAGGCAATGCACAGGGCAAACGCCCGCGCTTCGCAGGAACTGGCCGAACGTAAACGCGCGGAAACGGAGGTCGCCCGGCTCAACGGAGAACTCCAGAGCCGCGTCAGTGAACTGCAAACCATCCTCAATGTCCTGCCACTGGGCATCGCGCTTGCCGAGGACCCGGCCTGCAAACGAATCACTGTCAATCCATACCTGGGCGAATTGCTGGGCATCCCGCCGGGCGCGAATACCTCGCTGCAGGCCATTCCCGGCCATACCGCCTGCTATGCCGATCATCGCAACGGGCGCCCGCTGGCTCCCGAGGAAATGCCCATGCACATCGCCTGTCGCGGCAAAGAGGTCCGCGATTTCGAACTGGATCTGGTCCGTGTCGGGCAGAGCACCCGGCGGCTGCTCTGCTCGGCCCGGCCGCTCTTTGACGAACAGGGCCGCATCCGGGGCGCCGTCGGCGCCTTTCTCGACATCACCCATCGCAAGCAGGTGGAAGAAGCCCTGCGCGAGGCCAAGGAGGAACTCGGCCGCGCCAACCAGGATCTCGAGCGCAAGGTCCAGGCGCGCACCGCGCACCTGAACGAAACCATCCGTTCCCTGGAACGCATCTGCTACAACATCGCCCACGACCTGCGCGGACCCAATCGCACCATGCAGGGCTTTGCCGAAGTGCTCATGACGGAATACGCCTCCTCCCTCGACCCGACGGCGCGCGAATACCTCAGCCGCATCGCCAATGCCGCCGCGCGCAACGACTCGCTGATCCTGGACCTCCTCGCCTACGGCCGGCTGGGCCACGTCGAACTGCCCTGCAGCCGCCAAAGCCTGCGCACCCAGATCTCCGCCGTGATCGAAAAACTCGCGGGCGACGTCGCTGCCTGCAACGCCAAAGTCCAGGTTCGCGAACCCCTCCCGGATGTCTGGGCAAACCCCGTCGCCCTCGAACAGGCGCTCGCCAACCTCTTCAGCAACGCCGTCAAGTTCGTCAATCCCGGCGTGCGCCCCGAGGTCACCATCTGGGCCGAGGAAGCCGACTCTCGCATCCGCGTGTGCGTCCAGGACAACGGCATCGGCATCCCGCCTATTCATCACGAGAAGATCT
The DNA here is from genome assembly GCA_002385705.1 of Verrucomicrobia subdivision 3 bacterium UBA3939. GTDB lineage: Bacteria > Verrucomicrobiota > Verrucomicrobiia > Limisphaerales > UBA3939 > UBA3939. Next base: position 88,739 of record DGDZ01000085.1, read on the forward strand.
TCGGGCTGTTCGAGCGGTTGCATTCCGAATCCGATTTCCCGGGAACCGGCATCGGCCATCGTTCAAAAATCGATCGAACGGATGGGCGGGCGCGTGGGAGTGGATTCGGCCCCCGGCAAAGGCAGCCGTTTCTGGTTTGAACTCCCCAGGCCCGCCGCGGTCAACTGAAAGGACTCATGAGCGAAACCATACTTTACGTGGATGACAGCATGGATGACGTGATGCTGTTCAAGGCGGCCTGTCGCGCGGCCAGGGTGACGTTCAACGTGCAGGCCGTGAAGGATGGGGAAGAAGCGCTGTCCTATCTCGGCGGACTCTCGCCTTATTCGGATCGGGAGAAGTATCCCATGCCCAGCCTGGTGATGCTGGATCTCAAGATGCCACGTGTTTCCGGTTTCGACGTGCTGGAATGGCTGCGCAACCGCAGCCCGAGCGCGCTCCAGCAACTGCCGGTTATCGTTTTCACGTCCTCCATCCACGAGGAGGACCGCAGGCGCGCTCTCGAACTCGGCGCCAACGAGTATTGCGTCAAACCCGGCCGCTTCAAGGAGCTGCTCGCCCTCAGCATGGCCATTGAAGAGGCTTTGAAGAATCCCAAAGACTGGAAGATCCGCATCCCGTCTCCGGCCCCACCCTCACAGGCGCAGGCGGGACGGGGATAACCCCCCGTCGCCCTGGGCCATGCTCGAAACGCACAGCCAACCACTCAAATCAACAGGCGGAATCCGAAGGCGCCGCGCTCAAGTCCACGCTGCTTCGGAGCCCGTCATCCCGGTCGATTACCTGACAGCGTCCGACTGAGATCTGGAGTGACGAGACGCGCTGGCCGGCGCGTGAAGCGTAATCCGCATCTCCACACCCACAAAGTGGCCGAATTGGCTCTCGGTCACGACGCGAAATTCGACAACGTCCCCCTTCTGTACCTCTATACCCCGGAGCTGTTTGTGCGAGAGCAGATTCGCCTCGAGATCAGCGCCTTCTTCCGTGCGGTCGAGGCCGCGAACGGAAGCCCGTTTAGCGACGACCTGCCCCCGAACGAGGAGCATCCAGCCCACGTTTCGATCTTCGAAGATTTCGCCATCCCATGCGCGGCCGGAGATCGCGATAACACCGTCTTCCGGACTGGTCCATTTGATATTCACGAACCGGACCTCGCCGCCGTAAGGAACAGACAAGGCGTGCAGCATCACGTCACCGGGCTGCCAGTCATGCGGGACTCTGACGGGATTGCCCCACGGGTCTATGCCACTGGGCGGAGCGCCTTTTAGAATGGAACCGTCAGCGATCCAGTTGGATCCCCAGCCGGCCTCACCCCACCAGAATGTCTGAAAAACTGAAATCGGCTGGTCATTCAAATTGTAGGACCAGGCGCCATTGGGATTCCGGCTCGTGCTCCAATCCTTGCTCAAGTCGTAAACGAGCGACGCGGCACGCGCGGCAATCGGGATTTGAAACAGAATCGCGACGATCGTCAGGCTCGCAAACCATCTGCTGCCGCGCGTTGTGGTGTTCATGGTGTCCTCTCCAATCGCTCGAACCTTGTTGGCTTCGTTCGAGACGGCTCCATATACAGCACGGAGCAGCCGCTCTGACAAGCCCAATGTGGGCACAGGCCTTTGAAGCGACTCCCTCAACGAGTCAATCTGCGGGCCGTTGTTCAGCCCCGGCGCGGGGGCATTGTGCTTGCCTTGTGCAACTTGCGAAGCGGCGACCTCACACTTCAACCGTTTCCCCCGGCCCGGGTTGAAGAATTTTCATCGTCGGGTAACGCGCCCGGATTGCGTCTTCAAACCATTGGCGCGCCTGCTCGCCGCCGTGCCCCAACAGCACCGCTCGCGGGGAAACACGCCCGACGAACTCCAGCAATTCCTCGCGATTCGCATGGCCCGTCAGGTCGAACTCCTGCACTTCGCAGTTCCGCGTCACTTCGCCGCCGCTCGCACTGAACAGGAAGGTCTCCCCCGGTTTCGCCGCCCGCAATCGCCCCGCCGGCGTGTCCGGATCCGCGTAACCCACAAAGAAGATCGCCATGCGCTCGTCGCCGATCATTCGCAACGCCATCTCATGCGCCGCCGTTTTCTCCGTCATCATTCCCGCTGTCAGCACAAACAGCCGGCCGTTGAGCCGCATGTTTTCCATCTGCCCCTTCTCGAGCACAATCAGATTCAGCGCCTCGTGCAACTGCAGGTCCGGCAGATTGCGATGCGTCCGGTGCGATTCGAGATCGTAGATCTCCGTGAATACCCGTCCCAGTCCGCCGATGTACACCGGTTGCCGCGGCAGTTTGCCCTCCTGCATCAGGCACGCCAGCAACGCCAGAATCTCCTGCGTGCGCCCAAGCGCAAACGTGGGAATCAGAACCGACCCGCGCCGCTCCAGCACGCGCCGGATGGCCTCGCTCAACCGGTCCACTTCGCGCTCCCGCGTGTAACCCGGAGGCGGCGAGCGGTCGCCCCGCGTCGTTTCCATGATCAGCACATCCGCCGACACCCCGTCGAAGCGCGCGCTCTTGAGAATGGTCTGTTCATGAAAGCAAACGTCGCCCGTGTAGAACAAAGTCTCCCGCTTTCCCCGCACCAGCATACCCGCCGAACCGAGCGCGTGGCCCGCATCGAAGAACTCCAGCGTCGGCGACGGAGCCCCGGCGCGCGCCGTGTCATGGTTCGCCCAGTCGATCTCGCGGTTGTACTTGAATCCCTGAAACAGCGGCGCGATGTCGTCCACCTCGTCGTGGCTGTAAAGCGGATACTCCAGGATGCCGAGCTCGTCGCGCTGCCGGGTCATGACGTTGACCGAATTATGGAGAACGCGCTCGACCAGGAAGTAGCTCAGTTCGGTCATGAGGACGTGCGCCCCGGGAAAATAGCGCAACGCAACCGGCAGCGACCCGACATGATCGTGATGACAATGGGAGATGGCAATGGCATCCACCTCCTTGCCCTGGATCTGCCGGTACAGCGGCAGCCCCGCATGCCCTTCTCTCTTGGGGTGCGTCCCGGCATCCATCAGCAGCCCGCGCCCGTCCAGTTCGACAAACCATCCGCTGGCGCCGATGTCGGTGTCCGGATTCAGATTCGTGATTCGCATACGTCAATAAACCACGAGGGCCGCCCGGGCACCGCGGGTTGCCTTCCGCGGCCGGGGGGGGTGCGCATTGGCATTCAGCGCCGGGCCGGAGTTGTGCCCGATTTCGGCGGAGCGGCACCGCGCCCCGCAGGAGTTTCCTGCTTCGGTGCCGAGGCCTGCTTCTGCTTCTCTCCGATCGCCAGCAACAGGGCTTCGGGGCTGCCATACTGCGTGTAGCCGCGCGGCATCTCGAATTCTCCGGCGGCGGGACGTTTCATCTCCACCTTCGCAAAACGCAACACCGTGGATCGTTCTTTCGAATGCAACAGGATCTGCACCGGAAAACCGTTCATGTCGTTCGCGTTCCACGTGGTGGCTTCCAGCAGCACGTCACCCTTCGCGCTTTTCAACACCATCCGATGCTTCACGCACGCGCGGTTCCCGACCGTTTCATTCCCGAGAACCTTTTTCTCCACTTTCACGCTCTTGTCCGAAGCCGCCGCGTCCGCTTCCGACATCGGCATGCTGATGCAACTGCGGGCATTCGGGAAGACCACGTACACCTGCTTGCGATCCGTCCGCACCAGGCTGACGACCCGGTCCAGGCCCGCCTGTTTCAATCCCGACAGCACCCCGGGATGAGCGCTCTGGCCCGTCGCCCGGTTCATATCGACATCCACCCGCATGTTCCCGTTCAGGAACAGCAGCGTCATGGGCGTTCTCATCACCTCCTGCCCGGCGGCGTCCAGCGACTGCACATCGGCCGTGGCCTGAAACGCGGTAATGTTGCCGAACAGCTTCGCCAGGCCGGCGCTGATTTCGACCTGGGACCCGGACGCGGCCCGCGTGGCCGAGGGCACGGACAGAAAAACCAGGGCCCACACCCAGCACGCCGCAGGCAAAGTGAATCGTTTCATGCCGCCGAAACAATACGCGCCGGCCGCCACGAATCGAGAAAAAATCGACATTCAATGAACGGCGCCAATGCCGAACGAAACGGTTGCTCCCCGGCGGGGCGAGCGTCCTCGCGAGCCGTCATGCGAAGTGACTTGTCTGCGGACGCCTCTGTTCACAACCCGTCTGCGGTGCACGCGGGAATCTTTAGAAGCTACGCTGTACGACGGCTCGCGAGGACGCTCGCCTCACCGGGGTCCTGAGGCAATGCGCGCCTCAATCGGCGCTCATCAGGTGCAGCAGCGAACAGCGGATCGTCAGCGTCAGAAGATCGTTGATCACATCCAGCACAATGAACTTGCGGACCTGCCCCCAGATCTCTGTTTCGTAAGCCGTGCCGATGTGCAGCAGCAGCGAGTCGAGCATTTCGCGCGTGTCCTCCCGAGCCAGGATCCGTTCAAACCCGCGCCGGATGGCCGGATAGGAAACCTGGACGATGTTCGTGTATTCCATCGTCTCCAGCGCCAGCCGCAACAGCGTCCGGATCTCCTCCGACGTCAATCCGCCGTCGCCGGGAGTGGTGCGCGTCGTCGCCTGGCGGGAAAGCAGCAATTGGAATGCGCGGAAACGGATGCGTTGCGCGGGCGCCTCGAGCCAGGGATCGGAGTCCAGCGACTCGAGAATGCGGCGGGCGGGGTCGGCGGGATTGTTGACGCGATCGAGCAAGGGCGTGCCGAGGATCCGCTCGTCTTCCCACCAACCGGGGATTTCCTCGAGAGACCGGTGGCTTTCCCGCGCCATTCGCAAGTCGAAGTCCCGAACCAGCCGGAGCTCCTTGTGCAGGTAGCTGTAGGTGAGCGGCGCGAGCACGGCCTTGCGCAGTCGCAGCGGCAGCGGCACCAGGTCCGGCACCACCAGGCGCACTTCGAGTTTCCCGCCATGCTGTTCCAGCGCCGTCAACATGCACAGGTCCCAGCAGCCTTCGATGCGCGGGAGGTTTTCGTGCACATTCACGCCGGCCAGGAGCGACACCGCTTCAGTATGCGTCACTTCGCGGCTCAACAGCGGCGTCAGGCCGTGGCGGCTCGCGAGCGCGTAGAGGAAGTCGTAGGCGCTGTATCCCTGCTCGGCCACCGAGGCGGACCATTCGGAGAACTGCGCGGTGGTGCATTGCCACACCACCTGTTCCTCGCGCGTTTCGATCGTGCCCAGCCCGGTTTCGTAGAGCGCGAACGCATACGCGCTGCGCAGCAGAGCCCGACCGCGCGGGCCTTTCCATTTCCCGTGTTCCTGTTCCAGTTCCCACGGCTTGAGCTGCGTGCAGCCCCATCCGAAATATTCCGGCGCCACCCGGTGCAACGCGGTGAACGCCGAAACGCCAAAACGCGACAGGATCTGCGGCGACACTTCATCGAACAGGCGCGCCCAGCGCCGGAACGATCGGGCGACTTCGTAGTTGAGCTCGCCGTCCTCGGTGAACAAATGCGGCTCGGACGTGCGCACCTGTTCGAGCACGGTGGCGGCCACGCGATCCAGCACTTCCCAGATGGCCTGATGGCTGTCGTGGCAAACGCGCTGCGGCACCGCGGCCACTTTGCCCAGAACATCGGCAGGAAGATTGCCCGTGCCGATAATCGCCAGGCAACGCGCGAGAACGGCCCGCCAGTCCAGCAGCCCGCTTTCGCGCGTCAGCGACGGCGGCACGCGCACGCCCAGCGACAGAAAGGCGTCCTCCCAGTCGGTCCGGGCAAACGCGCCGATGTTCCAGCGCGGGTCGCCGTTTTCGATAGTGACGAGTCGCAGGCCGTACCGGATCTGCCAGAGAGCGGCGTTGATCAGCATTTCGGCGGCGCGTTCGTCGCTCAATTCCTGCCGCAACGTCAGTTTCCACGGGCGCACCGGCGGATCCTCGCCCATCGTGATGCCGGGAAACGCGATCTCTGGAACCGCGCTCGCCCGAATGAGACGGAAGCCGACACTGCGCAGCAGTTGGCGCAGATCGGCGTTCTCAATGTCGGCGCACGTGCGCAACCCGAAGCGGTGGCACAGGAGGTAACGGAGGTAGTACGGAGCGCGGCGATCGAAGATGAGCCGCCTTGCCGGCGTCAGGCCGTTCAACGCCACGGGCGGCGCGGCGTGCGACAGCGGACACAGCAGCGATTTCGGATACGACCCCAGATAACCGGGAACACCCGGCCGCACGCAGTGCCACGCCGTCAGGATCAGGATCTCGTCGTAGTCGATGGCGTTTTCGACGTCGTGAACGCTCGCCATCCGGGCGGCGATGCGGAACACGCGTTCGAAATGCGGAATTTCGAGGTGGCCCTGGCCGGCATCCTTGTTGCGCTGCGCGCGGTATTCGGCTTCGGCCAGCGGAAAGCGTCCCGAAATGACTCGCGCCTTCTCCAGGGACAGCTCGTCGAACTCGGGCAGTTGAATGCACGCCCGGGCTTCGTCGGGATTCGCAGAGATCGTGGAAGGGATCGGCCAACCGTGATCCCACCTGGGTTCCGGTCGCTCAACCGATTCAGCCGGACAGAACTCCGGCGGAAACACGGGCATCGGCTCATCCGCGCCAACCACCGGGTCTTCGTCCACGGGATACCCCGGCTGTGTATCATCGTCGTTCCACACGGCAGAGGCATTTTGTATCACCCCGGGTCCGAGGTGTCACCTGTTTCGTTGTTCCCGGGAATCTGTGGAAGAATTAGGAAAACTGTAATGCGACGGATGGGACCAACGGAACGGACGGCGGTCTGTCCCCTTGGTCTCATCCGTCCCATGATTTCTCTGCCGGCGCATCCCGGTCTCCTCAATCCCGCCGGGATAATGCGCCTCACAGGAGAGCCGGCAAGGAAAGGCCATTCACAATGAAGCAGGCCCCTCGGGTCCACTTCACTGGAACGCCAACGGAATCCGCGCCGCATCCAATCTCCATTCCTGCTCTTCCAATCGGAACGTGAGCGGGGCACGGTCTCCGAGCCATTCGACAATGATTCCGATCTGCACCGTGTCCGGGGACACTTCACGGCGTGCGACCAGTTCGACACTGAGAGTGTAAAAGAGCTGTCGTTTCCGGGCCTCCTCGCGCGGCGAACGCGGGAGTCTTTCATGGAACGCCTTCCTCTGCCCGAGGACAACGCAGTGGACGAGCCGGTTGGTATCCCATTCACGCATTGCCCAAAGGAAGGTTTGCAGCGTGGCTTCCGGTGTGAGCAGGCCCTGGTCCGCGAACGCAGTTTTCTCCAGCTTGATGGGCTGCTCATAGCCGGGTTTTGCCTTTTCACCTTCTTGCGGCTGGAGCGCAACCAGGCGCGCATGCTCGCGCTTCTCGGCCTCGAGATCTGCCTTGAGCCGGCGCAACCGGCTGACTTCATTACGCAGCTTCAGCAGTTCCCGCGTCTGCTCGCGCAATTGGGCGATTTCAGCGGCGACCTGCGGCGCCGGCTCCTCGCGAGCGAGCTCCGCTTCCAGTCGCTCGATCTCGGCCGCTGCGGCGGACAGCGCGGTATTCTCATTCCGGACCTGGACGTGTCGTTGATGCTGGAGCACCAGCCCCCCGACAAGCCCGGCCGCGACGATCAACGCAAGCGACGTTCTCATTCGGATTCGGGAGAAACCGCTTCCAGGTACCACCGCCCGTTATCCCGCAGCACTTCCCTGTATTCCCCTGGCGTCATGCTCTGCACCGATCCGTCTGCGAGACCGTAATTGTGGTGGATGGAACACTTCAGCATGATCGAGTCCGGAAACACCTCATCCCGGCCACCGGTGGCAAGCAGTTGGTAGCTGCTCATCTCCTCCGCAAACTCCGAAAAAGGAACGGACGCGTAGGCCTGTCGCGCCTTGTCGCCGGGACAGATCAGGATCTGCACCTGGTCAACTTCATTGCTCAGGCTGCTGAAGGATGTGGGTGACAGATCTTCGTGATCGTTGGACCAGATTCGAATTGCGAGGCCAACCTGTTTCAGCTTCTCGACGCAAAGCCTCTTCTCCTCCTCTTCCTGCGCCTGCTCCAGCCACAGTTCGTCCACACTCCCGGCCCGGGCAAGGGCGGTTTTCAACTGATGATTTGATTCGCGCAAGGCGGCGATCTCGTCGGGAAGCCCCTTCAATTCCTGGAACTCGGCTTGCAGGGCAGGCAGTTCGTCCTGTTGATTCCGCAACGCTTCCAACCCGGACGCGAGACCACGTATTGCAGCGAGCTGCTGCTCCAGTTGCTCAACGCGAGCGGACGAAACGCCCGACGCGCGAAACTGTTCGTTCTCCCGTTTGAGCTGGCTGATCCACGAGAACTGGACTCCGACAAGAATCATGCAACTCAGGAAGAACAGGCCAAACGCCAGCGCCGGCATCCACCAGCGAAGCAGGGAAGGCCCGTGAGAACCATTGCAGCCCGGCAGCGCTCGCGCGGGAAGCACGATCTGCGACTCCAACAGCTCGAACAGGCCGGGCGGCGGCTGCGGCGCAGGCGCGCGTGACAACAACTTCTCAATCGTGATGTCATTCATGGTCTTTCTCCTTGAAAGCAGGTTCGATGTTCCGCGAGCGGAGGAAAGCCAATGCTTCGCGCAGGCGGTACTTGACAGTACTGACGGCAATGCCGAGCACTTCCGCCGTCTCGCGCAAGGACAGGTGCTGGTAATAATGCAGGTGAATCACCTGCTTCTTGTCTTCATCCAGTTGTTCGACGCAGCGGTAGAGCTGGCGGGCCAGGTCCTGTTCGGCGACGTGATCAAACGGGGTGGCCGTGGATGCCATCGCGCTTTCCCACCACGCGTCCGTCTGGAATTCACCGACCGCTCCGCGGCGTCGCCAGTCCACGTAAACATGGTGCGCGATGCCGTGCACCCAGGTGGAGAACGTGGACCGGCCCTGGAACGACGAAAGCGACTGCCAGACTTTCGAAAAGGTCCGCTGGGTGAGGTCCGCGGCGTCCTGGTCATTGCCGCACAGCCGCCGGAGATAGGCATACACCGGCTTGTAAGACCGGCCTAGCAACTCGGACGCCGCCGCTCTGTCCCCCTGGCACGCCCTCAGCACATCGGCATAATCGCTCATTCCACCCAGTCAGTCGCAAAACAATGCGAGCATGGCCAAACATTTTTTCAGGAAGGGGAGACGGATGGAACGAAGGGAGGGGCGGCAACACAAAAAACCGGCAGCCCTTTCCGGGCTGCCGGTTGGGAATCATCCGAAAGCCTAGATGCCTTTCCGGATCATCAGCTTTATGAGGTCGCCCACGCGGCAACTGTAGCCCCACTCGTTGTCGTACCAGCTCACCAGCTTGAAAAACCGCTTGTTCAACTCAATGCCGGCGCCGTGATCGAAGATCGACGACAGCTCGCAGTGGATGAAGTCCGAGCTCACGACTTCGTCCTCGGTGTAGCCCAGAATGCCTTTCAGGTACGTCTCGCTCGCCTTCTTCATGGCGGCGCTGATCTCGGCGTAGCTGGTCTCCTTCACCGTGCGCACCGTCAGGTCTACCACGGACACCGTGGGCGTCGGCACGCGGAACGCCATGCCCGTGAGCTTGCCCTTCACTTCGGGCAGCACGAGGCCGACCGCCTTGGCGGCACCGGTCGTGGACGGGATGAGGTTCTGCGCCGCGGTGCGCCCGCCTTTCCAATCCTTCTTGCTCGGGCCGTCCACCGTCTTCTGCGTGGCCGTGTAGCTGTGCACCGTGGTCATCAGGCCTTCCTCAATGCCGAAACCTTCTTTGAGCAGCACGTAGGTGATCGGCGCCAGGCAGTTCGTCGTGCAGGACGCATTCGAAACAATGTGATGCTTCGCCGGGTCATACTTGTCGTCATTCACGCCCATCACCACCGTCAGGCAATCGCCCTTCGCAGGCGCCGTGATGATGACCTTCTTCGCGCCGGCCGTGATGTGGCCTTCGGCCTTCTCGACGGCGGTGAACAGGCCGGTGGATTCGACGACGAGCTGGACACCGAGAGCTTTCCATGGCAGTTCCGCCGGAGACTTGGCGCTGACGACCTGGATCTCCTTGCCGTTGACGACCAGGACGTCGTCCTCGGGCTTGTCCGGCGAGGATTTCTTCGAACCGACTTCGCCCTTGAAGCGGCCCTGAACGGAGTCGTACTTGAGGAGGTAAGCCAGATTGTCAGCCGGAACGATATCGCCGACGGCGACGACTTCGATGTCCTTGCCGATCATGCCCTGTTCGACCAGCGCCCGGAAGACCAGGCGTCCAATTCGGCCGAACCCGTTGATTGCAACTTTCACTGCCATAGTTTTCGATTTCGCTTAACAGGTGTCCAGATTGACCGCGGATAATACCGGGGGTTGTCGGGCGGTCAACGCCTAAACAATACGACAAAAGGGCAAATCTTCCGACCAATTTTTGGAAAAAGTTACCCATTTTTTGATGGGCAGTGGAGCGCACTCGTGCCTTGCGGTGGGGCGAGCGTCCTCGCGCCTGCCGCGCCGTAGCCTTGGCGAAGGCCGGAGCCGTCGTACCACGACGCCCGCATCCCCGTTTGCATTCCCCTTGATTCAACACGCCTCGTTACGGCGCGGGCTCCAGGAACGCGGCCAGCGCGTAGATCAACGCACCATTCCAGTTGATGGCAATTTCGTTTGTGCGGTAATCCTCTTCCACGTCATGCCAGTCGCGCGCCCTCGGATTCGGCCCGCCCACCAGGTAACCGGGCCACGGTGGCGCGATGCCGTCTGCGCCCGACCGCCGGTCGTGGGGGTGCATGGGCGGTTCAAAGCCAAGCCCCGTCACGTAAGAGCGGCCGAAGACGTTGCGTCCGAACAAGTGGTTCAGCGCGTCGGCAGAGGTCTCCCGATATCGCTTCTCACCGGTCAATCGATACGCTGCCTGCAGGACCAGCACCTGACGCGCAACCCCGCCGTTGCAACCCCAGTAATAGCGAGTCCCCAGCGGGCGCGCATACCCGTGGTCATCCCGCGCGCGAACGATCGCATCCGCGCTGGCCAGCAGGTTGCTCCGGATCACCGCCACCAGCTCCCCATCGCGCCCGGAACGCTCCGAAAACAAATAGGTCAACAGGCCGAGGTTCGCCACTTCGCCCCAGTCCCAGTTGATATCCACTCGCCCGTTGATCGCCCGCGCCCGTTCTTCGAAGTCCCGCAACGCGATCGCATCGCCGGTGGTCTCCCACATCTCGGCCGCAGCCCACAGCCGATCGTCCGGATCCCGCGTTCCGTAGCCGCCGGTTGAGAAACCCCGCTGGTCCGGGGAATGATGGCTCGGGTTCTCCCGAAGAAACCGGTAACTCAAACGAGCGGCGGCAAGCAAACGATCCGCATAGGCCGCATCAAACGGGCGATAGCACCTCGAAGCCATCGCCAGCATCGCCACAAAATCCGCCGTCGCCGCGCTGCCCCACGGCACAAAGTACCGTTCATCCTTTTCGTGCTCCGGCATGATGAACGGGCAGAAGTCGCGCGTGGACACCTTGTGATAAACCGCCCCGTTCGTCGCCTGCATGCGCAACAGCCAATCAAGCTCCCACCGGATCTCAGCAAGGAAATCCGGCAACGGCCCGCCCGACTCCGGTATGTCCAGCCCGACTCTCCGGATCGCCGGCTCAAAATCCACCCACGCGCGCAGGAGGCATCCGACGGTCACACCCGCGTTGACGACATACTTGTTGTAGTCGCCGGCATCATGCCATCCGCCGTTGGCATCCATCCGCACATGCCCGCCGCCAACGTAATCCATCCACGCGTCGTTGGTGTGGCAGACCGCATGCGCGTAGGTGTGCCCTCCGTGCGTGCCGCGGACCGCCGTTCCGCAGCGCCACAAGTACATGCCACGTGTCACAACGTAGAACGGTTCGAGGTAAATATCCGAACCAATGCGAAACGGCGCCGACCGCCCCACACCGGGCACCTCGATCTGATAGGCACCGGGCGTGTTGAACCCGGAGAAGTCCGCCGTCCAGAGCGCTTCGCCCGTATCGGAGTTCGTGCGCGGACCGGACAGCGCGCCGCGAAACACCACGGCGGAATCGCTCTGCCGGATGACGGCGAAGTTCGTGCCCGGGGCCGCCACCGAGGCCTGCTTGGGGAAATTGGAGAGAAACCCGATGCTGTTCAAACGAACGGCGACCGGCGCGGCGTGAACGGACGCCGCCAGGCAACAGGCCAGGAGGGCAACGTGCAGCGGGGTTCCCGGATTCTGAATTCTGGTTCTCATTCTGAACACCCGGAACGTTGACGGCACCCTCTCCCGCCGTCAACTCACCGGATTACAGTACGCGACAGGCGCGCGGCCGGATCAGTTCTGCGCCTGGGCGCCCCGGCCGTCGGCCCCCGTTCCGTCCAGGTCAATGAGGATATCCCGCGGCTCGGCGCCCTTGCTCGGGCCCACAATGCCGCGGTTCTCGAGCTCGTCCATGATCCGCGCCGCGCGGGTGTACCCCAGCCGCAACCGGCGTTGCAGCAGCGACACGCTGGCCTTCTGCTCGCTGCGAATCACCTCGATGCACTGCTGGATCAGGTCCTCGTCCTCGTCGATCCCGTTCTCCGAGTCGAAGCTCGTCGTGGGTTTCGAAAGCTGCTGGTGGATTTCCACCTCGTAGCTCGGCTTCGCCTGGCGCGCGATGAACTCGACGATCCCCTGGATCTCCTGGTCCGTGATCAACGCGCCCTGGGCGCGGATCAGCTTGGCCGAACCCGGCGGCAGATACAGCATGTCGCCCTTGCCCAGCAGCTTGTCGGCGCCCATCGCGTCCAGAATCGTCCGCGAATCCACCTTCGCCGCCACCTGAAACGCAATGCGCGCGGGGATGTTCGCCTTGATGACGCCCGTGATCACATCCACGCTCGGGCGCTGCGTCGCCACAATGCAATGAATGCCCGCCGCGCGCGCCATCTGCGTGATGCGCGCAATCGCCATCTCCACATCCGCCGGCGCTACCAGCATCAGGTCCGCCAGCTCATCAATGATCACCACGATGTAACTCAGTTTCTCCGGGATGACGATGTCGTCCTCGCGTGGCACGACAATTTCCTCGTCCACCTCGACGGCGAAGCCTTCGGCGCCGGGCTCGACCTTTTCCTTTCGGGCGGTGAGGGGCAATTCGAGTTCCCGTTGCGGCAGCGGCTTGTTCTTCGGGCGGGAATTGAAGGAAGCGATGTTGCGCACGCCGACCTTGGCGAAGATCTGGTAGCGCTTTTCCATTTCGCTCACCACCCAGCGCAGGGCGAGGATGACCTTCTTGGGATCGGTCACCACCGGGACGACCAGGTGCGGCAGCGCGTTGTAATGCTGCAACTCGACCACTTTCGGGTCGATCATCACAAACCGGAGCTGGTCCGGCGAGAACCGGTAAAGCAACGACGCGATGATGGCGTTGATGCAAACGGACTTGCCGGAACCGGTGCTGCCGGCAATCAGCAGGTGCGGCATCTCCGCAAGATCCGCCACGATCGGATGCCCATAGACGTCCTTCCCGAGCGCCAGCGGAATGCGCGCCTTGGTCGCGCGCCATTCCTCCGACTCGAGCAGGTCGCGCATGATCACCTTCGTCTTGACCGCGTTCGGCACTTCCACGCCCACAGAACTCTTGCCCGGCACGGGCGCCAGGATGTGGATGCGCTCGGCCTTGAGCGCAGCGGCAATGTTGTTGGACAGCCCCGTGATCTTCTCCAGCTTCACGCCGGGCGCCGGGTGCAATTCGTAGCGGGTGATCGTCGGCCCCTTGGTGATGTCGCCCAGCGCCACTTCGATGTCGAACTGGGCCAGCGTCTGCTGCATCAGCCGCGCGTTGGCCATCAACTCTTCCTTCGACTCGGTGGGTTTGATGTTCGGGTCCGGATGCTGCAGGAAATCCAGCGGCGGCAACTGGTAATTGCCGATGACCGGCGCGGACGCAACCATGATCGGCTTCTTGCGCGGTGGAAGCTTCGATTTGACAGGGGCAGGCGTGGAGCCGTCGGCAATCGTGACGGTGGGTTCGGGTCTTGCCTCGGGCGGTTTGGCATCCGGCTTTTTTTCATCGGCCCTGGCCGGTTCGGCGCTCTTGCCAAGGACGTCGGCCGTTGAAGCGGCCGCAATTTCGCGCGCGGAAATGACTTCTCCTTCATCGGCCGGCTCGGGCTCCTTCGCCGGCTCTGCCGCCGCTTTTCTCGCGCGCGCCGGACGGGTCTGCGGCACGCTCAGGTCGCGAACCGTCGGCTCGGGCACCGGTTGAAGGTCGGCGCCCAGACCGGAGACGGATTTTTCGACTTCTTCCTGGAGTTTCTTCGCCTGCTTCTGAAGTTCACGCGCTCTGCGTTCCAGCGCTTCCTCCTGGGAACCGAACGGGCTGGCACCGGACGCTTGTCGTTCCCAAACGGCCCGAACCCAGGTTCCCAGCCGGAAATTCGTGAGGATCAGAATGCTGATCAGGGCCAGCGTGGAATAAGCGATGATGGCGCCGATCGGCCCGAGCATCCAGAACGCCCATTCGTACGTGACATAGCCGAACCAGCCGCCGATGCTGATCGAGCCAAGGCCCTCACTCATCCGCTTCGCAAAATCGCTTCCGTTGGCCAGATGCAGCAGTCCCGTCAGCGAGAGCAGCAGAACAAAGGCGCAGAGATTCGACCAGAGCCGTCGCCGGGTGAGGTAATCCAGCCAGCCGAACAGGTAGGCCACGCCAAAGACGGCCAGCAGCCCGGGCAACAGATAGGCCGCCATCCCGAGTAGAGAGAAAAACCACCAGGCAAAATAGGCGCCGAAAGGTCCGATCCAGTTGTGGATCGGCCGTTCCGGGCCCCTTCGGAGGTAGGCGATGTCCTCGTGGCTGAAGGACAGTTGGCACAGCAACAGAAGCAACGCCGCCGCCAGCAATGCGACACCGATGATGTCGTCAAAGCCGTGCGTGGACTCAGAATCCGATGCCTTCCGTGCCATGGCCGGAGATTAGCAACCTGCACAGGCACTTCAAAGGCCATTTTGGATTTACGACTTGCGATTTACGATGGACGCGGGCGCCGGTTATGCACGCAAAGCGGAGCACGGTCTCTATGAACCGCAGCAACGTAAACCGCTCTGCACACACAAGGATCAGACCTCGCATGGAATCCCACGCTCGCATGGTCGCACACTGCTTCGGGTCGCAGACGTCGCAGACCCGCGATCAAAAAAATGGACCGGCCAGCGATTCTTCCGCCGTGCAACCTTTTGTTGCATATGCAACAAAAGTTCGTCGATGCCCGGGCGAGCCATCCTGCCTGGAATTTGGAACCTGGCTTCCCCGCCCTCCTCACCGCCCGAGCAACGAGTGGTGACGCACCGTGTCGCTCCCAAGCCCGTACTTGGGCCGCGCCTTCAGCGAGAAATTGAACGTGATGATGAAATCCTCCGGGCCGTTGCCGTCGTCCCGCAATCCCGCCGTCAGCGCCGCCGTCCAGCTCCGCATGTCCCGATACACCGTGTAATACTGCTCCTGCAACCGGTCGTTGCGCAGATCGTAGTGATGCGACGCGCGAAATGCCCAGTTCTCATTCGCCCGATAGAACAGGCTGCTGGTAATCAGATCATTGCCCAGCCCCAGCGACGTCGGTGTTCCCGAGAAATCGTCGCGCAGATAGAAATGCCCGATCGTCCAGTTCCACACGTTGTTCGGTTCGATGGTCGCCGTGTGCAGCGTCATGCGCATCTGCTCGTTGTTGATGTCGAACCGCGTTTGCGAATGTAGCGTCAGCCATGAACGCGGGCGCAGGATCGCGTCCGAATACAGGTCCGAATACGTCCCCTGGTCGGCTCTCGGGCGCAGGCGCCAGTCCGTGAACACTTCCCAGCGCAGCAGGTCTTCCACGCGCCCGTCGCGCCTGGTCTGGAGTTTGTTGCGCAACCCGAACCGCACCGCGTTCTGCGTGTCGATGGAATCAATCGCGTTGTAATCCGGGAACGTGATCGGCAGGAGCCGCAGGCTGGGCAGTTCGTAATCGAACTGCGGGAGTTCGAACGGCCTTTCGTTCGGCCGGGGCACGTAAACGTAGTTGGCCGATGGCTCGATGATGTGGCGCAGGCCATCCAGCTCGAGCAGGCTGCTTTGCGCGTTGCGCCACAACCGCGACGCCTTGAACGACACTTCAACCCCGGTGTTGAACACGCCGCGATACACTTCCTCGGTCACGGCGCCCGGACCATCGGCTTCGCTGTAATAAGTGAACCGCCCGCCGGCGCGCGGCCGCACATTGAGCCAGCCGAAGAACGTGTGCGGCAGCACGACCTGGTGGTACGTGTCCGCGCGCGCCGCCTCGAAGTTCAGCCCCGGCGGAGCGTCGTTCGTTTCCGCGAAGCGCCGCCGATAGTAGCCGGCCGAGCTTTCGCTCTCGTAATACAGCGGCAGCGAACCGATCTGTTGCCGGTATCCGGTGAGCCGGATGTCCGGCAGCCGTTCCACGGTTTCGTAGAAATCGTTGATCCGCGGCTGCGCCAGCACGATCAAGCTGAAGTTGTCCCAGAACTTGTTCGCCTCCACGAACGTGTTCGGCTGCGGGTTGCGACGGTATTCGCCTTCGAAGAAGTCGCGAACAACTCCGATGTCGCTCTGGTAGCGGGCCAGCGCCTTCAGCGTGAAATTCGTGACCGGGCTGGCCTGGTAATCGAAATAGAAGCGTTGCCGGTTGTCGTGCACCGGCGCTGTCAGGCCATTCGTCGAAGAATCTTCGTCGTAGGCGTAGTAATAGCGGATCGATCCGTCGCCCCAGCGGCCCAGGTGAAAACCGAGGTCCGGTCCGCCCGCAAAACCGCGTTTCTGCCGATAATCCAGGTGAACAGCGCCGTCCAGGTGCTCGTTCCAGATCCAGTCGTACGTCGTGAGCAGGAACCCGCCGAACCGGCTTCGATACCCGGGCGTGAAGTTGAACTGGTTCGCCTCCTCATCCAGACGCCGCGAGTAATACGGGAAATAGAACACCGGCACCGGCCCCAGCCACACCGTTGCGTGCGTGGCCCGAATCCGCTCGTCCGGATCGATCTCGATTCGCCTCGCCCGGATCTTGATCGCCGGCTTCGAAACATCGTCGGTCGTGATCAGCGCATTGGTGGCGTAATAGACCTGGTTCGTCAGATCTGTTGTGAGCCCTCGACCGGACGCGAACACCGGCGGTTTCCCGGTCCGGAACTGCTCCGCCACCAGCCGGCCGTTCCTGCGATCGTAAACGATGTGCTCGCCTACCCAGACCTGTGCGCCCTGCTGGATCCGCACATTGCCAGTACCAATCAGCACGTCGTCGCGTTCGTAATACTCAACACGGTCGGCGGTGATGACGGCCTCCTCGCTCGTGATCACGACGTCATTGGAATAGATCGCGACGCGATTCCTGAGGTCGTAATACAGGGTTCCCTGGGGGGCGAGCACCTGAACGGTGTTGGTCTGCTGTTGTTCGGCGGCCGATGAAAGGAGACAGGCGATCACACACATGGCGAAAACCGTGAGTGTGACGCGATTGGATGTCATCTGCGGTGGAGGCTAAGCAAAAGGCCTTCGGACTGCCAAGCGGGATTTGCCTGTGGCACGTGACCTGCAGTTGGTCATGCGCAATTCAAGCAATGGCCAGCAAAATCAAATTGATGAAGATGTTGCAGGAGATCCAGGGGATCTCCGATCTCGGCCGTATGCAGCTCCCGCCCAAACCGTCGCTCTACCTCATGCAACTCCGGTCGCGGGTGAACGAAGCCAACCGTTCGCGGCGCCGGATCATCATCAGCGTGGATCTGAAGGATGAGCAAGGTTTGCCCGACCCCGTGCACATCCGGCACGTCCGCCCGTCCGCTCAGAGCTAAGCCTGTCCGTCCGAAAAACGCCTCTGCGATAGACCCCGTTCCAACGCTGCGCGTGCAGCCTTTCTCTTCGGCATCATGCTCGAAAAGTGGGCAGTGTCCTGTTCCACCGCCTCGCCCCATGCCATTCCGCGACGTTTCTCAAAGACGACAAAGGGTGCAACCCGATAATCCTCGCCTGCTCACAAGAACTTGCGTCCCCATGACTCTCATCGTTCAAGCTCGTTGTTAATGTGAACGAAGGTCATTCACAAGGTGCTTTCGTCGTTCATCCCGACACGCGGATTGAAGGCAACGTCCACGGCGAGATCACCACAGAGACACCGAGGCACAGAGAAAGGCCTTTCTCCTGGATTCGCGTCCATTCGTGTTCATTCGCGGTTAAAGCCTTTCTCTGCGACGTTCTTCTTCGCGCCTTCGCGTGAGACAAAATCTTTTTCGTGTGTTTCGTGTCTTTCGTGGTCACCGCCGTGTCGTCGACCGTTCTCTGCACCTCCGTGTCTCTGTGGTGAAAACCATGTGACGCGCTTACAGCGTGTCCGTCAATTTCGTGCCAATTCGCGCCATTCGTGTCACGCCTTTGACTTCGCCTTTCCAACCCGTGTTCATCCGTGTCCATCCGTGGTTAAACCGCCGCCGTTGCCGTTCGTTGGATGTTGGATGTTCTCCTGGTTGATCTCCCGCATGCGAATGCACGCGGCTTCCTGTCCCCGGTCGAACGGCTCCAGCCTGGGAACGATGCGCGCGCAGTCCGCAACCGCAAAGGGGCAGCGCGGATGAAACGGGCAGCCACTCGGGGGCGAAATGGGCGACGGCGGATCGCCCGTGAGCACGATGCGCTGGCGCAGACGCTCGCGCTGCGGGTCTGGAATCGGCACCGCGCTCACCAGCGACTTCGTGTAGGGATGCAGCGGCCGCTCGAACACGTCCGCCGCAGCGCCCAGCTCCACGATCCGCCCGAGATACATCACCGCGATCCGATGGCAGATGTGTTTCACCACCGACAGATCGTGCGAGATGAAGATCATCGTCAGATGCATCTCCCGCGACAGCTTCGCCAGCAGGTTGATGATCTGCGCCTGGATCGACACGTCCAGCGCCGAAACCGGTTCATCGGCGATCAAGAGTTCGGGTTCGACCGCGAGCGCGCGCGCGATGGCGATGCGCTGCCGCTGTCCGCCCGAGAATTCGTGCGGGTACTTGTTCACGAAGCGCGGCGACAGGCCCACGCGCGCCATCAGCTCGCCCACGCGCTCCGGCATCTGCCGGGGCGTCACCGGCTGATGCGTGCGAATGGCTTCGGCCAGCGCGTCGAACACCGTCATGCGCGGGTTCAACGACGCATACGGATCCTGGAAAATCATCTGAAACCGCGATCGGGCCGCGCGCAGTTCCGTTCTCGAGAGCCGCGTGAGGTTCACCCCTCCGAGGACGACCTCGCCGCTCGTGGCAGGGATCAGTTGCATGATCGTGCGGCCCAGGGTCGATTTGCCGCAGCCGGATTCGCCGACCAGTCCCAGGATTTCGCCCTTCGGCAGCGCCAGCGAAACGCCGTCCACGGCCTTCACTGTTCCGAGCCGGCGGCGGAAGAGGATCCCCTGTTCCACCGGGAAGTGGGTTTTGACATCGCGCAGTTCAAGGAAGGCTTCGGCCATGTTCAAAGCTGGATTTCGCCGCGCTGCACGCGCAGGCAGGCGCTGTGATGCGAAGGTTCCACTTCCATCAATTCAACGGGCTGTTTGCAGTGTTCCTCCGCAAAGGCGCACCGCGGCACGAACGGGCAGCCCGGCAACGGTTTCGACAGGTCGGGCGGCAGGCCCGGGATCGTGTACAGCTCGGCGCCCTTGCTCTGCAGCGCCGGGATCGAACTCTGCAACGCGCGCGTATAGGGATGTTTCGGCCGGGCGAACAGGCGCTCGGTCGAAGCGCTCTCGACAATGCGGCCGGCATACATCACGAGCACGCGCTGGCAAAAGCCCGCAACCACCCCGAGGTCGTGCGTGATCCAGATCACCGCCATGCCCAGTTCCTGCTGGAGGCGCTTGACCAGTTCCAGGATCTGCGCCTGCACCGTCACATCCAGCGCGGTGGTGGGTTCGTCCGCGATCAACAGTTCCGGCCGTGTGATCAACGCCATCGCAATCATCACGCGCTGCCGCATGCCGCCCGAGAATTCGTGCGGATAACCGCGAATCCGCCGCGCCGCGTCCGGCACGCCCACCTCCTCGAGCGCGCGAATCCCGCGCTTCACCGCCTCCGCCCGCGGCATGCGCTCGTGGATCAACAGCGGCTCAATCAACTGATCCTCGATCCGCAGATACGGATTCAACGACGTCATCGGATCCTGGAAGATCATCGAAATCCGTTTCCCGCGGATGCGGCGCAACAGTTCCTCCGGCGCCGTCAGCAGGTCGATGCCGTCAAACAACGCTGAACCGCTTTCGATCTTTCCCGGCGGCTGCGGAATCAGGCGCATCAGCGAGTAACACGTGACCGACTTGCCCGAGCCGGACTCGCCGACAATGCCGAGTGTTTCGCCTTTGCCGAGCGAAAACGAGACGCCGTTCACGGCGCGCACCACGCCGTTGCGCGTGTAGAAGCTGGTTCTGAGATTGGAGACGCTCAGGAGTGCGGAGGAAGGGCTGGCATTCATTGGCGGTTAATCCTTTGATGCCCTCACGTCGAGCGCGTCCCGCAGGCCGTCGCCGAGAAAGTTCAGCGCGAACAATGTCAGGCCCAGCGTTCCGCCCGGGAACAGGAGCAGCCAGGGATATTCCTCCATGACCTCCGCGCCTTCCTTGATCAACAGGCCCCACGAGCTCATTGGCGGCTGCACGCCCAGCCCGAGAAAGCTCAGGAACGCCTCCAGCAACATCACCGCCGGAATCGTCAGTGTCGTGTAAACGATCACCGGCCCGAGAATGTTCGGGATCATGTGGCGGAAGATGATCCGGCGCCGGCGCAACCCGAGCGCGTGGGCGGCCTCGATGAATTCCTGTTTGCGGAGCGACATCACCTGGCCGCGCACGATGCGGGCCATGGTCAACCATTCCACCACACCGATCGCGCCGAACAGAAGCAGCAGGTTGAATGGAATCCCGTAGTCCTCCAGCCAGCGGAACCGCGCTTCGAAGTCCTTGAACAGCACCATGAGGAGGATGACGAAGATCGTGAACGGCAGCGAGTAGAGGATGTCCACAATCCGCATCATCACGGCGTCCAGCTTGCCGCCCACAAATCCCGCAATCGCTCCCCAGGTCACGCCGATCGTCAGCGACACGAACGTCGCGCACAGCGCGACCATGATGGAAACGCGCCCGCCGATCAGGATGCGCACAAACTGGTCCCGTCCCAGTTTGTCGGTGCCGAGCCAGTGCCGTGCGCTCGGCGGCGTCGCGCCCAGCGCCAGGTTCTGCTCGTAATACGTGTTCGTCACGACCAGCGGGCCGATGAAGCACGCGCCGGCCAACAGGATAAGAAGGATCGCGCTGATGAGCGCCAGGCGGTTCTTCGCAAGCCGATGCCACGCGTCCAGCCACAAGGACGAGCCGGGCTCCGCCTCGATCGCGTCGGGCGGCGTCAGGTTCGGCAGTTCAGCAGCGACAGACATTTATTCGAACTTCAGTTTCGGGTTGAGCCAGACGAGGATGACATCGACGACGAGATTCAGCAGGACGATGAGCGTTGCGTAGAACAGCACCGTCCCGAGCACCATGGTGTAGTCGCGATTGAACGCGGACATGACGAAGAACCGGCCGAGGCCCGGGATATTGAAGATCGTTTCCACGACGAACGATCCGGTCAGCAGGCCGGCGGCGGCCGGGCCCATGAAGGAGACGACCGGGAGCAACCCGCCCTTGAGTGCGTGCCGGACCACGACGCGGCTTTCGGAAGCGCCCTTGGCGCGGGCGGTGCGGATGTAATCCTGGTTCAACACTTCCAGCATGCCGCCGCGTGTCAGGCGCGAAATGTAGGCCGCGTAATAGAATCCCAGCGTCAGCGCCGGCAGCACGCGATCCTCGGGGAAGAACCACCCGCCCGGATTGAACCAGCCGAGCTGCAGGCCGAAGTAATTGCTCAATAACGGGCCCGTCACAAACGTCGGGAAACATATGCCGATCATCGCCAGCGCCATCGGAACGTAGTCCGACGCCGTGTTCGGCCGGAGCGACGCGATCACTCCGGCGACAATGCCCAGCGTGAGGGCGACGAGCAACGCGTAGCACCCCAGTTCGAGCGACACCGGGAAGGCGTCGGCGATCAACTCGTTCACGGTGCGCTTGGGATACTTGAACGACGGCCCGAAATCGCCGCGCAGCAGGTTCTTCATCTGGATGAGGTACTGCTGCCACAGCGGCTTATCGAGGCCGTAGTGCGCTTCGAGTTTGCGCACGATTTCCTCCGGAATGCGCTTTTCCTCGTCAAACGGCCCGCCCGGCGCCACGCGCAGCATGAAAAACGTCACCGTGGCGACCACGAACAATACCGGGATGGTCTGCAACAGCCGTCTGAGAATGAAGCGCAGCATGTCAGGAGGACGGTGGTTCCAGATACACGTACTTCCACGGGTGCAGATCCAGCAGCGTCGGGTAGAAGTTCCGCACGGCCGGGTGAATGAGCGTCGGGCGCGTGTAGAAATAGAGCGGGATGATCGGCATCTCGTCCATCAGGATGTCCTCGGCTTTCTGGAACAGCTCAAAACGCTTCTTCATGTCGCCCGTGCGCGCCGCCTCCTGGATGAGGCGATCGTATTCCGCATGGGACCAGCCGGTCTCGTTGTTGCCGCCGTCCGTGATGAACAGATCGAGGAAGGTTCCTGGATCGATGTAATCGCCGCCCCAGCCGGCGCGCGCGACCTCATAATCCATGCTCTGCGTCGTGTTCAGGTACACCTTCCATTCCTCGTTGCGCAGGGTGACGCGGATATTGAGATGCTTCATCCACATCTGCTGGATGGCCTCGGCCACGGCGCGGTGTCCTTCGTGTGTGTTGAACAGAATGTTCACGCCGGGGAAGTTGTTCCCGTTGGGATAACCCGCTTCCGCCATGAGCCGTTGCGCGAGGGCGACGTCCTCGGAGAACCGCGCGCGCGGCTCGTAACCGGGAATGCCCGGCGGCGTCAACTGGTAGGCCGGCACCTGGCCCCCTCGTGTGACGTGTTTGACCAGCAGTTCGCGATCGATCACCAGCGCCAGCGCCCGCCGGACGCGTTTGTCTCTCAGCGGCGGCGAGGTGACGTTCAGACGGTAGAAGTACACGCTCAGGATCGGTTCGCAACGGATCAGGTGCGGCTGGTTCTGCTGGTACACCTGGATCTTGGTCTGGGGCACGTCTTTCGTGAGATGCAGCATGCCGGCCCGGAACGCGCGTTCCTCCGCATCGACGTTCTCGGTGGAGTAGAAGTAGATCGCGTTCAGCTTCACGTTGTCCCGGTCCCAGTAGGTGGGGCTTTTCTCCACCAGCACGTGGCTGTTCACCTTCCATTCCTTCAGCACGAACGGGCCGTTGCCCACGAAGTTGCCCGGCAACGACCAGCGATTCGCGCGTTCGGCAATGTCCCCGTGCTTCAGAATGGTGGGCAGATGCACCGGGAACCAGGAATTGTGCATGATCAACGACAGGAAATACGGCACCGGACTGTGCAACGTGATTTCGAGCGTGTGCGGATCCAGCGCCTTTGCGCCCACTTCGTTGAAATCGGTGATCCTGCCCGTGCTGAACGCTTCGGCATTGCGAATCGGATACAACATCTCCCGATAACGCGCCCCCAGTTCCGGCAGCAGCATGCGGTGATAGGAATTCACGAAGTCCTGCGCGGTGACCGGATCGCCGTTGGACCAGAGCGCATTGGTGCGCAGGTGAAAGGTATAGACCAAGCCGTCTTCGGAGATGTCCCAGCGCTCGGCCACACCCGGCAGCGGGCGCAGATCGTCGGGCGCTTCCGTCACCAGTCCCTCGAACAGCGCCATGAGAATCTTGTGCTCGGGCTCGCCCGTGGTGATGTGCGGATCGAGGTCCTGCGGATCCGTGCCGTTGCCGGCATGGAGAATCTGATCGCGAATGCCGGTTTCAACGCGCGTGTGCCGCTTGCCACATCCGGTGAGAAAGGGGAACGCGCAGAGCACAACCGCCAGGAGGACGCAAAGGCGGCACTGGACTGTTCTGCAGCGTAACAACGACATTCGGTATGGTTCTCAAGAAAGTCGAACGCATGCCGCAAGTCAACAGGCGTTCAAGGAGGAACAGAACGAACGTTCCACATTCAACGCTCAACGTTCAACGCCCAATGCAATTGCGATTTGCGACTGACGATTGACGCGGGTGCGCAGTCATCGGTCGTTTTACCGGTGGAACGAACGCCGCTCCTCTTCTCCGGGCGTTGGATGTTGGATGTTGGATCTTCCCACTCCCCTACTTCCCCATTGCCGCCGCGGCGTCGCGATAGCGATAGAACGACGCCGCAATGCTGAACAGAACAGCAACGACCGCTGTCATGCCCGCATACAGGAGAAAGCGCTCGGTGCTCACAGCGGCATCCTCGCCCCCTCCGCCGGCAAGCGCCGATGTCAACACGCTGACAAAGAGGTTCCCAAGGCACACCGTCAGCCACCAGATGCCGGTGATCGTGCTCTTCATTGAAGCCGCCGCCTCGCGAAAGGCAAATTCAAGGCCGGTGGTCGAGAACAACACCTCCGCCACGGTAATAATCACGTAAGGCAGAAGCTGCCAGAGAATGCTGAGCTGTTCACCGGCCTCGATCCGCGTCTGCATCACCGCCACCACCACAAACGAAAAAGCGGCAAGGAACATTCCCAATGCCATGCGCCGCAGCGGCGTCGCGAACCGTCCCATGGCGGGATAAACCAGCCACGTCAGAATCGGCACGAAGATCATGACCAGGATCGGATTCGCCGCGAGCATTGTCTCCGGGCCGACGGTGAACCGGCCAATGGAATACGGCACCATTCTGGCCCCTTGCAGCACCCACGTTGAAAACGTCTGGTCGAACAGCGACCAGAAGATCGGCGCAAAAGCGAAGATGGACAGAATGGGCGCCACCGACCGGGCCGCGTCCACTTCGGCATCGGAGAACCGCGAGCGCGCCCCGTCCCAGAACGACTCGCCGGGCTTTCGCTCGTTCCGCCGGGACAGCGCGTGGAAAAAGATCCGGAAGAAACCCGCCGTTCTGGTCTTCCTTGCCGGCGGCACCATCACGTAACGCTTGCGTCCCAGCCAGAGAACGAACGTGGCCAGCGCCATGGCAATCCCGGGGACACCGAACGCCCAGCCATAACCGTATTCCTTGCGAATGATCGGCGTTGCCAGCAGTCCCGCCGTGGACCCCACGTTGATTGCCCAATAAAAGCCCGCAAACGCCTTCCGAAGCAGGTGATTCTGGTCCGTTCGAAACTGGTCTCCCATCAGGGCGGACACGCACGGCTTGATCGCGCCGGCCCCGAACGCGATCAGCGCGAGGCCCGCATACAGGCAGGCGATCTTCGCATCCACACCCTGGAACGTGTCGCCCAGGGCCATGACGCCGTGGCCGAGACAATAGGAAAGCGAAATCCAAAAGATGGTTTGATAGCGGCCCCAGAAACGGTCCGCCACCCACGCGCCCAGGATCGGCATGAAATAGTTCGCCGAAACAAACAGGTGATGAATGTGAGTCGCATCGCTCTCCGATTTCAGCAGCACGCTGGTCATGTAGAGCGTCAGGATCCCGCGCACGCCGTAGAAGCTGAACCGTTCGGCGGCTTCGTTGCCGAGGATGAACCAGACCTGGGATGGCCAGCGCCTGGAGGCAGCGTTGCCCGTCGCATCACCGGCAGCGGCGGCGGCCTGATCTTGAGCACGCATAAATTGGATGCCTCCTGCGTGTACGGGATATGCGGACCGATGTCCAGACCACAAGCCGGGTTGCCGTCCCCGGGAGATCTCCTGTCTTCGATGCCGGACAACAGTTCCTTTGATTTCGACCGTGTTCTCTTCTATGGTCTGCGCAATTTCATGACGTCGCCTGCGTCGCAGACCGGACTGAAACGCCGCCTTCCGCCCATCGGCTCGCCCGGGTATCACCTGATGCTGGGCGCGGTGGCGATCTTCATTCTCGGTCCCCTGGGCGGCATTTCGGCCGCCTACATGAACTTTTCCATCGGCATGTTCATTGGCGGCCAGGTCCTGGCCGGCATCCTGGGCAGCACCGTAACGCTGCCCTACGGACCCGAGGGCAAGCACGGCGCCAACTACATCCAGACGATGTCCGCCTCGGTCGCCGGCATGTGCGGCATGGGCGTTCTCCTGCAGGCCATGGTCTGGCTCGGGCTTCCCGAACCCCCGATCTGGCAACTCATCCTCTATTTCACCTGCATCGGCATGTTCGGCGTCGGCATCGGCATGCTCTACACCCCGGTCGTGGTGGATCGAATGCAACTCGCCTTCCCGTCCGGGTTCGCTGTGGCCAACATCCTGCGCGCGCTCACGGATCCGAAACTGCTGCGGCAGTCGATTGCCCAGCTCGGCGGTGGAATGCTGGGCGGCTACGGCATCGGGCTGAGCGCGCATCTGTTCCAGCGTGTGGCGCAAACGGGCGTTTCCGCCGCCACGTTCGGGGCCGGAATGATTGTCGGCGCCCGAATCGCCCTCCCCTCGCTGGTGGTGGCGTTCATTGGCGAAGCAGCCAGCCCTTACCTGGAACGCATCGGATGGCTGCCGCCGGGCGCGCCCTTCCGGCAGATCGGCTTCATCATCGCGCTGGGCGCCATTCTGGGAGCCGCGATTGTTGATCTCGCGCTCATTCTGTTTCAGGCGGCGCGGCGCTTCCGCGAAAAGGGTTCGGCTTCGCCTCCGGCTGAAGACTGGAAGCGCGTGAACATGGTGCGTCTGGTCCTGTGGGTCATCGGCTGGGGCGCCGGCATCATTGTCGTTGGAAGCCAGGTGCTGCATCAACCGCCTCTGTTCCTTGCCGTGGCAGTCGGCCTTTGCTTCGTGTTCGTCCTCATCAACGGCATCTCCATCGGCATTTCCGACAACAACCCCATCTCCGCCGCTTTCGTCGTCACCGTCTTCATCCTGGCCACCGTGGGATTGAAGGATCCCGGCGTCGGGTTGATGTGCGCTTCGGTTCTTCTCATTTCGTGCAGTCTCGGCGGGGACATGCAGCAGGACCGATCCACCGGATGGCGCCTCGGCACGAATCGCGTCAACCAGTTCCGCTACCAGGTGATCGGCATCGCAATGGGCGCCATCCTCGCAGTCATCCTCGCCAAGACCTTCATGAGCGCTTATCCGGTGCTTCGCGACAATGCCTTCAGCAATCCAGGCGAAGCATCAAAACAATGGAATTCCGCAATGACCTACAAAGTCGTGGGCGCTCTCGACAGCCTGACCAACCCGCAGAAGCACACATTCACGGCGCTGCAACTGGGACTCGGGATCGGTTTTCTGATCGAAATCGCCCGCAAGCTGCTGAAGTCCAACAGGCGTTACAAGGAGTTCGCCAGGAAACCGGGCTCGGGCCGGACGACGGATTTCATCCTCGACGCTTTTCTCCTGCCGAGCCCGTACGCGGCTGCATTCGGCGGTTTTGTTCCCTTGCTGACAACGGTCTGGTGGTCATCCGGCGGCGTCCTCTCCACCTTGTTTGACCTTTACCGCGAGAAAACGCGCGCGAACCGACCCGCGCCCGGAAGAGAAGAAATCCCCGCCGACATGAGCCCCATGTCATTGACCGGCGGCGGGCTGATCGCGGGCGAAGCCCTCGCCGCCCTGAGCATCGGCATCTACATGCTGATCACCACGATCTTCTAGTCACTTCGCCTCGCCGATCCCGATCTGCTTCAGGAACGGTTCGAGCGAGCGTTCGCGCCCGAGGAATCGCTGAATGGAAATGTTCACGTCGCGCGAGTCGCCCGGTTCGTAAATCTCGCGGCGCAGCTTCATTCCCGCTTTCTCGTCGAAGAATCCGTTCGGCGCGTTCTCGAACACCGTGGCCATGTCGGCCGAAATCGCGTCCGCCCACGCATACCCGTAGTAACCCGCGCTGTAACCGATGATGTGGCCGAAGTACGCCAGGAACGCCGTGTCCGGCACCATCGGCAGGAACACGTCGCTCAACACTTCATTCGACAGCGGCAACGCCCGGCCCGCGTTGTCGCTGGTGATCCTCGTGTGCAATGCCAGATCCATCAGGCCGAACGACAACTGCCGGCGATAACGCGTTCCCTCCGTCGCCAGGCGCGCTTCCTTCAGCTTCTCCAGGATCTCCGCCGGAATCTTCTTCGACGGATCGCGATAATCCGCGGCGAAGCTGTCCAGCACCGTCTTGTCCCAGACCCAGTTCTCGAGCATCTGCGAAGGCGCCTCGACGAAATCCCGCGGCACGCTCGTGCCCGAGAAACGCGAGTATTTCGCCCGGGTCAGGATCGAATGCATGGCGTGGCCGAACTCGTGGAACAGCGTTGTGACGTCGTTGTGCGACAGCAGCGAGGGACGGTCCGCGCTTTTCGGCGGGAAATTGCACACCAGCGCCACCACCGGCCGCTGGTAGAGCCCGTTCCCGAGCCGCTTGCCGTCGATGACGCCGAACTGCGCGAAATGGTTGTACTTCCCTTCCCGCGGGAACATGTCGAGATAGAACAACCCGAGCGGCTCGCCCGTTTTCGCGTCGGACACCGCGTAGAGTTCGAGGTCGTCCACCCACTTGTACGGCGCCTCGACGCGCTCGAAGTGCAGCCCGAAAATCTTCTGGTAGATCGCGAACATTCCCTCGAGCACGGCTTCATACGGGAAATAGACCCGCAGTTCCTCGGCGTCCACGTTGTACTTCTCCTTCTTCAGCAGGTTGCTGTAGTAGCGCCAGTCCCAGATATGGATCTGCGCGTTGGGATCGCCCGTTTCGCGCACCTTGAGCTTGCGATACTCCTCCAGCTCGGCGCGGAACTTGGGCTCCAGACCGGCCTTGAGCTTCTCAAGGAACTCAATGGCGGTGGCCGCGTTCTTCACCATCTTCACTTCCGTCGCGTAATCGGCCCAGCTCTTGTAACCGAGCTTCTTCGCAATGTTGTCCCGCAACGCGAGAATCTTCTCGATCAGCGGAATGTTCTCCTCGCGCGCAAGGTTGTCCCGCTCGATCAACAGGCGTTTGCGCACCTCCTCGCTCTTCGCGTTCTCCATCACCGTAATGTAGTGCCATGTGATGTTCGCCATCACGATGTACTCGTCCTCGCCCTCGCCCTTGATCTGTTCCAGGAACGACTCCGGCACGCCATCGAGCTCGGCGCGCGTGAACTTCACCGCTTTGGTCGCTTTCGTGACGTTGTTCTGGAAATCCGTGGACAACGCAGCCAGTTCTTTCCGCATCCGCTCCACCTCGTCCCGCTCGGCTTTCGGCAGATCCAGCCCGGCGCGGCGATAGTCGCGCAGCGTCTCGAACAGCAGCTTGGCATCCTCCCCGCGCAGGCGCGGCTTCCTGTCGGCATACGCCTTCACAGCCCGATACACATCCTCGCGATAGTCGAGCCCGACCATCCACTCCTCGAGTGTCTTGATCGCCGCCGTCGCGGCCTCGCGGATGGCGGCGTTGGTGCTGGTCTGTTCCATCAACGAAAGCCGGTTGGCCACCAGGAGCACCTGGAACCCGAGGTCATCCAGCGCGCCGATGGTGTTGCGGAAATTCACCTGACGGGGCTGCAACTGCCCGATGCGATCCAACGCGGCGTCGCCGGCCACGATGGTGTTGGTGACCGTCGCAAAGATCTCGTCCGTGGTGGTCTCGAACGTCGGGAGGCTGACGATGGAGTCGAAGCGGCTCGCGCGTTCCTGGAACCCCTTGAGTCCGCCGGTGAACCTTGCGGGGCCCGTCGTCGTGCTGCAGGCAGTCAACAAAGAAGCCATGGCCAGGGATAAAAGGATAATCCGGTGCATACAGTGTGCGTGCAGCCTATCGACGACAAAGCGACATTCAAGGGGTTTTTGGCCTGAAGGCATGGGACGCTCAACATTCAACGCCGTTGACGTTCATTGGATGTTGGACGTTGGACGTTGGATGTTCCCATCCTTCCTGCCCGCTTCTGCAACTCTCCGACAGAAAAGTGCAATACGGCAGCAGCACTCGAGTCACAGGAATCTCTACCCTCCTGGCCTATATGCACAACAGAGCGGCAATACCGCTCTCGCAAGCACAGGAAACGAATCATGAGGAAAACAAGTCAGACAGGATGGATTTTGATGGCCGCCGCCCTGGCGGGTGCGCCGGCATTGGCAGCCGACGACCCGAACGCGGTCATCGAGCAATTGCAAAAGGAAGTGCAGGAATTGCGCGAGGAAGTCCGCGACCTGAAAGCGGACCGTTCCGACGCGGAGGCGGCGGAAACGCAGGACAGCAGCCTGTTCGGAATGGAGTTTCTCCGTGCGAAAGGCCTGACCTTCAGTTTCTATGGCGAAACGAAGTATCGGTTCCCGGAATCCGGCGCGAATGCGTTTGACGCCCACCGGTTCGTGCTCAGCCCGCACTATCAGATCAATGACTGGCTGGTGTTCAATGCTGAACTGGAACTGGAACACGGCGGCGTGGACGACAGCACCGGTCGCGGCAGCCGTTTCGACGGCGAAATTGAGCTCGAGCAATTCTACGTCGATATCCTGATCAATGAACACTTCAACATTCGCTCGCTGGGCATTGATCTTGTCCCCCTGGGCCGGGTGAACCTGTATCACGAACCCACCACGTTCTATTCGACCGAACGGCCGGAGCTGTACCGCGAAATCATTCCCTCAACCTGGATGGAACCGAGTGTCGGCATCTTCGGGAAGATCACCGACACGCTTGACTATCGTCTGAACGTGATGGTGGGCCTGGAGGACTTCAGTTCGTCCGCATCGGGCGCGGGCGTGACGGCGACCGGCGGCATGCGCAACGCCCGTCCCCGCCTGCGCGCGGCCAACGAGAACGCGTTGGCCTACGCCGGGCGGCTGCACTACAACGGTATCCCGGGGCTCGACGCCAGCACTTCGTTCTATATCACCGAAGTCCAGGGCTTCGACCGCCGGCGCAGCCTCCTCGCGGCATGGGACATCGAAGCCGTCTATCGCGTTCCGCGCACAGGGCTCGAACTGCGCGGCGACTTCGCGTATTGGCACATCGATAAACCGGAGAACCTCATTGCCAACAACACCGGCACGGCCAGCGACGACGTGGGCGACCGCATGTATGGCTGGTACGTCGAGGCTGCGTACCACTTCTGGCCGGAGGCCTGGCGCGAGGGCCGCGGCGAGAACATGGACCTCGTTCCGTTCGTGCGGTTCACGCGGATCGTGACGCAATCGGACCTGCCGTCGGGCAGCGTGCGGCTGGATAACGGCACTGCGAACCGGGATTTTCTCACGGCAGGCCTTGCGTGGTTCCTGAATCAGCATTTTGTTCTCAAGGCCGACTGGCGGCATAACCTGGACGGCTCCTCGGCGAGCGAAACCTCCGCCGCGAGCCAGGACTACTTCCAGATCGGCGCGGGAATGTTCTTCTGAACGAACGAACCGGTGCCGCCCTCCGCTGAGGGCGGCATCAAACTGAAACGATGACACTGCGATTCAACCGGCTGGCGAAGCGCCCTGGAGCGCGGCCCTCGGGCGGTTTCGCCGGCACACACGCTCTCGAGCTCTGGCATCGTCGCCCGACGGCACGGCGCTTCCGGTGGGGCGAGCGTCCTCGCGAGCCGTCGCACGACAACGCCGGCACGTCCGTGCGCATCACCCCGAACGCGCTTTCGGAAAACACGTCGATCGAACGGCAGCAGCGTCTTAAAAGCAGAAGGCCGCCGCACTCCAGAACCCTGCGCGTCTCCGTCCGGCTCGCATGCATCGCGTGCGTCGCGTTCCTTCTCGCTCTTACGGGCTTCGCTCCTTCCGCGTTCGCCGAGCGTTATCTCACTGTTGCTGAGGCACAGAGGCTCTGCTTCCCCGAGGCCGACCGGTTCGAAGAGCACACTGTTCGTTTCACCGCAGAACAACGGAAAGCCATTGAAAAGCGGATCGGCACCCGCGTGCTGAACCGCGGCAACCGCATCGTCATCGCCTCGAAAGGCACCAGCCAGCTCGGGGTGCTGGTCATCGACCATGTGCTGGGCAAGCACGAGATCATCGACTACGCTGTGGCCATCGCTCCCGACGGCAAGGTCCTCCAGGTCGAGGTGCTCGAATACCGGGAGAGCCACGGGCATGAGATCCGCAGCCCGCGCTGGCGGGAGCAGTTCAAGGGCAAGACCGCGGATTCGAAACTCAGGTTGAATGACGACATCTCAAACATCAGCGGCGCCACCATCTCCTGCCGGCAGGTCACGGAAGGCGTCAAGCGCGTGCTGGCCACGTTTGAAGTGGTGCTGCGCCCTCGCCCTGGCGCTGCTGGGGTGCCGGGCGACAAATCCTGACGCGCCGTCCCCAGGTGCATCGTCCGAGACAGTGTTGATCCGGCGCGCCCAGCCGGCGATGGGAACCTACGTCACCGTCAGCGCGTACGGATCGAATCACCTCCGCCTGCAGGACGCCATTTCGGCTGCGTTCAAAGCGATTCACGAGGTGGACGAGCGGATGAGCGTTCACCGTCCGGACAGCGAACTCAGCCGTGTCAACGCCGAGGCCGCCAGACAGCCGGTGAAGGTTTCACCCGAGCTGTTCCATGTCCTCGCCGCCGCGCTGGACATCTCGAAAACAACACGCGGCGCGTTCGACGTCACCACTCGGCCGTTGACCGATCTCTGGGGATTTCTCTGGAAAAAGAATTACCGGCTCCCGACTGCATCCGAACTGGAACGCGTCCTGCCGCTCGTGAACTTTGAATTGATCGAACTGGATCCCGCCAACCGCACTGTCCGGTTCCTTCGCGAAGGTGTTTCCATCGATCTTGGCGGAATCGCGAAGGGTTACGCTGTCGATCGCGCGTTGGAAACGCTCGCCGCCGCGGGCATCACGAACGCCATGGTGAAAGCGGGAGGCGACCTGCGGGTCATCGGACTGCCTCCCGGACAAGAGCATTGGACCGTCTTTCTGGAAGATCCCAACAAGCGCGGTGCTCGGATCCAGGTCCGCCTGCGCGACGCAGCGCTATCCACCTCGGGCGATTACGAGAATTTTTTTGAAGTGAACGGAACGCGTTACAGCCACATCCTGGATCCGCGCACCGGCATGCCGGTCCAGGGAGTCGCAGCCTGTACGCTCGTGGCCCCCACGTGCATGGAGTCGGACGCATGGGCCACGGCCTGCATGATCCTGGGCCCCGACGGAAGCTTCAGCCTCATCACCAACCGGTTCAGCGCTCGCTTCACGCTGAGATCCAAGGCAAGACCGGATCGATTGGAGACCATCGAGACCGCAGATTTCCCCGCACTTCCGAATCCGTAACCCATACGGCTGTTCAACTCCGCTTCTTGCGCGACACCGGCTTCTGCGTCGGCGTCACGACCGGATACAGTCCCGGGCAACAGCCGAACATCTCGTGGAACGCCTGACTGAAGTGGCTCGGGCTGGAGTAGCCCACCTCGAGGGCCGCCTCGGTCACGTTGTATTCGCCGGATCTCAGGAGCTCCGCCGCCTTCTCCATCCGCAACTGACGCAGGTACTGCGTGATGGTCTGGCCGGTGTGGTTTGAAAAAATCCGGCTCAGATAGAAATGGCTGCACCCGATCCGGCGTCCGAGTTCCTCGAGTGAGGGAGGGTCGGCAAGGTTCTGCTTGAGCAGGAAGATCACCTGTTCCACACGCTCCTGCGCCAACCGCTGTTGCCGGGTGCAGAACAATTCCTGTTCCGGCGGAGGCTGCATCAGAAATGTCACCGCCAGCTCCAGCGCTTTGCACTGATACCAGACCGGCTGGGCCGCCGCGTACACGGGCGGCTGTCGCAACGTGGCGATGATGTGCTGCTGCCCGGCCGTCAGCCGCGTCGTGAGCGACGACACCATCTCGCACGGGCAGCCTTTCATCGCGGATTGGACGATCGGGTGAAGCATGTCCTGCGCGCTCTCGAGGTGCTTCGCGAGAAACGGGCAGGAGAACTCGACCGTGAGGAATTGATGGCGCTCGCCGGCGGCGCGCCGCGCCCTGAGCGGCTCATGATCGCGATAATAGAATCCGACAGTATTGGGTGCGAACTCGGCCCGTCCGCCCCGTCCTTCGACAAAGCCGTGCCCCGCCAGGTTCAGGCAGAGTTCGACGCAACCGGGATGAAAGCTCGCAGCCCAATCGAACTCGCGCTTCGCAACGAAGTCGTGCCATTCGATGGAGTAACCCGCGCCCCGAAAGCTCCCGAACAACGGCTGCCAGCCGGCGCCCACGTCGCGCCACGCCTGGCTTTCCGAGAAAGCCGGGCTCTCGTCAGCGCGCCTGTCCGCAGGCTGACGTTCCGATTGTGCCGATTGAGTTTGGGCGCTCATCGAAGTCACACGTGTTCAGGGTGCACATTGTCGGCGAGAACACGGGACCTGGCAAGCAAACTAAGCCCTTTAACTCAAGCTGTTACAAGCCCGGCCGGTGTGGGTGCGTCTCCTCGCTTTGGCCTTTCGGACGGGGTCAACCCAAAACTTCTCAGGCTCTCTGAGCAACGGGATCCGGCCTCCGAAGTACACCTGCCGCCAGACAAGAACGAGCAACAGGAGGACCACAAGAATCGTCACTCGAACGGCCAGTGGCCGGCGCGAAAAGAGCAGGCTTCCCCACCCCGTTTCCACCGCTTCCTCTTGAGCGTCCACTGGCTGTTCTTCCCCCTCGGTTGCCGGCGAAGATTCCGCTGAAAGGAGCTGCGCCCAGTCCAGATCCGGATGCTTTTGGAGAGTGATCCTGTAGCGTGTGGCCGAACAACCCTCGCGGACACACGCACCGGTCTGCAGTCGGGCGGCCCGGCGGTTCTCCTGCGTGAATACCTCGCCACAGGCTTTCAAGCCTTGCTTCAGGCATCAGACATCAACGGGGCATCACGAAGGATTCCCCCACCTCACAGCCATCAGTCCTACTTACACGTTCCACTCTCAAAAGAAGTTGCGAAAATGACAAATTCTGTCGAGCAACTGTGTTCCTCTCGCGCAATCGTGCAGTGGCGCTCTCTCCAAAGTCAGGGCCGCCACCTGCAGCCGTGAGATCGCCAGGCTGAACATGATTGCGACCATTTCGAACACAAAGAAGAACCGCCTCCCGGAAATCCTGGAGCACGCCAGCGGCGACAAGCGTTTCAAGATCCTTGAAGCGCACATGAAGAAGCATCAGTTCAAGCACGATGCGCTGATCGAGGTGCTGCACAAGGCCCAGGAACTGTTCGGTTACCTCGAAGACGATCTGCTGCTGTTTGTCGCCTACAAGCTCAAGCTGCCGCCCAGCCGCGTCTATGGCGTCGCCACGTTCTACCACTTCTTCACACTCAAACCCCAGGGCGCCCACACGTGCGTGGTGTGCATGGGCACGGCCTGTTACGTGAAGGGAGCCGACAAGGTGCTGGCCGCGATCGAGCAGGCGGCCAAGATCAAGGCCGGCGGCACCACGCCGGACAACCAGCTTTCGCTGATGACCGCGCGCTGCATCGGCGCGTGCGGCATCGCGCCCGCGGTGGTTTACGACGGCACCGTGACGCCGCGCCAGACCCCGGAACTCGCAGTCCAGCATGTGAAAGGATGGATCGATCATGGTAATTGACGACCTGAACGCCATTGCGGAAGCCGAACGCGCCGCGCGAAAGAAATACACCCTGCGCTGCTGCATGGCCGCGGGCTGTCATTCGTCGAATTCCGTCGCCGTCAAAAAGGCGCTGGAGCAGGCCGTGAAAGACGCCGGCCTCGAAGACCTCGTCGAGGTGCGCGGCGTGGGCTGCATGCGCCTGTGCTGCCAGGGACCGCTCGTGCAGGTCGATCCCGACGGCACCCTGTATGAAAAGGTCCGCCCGGAAGACAGCGCGTCGCTCGTCGGCACATTGAAGGGCGGAACAACACATGTCCAGAAGGGCGACCCCAATTCGCCGTTCTTCACCGAGCAACTTTCCATCGTCCTCGCCAACAGCGGCTACATCGATCCCGAACGGATCGAATCGTACATTGCCGCCGACGGCTATCGGGCGCTGCACGACGTTCTCCGCGAGATGACGCCGAAAGAGGTTGTGGACGAGATCATCAAGAGCGGGCTGCGCGGCCGCGGCGGCGCGGGCTTCCCCACGGGCCTGAAGTGGGGCACCGTCGCAAAAACGGAGAGCGCGCAGAAATACGTGATTTGCAACGCGGACGAGGGCGATCCTGGCGCGTTCATGGACCGCAGCGTGCTCGAGAGCGATCCGCACAGCATCCTCGAAGGCATGGCCATCGCCGGCTACGCCGTCGGAGCCAACCAGGGTTTCGTATACGTCCGCGCGGAATATCCGCTCGCCATCAGCCGCCTTCAGAATGCGATCAAGCAGGCCAAGCAGCGCGGCCTGCTCGGCAGCGGCATCTTCGAATCGCCCTTCACTTTCAACATCGACGTCCGCATCGGCGCGGGCGCGTTCGTCTGCGGCGAGGAAACGGCTCTCATGATGTCGGTCGAAGGCAAGCGCGGCACGCCACGGCCGCGGCCGCCGTTCCCCGCCGAGAGCGGGTTGTGGGGCTGCCCCACCCTGATCAACAACGTCGAAACCTTCGCGAACGTCGCGCCGATCCTGCGCAAGGGCGCGGACTGGTTCGCCTCGATCGGCACCGAAAAGAGCAAGGGAACAAAGGTGTTCGCGCTCGCCGGAAAGATCACCAACACGGGACTGATCGAAGTGCCGATGGGCACGAAGCTTCGCGACATCGTCGAGAAGATGGGCGGCGGCGCGCCGGACGGCGCCCCCATCAAGGCGGTTCAGACGGGCGGTCCGTCCGGAGGCTGCATCCCGGCCGAGGCGCTCGACACGCCGGTGGATTACGAATCCCTCGCCAGCCTCGGGTCCATCATGGGATCGGGCGGCATGATCGTGATGGACGATGCGACGAGGATGGTCGACGTGGCGCGGTTCTTCATGGAGTTCTGCATGGACGAATCGTGCGGCAAGTGTGTTCCGTGCCGCGCCGGCACGGTTCAGATGCATTCGCTGCTCGAGAAGATACTGAACCGGGAAGCGACGGCTGCCGACCTGCAGAGGCTCGAGGAACTGTGCCAGATGGTGCGGGACACCAGCCTGTGCGGCCTGGGCCAGACGGCGCCGAACCCCGTGCTGAGCACGCTGCGATTCTTCCGTTCCGAATACGAGGAACTGTTGAAAAAAGAAACGGCCCACAACGGCGAACCCAGAGCGGCGATTCGATGAAATCCGACATCCGAAATCCGAAACCCGAAAGAAGCCTGAAATCCGAAGAGCGAGCGGATGCCGCGGGTCGCGATCGATGGATTTCGGCATTCGGAATTCGGGTGTCCTTCGGATTTCGGAGTACAGACTTCGGACTTTAAACCCTATGGCGGCGAAAACATTAACGATTGACGGGAAACAGATCAGCGCGTTCGAAGGGGCGACCGTGCTCCAGGCGGCGGAGGAAGCCGGCATCCCCATTCCCACGCTTTGCCATCTCGACGGCGTTTACGACATCGGCGCCTGCCGCATTTGCCTGGTGGAGGTGGAAGGCGTCGCGAAACTGCTGCCGGCGTGCACCACCCGCGTTCGCGAAGGCATGGAAGTGCGCACCGACACGGAGCGGCTTCGGAACTATCGCCGGATGATCCTCGAACTGTTGTTCGCGGAGCGGAATCACGTCTGCGCGGTCTGCGTTTCCAACGGCCATTGCGAGTTGCAGACACTGGCCTACGAGCACGGGATGGACCATGTGCGTTACGAGTATCGTTTCCCGAAATGGGATCTGGACGTCACGCACCGCCTCTACGGGATGGACCACAACCGCTGCATTCTCTGCAACCGCTGTGTGCGGGCGTGCTGGCACATCGAAGGCGCGGGCACCAAGAACGTCGCCGGTCGCGGTGCCCGGGCTCATATCATCTCGGACCTGAACCAGCCGTGGGGCGACTCCGAAAGCTGCACGTCGTGCGGCAAGTGCGTGGACGCGTGCCCCACCGGCGCGCTGTTCAAGAAGGGAGCGACAGCGGGCGAAATGGCCCACAACCGCGCCAAACTGGAATTCATCGTCACCGCACGGGAGAAGAAACAATGGATCGCCTCAGAGTAGCTACTGTCTGGCTCGGCGGCTGCGCCGGGTGCCACATGTCCTTCCTCGACCTCGACGAATGGCTCGTCGACCTGGCCGCGGCGGTGGACGTCGTCTACAGCCCGATCATGGACATCAAGGAATATCCGGAGAACGTGGACGTGGTGCTCGTGGAAGGGGCCATCGCCAATGAGGATCATGTGGAACTCATGCACCGCATTCGGGCGAACACGAAGGTGGTGGTGGCCTTCGGCGATTGCGCCGTGACCGGCAATGTGACCGCGCTTCGCAATCCGCTGGGCGATCCGGAAAACGTGCTCCAGCGAGCCTATAAGGACGCGGCGGACATCGCCCCGCAGTATCCGGCGGAAAAGGACATCGTTCCGCGCCTGACACCGCGCGTCACGCCGGTGCACGAGCTGGTCAAGGTGGACCTGTTCCTGCCCGGCTGCCCGCCCCCGGCGCCGCGCATCAAGCTGTTCCTGGAACAATTGCTTGCCGGCAAGGGCGAACGGCTCGCCGGAGCCAACATCAAGTTCGGCTGAGGCCGACAGCGAATTTATGGCACAACGCATCGTTATCGACCCCGTCACCCGCATCGAGGGACATGCCAAGATCACCGTCCAGCTCGACGACGGCGGCAATGTCATCGATGCCCGCTTTCACGTGACGGAATTCCGCGGCTTCGAGAAGTTCTGCGAGGGCCGGCCTCTGGGTGAAATGCCGGGCATCACCGCGCGCATCTGCGGCATCTGTCCGGTCAGCCATCTGCTGGCGTCGGCAAAAGCGGGCGACGAGATTCTCGCGGTCGAAATTCCGCCCGCGGCGGACAAGCTGCGCCGGCTGATGAATCTCGCGCAGATCATCCAGTCTCACGCACTGAGCTTTTTCCACCTGAGTTCACCCGACCTGTTGTTCGGCTTCGACGCCCCGCCGGCAAAGCGCAACGTCTTCGGTTTGATTGCGTCCGACCCGGACCTCGCCCGCAGGGGCATCCGTCTCCGGCAGTTCGGCCAGGAGATCATTGAACTGCTCGGGGGCAAGAAGATCCATCCGGCATGGGCGGTCCCGGGCGGCGTCCGCAGCCCGCTCTCCGAGGAGGGCCGAAAGCACATCGTCGAACGACTGCCTGAAGCCAAACAGACGGCCCTTGCGGCGCTGAACCTGTTCAAGGGATTGCTCGGGAAGTTCGAGGCGGAAACGCAGCTTTTCGGCAACTTCCCTTCGCTGTTCATGGCGCTCGTCGCCCCGGACGGCTCCTGGGAGCACCACGGCGGCAAGCTTCGCTTCGTTGACAGCAGCGGCAATATCATTGCCGATCAGATCGACGCGTCGCGTTACCGGGAGTTCATCGGCGAAGCCGTGGAACCGTCGTCCTACCTGAAGTCGCCCTACTATCGGCCGCTGGGCTACCCGCAGGGCATCTATCGCGTGGGACCGCTCGCGCGGCTGAACGTCTGCCGCCGCATCGGCACGCCGATCGCCGACCAGGAACTCGCCGAATTCAAGAGCCACGGCACCGGCGCCGTCACCTCCTCGTTCCTCTATCACTACGCGCGCCTGATCGAGATCATCGCCGCCATCGAGACCATCGAACGGATGATCGACGACCCCGACCTCCTGTCACATCGCCTTCGTGCCAACGCGGGGATCAACAGGCTGGAAGGGGTGGGCGTGAGTGAAGCGCCGCGAGGCACGCTGTTGCACCACTACGAAGTGGATGAGACAGGCACGATTCGCAAGGCGAACCTGATCGTTTCCACCGGCCAGAACAACCTCGCGATGAACCGGACGATGTCCCAGATCGCCCGGCACTATATCCGCGGCACGGGGCCTGTGCCGGAAGGAATGTTGAACCGGCTCGAGGCGGGCATTCGCGCGTTTGATCCGTGCCTGAGCTGCTCGACGCACGCGGCCGGCCAGATGC
The DNA here is from genome assembly GCA_002385705.1 of Verrucomicrobia subdivision 3 bacterium UBA3939. Lineage (GTDB taxonomy): Bacteria > Verrucomicrobiota > Verrucomicrobiia > Limisphaerales > UBA3939 > UBA3939. The sequence goes on from DGDZ01000085.1 coordinate 128,534, forward strand.
CATTGCATGTTCAGGTGCTCGCGCCCGACGGCAGCGTTGCCCAGGAGATCACGCGGGGATAAGTGGCGGAAGTCCTGATTTGAATCGATCACCTGCGCGAGGCGAAGGTGGTCCAATGCCGGCGCCCCCATGGGCGCCGGATGTTTTTTTCATTCCTTCATTCTGATTTTCCCCAAGTATCCGGATGACATCTCGCCCTTGGCCAGCTCGGTGTCATTCTCTTCATGCAACCTCGCATGCGATCAGCGATCTTCATTTCGCGCCGACGCAACTCCGGTGTCATCGGGCACTCAAAACCAGCCATGAGTGGGCAGTTCAAAACCAGCCACTTTGAGAGTGGGATTGCGCAGGGTGCGGCGATAGTCGCA
>DGDZ01000098.1:0-13490 GCA_002385705.1 Verrucomicrobia subdivision 3 bacterium UBA3939
GATTAAATCCAACACATTGTGGCCTGATGCGGCCTGACAGAGATGGGTTGCCGATCGCTGTGATTGCAGTCGCGAGTGCGCTGCCGGCGGCTGACGCTCACCTGTGTTGAAAGAAAGGAGCAACGTATGGCGAAAGCAGAACTGAAGAGTTTTGGGCAGCCCGATGAGGTTCGCGAGTTTCCCAAGGGGCGATTGGAGCTGGTGAAGATCGGCGGCGCGACGGTGGGGCGCGCTGTGTTTGAGCCGGGCTGGCGCTGGGCGACGTCGGTTCAGCCCCTCGTCAAGACCAGGAGCTGTGAGGCGCCGCACTTCCAGTATCATGTCTCGGGCGTGCTGCGCATCCGGATGGATGACGGCAGCGAGTTCGATTGCAAACCCGGTGACGTCTCGTTGCTCCCGTCCGGCCATGATGCATGGACGGTGGGCGACGAGCCGGCGGTAGTTGTGGATTTCCAGGGCATGCTGGACTACGCGAAGGCCGCACGGTAGATGGCCGATTCGGGATCTGGAACGACGTCGAGCGTTGTGCAAACTTTTGTTGCATATGCAACAAAAGTTCGGAGGGGCTGAGAATCAGCGAGTTGCAAGCCACAAAAAGCTGATAGGTCGCGCGATGCGTGTGCCGCGGGCGGAGGTTATTCGAGGAGTGCCCTCGCGATGGCGCCGAGGGTCCGGGCGACGCGCAAGTCGCGGAGGGCAGGGTCCAGGCGCAGGGCGGCGGGAAGCCTTGGGAGCACATGAATCCGGTTCCGGCGGACCAGCCGGGACAGCCATTGGGCATTGCTGGCGGTGGACGCGTCCGGTATGCGAGGCGACATCAGGACCACCTGAGCGCGGTCGGCGACAGAAGGGGGGAGCGCTTCGAGTGTGAGGCGCATCTGGTTGATCACACCGAGCTGATTCAACCCGACGACCACCGGCGTCGCGCGGAGGCGGCGGATCAGGTCGCGGGAATCAAAATTTCGCCCCAGCGGGCTCAGAAGGCCGCCTGCGCCTTCGATCAGGGTCAGGGGAAGGGAGCGGGAGAAACGCCGGACATGCCGGACCACCTGCTCGAGGGTGACGAAACGTTTTTCGAGGCGCGCCGCGGCGGTGGGCGAAATAGGGGCGCAGAAATGCCATGGGTTCACCGCGTCGAGAGGGAGCGTTTCGTTCTGGGCGAGGTGGAGAGCGATGGCGTCCGCGCGTCCGCCGGAGCTGATGGGTTTGAGTGCGACGACACGGATTCTTGAGCGCAGGAGATGGCGGACGAGGAGGCAGGCGAACACGGTCTTGCCGACGCCGGTGTCGGTTCCGGTGATGAAGGCGATGCGATGTTTCAAAGCGGTGCGGACGAGGAGGTGCGTGGTTGGCCGGGCAACCGGTTCATGGAACCCTCGTATGAGGGAAACGGCCGCGGATTACAAGCTGGAATCCGGCGATGGTCTTCGGTAGGCTCCCCGGCCGATCGGCTTGAATCATCGATTTGGATGAAGAACGTTCTGGCAGGCGTATGGATTGTGGCGCTGTGCGCGATGGGCTGCGCGAAGGCGCCGGTGCAGGCTCCGGCTGGCGTGGCCGGGAGCTGGTCCGAGATCGGCACGGGCGCTATTCTGCGACTGGGCGTGGACGGCATCGTGCAGGTGGTCATGGGCATCGAAACCACGACGGGGACGTATTCGGTGGATTCGGCGACGGAGATGACGCTTCGGTTTGACGGCACGGCGGCGGGGGCGCAGGGGCCGCTCAAGGTGAAGTACGTGATTGTGGGCGATCGAATGACGCTGGTCTGGCCGGACGGAAACACGACGTACTACAGCCGGCTTCCGAGGTAGAGCCGGGTGAAAATCCGAAGGGCGAAATCCGAAGGCGCTTTTTCGGTGTCGGCTTTGGCGGAGCTTGACGGCGTGGAATGAGCTTTCTACCTTCTGCGGCTCGCTGCCCGGCTGTTCATCAAGACTGCCCCACAACCCAAAGGCGGCACTGTAATCGAAAGGCATTGTGTGAATGTGACGGTTGAAGATCTGGCCCCGTGCAAGAAGCTTGTGCGGATTGAAGTGGATGCGAAGGAAGTGGACGAGACGTTTGCTTCCGTCACGAGGGATTTCCAGAAATATGCCGCCCTGCCCGGGTTCCGTCCGGGGAAAGCGCCGCGCGAGATGGTGCTGCGCAAGTACGAGAAGGACATCGAGGAAGAGGTCAAGAAGAAGCTGATTTCGGATTCCTACCGGAAGGCGATGCAGGAGCACAAGCTGGACGTGGTTGGATATCCGGACATTGAAGAGATTCAGTTCGGGCGGGGCCAGTCGTTGCAGTTTGCGGCCACGGTGGAGACGGCGCCGGAGTTCCAGTTGCCGGAGTATATCGGATTGCCGGTGCGGCGCGAGGTGCGGACAGTGACCGAGGAGGACGTGAACCGCGCGCTGGAGGCGCTGCGCCAGCAGCGGGTGAGTTTTCAAACGGTGGACCGTCCGGCGCAGGCGGGGGACGTGGTGGTGGTGAACTACGCCGGCACCATCGAGGGCAAGCCGATCGCGGAGCTGGCGCCCAACGCGAGGAGCCTCGGCGAGCAGAAGAACTTCTGGATCGAGATCGGCGGCGGCGCCTTCATCCCCGGTTTTGGCGAACAATTGGCGGGAGCGAAAGCGGGCGAGAAGCGCGAGGTGACGGTGGAGTTCCCGGGAGACTTCGTCAACGCGGAGCTGGCCGGCAGGAAGGCGACGTACGAGGTCGAGGTCATCGAGGTAAGGGAAAAGGTATTGCCGGCGCTGGACGATGCCTTCGCGCAGTCGTACGGGGCGGAGAACATGGACCGGTTGCGGGAAGGGGTGCGGCGCGACCTGGAGAACGAGCTCAAGTACACGCGGGACACGGATGCCCGGATGCAGGTGATGCGGGCGCTGCTGGACCGGGTGCAGTTTGACCTGCCGGAGACGGCGGTGGCGCGGGAGACGCGGAACGTGGTGTATGACCTCGTGCGCGAGAACCAGAAGCGGGGCGTCTCGAGAGAGGCGATCGAGCAGCACAAGGACGCCATCTACACCGCGGCGGCGCGCAACGCCAAGGAGCGGGTGAAGGCCGCGTTCCTGGTGGAGAAGATCGCCGAGAAAGAGAAGATCGAAGTGACGAACGAGGATCTGTTGAAGCGGGTCAGCCAGTTGTCCGCGATGTACCAGATCCCCGTGCAGAAGCTGCTCAAGGACCTCGAGAAGCGAAACGGGTTTGTTGAGATCCGCGACCAGGTTCTGAACGAGAAGGTACTGACCTTTCTCGTGGAGAAAGCCCATATCGAGGAGGTTCCCCCGGGGACGCTGTCGTCACAGCCCAACCCGAGCTGAAGCCCGTGGGAGGCCGGTTCAGGCGGCCGGCGGTTCGGTCGGGAGAATTGGGGAGGCTTGAAATCAACTGTTGCGAGCAGGGTTTTTTTGCGCCAAAAATATACGAATCTCAGCACCATTAGAGAACGCAGATGATGAATAATGTAGCGGGGCCGGATGCCGTGCGGCAGATTCCCTTGGGACCGCCGCCGAAACAGGGTTTGTACGATCCGCAGTTCGAACACGACGCCTGCGGGGTTGGTTTTCTTGTCAATATCAAGGGTCGCAAGTCCCACCAGATTGTCACCGATGCCCTGCGCATCCTCCTGAACCTGGATCATCGAGGCGCCTGCGGTTGCGAAGCGAACACGGGCGACGGCGCCGGCATTCTTCTCCAGACACCCCATGAGTTTCTGGCCGCCGTTGCGGACGCCAACCGGATTCGGCTTCCGGATCCCGGCCGTTACGGCGTCGGAATGCTCTTCATGCCCAGGGACCCGTCGGAGCGCGAGGCGGTCAAGGCGGTGTTTGAGCGGATCGTGGCCGAGGAAGGGCAGTGCGTGCTGGGCTGGCGCGACGTGCCGACGGACAACAGTTCGCTCGGGCAGACGGCGCGGGCTTCCGAGCCGTTCATGATGCAGGTGTTCATCGCGCGCAACCCGGAGCTGACGGACGACCTTGCCTTTGAGCGGAAGCTGTATGTGATCCGGAAGCTGGCGGAGCGGGAGATCCGCTACGGGACCACGGTTCCGGGAGGGAAATGGTTTTACGTGTCGAGCCTGTCGTACAAGACGGTGGTGTACAAGGGCATGCTGATGCCCGAACAATTGCCGAAGTATTACCCGGATTTGCGCGACGAGCGGATGATCACGGCGCTGGCGCTGGTGCATTCGCGGTTTTCAACGAACACGTTCCCGAGCTGGGATCGGAGTCATCCGTATCGCTATCTCGCGCACAACGGCGAGATCAACACGCTCCGGGGCAACATCAACTGGATGCACGCCGCGCAGAGCAATTTCAAATCGAAGCTCTTTGGCGACGACATCAGGAAGATTCTGCCGGTGATCAACACCGACGGCAGCGACTCGGCGATGTTCGACAACTGCCTGGAGTTGCTGGTGATGTCGGGGCGGGAGCTGCCGCACGCGGTGATGATGATGGTGCCGGAGCCGTGGGAGAACCACGAGAGCATGAGTGCCGAGAAGCGGGCATTCTACGAGTATCACTCCTGCCTGATGGAGCCGTGGGACGGCCCGGCGTCGATCGCCTTCACGGACGGCATCCGGATCGGGGCGTGCCTGGACCGGAACGGGTTGCGGCCCTCGCGGTATTACGTGACGAAGGACGACATGGTGATCATGGCGTCGGAGGCGGGCGTGCTGGAGGTGCCGCCGGAGCGGGTGGCAATGAAGGGCCGGTTGCAGCCGGGCCGCATGTTCCTTGTGGACACGGAAGAGGGGCGGATTGTTGCGGACGAGGAACTGAAGAACAAGTACGCGCGGGCGCATCCGTACCGTGAGTGGCTGGACAAGCATCACGTGTTGCTGAAGGATCTGCCGGAGCCGCAGTTTCATTCCGAGTCGGAGCATCGGACGGTGTTGCAGCGCCAGGTGGCCTTTGGCTACACGTTCGAGGATTTGCGGTTCATCATTGGTCCGATGGGCACCGATGGTGTGCAACCGCTGGGCTCAATGGGCACGGACACGCCGCTGGCGGTGCTCTCGAACAAGCCGCAGCTCCTGTACAACTATTTCAAGCAGTTGTTCGCGCAGGTGACCAACCCGCCGATCGACCCGATCCGCGAGGAGAATATCACTTCGACGGAAACGATGGTGGGCGCGCGGGGGAGCCTGCTCGAGCCGACGCCGGACAGTTGCGCGCTGATCAAGCTGGACCATCCGCTGTTGACCAACGACGAGCTGGAGAAGCTGCGTCGGGTGAATCGTCCGCCGGCGTTCAAGGCAGTGACCCTGCCGATTCTGTTCCCGGCGGCCGAGGGAGCGAAGGGGCTGGAGCGGGCGCTGGAGGAGATGTTCGCCGCGGCGGACCGCGCGATTGCGGACGGCGCGACGATCGTGATCCTGTCCGACCGGGGCGTGAGCCGGGAGAACGCGCCGATGCCGGCGCTGTTGGCGGTTTCGGGATTGCACCATCATTTGATCCGGGCGGGGACGCGTTCGAGAATCGGGCTGGTGCTCGAGTCGGGCGAACCGCGGGAGGTGCATCATTTTGCGCTGTTGATCGGTTACGGCTGCAGCGCGATCAATCCGTATCTGGCCTACGAGACCCTGGAAGACATGATCCGGCAGGGGCTCCTGACGAACACGGACGCGAAAACCGCAATCAAGAAGTACATCAAGGCCGCGGTCAAGGGCGTGGTCAAGACGATGGCGAAGATGGGCATCTCCACCATCCAGAGCTATCGGGGCGCGCAGATTTTCGAAGCCGTCGGGTTGAACAGCAGCGTGATCGACAAGTATTTCACGTGGACGCCGTCGCGGATCGAGGGAGTGGGGCTGGACGTGATTGCGGAAGAGGTGTTGTGCCGGCACCGGCAGGCGTTCCCCGAGCGGCAGGTGAACGGCGCGACGCTGGACCCGGGCGGCCAGTATCAGTGGCGGGCGGACGGGGAGTATCACCTGTTCAATCCGCAGACCATCCACAAGCTGCAACTGGCCTGCCGGCTGGGGAGCTATAAGATCTTCCAGGAGTACGCCGAGCTGATCAACAACCAGGCGAAGAACCTGGCCACGCTGAGAGGGCTGCTGGAGTTCAAGTGGGCCGAGAAACCGTTGCCCCTCGAGGAAGTCGAGCCGGTCGAGTCGATCGTCAAGCGTTTCAAGACCGGCGCGATGAGTTACGGCTCGATCAGCAAGGAAGCGCATGAGGCGCTTGCCATTGCCATGAACCGCATCGGCGGCAAGAGTAACACCGGCGAAGGTGGCGAGGATCCGGAACGGTATGTCTGGACCAACGAGCGCGGCGATTCCAAGAACAGCGCCATCAAGCAGGTGGCTTCCGGCCGGTTCGGCGTCACCAGCCATTACCTCGTGAACGCGCGGGAGCTCCAGATCAAGATGGCCCAGGGCGCGAAGCCCGGCGAAGGCGGCGAACTGCCCGGGCGCAAGGTGTTTCCCGCGATCGCCAAGACCCGCGGCACAACCGCCGGCGTCGGGCTGATTTCACCGCCGCCGCACCATGACATCTACTCGATCGAAGACCTGGCGGAACTGATTCACGATCTGAAGAACGCCAACCGCAACGCGCGCATCAGCGTCAAGCTCGTCGCGGAAGTGGGCGTCGGCACCATCGCGGCCGGCGTGGCCAAGGCGCACGCGGACGTGGTCCTGATCAGCGGCCATGACGGCGGCACGGGCGCGTCGCCGCTGTCATCGATCAAGCATGCGGGTGCGCCGTGGGAACTGGGTCTGGCGGAAACGCACCAGACGCTGGTGTTGAACAATCTGCGGAGCCGGATCTACGTCGAGACGGACGGCCAGCTCAAGACGGGCCGGGACGTGGCGATTGCGGCGTTGCTGGGCGCGGAGGAATTCGGGTTTGCGACGGCGCCGCTGGTCGTTCTGGGCTGCATCATGATGCGCGTTTGCCATCTGAACACCTGCCCGGTGGGCGTGGCGACGCAGAACCCTGCGTTGCGCGAGCGGTTCACCGGCGATCCGGAGCACGTGGTGAACTTCATGCGGTTTGTCGCGCAGGAACTGCGGGAGATCATGGCGAAACTCGGTTTCCGGACCGTGGAGGAGATGGTGGGCCGCACGGATCGCCTCATTGCGCGGAAGGCGATCGAGCACTGGAAGGCCAGGGGCCTGGACCTCACGCCGATCCTGCATCAGCCGGAAGTCGATCCCTCGGTGGGGCGTTACCGGCAGATCGACCAGGATCACGGCCTGGAGAAGTCGCTCGACATGACGACGTTGCTGGACCTGTGCCGGCCGGCGATCGAGCGCGGCGAGAAGGTGAGGGCGGAACTGCCGATCCGGAACGTGCACCGCGTGGTGGGCACGATTGTCGGGAGCGAGATCAGCCGGAAGCACGGCCCGGCCGGACTGCCGGAGGACACGATTCATCTCAAGTTCAACGGCAGCGCGGGCCAGAGCTTTGGCGCGTTCATTCCGCGCGGCATGACGCTCGAGCTCGAAGGCGACGCGAACGATTATTTCGGCAAAGGCCTCAGCGGGGGCAGGCTCGTCGTGTATCCCCCGGCGGGTTCCACGTTCGTCGCCGAGGAGAACATCATCATCGGCAACGTGGCGTTGTATGGCGCCACGAGCGGCGAGGTGTTCGTGCGCGGGATGGCCGGCGAGCGGTTTGCCGTCCGCAACAGCGGCGTGAACGCCGTGGTCGAGGCCGTGGGCGATCACGGATGCGAATACATGACTGGCGGGCGCGTGGTGGTGCTCGGCCGGACCGGCCGGAATTTCGCGGCCGGCATGTCGGGCGGGATCGCCTACGTGCTGGACGAGGACGGCGATTTCCACATTCGCTGCAACAAGGAACTGGTGAGCCTGAAGAAGCTGGAGGAACCGGACGAGGTCGAGATGATCTGGAAGATGATCCAGCGGCACCAGACCTACACCCGGAGCGAACGGGCGGCGAAGATCCTCGCGTCCTGGGACGCGTTTGTGCCGAAGTTTGTGAAGGTGTTGCCGAACGATTACGCCCGCGTGCTCGAGCAGTTGAAGAAGGTGGAGGAACAGGGCTTGAGCGGCGACGAGGCGATCATGGCGGCGTTCGAAGCGAACGTGCGCGACGTGGCGCGCGTGGGCGGAGGATGATCGCGATGGCATGGAATCTTAACTCTGCGTAACCACTCATGGGAAAACCGACAGGATTCATCGAGTACCTCCGGGAGCTGCCGCTGGATCGTTCCGCGATCGAACGCATCCGCGACTGGAACGAGTTTCACCTCCACATGGAGGAGTCCAAACTGCGGCAGCAGGCGGCGCGCTGCATGGACTGCGGCATACCGTTCTGCCACACCGGCACGCTGCTGAGCGGCATGGCGGCGGGATGCCCCATCCACAACCTCATTCCGGAGTGGAACGATCTCGTATACCGCGGGCTCTGGAAAGAGGCCCTGGACCGGCTGCACAAGACCAACAATTTCCCGGACTTTACCGGCCGCGTCTGCCCCGCGCCCTGCGAGGGCTCGTGCGTGCTCGGCATCAACGCCCCGCCGGTCACTATCAAGAACATCGAATGTGCCATCGCCGACCGCGGATGGGAGGAGGGCTGGATCACGCCCGAACCGCCGAGCAAGCGGACGGGGAAGAAGGTGGCGGTCGTCGGCTCGGGCCCGGCCGGCCTGTGCGCCGCGGCGCAGTTGAACAGGGCGGGGCACCTGGTGACCGTGTTTGAACGCGCCGACCGCCCGGGCGGGTTGCTGATGTACGGCATCCCGAACATGAAGCTCGACAAGGAAAAGGTCGTTCTGCGCCGCATCCGGCAGATGGAGGCGGAGGGTATCACCTTCGTCTGCAATACCGAGGTCGGAAAAGATCTCCCCGCCCGGCAATTGCTGAAGGACTTCCATGCCGTGGTGCTTTGCACAGGCGCGACGAAGCCGCGCGATCTGCCGATCGAAGGCCGGAACCTCAAGGGCATCCATTTCGCCATGGAGTTCCTCACGGCCAACACGCGTTCTCTCCTCGATCGCCACAAGAACGGCACGTTCATCTCCGCCGAAGGCAAGGACGTCATCGTCATTGGCGGCGGCGACACGGGAACGGATTGCGTGGGCACGGCGCTGCGGCAGGGCTGCCGGAGCCTCGTGCAGATTGAGATTCTGCCCAGGCCCCCGATGGAACGCGCGAAGGACAATCCGTGGCCGGAATGGCCCAAGGTTTACAGAATGGACTACGGCCAGGAGGAGGCGGCGGCGAAGTTCGGCGCCGATCCGCGCGTGTACCTGACGACGGCGAAGAAGTTCATCGGCGACGACCAGGGACACGTGAAGGAAGTCCTGACCGTTGAGATCCAGTGGGAGCGCAACGAAAAAGGGCAGTTCATTCCGAAGGAAGTGCCCGGGACCGAGAAGGTGCGCCCGGCGCAACTGGTGCTCCTGGCGATGGGATTCCTGGGACCCGAACAGCCGTTGCTCGACGCGCTTGGGATCGAAAGGGACGCGCGCTCGAATGTGAAGGCGGAGTACGAGAAGTATCACACCAACATCCCGGGCGTGTTTGCCGCCGGCGACTGCCGGCGCGGCCAGAGCCTCGTCGTCTGGGCGTTCAACGAAGGCCGGGGCGCGGCGCGGGAATGCGACCGCTACCTGATGGGACACACGGATCTGCCCTGAGGGTTGTTCGACCGGGCCTTTCGGGCGCGGCATCGTTTGTAGTCCATTCCGAATGCGGCAGCTTTTGCCCGAGCTGCGCAGGCTTTTTCATGGGACGGAGGCGACGGAGCATTTCCGAAGAGACCAGCGGTTTCCCTGACTTCGCGTGAAAGGCGTGCTTCCGGAGTATATCAGAGGATCTGTTGGTGATATTTTGGTGCATTACTTTCTTTTCTAATCGTCGTGAATGGGATAGGAGAGGAGGGTCTGGGCTGACTGACTTCAGGACCTGGCGAAACCGATAACCTCCGGAAGAGAACGACCTATGTTGGAATGGCGAAAGAGCAATGACGTATTAGGCACGAGCAATCGTGGGAACCCTTGTGAATCCGGATTGTGCACGCTTTGCGATTCGGCCTGCAAAGGAAAATGTGAAACCTGGATGTCCTCGTTGCGTGGGCGCGAGATGCTGTATCCCCGCAAGTTCGGCTACGTGACGTCGGGATCGGGCAACAGTTGCGCTGTGGGCGTTGGATACCATGCCCTGCGCATCCAGGGATATGCGTACGGGTGGCAAACCGGCAACGGTCAGCCGGCGAATGCCGACCGTTGCATCTTTCCGGAGGTGGACATCACCACCAGCTTCGGCAAGGAACAGCCGGTCAAGTGTCGTATCCCGATCATGACGGGCGCGTTGGGATCCACGTTTGTGGCCGCGCGGTATTGGGATTCGTTCGCCATCGGCGCGGCGCTGTGCGGTTTCCCGATTGTGGTGGGAGAGAATGTGGTGGGTGTGGACCGCGACTCGGTTTTGAAGAACGGTCGGATTGACAGTTCGCCGGAACTGGATCGGCGCATAGCGACGTTTCTCCGTTATTACGACGGCTATGGGGCGATCATCGTGCAGATGAACGTGGAGGATGCGCGCAATGGGGTTGCCGAGTACCTGGCGGACAAATATGGGGACAAGGTCATCCTTGAATTGAAATGGGGCCAGGGGGCCAAGTGCATCGGGGGAGAGATCCAGGTGAGCAGCCTCGAATACGCCCGGTTCCTGAAGGACCGCGGTTACATCGTGGATCCCGATCCGACCGATCCGGTGGTGGAGAAGGCGTTCAGGGAAGGCGCGATCCGCTCGTTTGCGCGGCACAGCCGGTTGGGCGCGACGGACCTTTCGTCGGCGGAGCGGGTGCGGGAGCAGTTCGCTTCGGTTATCGCGTATTTGCGCAAGCTGGGCCACAAGCGAATTACGTTGAAGACGGGCTCGTACGGAATGGAGGCGTTGGCGCTGGCGGTGCGGTGCGCGGCGGACGGCCGGCTGGATCTGCTGACGGTGGACGGCTCGGGCGGCGGGACGGGGATGAGCCCGTGGAACATGATGGAGCATTGGGGGATTCCGTCGCTGCCGCTGCACGTGAAGGCGTACGAATACACACTGCTGCTGGCGAGGCGGGGGCTGCCGGTGGCGGACCTTTCGTTGGCGGGTGGCTTCGCCCGGGAGGATCACCTGTTCAAGGCGCTGTCGCTGGCCGCGCCGTTCGCGAAGCTTGTGTGCATGGGGCGGGCGCCGATGATTCCGGCGTTCGTCGGCAGCAACATTGAAGGGGTGCTGCGTCCTGAGCGCCGGGCGGTGGTTCACGGGCATTGGGACGAACTTCCTTCGACGGTGAGTTGTTTTGGCGACAAACCCGAGCAGATCTTTGCGGCCTGGGAGGCGGTTTCGAAGAAGGTTGGCGCGGACGAAATGAAGAACATTCCGTTCGGCGCGGTGGCGATGTATGCCTATGCCGACAAGCTTGCCTGCGGCCTGCAGCAGTTCATGGCCGGCGCGCGGAAGTCCTGTCTGTCGCAGCTCAGCCGCGACGATCTGATGTCGGCCAATCGGGAGACGGCCCGTGAAACGGGGATTCCCTACATGACGGACGCGGAGCACGAGCGGGCGATGGCGGTTCTACAGGCGTAAGTGCCGCTCCGTTTTGTGGCCGGGCGGGCGCCGGATTGGTGGGGACTCCGGGGCTCGCCTACGTAATCCCACTGATTGGCAAAATCGGTATTTGCTGCCATTGAAACGGGTGCGCGGTCCTTTCTATTCTTGTCAGCAAGAATGGATTGACCCGATTCGAAGCGTATGGATTATCTGATGGCAGTGACGACAGCCGGAAAGTCGTACTTTGTCTCCTCTGACGCTCGCAAGATGCATCGCATAGTCAGGACGGAGCATGTTGTAACTGCCACGGGGACGGAAATGCCACACCCGCGGCAGAAGCGTCAGCAGCTGTTTCTAACGTTGTCGGGTCCACTCACGAGATGAAAACACTATTGGTGCTGGCGCCACATCCGGAGCTCGCTGAAGCGCTCCGAGCGGGCCTCAGTCCCGACCTGTATCGCATCGTCCATCGCGTGTCTGCCGACGAGGCCGAGCCGTTGCTGGCGCACGGTCTCGTCAACGCATGCATTGTGGACGTCGAGTTGTCCGGTGTTCAGGAGATCTGGATTCTCGAGAAGTTGCGGCGGCGGGCGCCGAGGATTCCGATTCTCGTTTATGCGAAGGAGAAGCAGCGGGAGTGGGAGGAGGAAGCATATTTGCAGGGCGCCACGTACGTGCTCACCAAGCCGGTCCGGATGCGGATGCTGACCGCGCTGCTGGACCGGCTCTGGCGGCCGGTTCCTGAAGTGCCGGCGCCGGCCGAACCGGCAGTGCCGCGCGAGACGGTCAAGCCGGTGGAGACCGCGCCCGGGCAGCCGGCGCTGCAGCCCGGTTTCCAGAGTCTCAGTGCCTTGCGCGGGTTCTCCGCCATCCTGACGCACTCCCTGGACGCCGACGCCATGCTGCGGCAGTTCCTGTTGATGCTGCGGGAGCTGGTCGGGATCAATCGCGCGGCGGTGTTCCTGCACCAGCCGCCGCATTGGCCGGGCGAGCGCGCGACGGCGGAGCAGGGGAGCCAATTGCGGGCCGCATCGGCCATCGGTCTGTCGCCGGGCCTGCTTGAGCATTTCGAGCTTTCGCTGGAGAGCGGGATTGGAGGGATGGTGTCGCGTCTGGGACGGATTCTTCGCCGGAGCAGCGATGAAGCCCGGCGGGATGTCGAGACGCAGAAGGAATTTGAACTGTTGGGCGGGCAGGTGGCGGTGCCGATCCTCGACCGGGAAGCGGTCATCGGTGTGGCGGTGTTCGACGGCCACATTACGGGCGAGCCGCTGACGAACGCGGAGCTGGAATTCATCTTCCACCTGCTGGAGCAGGTGGGGTTGGCGGTGAAGAACATCTGGCTGCACGATCAACTGGCGGGGAACCACGAGCTGATGGCCGGGATCCTCCGCGAGTTGAACAATGCGTGCGTGGTGGTGAACCGGGACCTGGCCGTCCTGCACGCGAACAAGGCGGCGAGGCGTTTCTTCACGATTTCCAACCGGCGCACCGGCGAACTTGAATTCAGCGACCTGCCGCAGGCGATCGGAGCGAAGGTGTACCAGGTACTGAAGACCGGAACGGCCATTCCGCCATTCAAGTACGTACCGGAGAACGCGCCGGATTCCACCTACAACGTCACGATCGTGCCGTTCCAGCGGCAGAATTCCACGCAGCCCGTGTCGGCATTGTTGATCGTGGAAGACCTGACGCACAGCGAGCAGTTGCGGCGGCTCGAGATTGAAGCCGGCAACCTCCGGCTGATCCGCACGATGGCCGACCGGCTGGCGCATGAGGTCGGGAACGCCATGGTACCGCTGTCCACGCACCAGCAGTTGCTGGCGGACAAGTACAAGGATCCGGAATTCCGCGCCTCGCTGGATGCCGCGCTGGCGGACGGCGTGAAGCGGGTGACGCGGCTGATCAACCAGATGCGCTTCCTCGCCCGCGACTCGGTCACCACACTGGAAGCATTCCCCCTGAGCCC
>DGDZ01000098.1:13615-40598 GCA_002385705.1 Verrucomicrobia subdivision 3 bacterium UBA3939
AGCCTATCAGGAAGCCCGAAAACACCAGCCGGTCAAGTCGGCCGAATTCAAGTACGACGACGAGGACAAGCCCTTTGTGGTGACGGGGGACCGTGCGGCGCTGAAGCACGCGTTGACGGAAGTGATCCTGAACGCGCTCCAGGCGAATCCGAGTAATCCGAAGATCGGCGTGCGCCTGCACGAGAAGTCCAACGGCAGCGGCACGCAGGGCCTTCAGATCGAGGTGCAGGACAATGGCGCGGGCTTTTCCCCCGAGGCCGCGCAGAAGGCGCCGGCGCCGTTCTTCACCACGCGGAATGTCGGCCTCGGCCTGGGATTGACCGTGAGCCGGAAAATCATCGAAACGCACCACGGCAAACTCGAGATTGTGCCGCCGGAAGCCGGCAGGTCCGGTATCATCCGCATCCTGCTGCCCGTCGAGAACACTTCGCCGTCCAAGTCCTGACGAAGCACAACGCGAGGACGCGGTTCGCCAGATTTGCCTGCGCCCGGCCGCTCAATCGGCTCCGGCAATGCCGCGCCGCCGGAGCACTGCCTCGGTCACCTTCTCCATCAGCAGGTCGGCCAATGGCTTTGTCGCCTTGTCGAGCTCCGCGCACGCCTGCTGCAGCCGCCTGAGGTCGCCGGCGCCGCCGCCCGGGTCTTCGGTCGCCACGGCAGCCTCCACCGCCGCCATGGCTTCCCGCACCCGCTCGACGTAGCCTGCCTCCAGCTCGGCGGCACAGTCATCCAGTCCCTTGCGCGTGGCCGACAGCAATTCATTCGCTTTCAGGCGCGCTTCGATCCAGCGCCGCGCCGCGAGATCTTCAAAGGCGTGCTCGACGGATTCCTCGACCATCTTCTGCACGGCCGCGTCATCCACATCCACCGCGGACCGTATCTGGACGACCTGCTGTTTGCCGCTGCGGATGTCGCGGGCGAGCACGTGGAGGATGCCGTTGGCGTCGATTTCGAACTGGACGCCGACGCGCGGAACGCCGCGGGGAGCGGGGTCGAACTGGATGGTGAAGCGTCCCAGGCTCCAGTTGTCCCGGGCGCGCTCGCGTTCGCCCTGCAGGACATGAATCAACATCTCCCGCTGGTTGTCCACGGCTGTGGTGAACATCTCGCCGGCCTTCACGGGAATCGTGGTGTTTCGGGGAATGATGACATTCATCAA
Source organism: Verrucomicrobia subdivision 3 bacterium UBA3939 (assembly GCA_002385705.1). Lineage (GTDB taxonomy): Bacteria > Verrucomicrobiota > Verrucomicrobiia > Limisphaerales > UBA3939 > UBA3939. The sequence continues at coordinate 14,775 of DGDZ01000098.1, forward strand.
GCCGCCGAAGGTTTCGATGCCGAGCGAGAGGGGAGTGACATCCAGGAGCAGGACGTTCTGGAAGCCGCCGCTGAGGATCTCGGCCTGGATGGCCGCTCCGAGGGCCACTGCCTCGTCCGGATTCTGAGAGGTGTTGAGCTGCGGTCCGGACGGCCGATGGTACTCCGTTCCGACGCGAATCCCGCCGGCCTGCTCTTCGAAGTCGGAGCAGTGGAACCACTCTGCGACCAGGCGGCGCACCAGCGGCATGCGGGTCTGGCCGCCCACGAGGATGACCTGGTCCAGGTCTTTCGGCTCCAGCTTCGCGTCCGCCAGCGAACGCAGGCAATGCTCGCGGGTGCGCTCAATGATATCCCGTGACAGGTCCTCCAGTTCCTCGCGGCTGAGCCGGCAAGTGAAACTGAAATCGGGCGTCAGAAACGGCAGCGCGATCTCCACTTCGGTTTCCGCCGATAACCGGATCTTCGCGTCCTCCGCGGCTTCCCGGATTCGGGCAATTGTGGAAAGCATGACCGGATCCATGGGCTGCCTGTGGGGGGCAAGGACGGCATTCTGGAGACCGGGGATGCGCGTACCGATGCGCCGGACCAGGGACTCCATCAGCCGGCGGTCGATGTCGTCTCCGCCGAGCCGGGTATTGCCGCTGGTGGACAGCACCTGGAACACGCCGTCGCGCAGTTCGAGAATGGAAAGATCGAAGGTGCCGCCGCCGAGGTCATAGACGGCGACGCGGGCGCGCTCGTGCATGCGGTTGAGGCCGTAGGCGAGCGCGGCGGCGGTGGGTTCGTTGACGATGCGCTCCACGGTGAACCCAGCCAGCTCGCCGGCCGCGCGCGTGGCGTTGCGTTGAGCGTCGTTGAAGTAGGCCGGCACGGTGATCACCGCGCGCGTCACGGGTTCGCCGAAGTAGGATTCGGCGTCGGCTTTCAGCTTCTTCAGGATCTCGGCCGAGACTTCCTGCGGCAGATAGTCGCGACCGCGCTGCGGAATGACGGTCATTCCGGCGCTGTTCTGCGCGAGGGCGTACGTGAGGGAGGCGTCCTGCTCTGTGAGTTCTGAAGCGCGCCGGCCGATGAGGCGTTTGACCGAATAGACGGTGCGGGGCGGCTCGACGGCGCGCCGGCGAAGGGCCGGATAACCGACCTGGGGCGGGCCGTCGTCACTCGGGAAATGCACGACCGACGGCGTGATGCGTCGGCCATCGCTGTCCGCGATGACAAGCGGAATGCCCGAATCCACTGTGGCCACCAGTGAATGGGTGGTGCCGAGGTCGATGCCGACGATTCTGCTCACGGGCCCAAGCTGCCACGGGGATTCCGCGGCGGGCAAGCGAGTTTCAAAAAAGCTTGGCAGCGCGATTGCTTCCAGCAAGTTTCCGATATGAATTGCATTGTCACAGCCGGTCCCACCTATGAAGCGCTCGACAAGGTGCGGCGGTTGACGAACTTCTCCACCGGGCGTCTTGGCACGGAACTGGCCAATTTTCTTGCGGAGCGCGGCCACGACGTGACGCTGTTGATCGGGGAGCAGGCGACATATGACGGCGAACGTCGCGCGCAGCGGGTGGAGACATTCAGCACGACGGCGGATCTGCGCGAATGGCTCCAGGCGCAGGCGGGCAGCGGCGTCGGAGCGGTATTTCACGCGGCGGCGGTGAGCGACTTCGCCTTCGGCAAGGTGTGGGTGCGTTCTCAAGGCGGTGCCCTGACCGAAGTGAAAGCGGGCAAGATTTCAACGCGCAACGGAACATTGTTGGCGGAGCTGGTGCCCACGCCGAAGATCATTGCGGACCTGCGGGATTGGTTTCCACGGGCGCGGCTGGTGGGATGGAAGTATGAAGTGGATGGAGACCGCGCCGGCGCGCTGGAGGCGGGGGAACGGCAGATTCGGGAGTGCCTGACGGACGCCTGTGTGGTGAACGGTCCGGCGTACGGCGAGGGCTTCGGCGTGCTGCGTCCGAACGGGAAATGCTTTCACGCGGAGGTTGTTTCGGCCCTGTTCAATGAGCTGGTGCGCGTGATGGAAGGGTTTTAAGGGCTTCAGATCTCGAGCGTCCGCAGTTTGCGAAAGCCCATCGCGAGAGGGAGGCCGCCGACGGCCAGGGAGAGCAGGGCGAACAGGCCGATGGCAGCGGCGACGGACCAGGTGCCGACGCGGAACACACCGGCTCCGAAGCCGAGGAGGAGGACTGAAATCAGGATGTAGAGGAAACTCACCACGAGACACAGCGTGCCGCCGAAGCCGCTGACGATCTTGCTCGAGTCGGTTTCCTTGAAGTTGGGATACAAGACGCCGAGGCCCACCGCCAGCCCGTTGAGGCAGAACGTCATGGCCGACACCACCCCGGCGAAGAAGAGAATCTGGCCCGGCGGCATCCGGAGCATGGCGGTCGAGAGCGTAATCAGAGTGACCGTGACCGCGAGCGAGGCGGTGCTGGCCAGCCAGTATTTCGTTTGAACCACGCGACGCAGGCCCGCCGGCGCCATTCCAACGATCCACAGCCGCCGTCCTTCCAGCGAAAACTGAGGATACACAAAGCGCGTTGTCAGCGTGGCGAGGTTGAGTGCGCAGGCGGCAAGGTTCAGGCAGGCGATGAGGTTGATCCAGAAACTGCCCGTCAGATGCTGGGTGAACTGCCGCAGGTTGATGATGTAAACGCCCAGGAGGCCGAACAGAACCACCGACTGCGCCCACTGCGTCGTGTCGCGCCAGAAGGTCCGAACGTCCTTGGCCACCAGGGCCCGCGCGTCGTCGGGAAGCCACGGCAACCACCGAAGGAACCGATCCAGCGGGCGCAGGCGCGTCCACGCTGCCGACGCGGCGGTGGAGCGCTTCGCGCGCGCGCCCCGGCTGTGGACAATTGAGAACGTGTCGAGAAACCGGCGGCCAAAGCGCGTTCCGGCGAGGCTGCCGAAGAACAGCGTGTTGCTGAGCAGAACGAGCGCAAAGAATACGGCGCCGCGCAGGGCGTTGTCCGCCCAGCGGATGATAGCGCTGGCGAGCCAATAGCTGGGGAAGAGGGGTTCCTCGGCGAACCGGCTCTTGATCAGCAGCCGGTCCAGTACGTCGAGCACGCGCGACTCCTCCAACAGTTCGGCATCCGGTTGCGTCTTCCACCAGAACAGGGTGGCGATCACTCCGGCCGCGCCGAGTCCGACGACCACCCATTGGAACGCGCGGCGATCCAGCCATCGGGCGAGCTGGAGCGCGAGCCACGCGCCGATGACACCCGGCAGGACAATGAAGAACAACAGGAGGGTCACAGCGACCGGGTAGAAGTGCCATGCGACTTCGCGCGTCTGACCGAACGCGACCATCAGCGGCGCGATAAGGAAGAGAAACGCCCAGGACGCCAGTAGAACCGATTCCGCGAACTTCCATCGGAACACCGTTCCGGCGGGAATCGGCAGGTTCAGCAGAAAGGAGACTTCCCGGTTGCGAAAGAAGTTCGAGTGGCAGATGACCAGATTGCTCAGGAGCAACAGCGCAAACAGAAAGGCAAACAGCAGGTACAGCAGGCGTTCAGCCAGAACCGCGCCCAGCCCCGGGAAGCGATCAATGAACGCGAGAGCCCGCCGGAACAACCACCACGAGAGCCCGAGGTAACCGACAATGAACAACCCGATGACGCTTGTCAGCAGGCGGGATTCGTTGCGCAGTCCTTTGAGCCTGCGCCAGGACTGGAGGATGTGCACGCGCAACAGCAGGAGCGTCGGCCAGGAGGTGGCGTTGCCGGTTGCCGGACTGTGATTCACGCGATGCAATCTATGCGGGAATGGCATGAGCACGGAAGACAGAATGTGTTGAGAGAAGAAGAGGCAAGGAGCATTCCTGACGTCGTGGGCTACAATGCGGGAACGACGTCTTGTAGCGCACAAGGTAACGAGTGCTCGCCTTTTTGCCCGAATCTGCCGATCGCACTCCTGACGTTGTGCGCTCCAAAGAGAAGAGGTCGGGGCAGCTTCTGACGTCGCGCGCGCTGCGGAGCCAAAACAGTTTGAACGGCTTTGCACAGACCAGTATCGTCCGCGCATGACGGTGGCTGCCATGCACTCCCCGGAACCGCTTCTCAAACCCGTCGGCGTGCTCTGGGGTGTCGGTTCTGAACGCAGCGCGCAACTCGCGCGGCTGCACATTCATACCGTCGAGGATCTGCTGCTGCACCGGCCGCGCCGATACGAGGACCGGCGCCACTTCCGCCCGATTGCGAGTCTGAAGCTCAATGAAGGGGTCACCACGCGCGGAACCGTCGTCGCCATGGGAATCAAGCGTTTCCGGCGCGGGACGAAGTCGGTGTTCGAACTCATCCTGGAGGACGGCACCGCCAGGCTCCACTGCCGATGGTGGAACCTGCCGTTCATGGAGAGGTATTTCGAAGTCGGCAACGACGTGGTCGTGTTCGGGAAGCTGAATCAGCTCAAACCCCGGACGATGGATCACCCGGAAACGGAGGTGGTGGAAGCGGGAGAAGAGCAGTTCCTGCATTTCAATCGATGGACGCCGGTGTATCCGCTGACGGAAGGGTTGCCGCAGAGGTGGCTGCGCTCGCTGATCTGGCGAACGCTGAATCAGTTCGAAGCCAGGATCAAGGATCCGCTTGAGGGAGACTGGCTGGCGTCGGCGCCGGGGTTTCCGCAACGCGTTCCCTCGCGCGCCGAGGCGATCCGCGCGCTGCATTTTCCCGACACGATCGAAGCGGTTGAAACGGCCCGGCGACGCCTGGCGCTGGACGAGTTCGTGGCGTTGCAGATGCAGATGCGGCGGCGGCGCGAAACGTTTGAGTCGAAGGCGGAAGCGCTGCCGTGCGGAGGCGACAACCGCCTGATGAAGCCCTTCCTGTCGGCGCTGGGCTTCAAACTGACGGCGTCCCAGACGCGCGTGCTGCGGGAGATCCGGGCGGATTTGCGTGGCGCGCATCCGATGCGGCGCCTGCTGCAGGGGGACGTGGGGTCGGGCAAAACGGTTGTGGCGGCGTGCAGCGCGTTGATGGCGGTGGAAAGCGGATACAGCGCGGCGGTCATGGCGCCGACGGAGATTCTGGCGGAGCAGCATTACCGGACGCTCAACCGGTGGTTTGCGCCGCTGAACGTTCCCGTGGAACTTCGGACCGGCTCCGCGCGGATCGAGAGCAGCAGACCCGCTGCGGGCGCGCGCGTGGTGGTGGGGACGCACGCCCTGTTGACTTCCGGCTGCGAGATCCCGCGGCTCGGTCTGGTAGTGATCGATGAGCAACACAAGTTCGGTGTCGCTCAAAGGGAACAACTCGTGCGCAAAGGACGTTATCCGCACCTGCTCATCATGACGGCGACGCCGATTCCGCGCACGCTCGGGCTGACGTTGTACGGAGACCTGGACGTATCGACGATTGACGCGGCGCCGCCGGGGCGGGGAACGGTTCGGACCTATGTGCGTCCGGCGGACCGGCTGGAGCGCGTCTGGGCATTCGTGCGCGACCAACTGGCGAAGGGGCGCCAGGCGTACGTGGTGTATCCGCGTGTTGAGGACGCGGGCACAGGAATCAAGGCGGTGACCCGCGAGTTCGAGGCAGTGCAGCGCGCGCTGGCGCCGCACGCGGTGGGTCTGTTGCACGGCCGGCTGCCGGCTCGAGCCCGGGACGAGGTGATGCAGGCGTTTCGCGAGGGAAGAATTCGGGTGCTGGTGGCGACGTCGTTGATCGAAGTGGGCGTCGATGTGCCTAACGCGACGGTGATGGTGATTGAGAACGCCGAGCAATTCGGTCTGGCGCAGTTGCACCAATTGCGCGGGCGGATCGGGCGCGGTGCGCATGAATCGCATTGCATTCTGGTATCCGATGCGGACACGGACGAGGCGCGTGCGCGGTTGCGGGTGCTCGAAGAGACGACGGACGGATTCCGGATTGCGGAGGCGGATTTGAAGTTTCGAGGGCCGGGCGAGCTCCTGGGGAGGCAGCAGAGCGGGATGCCGGATTTTCGATTTGGCGACCTGGTGCGGGATCTGGATCTCATTCAATGGGCGCGCGACGCGGTAAAGCGGCTGCCTTGCGGCAAGGCGTGAATTTATCGGGATCCGACAGAAGCACGGGTGGATGTCCGGGGGTGGGGGATTACCGCTAAATTTTTGCTTGTGCTTTGGCGGCGATTGGTAAAAGTTACGGCCATTATGAAAAGGTTCTTATCCCTGGTCGCACTATTGGGCCTCACGTTAGGCGTTATGTTGTCGGGCTGCAAACCTGCGGACAATGATGGTGGCACGACACCTCCGTCCACCGAGGAGATGCCGAGCACGAATGCTCCGGCGCAATAGCGCTGCTACAGATTCTTTGGTATCACGCCGGGTGGCTCCTCCGCCCGGCCTTTTTCTTTGGATCGGTTTGCGCTCCGGCGGATGGCGGAGGGAGGCGGATTGCAGGGTGTCTCATCGGAGCCGGGGTCGTTCCAGGGACGTCCGGTGCAGTTGGGACGCGCGCGAGCTCTTGTGGCGCGCGAGTGTTCGCTGTTCAAACGTGTCGGCGGCGGTTCCTAAACCGCCGATTTGCGGTTGAACATCAGGAAGTCGATGTACTCGCCAAGGCGCTGCTTCATTTCCTTCCGCGGAACGATGGCATCGATCAGGCCGTGGTCCAGGAGGAACTCGGCCGTTTGAAATCCGGGAGGCAATTCCGCCTGCGTGGTGTCCTTGATCACGCGCGGTCCGGCGAAGCCGATCATCGCGCCCGGTTCAGCCAGGATCAGGTCGCCCACGCTCGCAAAGCTGGCCATCACGCCGGCCATCGTGGGGTCGGTGAGCACGCTGATGAACGGCAGTTTCGCGCGCGCATGATAGGCCAGCGCGCCGCAGGTTTTGGCCATCTGCATCAGGCTGAACATGCCTTCATACATGCGCGCGCCGCCGCTGGTGGAAATGATGACCAGGGGCAGTTCCTTCTCCGTCGCGCGTTCGATCAACCGCGTCAGCTTCTCGCCCACCACCGACCCCATCGAACCGCCGAGGAACGCAAAATCCATGATGCCCAGAGCCACGCGGTGCTCGTCGATCCGGCCAATCCCCGTCACTACCGCGTCCTTGAGGCCGGTCGCTTTCTGATACTTCTCCAGCTTGGACAGGTAGGAGGCGGCGCCGGTGAAATTGAGCACGTCCACGCTCGTCATGTGGGCGTCGAGCTCCTCGAACGTGCAGGTCTCCACGAGCGAGTGAATGCGTTCGCGGGCGCCGATTTGAAAATGGTAATTGCACTGGGGACAGACCTTGAGGTTTTCGTCCAGTTCCTTGTCGAAGACCATCGTGCTGCACTTCTTGCACTTGGTCCACAGTCCCTCGGGAATTTCGCGTTTCCGGGACTTGGCGCCGAGCTTCGGCTTCTTGACGAACGAGGTGGAGGGAGCGCTCGCCGGGGGCGGGGTGACCGCGGGTTCCGTTGCTTCCGTTCCCAGCGCCTTCTTAATGAATGAAGTGGCCATGAAATGCAGCGGTTGAGCGTTGAAACCGGTTCCAGCCCCGTTGCCGGGACTCCAATCCTTTCGCGGCGTCATTCATTCGTATAAACAGATGGACATAATATTTAGAGTCCGCGCGCCACTGTCCAGACGCAAACTTCGGCCGCCCCGGCGGCCCGCAGGGCGCGGGCACAGCCGCTTGTGGTGGCGCCGGTCGTGAACACGTCGTCCACCAGCACCACACGCCGGTCTTTCACACTGCGCGGGTCCCGCACCGCAAAGGCGCCGCGCATGTTGTCCGCGCGCGCCTGCCGGCTCAGTTGCGTCTGGGTTTCCGTCGGTTTGATCCGCTCCACCAGGCGGTCGTGAACGGCGATGCCGCTGGCGGCGGAGAGCCGAGCCGCCAGCCGCCGCGCCTGGTTGAATTCGCGCTGGCGTTCTTTGGTCGGGTGCAGCGGAATGGGCACGATCCAGTCCCAGCGTTCCCCGGCAAGGGCGGGAACGGCTTCCGAAATCAGGAGCTCCGAGAGGAACGGTTCAAACCACAGCGCCCGGTGATATTTGTAGCGGTGAATGGCTTCGAGCACGGTTCCTCGCGCGGCCACGGCCGAGCGCGCCGAGCGGAAGTGCAATTCCAGGTCATGACAGTTCGCGCATTCGAACGGCGTGGTGATGTCGCCCTCGAATGGCAGGCCGCAGCGCTGGCAATAGGGCGGCCGGATGAAGCGCACGTTCTGCCGGCAGGCGGAGCAGACGTATCCCTGGCGCGGGGAGGCTCTTTCGTTGCCGCAGATCTGACACGTTTCGGGGTACAGGAAGCTCAGTGCGGCGTTGGCGTAATCGCAAAGAAATGAGACGGCCCGATTCATAGCGCCGGCTGTTCGCGTTTCCTCGTCATCGGGAGGAGCGAGAAGGCAAGCAGCACGGCCGCCAGCACAGGCAGCGCGGCCCAGCCGTTGATCAGTTTGGCCGTTCCCCACCACAGATCATGAACGCCGCGCGGTCCCGATGTCAGCAGCCCGTAGGATTTCAGCCAGAAAATCCAGCCCGCGTGCAGGCCGATCGGGAAGTAAAGCGTTCCGGTCCGTTGATAGGCCAGCCCGAGCAGCATGCCCGCGGCGGTCAGGTTGAAGAAACCCGGAATAACGGCGTCGAGAACTCCGAAACCGCGGAGCATCTGCGGCAGCAGTTGCAGTCCCGAGTACCATTCAATCGGACCCGTGGCACGCGCGCTTTCCATGAAGTGAACCAGCGCGTAGATCATGCTGCTGAGCACCAGCGCGAGCACCCAGTGGAAGACTTTTCGAAGAGACCCGAACAACGCCCCGCGAAACAGGATCTCTTCGAGCACGCTCACCACGACCGCCGTCAGGGCCGCGTTGCCCAGCCGCCGGACCAATCGCACCGGCTCGATCTCATCGCGAAAATCCCTGGGACCGAACATCAGCGCGGCTCCGGCCAGCAGCGCGAGAGACAGGAATCCCAGGAGGAAACCGCCCATCAGGTTTTTCCATTGACCGGACGGACGCGTCAGGCCGATGTCGCGAGGCGACGTGGCGCCGAGCGCTTTCAACAGCGGGAACAGGCCGATCAACGCGAGCGCCAGCAGCGAGCGATTGACGTAGCGATGAAACGGTTCGCGAGCCAGCTCGGGGAAGGTTTCGGCCATGGACTGGACCAGCCAGTAGAGCCACGGGGCAAGCAGCGCGCCACCAAGGAAAACCACCGCGATATAGATGCCCAGCAGCCGGAGCGGTCGCATCCGGCGACGATAGGAAACGGGTCAATTGAAGCCAAGACGGAAGTCCGAATGCCCTCCCCCCGGCCTCTCTCCCACTCCTCGCGTCGTGGGAGAGGGGAGACAAACGGCGCGAGGCGAGAGAAATGCCCGAGCTGTTCTCCAGGCGTTGGATGTTGGAGGTTCAATTCCCGCTGCGCTGGTATTCGTGCAATTTGTTGCGCAACGTGCGGGGGCTGATATTGAGCACTTTTGCGGCCTGCGTGCGATTGCCCTTGCAGTGTTCCAGCACCGCAAGGATGTGCCGCTTCTCGATTTCGGCCAGCGCGGCGAGAGCGCCGCCCTCCGCGGCGGGAACCGCCGTCGCCCCCGTCGCGGGCGCCGGTTCTGCCGGAGGCGCCATTCCCGGGAGACCGAGGTCTTCGGGCTCGAGAACACCGCCGTCGCCGCACAGGATGACCGCGCGTTCAATGACGTTCTGCAATTCGCGAACGTTGCCCGGCCAATCGTGCTCGAGCAACGCGCGCCGGGCGCTTTCCGAAAGGCCCTGGACGCGGATTCCATGTTTGCGGCCGAACCGACGCATGAATTCCTCGGCAAGAAACGTCACGTCCTCCTTTCGCTCCCGCAACGGCGGCACGTGGATCGGCACCACGTTCAGGCGAAAGAACAGGTCCTCGCGGAATTCCTTCCGCTGCACGCTTTGCTCCAGGTTGCGGTTGGTGGTGGCGATGACGCGGACATCGACCTTGATGGTGCGGGTGCCTCCGACGCGCTCGAGTTCGCGTTCCTGGAGCACGCGGAGGAGTTTTGCCTGGACGTTGGGGGAGATTTCGCTGATCTCATCGAGCAGGATGGTTCCGCCGTGCGCGAGTTCGAAGCGGCCTTCGCGCTTGTTCACGGCTCCGGTGAAGGCGCCTTTCTCGTGTCCGAAGAATTCGCTTTCGATGAGGTTTTCCGGGATGGCCGCGCAGTTCACGCGAATGAAGGGCGCATTGGCGCGGGGACTTTCGCGGTAGAGCGCGCGCGCCACGAGTTCCTTGCCGGTGCCGCTCTCGCCCTGGATGAGCACCGTGGCCAGCGTGCGCCCGACCTTGCGCACGAGCTGGCGCAGGTTCTCCATCGCCGCGCTTTGCCCGAGCAACTCATAGCCGGTGTCTTCGCTGTCCTGGCTCAGGAAACGGTTCACCCGGAGCAACTGGGTGAACTCGCTCGCCTTTTTCAGCACCACCTCGATCTGCTCGGCCGAGAACGGCTTGATCAGGTAGTCGAACGCGCCGTTCTTCATGCATTCCACGGCGGACTCGATGGACCCGAAGCCGGTGGTCATGACGACCAGCGGTTTCTGCGGGCGGGCCTGGAGCGATTTCAACAGGTCCGTGCCGTCGCCGTCCGGCAGGCGCACATCGAGGAACAACAGATCGAAGTTGTCCCTGTTCAGGAATTCCTGCGCCTCGGCGATGGTGGCTGCGGAGGCGACGTCATACCGGCGTTGCCTCAACTGGTTTTCGAGGTTCTTACGGACGATGAGATCGTCCTCGAGAACCACGATTTTTTCGATGGACATAACGGTCGAGCGGCACCATTAACCGACGCATCTGTCTGTATAGCAAGAGTTTTCTGATCGAAGGATTCTTTTCGATCAGAGAAACTTGCCGGGATTCAGGAGGCGCCGGGGATCCAGCGCTTCTTTGACGGTGCGATGCAATCGGCGGACCTCGGGTGAAACAGCGAGCGGCCACCAGGCTCTCTTCGCCAGGCCGATGCCGTGTTCGCCCGTGATGGAACCGCCCCATGCGACCACCTGCCTGAACAGTTCGTCGAGGGCAGCGTCGGCGCGCCGGACGGCGCCGCGCCGGGTGTAATCCACCATGATGTTCGTGTGGATATTGCCGTCGCCGGCGTGACCGAAGCAGGCGACCGGGAAACCGTACTTACGCTGCAACCGGCTGGTGAAGCGGAAGAGATCCTCGAGCCGGCTGCGCGGCACCACGATGTCCTCGTTGAGCTTGGTCAGCCCGGTGTCGCGCAACGAATAGGAGAACTCGCGCCGGATCTGCCAGACAGCTTCGCATTGCCGGGCGCCCATGCCGCGCTCGATGAAAAGCGGCCGTTCGCGGCGAACGATGCGTTCGATCTGGCGGACCTCGGAAAGAACGGACTGCTTCTGGCCGTCGAGTTCGACGATCAGGTGCGCGCGGCAGCCGCGCAGGCGTTCGCTTCGGGTGCGATTGTACGCGGCTGCGAGCGTGAAGGCGTCGGCCAGCTCGAGGGCGCACGGAAGAAACCCCGCGCGCAGGATCGCATGCAGCGCCCGAACGGCCCGGCGCATGGCGGGGAACCCGATTGCCAGGCACGCCCGATACGGGGGCAGGGGAAGCAGCTTCAGCGTCGCGGCAGTAATGATGCCCAGCATTCCTTCCGAACCGGCAAACAGGCGCGGGAAATCAAAGCCGGTCTTGTTCTTGTGCGTGCGGCCGCCAACGCGGACAACGGTGCCGTCGGCGAGGACGACTTCGAGTCCAAGCACGTAATCCCGGGTGACGCCGTATTTCAGGCAGCGAGGGCCGCCCGCGTTCGTGGCGATGTTGCCGCCGATGAAAGATTCCTTTCTGCTGGCGGGGTCGGGAGGATAGAACAGGCGTCGCGCTTCCACGGCTTCCTGGAGATCGGCCGTCACGACTCCCGCCTGAACCACTGCAACGAAATCGTCTGCGTTGATTTCCAGGATGCGGTTCATTCGTTCGAGCGAAAGGACGATGCCGCCTTTGACCGGGACGCAGCCGCCGACGTAACCGTGGCCGGCGCCGCGCGCGGTCACAGGAATCCTGTGGCGGTACGCGAACTGGAGAATGCGGGCGACGGACTCGGTGGAACGGGGCAGGGCAACCGCGTCCGGTTGGGCGGCGGCGAACCATTTGTCACCTTCGTAGCGCTTGAGTGTCGCGGGATCGACATACACTTCGCGCGGGAAGGATCGTCGCAGAGTCTGGAGATGTCTGGAAATCGATGTGCGCACGGGACAAAAAGACTGAGGAACGCTCACCTGGGCACGGTCAGGGAGCGGAGGCGTCGGGCGGAGGCGAGTCCGGCGCGGCTTCACTGGATTCCAGGAATGCTTTGGCCTCTTCGGCTTCGCTTTCGGGGACCTGCACGCGGATGCCGCCGGCGCCCATGGCATAGGCATCGAAGCTCAGTGCCGACAATTCGTGCGCGACGGAAGGGTGAAAGCCGGCGGCTTCCAGCCGCGCGCGTGCCATGTGAGCCTGGGCGGGGTTGAATGCGGTGCAGACGGTAACAAGATTCATGAGGCGGCAGTGCTTTCGGTGTGCGGCGGTTCCTTCAGATCGGCGAACACGATGACCCCCGCGCCGGTTTGGAGACTGCTCTGGATCTGCACATCCACCTGCCGGCCGATCGCGCTCTGTCCATTGTTCACAACGACCATGGTTCCGTCGGGAAGGTAACCCACTCCTTGCCCCTTGTCGCGGCCTTCGCGCACGATGCGGAGGCTGACGACTTCGCCCGGGAGCAGGGTGGTGCGGAGCGAGCGCGCGAGTTCGTGCAGGTTGACGCACTGGACCGACTGGAGTTCCGCGATCTTGGCCAGATTGTAATCGTTCGTGAACAGCTTGGCTTTCAGGCTGCGCGCCAGTTGAACGAGCTTGGCGTCCACCTCGGTTTCGCCCGCGGGATCGCCCTCGTGAATCTTGACCTCGTTGCGGGTGTTCTGGCGGAGGCGGTTGAGCATCTCCAACCCCCGCCGCCCGCGCGCCCGCTTGACCGGGTCGTTCGAGTCGGCGATCTGCTGCAGTTCGCGCAGGACAAAGCGGGGCACGACAATGATGCCTTCGACGAAGTTGGCGTCGATGAGATCGGCGATGCGTCCGTCGATGATGGCGCTGGTGTCGAGCAGCAGGAGATTGTCGGGTTTGTTCTCGCGCGAGAAGCGCACGTACGGGATCACGAGGGAGAAGTCCTCCTTGTTGCTGCGCATGGCAAGGATGATGCCGACGTAGCTGAACGAAAGGAACAACCCGAGACGGATCAGCCAGCGGACCGGAGCATCGGTGTGGTCGAAGAGGCCCGAGTTGTCGATGAGGAGGGCGACGACGTTGCCGAGCAGGAGGCCGAAGGTGGTGGCGGAGAAGGCGCGGAGCGAGAAGCCTTTCAGCATTTCGTCCACGGCGATCATCAGCCAGCCGAAGCCGAAGCCGATGAGCGCGCCGGCCCAACCGTAGTGCACGAGTTCGGGGCGCACCTGGCTGACGGCAAAGCCGGCCACGGTGCAGAGCGCGAGGAAGAGGATGCGAATGACCCAGAGCGTCATATCAATCGAAAGGGCTGCCCGGCGTGGTGAGTTTGCGCCCGGGCGCGGGTTCGTCGCGGGGTTTTTTCGGGAACAACACGCCGCGCCATAACCCGAGTCGGTTGAGGTTGCTGGTGGTGATGGAAAGGTTTTCCGCGATCTGCGCGACATTGGCGGCCATCTCTTCGTTGTGCAGCAGCGTCCCGGCGAGGCCTTTGCCGGCCTGCACATCGGCCAGCAGGGTCTTCAGCATCTCGGTGGACGTTTCGATGTTCTTCATCGACACGGCGAGGTTCTCGGCATTGGTCGCCAGCACCAGGTTGACGGCCGAGGCAAACCGGTTCAATTCCTCCGAAGCCACAACCAGATTGCTGGCGGATTGCGAGACGGCCGGGCCGTTTGTGGCGAAGAGAGACTCGATGGCGTCCAGGGTATCGACGGCCTGTTCAGAGGCTTCGCGCATGGTGGAGACGGTTGCGGAAAGGTCCCTGAGCGTCTGTTCGTTCAAGACCAGCCGACGCACGTCTGCGATGGCGTCGTTCAGCTTCGTGGCCGCTTCATCCACGCGGCGGACGAAGCCGGCCGCCGAGCGCGCGACCTCCTGGAGATCGAACGGTTCCTGCGCCAGCGCGGTCGCGTTGTTCGTCAGCGGCTGGCCCTGGTTCAGCCCCGGGTTGATGTCCACATAGTTGTCCCCGAGAAAGCCGGACTGCTTGATGTAGAACTTCGCGTCGTCGCGGATGACGAACTCGTGATAGATCTTCAACGTGATCCAGACATTCGTGCCGGCGGGGCTGAGCCGGATGTCGCCGACGGTTCCGACCTTGACGCCGGACATGAGGACGTCCGCGTTTTTGCGCAGGCCGCCGGCGCTGGTGGTGCTCAGGTGGATGTTCATTGTCGGGCGAAAGAATGACGTACCCTTGCTGAACTGCAGCACCAGCACGGCGAGCAGAACCAGCCCGATCAGAACGAACAGGCCGACCTTCGTTTCCAGTCGTGATTTGCTCATATCAAAAGAAATCCTCCTTCTGATCGGACACGCCGTCGATAAATTTTCTGACCACCGGATCCGTGCTGCCGAAGATTTCGTCCGGGGTGCCGCTGGCGTAGATGCGGCGGTTGTGCAGCAACAGGATCCGCTGGCCCACCCGCCGGGCGCTCCGCATGTCGTGCGTCACCACCACCGAGGTCGCCTTCAACCGGTCCCGAATCCGCAGCATCAACTGGTCGATGCTGTCGGCCACGATCGGGTCCAGCCCCGTCGTGGGCTCGTCGTACAGCAGAATTTCGGGCCGGTAGATGATGGCGCGCGCGAGGCCGACGCGTTTTCGCATGCCGCCGGACAATTCGGCCGGTTTCTTGTTCTGCGTGCCGGGCAGGTCCACAAGGTCGAGGACGTCGGCCACTTTCTCCTCGATTTCCTTCCGGCTCATCTCGCGGTTGCGCCGGAACGCGAACGCCACGTTCTCCGCGACCGTCAGGGAGTCGAAGAGGGCGGCGTTCTGGAAGAGCATGCCGAACCGGCGGCGGACGCGGAGCAGTTCGCGCTCGTTCATTGCAGTGATGTCCTCCTGGTCGACGAGCACCTGGCCCGAGTCCGGCTTCAGCAGTCCGATGAGATGTTTCAGCAGGACGCTCTTGCCGCCGCCGCTGCGCCCGATAATGACGATGGACTCGCCTTTGGCGATGCTGAAGTTGACGTCCTCAAGGATGCGATTCGAGCCGAAGCTCTTGTTGAGATGGCGCACTTCGATCATACGCCGCCGAGCAGTTCGTTGAGCAGCATCGTGAGGAAGAAATTGGCGATCAGGATGCTGATCGACGAGGCGACGACGGATTCGGTGGTGGCCCGGCCGACGCCTTCGGCGCCTTCGCCGCAGTGGAGACCCTTGTAGCAGCCGATCAGGGCGACCAGGCCGCCATAGATGAACGCCTTGATGATGCCCACCGCCACGTCCGCGACGTCCGTGTACTTGAGCATGTTGTACCACGAGTAGGTGGCGTCGATGCCGAGCAGGAACACGCCGACGACGTAAGCGGCGCCGATGCCGAGGCAGATGGCCTCGACTGTGAGCAGGGGAAGGACGATGTGCGCGGCGAGCAGGCGCGGCACCACGAGGTAATCCACCGGGTGCGTGGCCAGCGTGCGCAGCGCGTCGATCTGTTCGGTTACGCGCATGGTGCCGATCTCGGCGGCGATGGCGGCGCCGACGCGTCCGGCGACCATGAGGCCGGTGAGCACGGGGCCGAGCTCGCTGCACATGGAGACGCTGACGACGGCGAGCGTGGCGGTGTCCATGCGGACCTTGTGAAACTGGAAATAGGTCTGCGCGCCGAGCACCATGCCGGTGAACGCGCCGGTGATGAGGATCACCGACTGCGATTTCACGCCCATGAAATAGATCTGATAGATCAGATCGCTCCAGGCGACCTTCCACCGGAAAAGGGAGCCGACGGCCTCTTTGGCGAGAAGAGCGATCCGGCCAAGGCCCTCGAGTGAATCCGCGATCCAGCTTCTGGCCAGGAGATTCATAGGCGGCTTGAAGCTAACAAAGCGACTTTGGGTTGGCTAGACCCGCGTTTTTTGTGCGGTGCATTGACTCGCTGCCGCATCGCGGATACGCTTTCAGGGCAGAAACCCAGATTGAGGGCCGCAATGCTTGAAGTCATCGAAAAACTGCTGATTCTTCAGAACCGTGACCGACAGATTCGCCGTGTTCAGGACGAGTTGAACCATATCGGCCCGGAACGCCAGGCCCTGATGAACAAGGCGTCCGGCGCCCAATCGGCGCTCGAGAAGGCCAAACTGCGCGTGAAGGAGCTGGAATCCAAACGCAAGGAACTCGAACTCGAGGTGCAGGCAAAGAAGCAGTTGATCGAGCGCTACGCCAATCAGCAGATGCAGACCCGCAAGAACGAGGAATATCAGGCTCTCACGCGCGAGATCGAGATGTGCAAGGAGGCCATCTTCAAGATCGAAGACCAGGAGATCGAGCTGATGGAACAGGGCGAGGCCGCGCAGAAGGACGTGGCCGCCGCGACGAAGATTCTCGACGAGGCGAAGAAGCTTGTGGATGAACAACTGGCTCAGCTCGCGACGCGGGAACAGAATCTCAAAAAGGAGCTGGCGGAATTGCAGGCCAATCGCGAGGAACTGGCAGCCGCGGTGGACGAAAGCGCGCGGGCGCTTTATGAGCGCCTGCTCAAGAGCAAGGGCCACAATGTCGTGGTCGGCGTGCAGCACGGCGTCTGCGGCGGGTGCCACATGCGCCTGCCCACGCAGATCCTGGTGAGCTGCCAGGCGCAGCAGGAACTCGTCAACTGCACCAACTGCGGGCGCATCCTCTACTACACCCGCGACATGGAGCTCGCCGCGGCGAAGTAGGGCGGGGCAGCCAATCCCGGCAGGCTGCGCCGCGGCGCTGGATCCGGACGAAAGTGGAACTGCACGAATAGCCGTTGCTTCTCTTGACGGTCGGATTGCGGGCGGCAAGACTGCGCTCGAGATGAACAGGCCCCGATCGGATCCCGATCCCGCCGCCGCGCTTTACCAGGGAGCTTCCGGTCGCGGTTATCACGAAGTGAAACGGGAGTTGCAACCGCCGGCGCTGGATTGGGTCATGGCGCTGCGGGCCGCAAAATTCCAGCCTCACGTTTTCCCCACAGACACGGTGTTCGAGTTCGGCGCAGGGGCGGGGTGGAATCTGGCAAGGTTGCGTTGTGCCCGCCGGATCGGATGCGATGCGGCCGACTTTCTGGCGGATCGCGTCGTCGCGCTCGGGATCGAATTCGTGCGGAGCCCGGAGGCGGTGCCTGACGGGACGGCGGACGTGGGCATCTGCCATCATGTGCTGGAGCATGTTCTGGATCCCGCGGGGGCATTGAATCAGGTCGCGCGCATTTTGAAACCCGGGGGCAGGCTCATTGCGCACGTGCCGTGGGAACGGGAGCGCCGCTACGGTCGCTATTCGACGGGCGAACCCAATCATCATCTGTACACCTGGAATGCGCAGACGTTCGGGAATCTGGTGGCCCTGCTGGGTTACCGGCTGGAGTTCGTGAGAGTGCGCCGATATGGCTACGACCGGTTTGCGGCGACCCTTGCCGCGCGCCTGCACGCGGGGGAGCCGGGATTCCGGCTGCTTCGCGCATGCCTGATCCTGCTGCGCCCTCTGCGCGAAATCGAATTGCTGGCGCGGAAGACATGATCCAACCGCGTAATCCGGCGTCTGCATGCTGCCGTACGCTGCTGCGGACGGACCCGCGGTCCGGAGCGCAACTCTGCGAGTCGCAGCAACAGTCGAGAGCTCGGTGCAGTCAGGGACAGGCAGGGGATCGTGTTTCGACATGCGCGCCCATGAGCCTTCAATGCTTTTGTCATTGCATGGTACGCACCTGCGTGATCCGGATGCGGTTCGTGTCGCTGTTGCCGAGCTCGAGCAGGGAAGCGTTGGTATAGATTTCGCGGGCAAAACGGATTCTTGGGGCGTCGGCGCGTTTGCGTTGCGACTCGAGTTCGTGCAGGGAGAGAACGTCGAGGGCGACGGGGTCGCGGCTGAATCGAAGTTGATTCAGCACAGTGGAATAGTGGAGCAACGAACGTTCTTCGCCTTCGTACTGGCAGATCAGGGCGTCCACAATGTTCAGTACGACGCGGTCACCGAGTTCCGGGAGGGCGTAGATTTCCGGGATGGCGACGGCGAGGCGCTCCGCGCTGGATTGGAAGCGCGCGGTGTTGTCCACGGCGCCCAGCGACAGGCTGAAAAGGTTGCCGGTCACACCCGCGTCGTTGTGGTTCATCATGGGGGCCACATTGATGATCCGGGTGATCTCCTTTGTGACCAGGCGCGAGACGAAGGATTTTCTGCCCACCGGATCCGCCTCCGGGCCGAATTCGCGGTCGCTCCGGACGACATGGCCCAGAATCGGCGATTCGTAGAAGACGTTCTCGTCCCAGCCGGCCCGCGCGGCACCTTCAACGCGGACCCCGAAGCGGTCGTGCAGCTCGAAGAATCCGGAGAGCCGCAGGCTGGCGATTTCCTTGTCCCAGACGATGATGTGATCGGGAGGCAGGCCTGTCTCGAGGAGTCCTTCGATGACGCCGGCCACGACGCTGCGGCGCGTGCCGCTGTTCGGACCCGGTTGCGAATGCACTTTGATGCCGACGACATCCTGGGTGGAGACGAGGCTGAGCCATGCGTCAGCAACGTTGGTCTTTCCGGTGAGCAGGGTGACGCCGCGGTCCACCATCGCGCGGACGCGGTCCGCGCGAGGCCGAAAGGCTTCGGTGGCAGCGGGGTCTTCGACGATGACGACGTGGGCGGAGCGTTCGTTTGAGAATGCCGCCCCGTGAGCCGGAGCGGGGAGGAGAGAGAGAAACAGGCAAGCAATGAACCACTCCGCGACAGCGGCGCGGAGGAACGGGCGTCCATGCTGTGCGTTTCTTGACACGTTTGGGCATGGATGGTACCACGGGCTCCGATGGCGATCATCAAAAAATCGGCGTGCTTCAGCGCTGTACTTCTTCTGTTGGTGGGATTATTCCTGATCGGCTGCACGCCGCCCGGGCCGCGGGCGTTGTTGGATGGCAGGAAACTCCTTGAACGGGGCCGCACGCCGGAGGCGATCGCCGAGCTCACGAAGGCGACGTCGTTGATGCCGACCAATGCGGTCGCGTGGAACTATCTTGGACTGGCCTATCATCACGGTGGGCAGGTGACCAATGCGGTTCAGGCGTATCACCGGGCATTGCGATTGAACCACGATCTTGCGGAGGCGCGCTTTAACCTGGGATGCCTTTGGCTGGAGCAGAATCGGCCCGATCTCGCACGCGGCGAACTGGTGGCGTACACGGCGTTGCGGGAGAACTCCGGTATCGGCTGGCTGAAACTGGCGGCGGCGCAGTTCCGATTGCGCGACTGGGCCGGCGCGGAAAAGAGCTATCGCGAAGCGCTGCGAATGCTTCCCGACAGCGCGGAGGCGCTGAACGGGCTGGGCTGCATCCAGAATCAACGGGGGAAACCGCGTGAGGCGGCGGAATATTTCGCGGCGGCGCTGCAGAAGCAGCCGAACTACGGCCCGGCGCTGCTGAACCTTGCCGTGGTTTCACATGTGCACCTGAAGCAGCCCGCCTTTGCCCTGGAACGCTACAAGGAATACCTGGCTCTTCCAATTCGCGGCCCCGACTGGGAGTCGGTGCGCCTGACCGTTCAGGCTCTGGAAGGCGAACTGGCAGCGGCGCGCCAACCCGCGCCTTCGCCGGCGCCGGCCCCCGCGCCCGTAGCCGCGCCTGAGCCTCGCCCGGCCGTCGCGACATCGACGCCGCCCGCGCAAACGCTCGTCGCAGCGAACACAACCCGGCCGCAACCGCAGGTGGCCGAGACGCCCCAGCCCCCGCCGCGACGGCAGGCGGCTTCACCTCCTCCGAAACCGCAGCCTGCCGCCCCGGTGGAGACGGTTGTGGTTTCCTCGGGCCCGGTGGTGAAGCCTGTCCAGAACAGTGCGGAGCCGGTTGAGGTTTCTGTTGCGTCCCGGCAGGCGAATGTTGAAGCGCCGCCGGAAAAGCGAGGGCTGCTCAGTCATGTGAACCCGGTGAACCTGTTCCGTCGCGACGCGAAGCCGGCGTCGCCGGCGAAGAGGGAGGATCTGCCCGAGGGGACTCGCCGGTATGCGTATCAGAACATCCGCCGGCCGGCGGACGGCGATCGGGCGGCTGCGGAAAAGGTGTTTGCGGTGGCGTGGCAGGCGCATCAGGCGGGCCGCCTCGAGGATGCGATCAAATCGTATCGTGAAGCGACGCGGTTGGACCCGGCGTACTTTGACGCGCATTTCAACCTGGGCATTGCGACATCGGCCGCGGGCGACGTGGGTGCGGCGATGGCGGCGTACGAGACGGCGCTTGCGATTCGGCCGGACGCGGTGGACGCGCGGTATAACTTTGCGGTGCTGTTGAAGCGGGCCGGTTACCCGGTGGACTGCGCGTTGGAGCTGGAGAAGATCCTGGGGAGCCGGCCGGACGACCCGCGGGCGCATTTGTTATTAGGGAACCTGTATGCGCAGTCGTTCGGGCAGCCGGCCCGGGCGCGGGCTCATTACGAGACAGTCCTGAAAGTTGACCCGAAGAACCCCCAGGCGCCGATGATCCGGTATTGGCTGGCTTCGCAGAGGCCCTGATTCTGGCACAGAACCCGCTGAATGGCAGCATGGCTCTGGCTTTCAGGACTCAGAGCCGATCCAAAATGATGAGCCTGGACAAGCTGCCGTTCAATTGGTTCGACGTGACCATCCTGGTCATGATTCTGATTGGCATTCATCGTGGCCGAAGGCACGGGATGTCGGAGGAACTCATGCTGGTGCTGAAGTGGGTTGCGATTGCGGGCGTCAGCGCCGTGGCCTATCGCCCGGTCGGGGAGGTGATTGCCAGCGGGCCGGTATTCGATCTGTTGACCGGTTATGTGCTGGCGTATATCGGCGTGGCGTTGCTGGTGGCAGCCGTGTTTGCGCTGATGAAGAGGGCCGTCGGCGGCAAGCTGATCGGCAGCGACACCTTCGGCAAAAGCGAGTTTTACCTGGGGATGCTGGCGGGCATGCTCCGGTTCTGCTGCATCCTGATTGCGGCCATTGCGTTGCTCAACGCGCGCTACTTCAGCTCCGCGGAAATCGAGCAGGAACGCAAATACCAGAATGATGTTTACGGCAGCAACTTTTTCCCTACGCTCTATACCGTTCAGGCGCAGGTTTTCGAACAGTCTCTGACGGGGCCCTGGATCCGCAGCCAGTTGGGCTTCCTGCTGATCGAACCGACGCCTCGGCATCAGAAGGAAATCGTACGAAAGGAATTCGCCGTGCCTTGAGACCTCGGTCCCCGGCATGGCGCCGGTGACCTGTTTCATGGCTGGTCTGTTCTCTTCTGCGACACTCGAACGCATCCGGGCCGCCAGTGACATCGTCGATGTCATTGGCTCCTATTTGCCCCTGAAACGAGCCGGCGCCAACTTCGTCGCGCTCTGCCCGTTTCACCGCGAGAAAACACCCAGCTTTAACGTCAATCCGCACCGGCAGATCTTCCACTGCTTCGGCTGCCACAAGGGCGGCGACGTCTTCACCTTCGTCAAGGAATACGAAAATCTGGAATTTGTCGAAGCCGTCAAACGCCTGGCCGACCGGGCGAAGATTCCGCTGGAGTTTGAGCAGGGAGCGGGCGACTCACCGGCGCGCCATGTGAAGGAGGCGCTGCTGCAGATGCACGAACAGATCACGCAGCGCTGGCAGAACGCGCTGGCCAACGAGGCATCGGGGCAAGCCGGGCGCGAGTACCTTGCCAAACGCGGCGTCTCCCGGGAGGCCATCCGGCTGTTCCGAATCGGCTGCGCGCCCGACGCATGGGACGACACGGTCAATTGGGCGCGAAGCAAGGGCTACGATCTCCCGCTCGTCGAGAAGGCGGGTTTGATCATTCGCAAGGAAGGCTCGGACCACTACTACGACCGGTTCCGCGGCCGGCTCATCTTTCCCATCTGCGACGAGCAGGGCAGGGTGGTGGGTTTCAGCGGGCGGATCCTTTCCGGCGACGAGAAAACGGCCAAGTACGTCAACTCGCCGGAGACGCCGATCTTCACGAAGAGCAAGGTGTTCTTCGGCCTGGACAAGTCGAAGCGGGCGCTGCTCGAGGCGGGTTACGCCGTCATCTGCGAAGGGCAACTGGACCTGATCGCGGCGTTTATGGCCGGCGTGCAGAACGTCGTCGCGCCGCAGGGCACGGCGTTCACCGCCGATCACGCGCGCATTCTCAAGCGGTACGTGAACGAGGTCGTGCTGTGCTTCGATTCCGACGAAGCGGGGCAGAACGCCGCGGTGCGGTCCCTGGATCATCTGCTCGGATCCGGCCTTGCGGTTCGCGTGGCCGTAATGCCGTCGCCGCACGATCCGGACAGTTTCATCAGGGAGAACGGCGGCGACGCGTTTCGCCGATTGATCGAGCAGGCGGAAGGTTTTTTTGACTATTACCTCAAGCGGCTGTGCGCCGTGAACAGCAGCGTCACCGACAAGGGGCGGATTGCCATCCTGCGCGCGATGGCCGAAGCCGTGCACAAGACAAACAACGTGGTCCTGATCGACACGTATGCGCAGAAAACGGCGCTGCGCCTGGGCGTGTCGTCGGATGCGGTGCGCGCGGAATTCAAGAAGCTTTCGCGCCGGACCGGCGTCGCCGTGGAGGACTCCGATGAACCGGACGAGGCGGCGGAGGAAGCCCGCCCGTCAACGCAGGAGTTCTGGCTGATCAAGCTGATGCTGCTGCACGAGGAACTGGTTCCCTGGTGCGCCTCGCAACTGGACGCGAACTGGATCCAGCATCCGATCGCGCGGCAGATCGTCGTCAAACGCCTCGAACTGCAATCCGGCTGGACCAGCCTGGCGGCGTTCCTGGACGCGTGCGAAACGCCACAGATGCGCAATCTCGTGACGGAAGCGGCCACGGAGGAACGCGCGATTCCCAACCCGGCGCAGCAGCTCGCGGATGTGGTGGTCCGCCTGCGCAACCAGTACATCGATCGCGAAGTGATGTCGCTGATTCATCAGGCGAACCAGCCGGAGACGGACGAGAGCACGCGCGTTGCGCTGCTGCGGAAGCAGCAGGAACTGCGTCAGCTCAAGCGCCAGCCGGTGTCGCCGCCCGCGTAGCGGCCGCGCCGCTTACCTGGCGCCCTGTTCGATCCAGGCGCGAATGAGGCCGATTTCCTCGGGAGTCAGGGGACTGGCATTGACGCGATTATTGGGCGGGGGCATCCATTCGTCTTTGGGCAAGAGGTGCGCGACAGCGTGGAGAAGGATGCTTTTTGCGCTGTTGCCCGGCTCGACGACCTTGCCGTTCTCGCTACCCTTGAGCGTGGCTTCGAGGCTGTCCAGGCGCAAGCGCGCTTTGGGCCGTTCCGGGCCGTGGCACTTGATGCACGACTTGTCGAAGATCGGCTTGATGTCTTTCGCGAAGGTGACGCCCTCGCGCGACGCCGCCGGCGGCAGTTTGTTGAGGTCCACTTCTGCGGCCAACGCGATGCCGGCGAGAGCGGACACACCGAGCAGAACGCTGAGTGATTTACAATTCATAGGTTGTTCGCAACAGTCACTATCAAGATGACCCGGCGGCGAAAAGGTTTCAAAAAATCCCGCCCGCCCGCCGCGGCGCGCAAGGACAGAAGCGCGTTGCCAGGGCCGGGGGTTTTGTGGATTCTCGCCCCATGACGGACCAGTCAACGCGACCCAGGCGCGGTTGTTTGTTTTATGGCGGCCTCATCTTCGGCGGCCTGCTGTTGCTGCTCGCGCTGGGAATTTTCCTCGGGGTGCGCTACGGCATGTCGATCATCGAGCGCTACACCGACACGGCGCCGATGACGTTGCCGGTGGTGAAGGTGTCCGACGAAGAGCTCGGCAGGATCAGGGAACGGCTGGCGGCGTTCGGCCGGGCGCTGGACGAGAACCGTCCGGTAGGACCGCTGCGAATCAGCAGCCGCGACGTCAATGCGCTGATTCAGAACGATCCCGCCTTGAAGGAGCTGAACGGCAGGGCCTACGTAACATTCACCAATGGCGAGATCCGCGCGCAGGTGAGTCTGCCCGGCGATCTGCTTGGGCTGCGGCCATTGCGCGGACGCTACCTCAACGCATCGGGCGTGTTCCGCGTTGTTGTGAGGGACGGACAGTTGTGGGTGACGGCCGATTCGTTGTCCGCGAAAGGCAATCCGCTTCCGAATGCCTTCATGAAGCAGATCCGGGGACAGAATCTCGCGGAGAACTACGTCCAGGAGCCGGGAACGCGGCGCACCCTGGGCAGGCTGAAGGATATTTCCGTCGAAGGCGACTCCCTGGTGGTTGTGCCTGCCAACGCGCCGTGACACCTCAGCGCCTTCCAGCGGTTTGCGAACGGCCGGGTGCGCGGCGGGCGGGGAAGATTCGCTGGTGTTCCTGGATCGCATAGCGATCGGTCATACCGGCGAGGTAATCGCATACGGCGCGATGCAGGCCGACCTTGCGGATGCGTTTGCGCGCCTGCTCGCCGAGCGCGCGGGGATGCTCGACGTAATAGGCGAACAAATCGCGCAACAACTGCCGCGCCCGAATGTGCGGTTCGTTCACCACGGGGCTGTAATACAGGTTCCGATACAGGTACCGGCGCAGCTCGGCGTTCTGTTTGCGGCGTTCCGGACTGTGCTGGACCAGCGGAGTGGGGCAAAGGCGGACTTCGTCAGCCGACCGGACGCCCGCCCGCGTGATCAGGCGTTCGCCCGTCTCCACGACGTCCTTCACCTGCATGTCAATGATGGTGCGGATGGTGAAGTAGCGCCGGCATTCATCGGGCAGCGAGCCGTGCTGAGATCGAACCAGCCGGGCCGCGTCGCGCCAGAGTTGCACGTTCCGCTCGAGATCGGCTTCGGACAGCAGACCGGAGTCGAGCCCGTCGTCGAGATCGTGGCTGCAGTACGTGATCTCGTCGGCGATGTTGGCCACCTGCGCCTCGAGCGACGAGTTTCTGGCTTTGAAGCCGCGGCGGCGCGCGGGATGATCGTAGGCGGTGTAGTGCTTGACCAGGCCTTCGCGCACTTCCCACGTGAGATTCAGGCCGGGGAACGAAGGGTATTTCTGTTCGAGTTCCTCGACGATGCGAAGGCTGTGGCGGTTGTGCTCGAAGCCGCCATGATCCTTCATGAGATTGTCGAGGACGGCCTCGCCTTTGTGTCCGAACGGGGAATGTCCGAGGTCATGGGCGAGGGCGATGGTTTCGGCGAGATCTTCGTTGAGCCGGAGCGCTCGCGCGATGTTGCGGGTGATGGCGGCCACTTCCATCGTGTGCGTGAGGCGCGTGCGGAGGTGGTCCCCGGTGCCGTTGAGAAAGACCTGGGTCTTGTACTCGAGTCGGCGGAAGGCGCGCGAGTGGATGACGCGGTCGCGGTCGCGCTGATAATGCGTGCGCCATTCGGGCGGCGGTTCCTTGTATTTGCGTCCGCGGGAATCGGCGCTGAATTGGGCGTAAGGGGCCAGGGTCTGTCGTTCGAGTTGCTCCAGTTCGGCGCGAGTGCGTGGCATGGTTGGTTGTCGCTGCCACTCTAGGGAATCGACGGGGCGAATGCAATGCGCCTGCGGCCCGGAGCGCGACTCTGCGAGTCGCAGGGTACGATGTGGAGGGCCTCAAAGGGGAACGTGTGTGGCTGAGTTGCTGCGGGTCATAGACCCGCGGTCCGGAGCGCATCTCGCCATCGACCATCCACTCTCAACCACGCCTTCCAAATTGCGCCAATTGCCGCGAAGGATTCTTTTTTTGGTGTTCTTGCGTCTTGGCGTCCTGGCGCCCTGGCGTTGAAAGAGTT
>DGDZ01000051.1 GCA_002385705.1 Verrucomicrobia subdivision 3 bacterium UBA3939
GAGCGCAGGTTCATGGGGAGGGGCGCTTTGAAATCCGAAGCCCGGAATTGGCTATCGGCTATTGATCATTGTCGTTCGCTGGAATCAGCCAGGTCGCGCGACGGCTCGCGGAGACCCGCCTTCGCCAGCTTCGGCGTGGCAAGACGCTCGCCCCACCCGTTCGCAATTCCTTCTCTCGCCCCGCGCTGTTCATTCATTGGATGTTGGATGTTCGATGTTCCCCCCCCTCTCACGTACCCAGCCGCCCCACCCGAACCAGCTCAAGGACCGGCTCCGCCCGCGCCCGCGACGCCGCAAGGTCCACCCGGAACTCCGCCACCCAATCATTGTGCTCGTTCGGATCGATCAGCATCTGCTGAACCCGCCACGTTTTTCTGTCCTCCGACGGCGTCACATACGTGTGCCGGATGTTCCGCGCTTCCGGATCAAGGCGGATGCGCTCGTGTTCAACCCGATACTCCTCCAATGCCTCCTGCAAACGCGCCGGAGTCCATGCCCCGCTCTCCACTGACGCCGCGGACGTCGTGCTCTGCGCGGTCTCCCGGTCGCCATTCGCGTCCAGAGACGCCAGCGCCGCTGCGCAGTCGCCGTTTGCCAGGCCGCGCAGAAAGACAAAGATCCGATTCCGAATTGCCGCCGTGAACGCCTTTGTGTCGCGAGTGATATCCGGGGCATCCTCGGCCAGAGCTGCGGGCCGCACTTCCTTCGCCTCCGCCGGCTGATAGGCCGGATCCCGCAGCCGCTCCCATTCATCCAACAGGCTCGAGTCCACCTGGCGAATCATTGTTCCCAGATACAACTCCATCTCGCGCAAGGTCTCGTTCTTCGCCGTGTCCGGCACCGTCTGCGACAGCACCTTGAACACGCTGTTCAAATGCCGCAGGAGAACCCCTTCGGCCCGCTGCAACTCGTAGATCCGGATGTAATCTGCAAAGGACCGGAATTCCTCGAACATCTCGCGCGCGATGGACTTGGGCCGGATGTTCTCCTGTCCCACCCACGGATGCCGGTCCGCAAACGCATTGAACGTCGAATAGATGAACTCCCGGTTCGGCTTCGGATACTCCAGCTTCTCCAGTTTCTCCATCCGTTCCTCATACTCCACACCCGCCGCCTTCATCTCCGCCATCTTCTGTGATTTCAGCTTGTCGAGCTGCTTGCGCAGAATGATGTCGGGATCCTCGAGAATGCTTTCCACCAGCGTGAGCACGACGAGCGCGTAATCCGGCTGCTGCGGGTCCAGCAGCGAAATCGTCTCCAGCAGATACAGCGACAGCGTCTGGTCCATCGAGAAATCGTCCTGCAACTCGACATTGACGCGCAGCTTCGACGCCGTCCGCCCCGGCCCGTCCGGCACCCGTTCGGACACCGGCACGATCTCGATGATCTTCCGGTCCAACAGCGACCGGAACAACTGCCACGCCCGCTTGCGATGGGCGTCCTTGGCCTTCTCCGACTCGTGGCAGTCCCGAATGAGCCGTTGCATGGCAGCGCAGCCGTCTCCTTTCCGGCTCAGCACGTTCAACAGCATCCCGTGCGACACCTGGAAGCGCGACGTCAACCGTTCCGGCTTCGCCGCGATCAATCGTTGGAACGTTTGTTTGTCCCAGTTCACGAAGTTCTCCGGCGGCTTCCGTTTCACCACCTTCTTCCCGTCGCGTGCCGCCTTTTCCTCCAGCTTCAGATTCTCGATCACATGCTCCGGCGCCTGAACAACAACCCAGCCGCGGTCGTCGAAGCCCTTTCGCCCCGCGCGCCCCGCAATCTGATGAAAATCGCGCGCCGTCAGCAGCCCCGCTTTCTGCCCGTCGAACTTCGACAAGCGCGTGAACAGCACCGTCCGGATCGGCACATTGATGCCGACGCCGAGCGTGTCCGTTCCGCAGATCACCTTGAGCAGTCCGCGTTGCGCGAGTTGCTCGACCAGCACGCGGTATTTCGGCAGCAGACCGGCGTGGTGCAGCCCGATCCCGTGCCGCAACCACTTCTTGATCTCCGGTCCGTATGGGCTGTTGAACTTGAATCGCTCGATGGCGTTCGCGATTGCGCTCTTCTCCTCGCGGGTGCACACGTTCAGGCTTGTGAAATCCTGCGCGCTCTGCGCCGCCTCGAGTTGCGTGAAGTGGACCACATACACCGGCGCTTTCCCGTCGGCGACGAGCGATTCGAGCGTCCTTGCCAATGGCAGCTCCGAATACGCGTACTCCAGCGGCACCGGCCGTTCCCCGGATGCAATCGTCACCGTCTCCCGCCCGTTCAACCGCGTCAGTTCCGTTTCAAAGAAGGCGGTGTCCCCCGGCGTTGCCGACATCAGGAGAAAGCGCGCCTGGGGCAGCGTGAGCAACGGCACCTGCCACGCCCATCCGCGGTCGCGATCAGCGTAATAATGGAACTCGTCCATCACCACTTCCTGCACGTTCGCGTCGCTTCCTTCACGCAGGGCGATGTTCGCCAGAATCTCCGCCGTGCAACACAGAATCGGCGCGTCGCGGTTCACCGACGCGTCGCCGGTGCTCATCCCGACGTTGTCGGGCCCGAACTCGCGGCACAGCGCGAGGAACTTCTCGTTCACCAGCGCCTTGATCGGGCATGTGTAGATCGATCGCTTTCCCTGGGCCAGGGATTTGAAATGCAGCGCCGCCGCCACCAGCGATTTGCCGGAACCGGTCGGCGTCGCAAGAATCACGTTCTTCTCATCGAACAATTCCAGGATGGCCGTTTCCTGCGCGGGATACAGATCGAGGCCCAGACCCTGGGCATACTCCAGGAACCGGCCCAGGAGCTGGTCGCTCCCGACAGCGTCATCGCGCGGGATCAGATCATAGAGCGTCGAAGCCACAACGGCGGGGAATGTAGCGGGGAAAACATCCAACATCCAATGATTCCGGTGGGGCGAGCGTCTTGCCACGCCGAAGCTGGCGAAGGTGGGTCCTCGCGAGCCGTCGTGCGATGACCCTGCCAGCCCGTGAGGCAGGAGAACGAAGTCAACCGAATACTCCAGATTCGACCTTCAATGCCGTTGAGCGTTGAATGTAGGGCGTTGAATGTTCAATCGCCTTTCCCTTCATTTTTCAGATCCCCTTTTCCCTCTCAGGCTGCTACAAAATGCGCCCATGAAGCTCCGTTCCCCTCGGTCCGCCGCCTTTACACTGATCGAGCTTCTCGTGGTGATTGCCATTATCGCGATCCTCGCCGCCATGTTGCTGCCCGCACTCGGGTCGGCAAAGCAGAAGGCCCAACGGACCCGTTGCCTCAGCAACCTGCACCAGTTCAACATGAGCCTCATCCTCTACGGCCACGATTTCAGGGATCGCATGCCCGAGCTGGTCGGCGGCCTTTGGGCGTGGGACCTTCCCTTCCCCGTTGCCGACATTCTGATCGGCTACACCGGCACCCGCGATATCATGTACGATCCCGGTTTCCCGGAGATGAACCAGGACGGTTTGTGGAACTTTGTCGGCATTCCGTCCTATCCCTACCGCGTGATCGGGTTTGCGATGACCTTTCCCAACACCGCCAGCCTCGCGGAGACAAACTGGAACCGCACGCTCACTCCCAAACCGACGCTGTACAACGGCCAGCTCATCCCCGCCGAGAGCCCTTCTGAACGCGTGCTCACCGCGGGCGCGGTCATCACCGAACGCGGCCAGAACGACGCCACCCTGCGCGACACCTACAAGTTCAGCGGAATCGTGGGCGGTTTTCTGCCGCTGCCTCACCGTTGCGCGCACATGTCGCGAGGAAAACCGGTCGGCGACAATGTCGCGCTGCTCGATGGCAGCGCGCGATGGCGCCGCTTCCAGGACATGACCCCGCGAACCGAGTGGCCCACAAGCCCGACGTTCTGGTGGTAACCTCCGCGGCAACTCGCGCTTTCGAATACTCGTCGCCACAACAGTTGTTCGATACCGACCCGATCCGTTGGCGATCGACCCCTTCCGTCTTCATTCCTGAATGAACGCCTCGATTGCCAGCGTTCCCTCGGCCCGCGCGATCTCCCGGTCTTCAGGATCAAATACCACAATGGCCGGGAACCGCTCCACTTTGAGCAATCGCGCGGCCTCAGACCCGCCGGCCCTGTCCACAAACGTCGTTCGAAAATTGTATCCGTTGGTCAGCGCCCATTTCTCAACGCGGAGACAGAAAGGATGCATGGATTCGATCCGGTCATACGCCAGCATTTCAATGCGGCCTTTGGCGGGGACAACAGGCGTGACCGAATCTCTCCCCTGTTCCGATGCCCGCTTGCAGGCAACGGCCGTCAAGAGCGACAGCACTACGACAAAGACGATTCTGCCTTCCATGTCAAAAGTGAGGCATCAAAATCACGAACTCATTTCTGACGGCTTCACCGCGCGCATTATGACCTTCCGTCGGCAAGGTGCACAATCTCCAGGGAAATTTGCAGAGGCTTCAATAGTTGAACGGAGTGTTTTCCGCTAGTGTATCGGCGATGATCCGCTTCTCGTGTCATGTCGCCGTGGCAACAGCTCTTGCCGGTCTGCTCCTTTCCCTCCCGGCGCCCGCCCAGGAAATCAAGGTGGACATCAACAACAACAATCGTCCCATCGCCGAAGGGACGGATCCTGCCTACACGCCCTGGTCCACCAACAGCTCCTGGTTTCCATCGGGCGCAAACGCCATCTCCAACACGTTCAACGGCGTCACCGTCACCTTCACCCGCGTCGGCCCGAACGGAACGGCATTGGCACCGGGGTACTGGAAGGACGGCGTCCAGAATCCCTCATACGACGCGCGATTGACGGGCGACGGCATCAAGGTGGACGGCGCGGACGCAGGCGCGCAGATCGAAATGCGCCTGTCCGGGTTGACGCCCGGGTCGCACTCACTCCTCACCTATCACAATGACTGGGACAATCACACCCCCGCCAACGTCGCGCCGTTGAACATCTTCGTGAACGGAGTCCAGGCCGTCACCAACCTGCCCATCACCGTCCGCGTAACCAGCACGCCCGCCGCCGCCAGCGCCTACCTCGGCATCGAAGCCGTCGAAGGCCAGGACGTCGTCGTCCTGTTCGCCGCCGAAACCGGCACCGCCGCGCCGATCAAGAACGTTTACATCAACGGATTCGAAATCGACACGGCGAATGCGACGCTGAAAGCGGTGAACCCTTCGCCGCGTCACGCCGACGAACACGTGGACGCCGACGACGGATCGCTCCTGTTGAGCTGGACGGCCGCCGCGTCCGCCGTGTCGCACGACGTCTATTTCGGCACGGACAGCAACGCGGTAAAGACTGCAACGCAC
This sequence comes from Verrucomicrobia subdivision 3 bacterium UBA3939, assembly GCA_002385705.1. GTDB lineage: Bacteria > Verrucomicrobiota > Verrucomicrobiia > Limisphaerales > UBA3939 > UBA3939. Next base: position 5,270 of record DGDZ01000051.1, read on the forward strand.
GCATCGCCCGAGTTCAAGGGCAACCAGACGGAGACCAGCTATCTCGTCACCGGTCTCAACAGTCTGCTGACCTGCTACTGGCGCATCGACGAGGTCGATGCATCGGCTGCGGTGACGAAGGGGGATGTCTGGATGTTCCGGCCCCGTCATCTCGCGTTCCCGGGCGCCGAAGGCTACGGCCGGTTTGCTCGCGGTGGCCGCGGCGGCGTGGTGGTGAAGGTGACGAACCTCAACGACAGCGGCCCCGGCAGCCTGCGCGACGCCATTGAAGGCGACTACGGCCCGCGCACGATCATCTTCGACGTGGGCGGCCTCATCACGCTCGAATCTGACCTGATCATTTCGGGCAATCGTCCCTGCATCACAGTGGCCGGCCAAACCGCGCCCGGCAAAGGGATCTGCATCCGCAAGCATCAATTCGGCATGAGCGGCGCAAGGGACATCATCTGCCGCTTCCTTCGCATTCGCGTCGGCGATATCAGCGGCGAGACGCAGAACGGCTCAGGCATGGCGGGAGTGGATCACTGCATCATGGATCACTGTTCCATCAGTTGGGGCATCGACGAGGAAATGAGCACGCGCGGGGCAAAGAACCTGACGCTGCAACGGGTGCTCATCTCCGAAGCGCTCAACATCGCCGGGCATGACAAGTATCCGCCCGGCACGCGGCACGGTTACGCCGCCAGCATTGGAGGCGATATCGCCAGCTTCCATCACAATCTTCTCGCGCATTGCGAAGGCCGGAACTGGAGCCTGGCGGGCGGGCTCGACGGCGCCGGTTTCTTCGCCGGCCGCCTCGATATCTTCAACAACGTGGTTTACAACTGGGGCGGACGCACCACGGACGGCGGCGCGCACGAGGTCAATTTCGTCAACAACTACTACAAACCCGGCCCGGCTTCACATCACTTCAGGATCCTCACTGCCCAGTACGAAAACTTCCCGGGCACACAACGCTATTACTTCGTCGGCAACGTGATGGAGGGCCACTACCAGACCAACCAACAGGAAGCCGCGCGCGCCTACACAGGCACGCCACAGGGCTACGAACCCTGGAGTGATGCGCCGTTCTTCCCGTCCTGCGCTGCCATCGACGGGGTCACCAACGCCTACAAGAAAGTGCTCTCGGACGTCGGCTGCAATCAGCCGCAGATCGACAATCACGACACACGCGTCATCACCGAAACCCTCAACGGCACGTTCACCCACTACGGCAGCGTCAGCGGCGACCCCGGCCTGCCCGATTCCCAGAACGACGTCGGCGGCTGGGAAAACTATCCCACCGTGTCGCGGCCGCCGGATTGGGACACCGACAACGATGGCCTGCCGAACTGGTGGGAGGAGATTCACGGGCTCCATCCAGACTCGGCCCCCGGAGATTTCTCCGACAGCCACGCCGACCCGGACGGAGACGGCTACACGAATCTTGAGGATTACCTGAACTGGATGGCGGCGCCTCATTTCGATTGCACGAACGGCATTCCGCTCGATATCGACCTGAGATGGTTCGCCCGAGGATTCACCAATCACAGCCCGGTTTATTCCATCAGTGCGCCGATCAACGGCTCGGTGACGCTGCTCCCGGACGGCTTCACAGCGCGGTTCACCTCGCAGGTTTCCACCAACGCCCTCGGCGGCTTCACGTTCAGCGTTATGGACGCTCAGGGCCATGCCATGACCAACACCATCGGGCTGCGGCTCATTGCGTCCGCCGCTCCTGCTCAGCCACCGCTGCTCGGCATTCGAAGTGCCGCCGGCGGTTTGTCGCTGGAAATCACCGCCGAAGCCGGACGCGACGTCGTCATTCAGACCGCGACGAACCTGACCGATTACTGGTTGGACTGGACGAATCTCCCCGGTGCCGGCACGACGCAGTTGGTTCCATTGAACGAAATAACGAACGCACCTCTGCGCTACTTCCGCGCCGTGGTGCGCTGAACGTGTAAAGCGACATTGCCCCGGCTCAAGATTCTCGATATTGCTGAAGCCACCGAACGCTGCGATCCGCCTGCATAACACCCCGAGCACCGGGACAATTCCGCGCGCATATGCGACAAAGATTGTCCCGGTCCGCGACTCTGAAACGGAGGGAAACACTGTGAAGGCGATGCGTCGGGGGATCGGATCCCGGCGTGGCGGGCAATGTTACCGGACATCGCTGCGACGCACGAAGTCGCACCCTGCAGGCTCTGTCTCTTATATAAATCTCCGAGCC
>DGDZ01000032.1:0-13564 GCA_002385705.1 Verrucomicrobia subdivision 3 bacterium UBA3939
GGCTCGGAGATGTGTATAAGAGACAGGACTGGCAACGTTGCTGAGGCCGATCACCTGCGGATTCCGTGGACTCAGCGCTCTTCACGCGCTGCGGCTGAGGACAGCCGCGCTCCGCGCTATTGCCCAATTTCCAATTGCAAATGACAGACGGGCAACACCGGCGTCGATCGTCAATCCGGCGCTCCGGACCGCGGGTCTGCGACCCGCAGCAACGTACGGCAGCATGCAAGCGCCGGATTACGTGCGGCCATTATCCCTCAAGACCGACGAAGCTTCCGACAAAGGAAACGATCAAATGCGCTCCTGCCTCACCCTTCCCGCAACGCGTAATCCAGAATGGCTTCCGCGTGAATGCGCGTGGTGTCGTACAACGGCAACCGCGTGTCCGACTCCTGAATCAACAAACACAATTCGGTGCACCCGAGGACGACCGCCTCCACCCCTCTCTTCTCCAGGTCGCGCAGGATGGCGCGCACGATTTCCTTCGAGGCGGGTTGGATCACCCCATGCGACAGTTCCTCCCAGATGATGCGATCCAACTCCGCGCGATGCGGCGCTTCCGGTACGCGCGTCTCAATGCCGGCCGCCGCGAAGTGCTTCTGGAAGAAACCGACCTCCATCGTCGCCCGCGTCCCCAGCAGCCCCACCGCGCAACGCCCGTCGCGTTTCAGCGCGGACGCCGTCGCATCCATGATGGTGAGAATCTTCAGCGGCGCGGCGTCCCGGATCCGGTCGTACGCATTGTGCGGCGTGTTGGCCAGGATCGCGGCGAAGTCCGCGCCCGCCGCCTTTAAACGATGAAGAGCCGCCACGAGGGCGGCTCCCACCTTGTCCCAATCGTTTTTCTCGAACAGGCCAACGAGCTCCTGAAGGTTGAGGCTTTCCAGCGTGATCTCCGGAAAGTTCAACCCGCCGAACCGCCGGTTATATTCCCGGCACAGGATCTGGTAATAGTGAACCGTCGATTCCGGGCTGAGCCCGCCCACCAGGCCGATGCGCCTCATTACGGCTTCTCGATCGGCGCGCCGACCAGATTGCCGTACTCGGTCCAGCTTCCGTCGTAGTTCTTCACGTTGTTCAGGCCCAGGAGATACTTCAGCACGAACCACGTGTGGCTGGAACGCTCGCCGATGCGGCAATACGCAATGGTGTCCTTCTTCGGATCCACGCCTTTCTGCTCCAGGTAGATGCTCCTCAATTCGTCAGGTGACTTGAACGTGCCGTCCGGGTTCACCGCGGTGCTCCAGGGCACGTTTTTCGCCCCGGGAATATGGCCGCCCCGCTGCGCCGTCTCGCTCATCCCCGGAGGCGCAATCACCTTGCCTGTGAACTCATCCGGGCTGCGCACGTCCACAAGGTTGTACTTGCCGCTCGAAACCGCCGCCATCACCTCCGGCAACAGCGCGCGCAACGACGCGTCCACTCCGGGCGAGCGATACGTCACCGCCGGCCACTGCGGCTTGTCGGTCGTCAGCGGCTTGTCCGATTCGTTCAGCCACTTCACCCGGCCGCCGTTCATCAGGCGCACGTCCCGATGGCCGTACACTTTGAACACCCAGAACCCGTACGCGGCAAACCAGTTGTTGTTGTCGCCGTAGCAGATCACCGTGTGCTCGGGGGAAATTCCCGAGTCGCTGCACAGCTTCTCAAACTCGGCCTGGCTGATGATGTCGCGCCCCACCTGGTCCTGCAATTGCGTCTGCCAGTTGAACCCGATCGCGCCGGGAATGTGCCCCGCGTCGTACGCCTTCGTGTCCACGTCGATCTCCACAAGGCGGAGGTTGGGGTTGTTCAGGTTCTCCTTGACCCAGTCGGTCGAAACGAGAACTTCGGGATGTGCGTAGGTGTTGCTCATAGTTTCCTTTGTTTCCTTTCTGTTAGGCCTCCGTCTCTGAGGCCAGTTGGGGTAGATGTTTGATCATGCTCGAGACGTATTTGAAAATGTTGTCGGGAAAAATCATCACGCCGCACCCCGCCCCGGCCTGCGCCACCGTCCGCAACGCCCCTTCCAGGATCAGCCCGGAACTCGGACCCGCGATCAACCCCTCCGCCCGGCACAGGTCCAGTGCGCGGCGATACGCCAGCTCGTAGTCAATCTCCAGAATCTCATCAATGCACGAACGATCGAACAGCTTCGACACATCCAACTGGCTGATGTTCCGCAAGCCGGGAACGTCGTGACCCTCGCTCGGCTGAACCGCAATCACCTTGATGTTCGGGTTCTTCGACCGCAGGAACCGGCTGACGCCCGTCACCGTGCCGCACGTGCCCAGCGACGCGAACACGTGCGTCACCCGGCCTTCGGTCTGCCGCCAGATCTCCGGTCCGGTCGTGTGGAGATGGGCCTCGACGTTCTTCGGGTTCTCGTACTGGTTCGGCATCACGTACCGGTGCGGCGACGCCTTGGCGTGCGTCTTCGCGAGGTTGATCGAGCCGTCCCCCAGTCCCGGCGCCGGGCACAGCGCGTCGTTCAGAACGTCCAGCTCGGCCCCGACGATCTTGAGCAGAACCTTTTTCTCGAGCGGCACCTTGTTCGGCACCACCGCCCGCATCCGCAATCCCATCGCCTGCGCCATCGCGGCAAGGCTGATGCCGGTGTTGCCCGAAGTCGGTTCGACCAGTCCGCGCCCGTTCCCCACTTCGCCCCGCTCCAGCAGGTCGCGCAGCATCGCCCACGCGGCGCGGTCCTTCACGGAGCCGAACGGGTTCAACCACTCCAGCTTGGCAAACAGTTGGAAATTCGCGTTCGGATTCAGCCGGTTGATGCGCACCATCGGGGACGGGTTGTCCTCGTTCGGCAACATGTCGAACACGCTCGCGAACACGCGCCTGCTGTAATCCGTCCCTCTGGAACGCCCCGCCCTTGCCTCGCCGGTAGACCGCTGCTCGGTTTCTGTGGAGAATTCCGGCATGGTCACGTCGGCGCGAGCGCCCCTGAAAACAGCGCGTTGTCCCGATTCCCGCCCCGGCCGCCCCCGCCCGAGAGAGTCTTCCACGTGCAGCCCGTGCTCCGGTCCTCAACCGTCCGAAAACGCGAATACGCTCCGCGCGCACGTACTTCAAAAGTCGTCTGTGCAGCAATCATGATACCTCGTACAATCAGGGCGCTCATCAGCCCAGGGTGAATGCGGGTCACAATACGCAGCCGGAATTCGCATTTCAAGTGCAACTTCTCTTGCCCCCGCCACGCGCCCCGGCATGCCGAACGGTGATGACAGCTCATGTATTACGGCCGCTGATCCGCGCTCCGGACAGCGGGTCTGTGACGTCTGTGACCCGCAGCAGCGCAGGCCAGCATGCAGGCGCCGAATGACCTACTGACCCACCCGCGGCACCACGCAGCAGTCGGGCATTCCGCTATTCCACCTCCAACTTCATCGCAAACTTCGCCAGAAGCTTTGTCGGCCTTGCGCCGTCACCCATTTCCCCTCAAGACCGACCAAGTTCCATGCAAAGGCATTGAAGGCTCATACTGAAGCTGCGCGCATTGCAAACACGATTGCCTGGGAATCCCTGGCTACTCCGAGCCGTCGGCCGTTGCTGCGACTCACAGAGTCGCGCTCCGAACCGCGGGTCTGTGACCCGAAGTAGCGTACGGCAGCAGGATAACCTGCGAATCCATGCGGGGCGCCGGGTAGCAGTCGGGAATTCTGCTAGTTCACCTCCAGCTTTGTCGAAAGCTTGTCGGCCTCGGACGCCGTCATCTATTTTCCCTCAAGACCGACGAAGTTTCGGACAAAGGAACTTATCCGCACTTTGCTTCACCTGAATGGCATTGTCCTGCCCCGCCCACCCGCGTCCATCGTGTCCATCCGAAACGGAGTGTCATACCGCTCCTGCAACATGCGCAGGTACGGTTCATAGTGCCGGCTGATGTACCGGCAATACGACTGGTCGCCCCGAACCCGCTGCCGCCCTTTCGCGCCCAGAAGCTCCTGAATCACGTCCAGGAACACCGGCACATCGATGGGCTTTTCGATCAGCGCTTCCACCCCGAGCTCCACCGCCCGCTCGAACTGCCCCCACTCGGCGGTGACGACGATCGCCGGCACCGACGGTTTTCGAACCGCCATCCGCTCAAACAGCGCCCAGCCGTCGTCCTTCCCAAGGTTGATGTCGAGAATGACCAGATCGATCGCCCTCGAGCTGTACAGCTCCATGGCCTCGGCCGCGTCGCCCGCGGCGTGCACCTGAAACTGCTCCCCTTCCAGAAGCCGTTTCAGCGACTCTCGAACGGATCGATCGTCGTCCACGATGAGCAGGGCCGGTTTCATGTGGCCGCGTGGTCGAGGGTTGCGGCGAAGTGCGCCTTGCGCGCTGCGCGTTCTCTCATCGATTCCGACAGCAGCATGTCGATTCCGTCCAGCAGTTCCGCGGACTCGATCGGGTGCCGCAGGATCAGGTCCGCCATGAACGCGGTTTCGATGTCCACGCGCACGTTCGGTTCGCACGTCAGGACAATCGGAAGGAACGCATCGTGGTCCCTCAGCGCGTTGAGCGTGCTGCCCACGCGCGGCGGGCCCGGGTCCTGCGAATCGAACGCCGTCTGGAAATCGACGATCACCGCGCTCACGCGGGTTTCGCGCACCTCTTTGAGGGCCGCGCGCCCGGTTTCGGCAATGATCACCTCAAACTCCGCCGGCTCAAGGATCTCGCGGATGCAATCACGGTTCTCCGGCCGATTGCCGGCCACGACGATTCTGCCTTGTTTCGCCTGGGTTCTCATCGTTCTTCGCTGTTGGAATGGGTTAGCGCGCGGGGAAAGCCGGAAAGGGCTCTCCGGGGCACCGGCCTCCGAATCCATTGCGGCCGGGCTCCCGGACGCACGCTGATGACAAATCGGAACGGACCAAACCGCCGTCCGCCAGGACGGTGATCGCCTTTCGAGTGCCCCGGCGCGACGGACAACAGATCCGCCACGCCCGGCACGTCCGGCCTCGTGACCTCGCACGCGCGGGCCGTTTCCGTGTCTGGATGTCGATGCTTCAACTCGCTTTTCATGGCTCTCTGTTGTGGGTTGGTTTTTGTTCCGCCTCCTCCTGAGCTACGTCCGTGCCATCACGTGTTTCAGCCGCGAAAGCGCCGATTTCACCGCGATTCGCCGCGTTTCACCCTCCGCGTTGGCAGTCGTCCGGTCGAAATGGTCCCGGCACCGGAATGATTTGAACCGGCTTCAGGGATTTACGATTTGCGATTTACGACTCACGCGGGTACTGGGGCGATTGTGCAGGCCAGGACAGTGGTGAGCAGCACCTGCATCCCGGGGCGTGACCTTTCAACGCCCGTGAACGATTGTGGGGCACGACGTGAGGAGTGCCCATGCTGCCAGAAGAAAGCCCAACATCCAAAACACCCACGGGAATGGGAACGGAACAGCCAATTGAACGTTCAATTCCAATCGGCGCAGCTCCGTTTGATCTCTTCGTGCTCGGGGCACGGCATCCATGCCCTTCCGGGTACGCATGCATGCCAACGCCCGGATTGCAGTTCCGCCGTCCCCGCTGCGCTCGTGCGGGACGCGACCTGAAGAACCCCGAAAAGCGAGTTCTACTCAGCGTCGTTGCCCGCGCGCCCGCCCAACGCCCGCGTCAATCGCAAATCGTAATTCGTAAATCCGAATCCGTTCCCTGGATGTTCGGCGTTGGATGTTGAATGTTCGACGTCGGTCAGCTGTCAAACAACCCCCTGCTCCAACATCGCCTCGGCCACCTTTCTGAACCCGGCGACGTTGGCGCCGACCACGTAATCGGTGAATCCTTTCTGCTCCCCGAACCGGACGCACTGGCTGTGAATGGCTCGAATGATCTCCCGCAACCGCCGATCCACCTCGTCCCGCGTCCACTGGAACCGCATGCTGTTCTGCGTCATCTCCAGTCCGCTGACCGACACACCGCCTGCATTGGCCGCTTTGCCCGGACCGAACAGGATCTTCTTCCGGGTGAACGCCGCCACGGCCTCGCGTGTGCACGGCATGTTGGCGCCTTCGGCCACGCACATAACGCCGTTGCGAAGCAACTCCATCGCGTCGCGAACATCCAGCTCGTTCTGCGTCGCGCACGGCAACGCCACGTTGCACTTCACGCCCCACGGACGCTTCCCCGGATGATAGGCGCACTTGAACTTCCGCGCATACTCCCGGATCCGCCCGCGCCGCACGTTCTTCAGCTCCTTCACAAACGCCAGCTTCTCCTCGTCCACCCCGTCCGGATCATGAATAAACCCGTCGGAGTCCGACAGCGTGATCACCTTCGCCCCGGCAGAGATGGCTCGTTCCGCCGCATGCTGCGCCACGTTGCCCGACCCGGAAATGGCCACGATCTTCCCGCTGATCGAATGCCCGCGCGTGCGCAGCATCTCTTCCACGAAATAAATCAGGCCGTAACCGGTCGCCTCCTCGCGAATCCGGCTGCCGCCCCAGTACAGCCCCTTCCCGGTGAACGAGCCTCCGAACTGCATCGTCAGCCGCTTATACTGCCCGAAGAGATATCCGATCTCGCGCGTGCCCACGCCGATGTCTCCGCCCGGCACGTCGATGTCATGTCCCAGGTGCCGATACAATTCGTTCATGAACGCCTGGCAAAACGCCATCACCTCATCGTCCGTCTTCCCCTTCGGATCGAAATCGGCGCCTCCCTTGGCGCCGCCCAGAGGCAGCGTCGTCAGCGCGTTCTTGAGCACCTGCTCGAACGCAAGGAATTTCAGCGTCCCCAGCGTGACCGTCGGATGAAAGCGCAAACCGCCCTTGTAAGGCCCGATGGCGCTGTTCATCTGCACGCGATAACCGCGGTTCACCTGCACCGCGCCGTGCCGGTCCTTCCACGCCACGCGAAACAGAATGGCCCGCTCCGGCTCGAGCAGTCGCTCGATGATGCCCGCCTCGCGATACTTCGGGTGCCGCTCCACGAACGGCCAGATCGAGGTCAATACCGCAGCAACCGCCTGGTGAAATTCCGTTTCCGATGGATAGCGTTTCCGCAGTCCTTCCAATGTGTCTGAGAGTGACTTCGAAGACTTCATTCCAAACTCGACCACCTATGCCGTCGCCAGGGATTTGCCGGTGCCGGCAAACGCCGGATGCAGTCGGGATTCCTCCGCGCGGCGCACCAGTTCCCCGTTCACGCGCTCGAACACGTGCTCGTCCACGCGCAACGAACTGAAGATCACGTCCGAATACACGGTCCCGTACAGATCGCTGGCGAAATAAATCCGGGGCGCCAGCCGCTCGAGGCGCAGCGCCTGCAACGCCGCGTCCACACCCACCGCCACCTGCGCGCACGTCGCATTCGTCCGGGTCACGTCCTCGTTCGCCATCGTGTGCACGTAGTACACACTCTTGTCCGGATAATCGAGGCACACGCCGATCGTGTCCGATCCCGCCAGCGGAACCGACGTGTTGTCGCCCAGCTCGAGATCATCCACCGCAACGCCGCCGCGACGCCGCACCAACTGCTCCATGTAGGCCATCGTCCGCGGGTGAATTGCGTAAACGTACTTCGACGAAACCCCGAGTTTCATCCCGAGCTTCACGTTCTCCTCGTGCAGCACGAGCATCCCCCACGGATACGCCGGCAACTCGATCACCGGTTCCATGACCGGACGCAAATCTTCGCGGTGCTGGAGGGAATTGCCCGACCGCATGGACACTTTGCCTCCGATCACTTCCCCGGTGGATTCCCAGACGGTTTCGGCCAGAAACTCCTTCCGCGACCATGTGATGATCGGCCGCCATCCGGACACGGGCACCGACGTGTCATATTCGAAATGAACGATCCTCGACGGCCGGCCGTGCTGACGGAACCCGTGCCAGACCCAGATGTTCACCACGCCGGGATTCATCCCCGAACTGAGAATGTGCGCCGCGCGGCGCCTGCGGTTTCGCACCGGATGCACCTGCGCCACGAGGTCGGCAATCCCCATGCCGCTGCCGTTCATCGATGTGTTCAGGTACGACACCCCCGCCGCGTCCGTCGCTTTCAGCACCGGCAACGTGTCCAGGTCCGTCAGGTCCACCACCACGTCGATCTCATGCTCCCGCAGCAGGCGATGGTACTCCGCCGTGTCGTCCGGAAGCTGCACCGGCCGGTGCACAAACGAATAATCGAGAAGGCTGTGATCAAGATACGGATCGCGCACCACCCGGTCGTCCCGGTCCAGCAACACCAGATTGCCGAAATCCCCGCGGCGCGCCTGCAACCGATGCAGAAACGCCTGCGCCACATGGCCGGACGCGCCCAGGATCAGCAGATGAGGAGGGCGAGCCCCGCCATCGCTCGCCGAAACAGCCGCATCGGAGGAGCGCTCTCGGTTCTTTAGTCGCACCAGTTCGGTCCGATCAGCTTTCCCGTTCGGCCCGCAATGCGAGCGTCTCGCCCTCGAATCCGCCGCCGGTTTGTTTTCCCGGGCAAGTGTCGTCGTTACTGGAGAGGTTGCCTTGCTCATGATGATGCCTTTCGTTCGCGGTTCGCCCCTGAGCCCCGTGCCCCGATTGAATCGGGAAATTCAACGCTTTGCTTTTCCAGGTAGCCGGCAACCTGCTCGCCGCGCCGCATTGCGCGCGCGCCGTCATGTAACCGTTCTGTTTCCTGGTCATGCGTCTCAACAACATCACTGCCACCGCAGTGTCATCATCATTCCAATAGCGGACGTCGTGCCACAACCTTTCATCGCGGAAAAGCCGCTGCTTTTCCACACTTTTGTTTCTGCACAACTCACCGGTGATGGATCGTTTCGTACCGCATCTGGTATTTTTTGTGTCGCTTTCGCTCCGGATTGCAAGCACGCATATCATCACTGCGCTCGCTCTCAAACAAAAAAATTGCGCGCGCATCGGGCGTCGCGCGCGCGTTCCGTCGCGAAACAACGTCGTTCGCCTCACCGTTTCTCGTGTGGCATGACACCGGCTGAACAATACAGCATGACCATGCTTGTTGTTTTATCCCTGTTCGCTCTCGCCGCCGTCGCGGCGGATGTCATCGCGCGCTTGATCGTCGCGCCCAATCGCAAGGACAGGCATTACGAAGAGTTGCTGGAAAGTCTTGTGGAACCCGATCCACCGGCGCACGCTGCCGCTGTGGACCCGTCGGATCCCGCGCTCGCGCGAATCAGCGAGAACCTGCTCCGCCACTTCGGGCACCTGGCGGCGTCGAGACGCATTCTGGACGCCCTCGCCACGGAAGGCGGTCGAATGAGCGAATCCGGCGTGCTCGCGGCCGTGAACGGCAGACTGCAGGCCGCGCGCAAACCGCCTCTCCCGCCTTCCGCGGCGCGCAAGGTCATCCGTATCCTCGAACGCGCTGATTTTGTCGCGCTCCGGGATGGAATCCTGCACATTACCGACGCAGGCCGGCAGCTCCATTCATTGCTGTCGCTGCGCAGGCAGGAAATCGCGCCCGAACCGGCGATGGCCGGATCGTGAAGCGCCGCTGGTGCATGAGTTCAAAAACAAAGCTTCGAGCAACGGAACTGCTGATCGCTGTCGCCGCGGTCTCCCTTGCCCTGGTCTGGGCCGAAAGAACCGCGTGGCGGCAGATCAGCAGCCTGCGCTCCGAGGTCACCGTCGAGTCGTTCGATCGCTTTCACTCCGCCGACGAACTCCGCGCCGCGGCCCTCGCCCTCCACGAACGCTGGCGCGCAGCCCGTGAGAACGGCGCTCCCTCCGACACGTCGTGGCTGGATGCCGAACATGGCCGGATCAAGGAACTCATCCGCGCTCACGCCAGGAAGGCCGGTTCGCCGGAGGAACGGGATCTCCTTCGCGATATCGACGGCGCGCTGGACACCTACGCAGGCAGCCTCAGAGTCTCCTTGAAGACAGACGTCGCGGCGCCCGGAACCGGTCCTTCCGATGCCGCCCGCGAGGCAACTCGTTCTTTCGAGCGCATCCTCGCCCTGGCCGAGCAACTCCAGCAGACCAACCGCGCCGCAGCCGAGCGCTTCGTCGCCGAAATCCAATCCGTCCTTACCCGGCTCCAGCAATTTCTCTTTCTGTCCCTGCTCGGACTCCTTCTCTCCGGCGCCGTCATCGTCGCCATGATCTATCGCCGGACCATCGCCCCGCTGCGAACCACGCTGGCCGAAAGCCGCAGCATCATCGAACGGCAGGAAAAACTCGCGTCGCTCGGCGTCTTCGCCACCGGCATCGCCCACGAAATCCGAAACCCGCTCACCGCCATCAAGGTCCGCCTCTTCACCCTCAAGAGCAGCCGCCAGCCCGGCACCTCCGACTACGAAGACCTCGAAGTCATCGGCAGCGAGATCGACCGCCTCGAACGCACCGTCCAGGACTTCCTCAAGTTCGCCCGCCCCGCCGACCCCGAACTCCAGCTCCTGCCCGTCACCACCCTGCTCGAAACCACGCGCGATCTCCTGCAATCCGGCCTTGCCGAAAAATCCGTCGAGCTGAAACTGGAGGCACAAACCGATCAGCTCGTCCGGATCGACCTGGACAAGATGAAACAGGTGCTCATCAACTTCATCCAGAACGGCGCCGATAGCATCGAAGGCGCCGGCACCGTCACGGTGCGGGCGCGCAAGGACCGGCAGCCCCTCAACGGCCGAACCACCGACGTCGTCGTCATCGACATCATCGACACCGGCAAGGGAATGCCGCCCGAAGTGCAGAAACGCCTCTTCGACCCGTTCTTCACCACCAAGGAAAAAGGCACCGGCCTCGGCCTGCCCATCGCCGCCCGCATCGTCGAGAAACACGGCGGCGTCATCCAATACGAAACTGCACCCGGCCGCGGCACCACCTTCAGCATCCTCCTGCCATCCGCTCCCAAACATGAAATCGAATCCTCGAGTGCTGCTCATTGAAGACGACCGGAACATCGCCACCGGCCTCCAGAAGGCAATGCGCGTCAACGGCTACGACGTCGTCCTCCAGGCGCGCGGCGATGACGGTCTCAATCAGGCCCTGTCCGAGCCCTTCGATATCGTCATCACGGACCTGAGATTGCCCGGCACCGACGGCCTCGAGCTGGTTCGCCAGTTGCATCATGCGCGGCCCAAGCTCCCGATCATTCTCATCACCGCGCACGGCAGCACCGAAACCGCCATCGAAGCCACCAAGTGGGGCGCGTTCGATTACCTCCCAAAACCGTTTGAAGTCGAGGAACTCCTCGATCTCACCGGCAAAGCGCTCGAAAGCAGCCGGCTGATGTCCGAGCCCGTCGAAATGGGCGGCACCGACGCCACCCGCCCCGCGATCGTGGGCAACAGCAAGGCCATGCAGGCGATCTATAAGGAGATCGGACGCATCGCCGCCACACCCGTCACCGTGCTCATCCGCGGCGACACCGGCACCGGCAAGGAACTGATCGCCCGCGCCATCTATCAGCACAGCGACCGCGCCCACGCGCCGTTCATCGCGATCAATTGCGCGGCCATTCCCGAGAACCTTCTCGAAAGCGAATTGTTCGGCCACGAGCGCGGCGCTTTCACCGGCGCCGACGCCCGTCGGATCGGGCGCTTCGAACAGGCCCACGGCGGAACCATCTTCCTCGACGAGATCGGCGACATGAGCCCGAACCTCCAGGCGAAGCTGCTGCGGGTTCTGCAGGAAAAAACAATCCAACGCGTCGGCGGCAAGGACACCATTCCCGTGGATGTGCGCATCATCGCGGCAACGCACCGCGACCTCGAAGCCGCGATCCGCGAACGCCACTTCCGCGAAGACCTCTTCTATCGGCTGAGCGTCATGACCATCACGCTGCCTCCGCTGAACCAGCGGACCGAGGACATTCCCGACATGGTCCGCTATTTCCTGCGTCGTTACGCGCCGGAGGCCGGTGTAGCAGCGCCGTCCATTACACCTGAGGCCATTGCCTTTCTCCAGAGCCAGCCGTGGCCCGGCAACGTGCGCGAACTCGAAAACACCGTGCGCAAGGCCCTCCTCCTCGCGCGCGAATACACCATCGGCGTGGATCATCTCCGCGAAATCATGGCCCGGGCGCGCCAGCCCCTCGCGGCGTCCGAACAAAGCCACGCCGCCTACATCACCGCGCTCATGGACCAGGTGGAACGCGGCGAAGTACAGAACGCCTTTGCAATGATGTTGTCGGACCTGGAACCCGAGCTGTACGCCCAGGCCATCCAGCGCGCCCAGGGCAACATCACCAAAGCCGCCCAATGGCTCGGCGTAACCCGATTGAAAATGCGGGAAAAGCTCAAGGAATACGGCCTGCACCCCCGCCAGGAAAACTCCAACCCGTGAGGCAAAAGGCTGAAACGCTGAAATAGAACGTCAAAGGCCTGTCGCGAATTGCGTGAACGCGCGCGAATTCCCACCCTTCGGTACGGCGAGCGTCTCGCCACGCCGAAGCTCGCGAAGGCGGGTCCCAGCGAGCCGTCGCAGGAACCGGAGCAGCTACAGGAGACTGGCGGGTGATCAGCCGAAGATCAGCAGTTGAACGATGTTGAAGCTGCCATACCGTCGGCTTGATTCGTGTCCATTCGCGGTTCTCTCCGGCCTTTCGACGTTGCCGTTCTCCGCTTCAACGTTCTTCGCGCCTTCGCGGCTTCGCGTGATGAGAGACCCCATTCCTCGCGTTCACGCCTTCATTTGTGGCTGAGCCGCAGCAGCAGTTCCTGCCGCACATCCGGCCGCGTCTGGAACACGCCGTGCATCACGTTCACCTTCATCACCGATTGCGTGTCCCGAACGCCCCGGCCCATCGCGCACAGGTGTTTCCCCTCGATCAACACCGCCACCCCCAGCGGTTCCACCGTCTGCTCGATGAACTCGGCGATCAGATGCGCTGTCCGCTCCTGATTCTGCCAGCGACGCGCGAAATATCCGGCGATCCGCGACAGCTTTGACAGCCCCAGGATCATCTTGTCCGGCACATACGCGATCGTGATCGACATCAGGATCGGCAGCAGATGATGCTCGCACAGGCCGACCTCGGAAATGCCTTCGACGATCACCATGTCGTGACAGACTGCTTTCATGCATTCGGCCTTGAAAAGTTTCCTGAGGTGATCGGTTTCCATGCGCGAGCCCTCGGTCATTTCGACGATAGCTTTGGCGGCGCGCATAGGTGTTTCCCGCAGTCCTTCGGCGTTCAGGTCCGCCCCGATCTCCTGGAGAATGGCGGCATAATGTTCGGCAATCTTATTGACGTCAGGTGTTCTCATTTCGGTGAATTCACCCATTGAGCGTCCATTCCATCGCTCGGTCAAGAGCCCAATGCCGGCCGGAGCGCGGGTGTGTCCCGCCGAGCGGGACCACCCGCAGCACGCCGACAGCAGAACACGCGCATGAGTTGAGCAGTCGTCCGCTGCAGGCGTCATTGCCGCGGCCCACCCTCAGACGCCGCACCACGTGTGCCGTTCCACGTGACGGAGAAACGCGTCCCCGCAACCCGGAGGGTTGCCAGACAGTAGCCGGAGGGCGCAGCAACGCGGAGACCTCCGGCCAGCGAATCATGCGTGGCATTGGTAGTGTGGCGGAAGCTGTGGGCGGGGTGGAAGATCATGTTCACCTCCTTGTCAGTTTGAAAATCACGGATGCACCTGCCGAACTGGTCCGCGAATTGATAAAGGCGTCATCCGTCTGGGCTGC
>DGDZ01000032.1:13641-53750 GCA_002385705.1 Verrucomicrobia subdivision 3 bacterium UBA3939
GAAAGAAACGGGGTGAAATACGATTCGAAATTATCTCTTCTGAAATAGGATTGGTCTCCTTGTGCCGGCTCTGCGACCCCTCCGGGGTCGTGGGGGACTGTCTGTCCGGTTTCCGGAGGTATTGCTGCCGCTCAACCTCCGGCTACTGTCTGGCATCCCTCCGGGATGAATCAAGCATCAGTATCGCCTCCCCCAAAAGGCTGGCAGGAGGCAAGGACGCCCTCAGCACCCGCTCCGGCCCGCGCCGTGCGCTCATTCGCCTGCTCGGGAGATAGTCATGCTGTATACAATCATCTTTTTGCGCGTATGTTGTAACGCGTCAACACGCACCGCATGAACGAATCAATGCTGGATCACGATCACTCCGAGCTCGACGACCTGCTGAAAGCCGCCTTCACGGCCCTCGACGACAACGCGGCGGATCGCGCGCTCGATCGTCTCGACGTCTTCTGGGCGCGGCTGGCGGTGCATATCCGCGCCGAAAACATTCATCTCTTCCCCGCCCTGCTCCGGGCGGCGGAATCCACTCCGCGCCGCACGCCGGAACCGCCGCGCGACGAAATCCAGAACACCGTCGCGCAGCTTCGGGTGGATCATGACTTTTTCATGACCGAACTCGCCGCCGCCATGAAGGAACTGCGCGCACTGCGACAGGCAGATCGCGGGACATCATCCACGGCTCAACTCGGCGAGGTCCGCGGAAGGCTGGAACGCGTGAGGAGCCGCCTCGACACGCATAACGCCCTCGAAGAAGCCCGGGCGTATCGCTGGGTCGATGTGCTGCTCAATCCGGCAGACAAGGAAACCCTGGCGCAGAATATTCAGAGGGAACTCGAGAACCTGCCGCCGCGCTTCAAGAATCCGCCGCCCTCCTGAGCCGCTGAATCCAGCCCTCCCTGGCGGCCTCGCGTGAGACCAGATTCGTTTGATTCACGCGTGCCGGGAACCGTTTTCCAACACCAACTGGCGGCGAGGACGCCTGCGCTACGTGATTCGATCGCCGTTCCTTCGCGGCTTCGCGGCTTCGCGCTAGACAAAACGTCTTTCGTCCGTTTCGCACCGGCTGGTTTTCGTGCCGGCAACTCAGTGCGCGTGCTCGTGCGCCGCTGCGGCCGGCTCAGCCCCGGATTCGCACCACGAGTGCACTGCCGCAGACCGCGTCGCCGCAGCGTTCAACGCCTCGACATAGTGAACGAACTCGACATACGCCGCCACATATTCGCGCCCGGCCTCCGCGCCGTGCTCGGCGTGCTTCCTTTTCTCCATCACTTCGGCAAAACGCCGGCGGATCCCGGCTGCAGCCTCTTCGGTCACCGCCTTGATCAGGGCGTCCGCGTCACCCGTTTCCAACGCCCGATCGGCAGCCGCAATCGCGGGTTCGACGTGCGAACCTGCGGGCTTGAGGCCGGTGTAGGGCGCGCCTTCCCCGGCCCGATGCACCCGAACCAGCGTTTCGAAGAAGAACTGATCGGCGAGCTCCCGCGCTTCGCCGCCATGCGTGCGCACGGCTAGCGTCCGCGCAAAAGCCGCTTTCAACTCGGCCTCATGCTCGGGCTGAATCCATTTCAACACCGGCGCAATGTCCTTCTTTTCCAGCGCAATACGCGCGTCGCGGACGACCGGACCGTCCATCGTGTCGCAGTGACCAAAAGCGGAAACCGCGATCAAAAGCCAGGCGGCGCAGAACACACTGCCGATCCGCAGGTTTCGTCGGGTTCTCATCACCGGCGCAATCCGCTCGCGCCGGATTTCTTTCCTGTCTGTTGTGGTTCGCATGGCTGACACATCCATTTTGATTTCGCGTCCACCATAGAACAGAGGCACGGGAACGGATTTGATCTGGGTCAAGACAAGGAGCGGTCGAAGCCCTGCAGCATTCTCAGCGCGTCAGTTCTTCTCACAGGCTCTCGGCGAGTAACGCGTTGACGGCACGGTGCCCGCATCCGGAAGCCACTGCCGCCGGCGCAACCAGTGATGGGATCGCGGTTCGTTGATCAGGTCTTCAATGACCCGCAGGAGCTCCTCGGGATCCAGCGGTTTCTCGAGCAGCGCCCCGGCACCGGCCGCCTGGGCGATGCTGAACTGATCGGACAGCCCCGTCATGATGATCGTCGGAACGTATGGGTTGGTCCGAATGATGTTTTCGCTCACGGCCCAGCCGTCCTTGCCCGGCATGCTGAGATCCAGCAGCAACAGATCCGCCGGCTCGGCAAAGAACTGTTCGATCGCCTCGAAACCGTCTGCGGCAACGCGAACGTCGTAGTTCGCGCTCGTCAGCAGCTTCTTCAATGAGCGCCGAATCGACGGATCATCGTCCACAATGAGAATGCGTTTCTTCATGGTTCGCTTTCGGTCTGGATTGCCACCCGCAATCGGCGCCCGTGCGCCGATTGTCCTGCGGGTGGTGCGGGCGTGATTGCGTCAACCTGGAAGCAGGCCGCTTCCGAGCAGCGGCCCCGACTCGACCTTGTCGTTTCGGTTGGACGCAGCCGCCTCGCGAGTTTGTGTTTGCTGTCGAACCTCCGGTGAAGTGTCGTATCCAACGACGGCACGCCGCCGCTCAACCACACTCGGAATCGAATCGTCAAGGGCAGCGAAGGCTTCACCGCTGAAAACGGTTCAGCCGGTTCGCCTCTTTCATAGCCAGGCGCGTGCCACAGCCATCCGAACGCCGAATATCAACGGGTTCACGCCGTTTCAGAGAAAAGGAAAAAGGAAATCAGAGAAAAGTCGGAACGAATTGTTCCGGCACCGGGTCATATTGGGCCGTTTGCGCGACGCGCATCGGGCCGAGCGGATCGAGAACTCCTGTCCCCTCGCCTCGGTCTGGCGTCCTTCAGGACCCCGCTTGCAGCAATCTCTCTCTCCTCGTCACCCGAGCGGGGAGCAAGACGGGTTTGTTCATTCTGCTCACCGCGCGGAAACCGCCATGCGCCGGTTGACCAGCATCACCGGGCACGGCGCGAGGTCGGCGATGTCTTCACTCACGCTTCCAAGGATCCACCGGCCCAGGAGGTAGCGGGGCTGGCGGCCGAGAACGATCATCTTCACGTTCATCTTCGCGGCGACCTCGATAATCTCCACCTCGGGCAGACCATCCTGCACGACGCACATGAAGGGAACGCCATAGGACCGGTAGCTTTCCGCCAGTTCCTTGATTCTCTGCATTGCGTGGGAGCGCGCGTCGCGCCGCGGTTTGTGCCGCGTGACCAGGTCCACAAAACCGCCGGCAGAAACCCGATCCAGGACGTGGAGCAGCAGCACGGAAGCGCCCAGTTCCTTCGCCCAGGTGAACGCTTGTTCCACCGCCTTGAGGGATGCCGGACGGAAATCCACTGCTACCAGGATTGTCGGCATCGAGCCATGCGGAGAGTTCCTCTGCCGCCGTGTCTTGCCATTGGGCCGGCACTCCGGCCGAGCGACCGGCTGAACACCGGTTTGCGTCACGGCAATATCGCGGATGTCGTCGGAGCCATGATCAGGCGTCCTGCTCCCGAGATTCATTCTCATAATCATTGTGCGGTTGTGTTGCGACCGGAGCGCCTGTCGCTCCCCCTCTCCAGTCTGGTTCAAAACTCCGTTGGTTTTCCCGCCATCGACGGTTCACGCACCGTGTTCGGCGGGTCCCGTTGAAAAGCGTCCGTCACGCACGCGCGACAGACTGCCTTCGCGCCTGCGTCCGATGCTCGCGGACGCGACGTGCCAGCCGCGCCGTCTTCCGGCGGCGCAGGCGCCGTTCGATTTTCTCCGCGACCACGTCGATCGCGGCTACCGGCTCGTGCGCCGTGTGTTCGGCGATCAGGTCGTTGCCGGGAACTTCATAGTGAACCAGCGCGCGAAACTGATCCGGCGAACGGTTGGGGCGCACCCGGTGCAACTGCACCCGCGCGCGCAACGCCCGCGGGGCATACTGACGCACCCGTCCGATTTTCCGGACCACCGCTTCGTGCAGTTTGTCGGTGAGTTCAACACCGTCGGTGCGAATCAGAATGTCCATGGCATCGTGTTTCCACGGAACAACCTTGAGTTTTCTCGCTGCGCGGCCGGCGGGCGGCGCAGTGGCGCGATTGTTTCTGTTCATAGGCATTGGTTCCGAATCCGGCGCGGCGTTACTGTGCCGCGCGGAGTCATCTCTCCTTTAGCTGGCCTCGTGCCACCGCGGTTCTCCTCCAATGCCAGCACTTTCCACGTAAAACGATTCCGCACCGACGATCTCATCGGACGTTTTCGTTCCGGCACCGGTCTATTTTGTTTCGAAGCCTTTCACTGGAGGGATCGCATCCGGCAGCGCCCGCGCGAGGTCCTCCAACCAGCGCCGCCATCGCGTCCGCGCCCGGCTTCAACGACTACGGATACACCAGCCTGAAGAACACGCTCGGGTTGGAGCCGTCCACCGGCACAGAAATCTGATTGGTCAGGTCCGATCCCTGAACCGTAAACCATTCCCGTCCGAGTCCGGAAGTGATCGGATTTGTCTGCGCTTCCAAACGCCAACCGAAATGGGTCTGCGGCCAACTGAATTTGATGAGACCTTCGGCGGTCAGGGCCGTGACCGCCACCGGCGAGAGAGAAACGGGACGCGCCGAGACCGGAGCCGAACCGGGACCCTCGCCATGGATGTTTATGCCGGCGACGACATAATGGTAGAGCGTCCCGTTACTGAGTCCGGCATCGGTGAACTCCAGGTCGGCGATATTGGCAGCCACGGTCTGGTAGGCTCCGTCCGCGTTCATGGCGCGCTTCACATTGTAACCGGCAGCGTGCTCTGCGGCCGCCCATGCCAGCAGCACCTGCCCGTCGCCGCCCACGGCACTGACGCCGGTCGGCATGGATGGCTTCGGAGGCCAGACCCCGAAAATGCCCACGTTGTCAAACACCGCCGGATCGAGACGATTGACATTGCGGGCGCTGACCGCCAGGCCGGCGTACACCGTCGAAGGCATGGCGAGCGTTACGGGCGGACCAAATGCCGTCCACACGTTGCCATCGGCCGAATAGTAAGCGGTGACGCTGCTCCCGGACCGGACCAGCTTCACCCAGTGCGGGCATGACAACCCGGCGACCTGGCTTCGCTCCGTGTTTGCGCCTGGCGACACGCGATACTGAAAGGCGCCGCCCTGCCCCGACGTCATCATTGCCATGCAATAGCGTGAATCCGCCTGAAGAGTCTCCCGGATCATGACGCCGGCCTTGTCCCATCCGTCGCTCAGGTCGCTTGTGGGCATCGTTGAAACCACCCGGGCCATCAGCGTTCCGTCACCGGTCAGCGGCACATACAGGTAATGGAATCCATCGGCCGTGCCGTAGATCGTGGCACCCGCGCCTTGCACGATGATGGTTCCACCCTCGATGCTGCTGCCGCCTGCAAGCCCGGCGAGTCCCACATCGGTCTCGAACCAGGGCGGCGTCGGCGCCTGCGACAGTTTCACGGAGCCAGTGACCGGAAGGCTTTCTCCTCCGGAATTGACCGCTGCCACCTGATAGAACCAGGTGAGACTCGAGTTGGTCACGACGTCCACGTGGCTGGTTTCAGCGACGCTCGCCACCACGGAGAAGCTGGTCGGGAAATCGCTCAAAGAGCGTTTGACCCTGTAGGAGGTGGCATTCGAGGAAGCATTCCAGCTCAACGTGATCCGCCCTTCGATCGCCGAAATGCTCAACCCCGAGGGCGGGTCGGGTGGCGGAACGTAGGGAACCACCTCGACGGCGACCGGGCCTGAGGGAGCGCTCTCACCAGCGGCGTTCACCGCCGTCACCACATAATAGTTCGTGGCATTCATGACGGCATTGGTGTCGGTGAACGAAAGAGCGTTCAACCCGCTCGCTATCACCTCGTAGTCGCCGTCGGGACTCAATGAGCGCCTGACCGTGTAGCTCTCCGCGCGCGACACCGCGTTCCATTCCAACGCAACATTGGTCCGGTAAAGAACAGCGGCGAATCCGCCCGGAATCCCCGGCAGAAGGACGGGCGGGAGCGAAAGGTTGACAGTGGAGCTCAGCCGTATGTCCGCCGAGGAACTGCCGACCATGACAACATAATCGCCGGAATCCACCACGAAGTCGTGCGCAACGGAGTCATCAAAGTGGGCCAATTGATCGGCGGAAACGGCAAGGGTTACCGTTTCGGTCTCTCCCGGCTCCAGCCGGATTCGCTTGAATCCGACGAGCTTCTTGATGGGATGAACGACGTTGTTCGCGGTATTGCGCACGTAAACCTGCACCACCTCGTCTCCCGCGCGGAATCCGGTGTTCTGCACGTCCACCGAAACCTCAAGCAGACGGTCAGGCATGCCGGTATCCACCGCACACACCAGATTCGAGTAGCCGAACGTGGTGTAACTCAGCCCGTGTCCAAACGGAAACAGCGCCTGGTTGGTGAAGAACATGTACGTGTATCCCTTGCTGACGTCGTATTCGTCCTGAGGCGGCAGCCCGGGAACCGTTGAAGACGGATACACTGTGTAGGGGAGCCTGCCGCCCGGATTCACGTCGCCGAAAATGACGTCCGCCAGCGCGTCGCCGCCCTTTTCGCCCGCATACCATGCCTCGATAATCGCCGGCACATTTGTGGCCGCCCACGGAATGGCAAGCGGCCCGGCGTTGATCAGAACCAGGATGAGGTTGGTGTTGGCTGCATAGACAGTCTCGAGAAGACTCTGTTGCGCGGGTGTCAGCTCGAGAAATTCGCGATCGTTGGCTTCGCCCTCAATGCTGCCGTCGGTGCCCAGACACAGCACCACCGCCTGCGCGCCCGCCGCAACGGCGGCGGCCTCGCTGATCTGGGCGGGTGTGCCGGCTGTGGAAATGCCGCAGCCCACGGCATGAGCAATCTGAACACCGGGACCTGCGCGATTCAGCAGACCCTGCCGGGGCGTGATGGGGTTCACCGGCGTCCCGCTGTAATAGTTGCCCTTGACGAACGTCTCCGCCAGCGGCCCGATCACCGCGATGTTCGTGATCTGCCCACGGTCCAACGGCAGGATGTGGTTCTCGTTCTTGAGCAACACCATCGACGCCTGCGCCACGCGCAGCGCCAGATCCTGATGCGCCGGCGACCGAACAACGCTCAGATCAATGGAGCTGTAAGGGACCATGGACGGCGGATCGAATACTCCAAGCCGAAACGCCGTCGTGAGCACGCGGCTCAGCGCCTGATCCACCACTGCCTCCGGAATCCTCCCGCTCGTGACCGCTTCGACGATCCCGTCGCGATACTGCTCGTCGTCGTAATCGCATCCGGCGGAGAGAGCCGCGGCGACGGCCTCGGGAACGGTGGCGAAAACGCGGCTGGCGTTCACCATGTTGCCGATGCCGCCGAGGTCCGAAACGACGAACCCTTTGTAACCCCATCGCGACCGCAGAATGTCGGTGAGCAGGTTCGTGTTGACGGCGCAGTGGATGCCGTTGATCCGGTTGTAGGCCGCCATGATGGATTGGGCGCGGCCTTCAATGGCGCAATCCTTCCAATGCGGCAACCAGTATTCGTGCAGCCAACGCTCCGGCACGGACGCGGAAAGCGTGAAGCGGTCCCTCTCGACGTTGTTCACAGCGAAGTGCTTCAAGGTCCCGGCCAACTTGAGATATCTCGCGTTTGTTCCCTGCAACCCCTCGAGATAGCTGACACCGATCCGGCTCGTCAGCCAGGGATCCTCGCCATAGCACTCCTGAATGCGGCCCCAAAAGGGATTGCGGCTGATGTTGATCACCGGCGCGCGGTAGATCAGCCCTTTCCCGTCGCTCACGTGATAGGCGCGGGCTTCGGATGCGATGGCGTCCGCCTCCGCGCGGATCAGGTCCGGGTCCCAGGTCGCCGCGGCCGCGATCGAAACGGGGAACAGCGTAGTGGGTTTGGAGTAGGAGACTCCGTGCAGACACTGGTTCCAGCCGCCGTAATTGGGAATGCCCAACCGCTCATTGACAGCTCCGTTGTGGAACAACTGCGTCGCCTTCTCCTGCAGCGTCATGAACGAGATCAGATCGGCCACGCGAGTTTCAATGGGAAGCGAGGGATCCAGGTAAAGAAGAGGAGCATTGGTCACGCTGATCGATCCCGACGACAGCCGCGTGAGATCCCACTTCAACCCTTGCGGCAGCGGCGGAAGATGGTACGCCGCAAATTGCCCGCTGTAATGGTCCGCCTCAATCAGTTGAAAACTGTCACCGGCCGACAGCATGTCCCCGGCGGCCACCAGGGTCAGAGCGCCTCCGTAATGGACCGTTGAGATCCCCCGAAGCCGATCGCTTGTCAGCGTTGCGCCCGATTTCCCGATGCGCAGGATCAAGTTTCCGCCCAGAGTGAGCTCGTTGCTGATCGTCAGCGTGCGGTTCGTGGCGCTGCCCAGACTGATCGCCCCACCGGGAGCAACCACCACCGGCCCTCGAATCGTTCCGCACCCTCCGAGCGTTCCGGCGCTGACAACCGTCAAGCCCTCATACGTGTTGTCGCCCGTCAGGATGATATTTCCCGTCGAACCGTCCGTCCGGAATCCCCCGGCGCCGCCGATGGCCGAACTGATGGTGAAAGTCTGGCCGGAAACGTCGGTGCTGATTCCCGCCCGAAAGACCGCTGTTCCGTTCAGCGTGATACTGCCGGCCAGGGCACCCTCCGCGGACGCGCTGTTGACTCCATTGGGGCGCGTCAGTTCCAGCGTGGCGCCCTCATCCAGGATGAGGTTGTCGATGGTGATCGTGCCCGCCGTCTTGTGCCGCAACGTACCGCCGCTCTGGACCTCAAGGGAGTCGCCCTCAAACACCAGGGACCCGGCCATCTCCGGCGTCCTGAGCATGTACGCCGCGGTCTGGTAGGTATTCCCCGGCGCGGGCGCGATGCCGCCGGGCCAATGCAGCCCCGTGTTGAAGCTGCTGGTCCCGATGGCGTCGCTCCCGGTCATCACGTAATTGGCACCCGGCGCCGGCGCGACCGCCAGGCAAAGCCCGGCAGCCGCCGTCGCGAAGGCCCTCGTGCATGTGCTCATCTCGACTCACCGGCGCCAGGGTGCCGAACCGGTTCGCATGGATTCCTTGAGTCAGGTCCGTCTATGGGTTGACCAGCCGGAAGAACACCGCCTCATGCGCCGGGCTGATCGTGATGTTCGTGCTGCTCACCGAACCGTCGGTGATGTCCACCCACTCGTCACGCAGTCCGAGCGTCCGGTCGGTGATCTGCATCTGCAAACGCCAACCCTCTCCAGCCGGCCACGAAAGGCTCAGGTTGTTCCCGCTGATGCTGTTGGTCAGCAGGGCCGCCACCGGACCGACGGGCGCCTCCACAACGCTCAGCACTCCGTTGCTGAACGCGAATGCCAGACCGTTGCCAGGATTGCCCTCAATGCTCGCGAAGTTGCTTGCGCTCGCCGCGCCTGCGCCGGTGAACAGCGCGAAAGTCTGGCCCTTGCTGAAGACGCCGCTCGGCACAATCCTCAGGATTCCGCCGTAGGTGACTGTGCTTCCCGCGGCAACCACGTCATGGGCCTGTGTGCTTCCGTTCACCTCGAAGACACTCGTCGCCCCCGCGTCCAGCGTCAGGGCGCCATTGATGCTCAGCGTGCCCACACCGTCTCCGGGCGCGAGCGTGCCGCCGCTGTTCACCGTAACAGCGCCGCCAATGGTGCCCGTGCCGCCCAGCGCACCACCCTCCACAGTCACGGCGCCGAGCGATGTCGAGCCGTTCACCAGCAGTGTCCCTTCAAGGACGGTGGTCGGCCCGGTGTAGAAGTTCACATTCGACAAGGTCCATGTGCCCGGACCGGCTTTCACAACGCCGAGCGTCGCAGACCCGTCAACAATGGGACCGGCGACGACACCTGTGCCCTCGCCTTCGAGCGTCACGATCCGGCTCCCCGTGGCTGCGGAATTGATGGCCGTCGTCGCTTGAGTACCCAGCGTGAGCTCGCTTCCGGCATTGACATGAATTCGGTAGAACTCGCCGCCGGACGCCAGGCTGATGGCACCCAGGATCGTGTTGTTGCCGTTCAAACTTTGAATGGCAATCGATGGATTGTTGCGTCCCGCAAGCAGAATGCTGTTGGCGAGCGATCGCCCGTTCCAAATCTCCAACCGCGCCGTCGAGGCATTGCCGGCCGTGTCGAACGTCACTGTCCCTGTGCCGAGCGCCGTATCCGAGTCGACCCGCAGCACCGCCGATCCCTGGCTCGCCCCGATTGTGGTTCCGCCCGAATAGGTATTATCCCCGGACAACGTCAGCATTGTATTGTTGCCCGTCAGCCTCAGGCTGCCGCTGCCACTGATCCGTCCGCCAAAGACCGTCGTCCTGTCCCCGGCGGCAAGGGTCAATGCGCCGTCCTCAATGATGACGTTGCCGCCGGCGGGACCGCCACCGGCCAGTGAGCCAATCGTTTCACTGTTCGTGACGGCCAGCGTGGCGTGAGCGACATCGGCCAGCACAACATCGCTTGCGTTGCCGATGGCCTGGCCGCCAAAGACGCTCAACGTGCCACCGCTGATGACGGTGGAGCCGGTGTAGTCGTTGCCGACAAAGCCGATGGTTGCCGTTCCGCTGCCCTGCTTGTTGAGGGTCATCGGTCCGGAAAGGCGACCCGAACCCTCGAACGTGTAGGTCACGTTGATGTTGCTGATGGTCATGCTGGAAGGACTGACCGTGTTGCTCAGCAGGACCAGGCCGCTGCCGGAATCGTTGAAGGTCACTGCGTCTCCGGGAGCAAACGGTTCCTGGTATGTGGTCGGCTTCCCGTCCACCACCCAGTTCGTGGTGCTGTCCAGATCCCACAGGTTGGTCAGGCCCGGCAGACTGTTGGTGCCCGTCCACACAATGCCCGAACCCAGGCTCGTGACAACGGCGTACAACATGGAACCGGCGCTGTCGTTGGACAGCGTAATGCTCATTCCATTGGGTCCGGAGATGATCGGATTGTTGTCCGATCCGATGATGCTATTGGCTCCGTATTTCACGAGGGGGAAGGCGCCCGTTGTGAACCTGGCCGTGCTGCCGCCCAATGCCACATTCAAACTGCCATGGTTCGTGATCGAACCGGTCACCAGCAGCGGGACCGTGGGGTTGCCGTTGGTGCCCAGTTCAAATCTCAGCGTCGTGGACCCCTCGCCCAGCGTCAGGAACCCGTTCGTCACGGTTTCCACCGCGCCCGGCAGCGAGATGCAATAGGTCGCGCCGTCCGACACGAAGACGCCGTTCGTGGCCTGGTGCGCGGGTGTCACCACCAGCGTGCCCCCGTTTATGGTCGTTACCCCCCGGTAACTGTTCGTTTGCGGCAGAATCAGACTCCCGCCGCCCAGCTTGACAAGACCGCCATTGAAGGCATCGCCGGGCAGCAGCGGCTGCCCGAACACAACCTGATGATCCATTGTGTCGATGACCGCTCCGTTCGCGAGAACGTTGATCGCCGTCCAGCCGCTGATGGTCGCGTTGGTCGTCAGCCTCAGCGTGCCTCCGTTAAGGTTCAGCACCAGCGTCTCGTCCGGCGTCACGGGACCCGTTCCCGCTCCGATCACGCCGCTCCACTCGAGCACCCCGCCCTGCAGATTGTAGATGCCCTGCCAGAAATACTGCCCGTCCACACTGTCGCCGCTATGCCCGCCGCTGATCGTCGGAACGGTGACCGTGCCGCCCACCTGATTGACAATTCCGGTGTTTCCGCTTTGCCGGGGCAGGTACAGCAAGGGCACGCTCACCCATCCTTCATCCCGCACATTCAAAATGCCCGTGGCGCCGTTGGCGTCGCTGCCCAATCGCAGCCCCTGCGCCGTCTGAATATACTGCCCGTCGCCCTGCACGGTCAGAATCCCCGTGGAGCCCGGAAGCACGTTGGGCACCGCTCCCGATCCGATCTGCGAAGCGAACACGCTGGCACTGTCCTGACTCAACACCGCCCCGGAATCAATGATCAGTTCGAAATCATTCAGCCTGAGCCGCCCCTGATAGAGGCTGGTCGAGTCCACCAGCCGCAGCGCGCCGCCTCCGTAGAACCACGTGCTATGCCCGTCGTTGCCGCCGTGCAATCCCCGCAGTGTCGCCTGGACCCCGGGATCCACAAGGACAGTCTCTCCCGAATGGCCCGCCCGGGACGAAAGCGCCAGGCCTTCCGTTGAGACATGGTTCGCCGAAAACTGAACCGTCGTCTCTGCATTCGTCAGCACCAGCATGCTTCGGGCTTCGCTGCCCGCCATCACCAGCCTGCCGCTTTCAATCACCGTCGGCCCCGTGTACTCATTCCGGTTCGAAATCGTCAGATCGCCCGCGCCGGCCTTCCTCAAACCGGTGTCGCCGCTGATGCTGCCCGTCCCGCTCAGCACATAGGACAGAAACTCATTCGCGAACGTCACCGACCCCGGATGAACCGTCGTCACAAGGTTTATCGTCGTCGTGCCGATCGCGCTGTCGTCAAACAACACCGGATTCCCTTCGCGATACGCCGTCGGCCCCAGCGTGGTCATCTCGATCCAGTTCATGGTGTCGTTGATGTCCCACGTTCCATCCACGGTGAAATCGGGGAGCATCCCGGCCCACCGCGGAGAGCCCGCCTGGGTGACGACCAGCACCAGCGTGTTCGGATACGTCGGAGTGCCGAACGTCACGTATCCCTGCACCCCGACCGGCAGCTCGCCCACAACGAAGCTTCCCGAACCCGTCCGCTGAGCACTGTGCAACAAGGGGACTTCTCCAATGCCCGGCACTTCGCTTTTCACGTTCACCGTCACGGTGCTGTTCACCTGCAGCGTGCCCGTGACGTCCATCATGGCCATGGATGGATTGCCGAAATTCTGAAGGTCGAAATCCAGGGTCGTGGCTCCCCCCTGGCCCAACGTCACATTCCCAACGATCACCTGCGCGTTCAAATAGGGCGCCTTCACTCCGAGGCCGGCGTTGTCGGCAACGCTGTAGTGATTGGGCGCCGCCAGCAGGTTGCCCAATATCAGCTTGCCCCCCGCCACCAGCGTCGGCCCCGTGTAATAGCTCATCCCGTTCAGGGTCAACGTCCCGCTGCCGAGCTTCGTCAGGCCGCCACCCTGGCCGTCCCCGTCCATCAGCGGCTGGTCAATCGCCACCGAGTGGTCCATCGTGTCAATGACGGCGCCATTCGCGAAAACATTGATCGCCGTCCATCCGTTGATCGCCGCATCCGCAGTCAGCCTCAGCGTGCCGCCGTTCAGATTCAGATACATGGACTCCGTCCAATCCAGCGGACCGGCGGCAAACACTCCGCCCCACTCCAGCGTCCCGCCGTCGAGATTGTAAACCCCGAGCCAGTTGCCCGGACTGAAGGAACTGCCTCCGCGAATTTCAGCGGTGGTGACCGTGCCGCCCACCTGGTGGACAATCCCCGTGTTGTTGCCCTGCCGCGGCAGATAGATCAGCGGCGTCGAAAACACCGCGTCATCCTGCACCTGCAACACGCCCGTCGCGCCGTTGCCGTCGCTTCCAATGCGCACCCCCTGCAGGGTCTGGATCCACTTCGCGTTCCCGCGCAGCGTGAACGTGCCGGTAGCGCCCGCCGGCGCCCACGACAGCGCGCCCGAACCGATCTGAAGGCCGTTGTTGTTGTTGACGTTCGTCACCACGGTGTTGTCATCAACGACAACCGCGACGTCATTGATGCGCAGCAACCCGCCGAAAGTCGTCGTCGCATTGGTCAACCGCAGTGTTCCACCGCCGCCCACCCAGACGCTCGCGCTGCCCCCGCTGCCGCCCGTCAGGCCCCGAAACGTCGCCACAGCCCCCGGATCCACTCTGATGGACCCGGCCGTGTTCGCCGTCGAAATCGCAAGCTCATAAGCCGAGGTGTACTGGATGTTGGTGGCAAACCGCAGCACGCTGTTCGCGTTCGTCACCATCATCGGCGTCAGGCCGTGCGGATCGTTCCAGCCGATGACCAGGGTGCCGCCGCCGGCAATCGTCGGTCCCGTGTGCGTGTTCGTGGCGGCCAGGATGAGGTTGCCCGTCGATCCCGACGTGATCAGCCCTCCGGTCCCGCTGAGGGTCGATCGGATGATGAACGTCTCGCCCGCAGCGTCATTGGCATTGCCGGCCCGCAGAACAGCCAGTCCGTTCAGGGTAATGTTGCCGGCCAGCTCGCCGAGCGCCGTGTTGTTGTTCACCGCCGGATTGCCCGGCTGCGACAATTCGACAACGGCGCCCTCGGCAAGGATGAGGTTGTCGATGGTGATCGTGCCGGCTTGCGTCTTGTTGCGCAGCGTCCCGCCGGCCTGAACCTCCAGCGAGTCTCCCGCAAACGTGAACGAGCTGCCCGTCACGCTGGGCGTGCGCAGCAGGAAATTGGCGGTCTGATAGGTGTTCCCGGGCTCCGGCGCCAGACCTCCGGGCCAGTTGAGGCCCGTGTTGAAACTCGACATGCCCACGCCGTCGTTGCCGGTCATGACATAATTCGCAGCGCGTGCTGACTCGGTCTGAACCGCGAGGGCCGCGGCCAGAACCGCGATGAGGATGGCACTGGTGGGTTTGAGGAATGCATTCATAGTGCTGGAATCAACTCGAGATTGAGAAGGAACGGTCCGTGCAGGAAAAGCGATCATCACGCATCCAAACGTTGGATGGTCCGGTCTGTTATGTTGCGCGCGGGCCATGGTGCAGCTCAATACCAATAGTCGGCAATGGCGCCCGCGCTCCGGACGCGCATGTGTTCGAACTTCCGCCAACTCACATGCCCGTCGAGAAAAAGGATGTTGCCGCCCGCGGGCTGGCTGCCCTTCATGTGCGGCGAGTTGCCTTCCACGCCGCCGGTCAGGACGATCCCGGTGAATACCGGCGGCTTGGAGCCGGTCTTCGACAGAGTGGCGTCCGCCGCCAGCTCGCGCTCAACGGCAACGGGCGTGAACGTCACCGCTCCCACCCTCAACGGCGTGGGCACGATCTTTCGGTTGATGTTCGTGGAAACCAGTCCGCCCGTGTTGGGGAACGTGACCGTGTAGCCGATCACGCGAACCCCGCTGATCAAACCGTTCCAGGCCCTGTCCGCATTGTCGCGCCTCCACGAGGGGCAATAGAGAATGTCGCGGGTGAATCCCTCCCGGATCAGCGCGTCGGCGACGCCGATCGTGATGTCCCAGGGTCCGTTGGATCCTTCGTTGTCCGGCAATTGATCGTTGTTCTGGCTGGCATACATGTGGCAGGTCAATCCGATCTGTCGCAGGTTGCTGGTGCATCGGATGCGTTTGGCCTTCTCCTTGGCGCTCCCCAGCGCGGGCAAAAGCATTGCCGCCAGAATGGCAATGATCGCAACCACGACCAGCAATTCGATCAGAGTGAATGCCAACCTGGAGCGTCCATGTCCGCAACTCATGGACGCATCATCCCGGCCGCGAACGTTGCTGCACAGAGGACAATTGCGCATTTGATTCTGAAGTTTGCGCACGGCGGGAAGGCGCGCCCGAGGGCAATTCTTCGCGAGACAAGGAAAGCCTAACGACATCATGGCGCACCCCGCGCGCCGCCATTCCCGCCAGGCTCAGATCGCCCACTCGGAAACATCGCTCCGGCCCCGAACCAGTCGCGGCGGATAGATCCGCGCACCCGATTCCTGCTGGACCGTCCCGAATTGCTTCCGGAATTCCGTCGGCGTCATCCCGTTCTGCTGCTTGAAAACCACGCTGATGTATTCCGGATCAAAGCCGGTGCGATCAGCGATTTCAGCCACGGACAACTGCGTGCCCACCAGGAGTTCCTTCACGCGGTTCAATTGCACCCGCACGATCTCCTCGTGCGGCGAGCGCCCGAGCAGCTTCTTGAATCGCATCTCCAGCGCCCGGCGCGCCATCGGGCAATGCTGCAGCACGTGCTTCACTCCAATCCGCTCGCACGCATGCTCGCGGATGAACCGCAACGCCTTCGCGATCTGCGGATCGCTCACCGCCAGAACGTCCGTGCTCTGCCGGACCGCGATGCTCACCGGCGGAATGAAATACTCGGTGACCGGAACCTCTTCTCCGCTCATCATCACCCTCAGCAGGGCCGCAGCGTCCCATCCGCCCCGCCGCGGGTTCAGAATCACACTCGACATCGGCGGCGGTGACAAAGCGCACAACACTTCGTCGTTGTCCACGCCCAGCACCGCCACCTCTTCGGGCACGGCAAGACCCGCGCGCCGACAGGCGTCCAGCACCTGCTGCCCCTCATGGTCGTTGTACGCAAACACGCCCACCGGCCTGGGAAGCTCCGACAGCCACCTCGCAATCGCGTCGATCCGCGCGTCGGCGCTTCGCGTCCGCAGGTTCTGTTCGAACGTCCGGCACACATACCCCGCCCCGTGGATGTTGATCTTGAAATATTCCCGGCGACGGTTCGAAACGTTGAAATCCGGGTTGCCGCAGAACGCGAAATTCCGAAACCCTCTCTCCAGGAAATGCGCGGCCGCCATCCGCGCCACGGCGGCATCGTCCGACTTGACCCAGGGAACGTGGGGCAGCAGCCGCGACGGCGTCATGTCCACCGTGGGAGTGGACAATCGGGCCACCGCCTGCGCCATCCGGCGGTTCTCGCCGCGAAAAATGATCCCCTGCCCGTCCCACGACGACAACCACGCCGGCGGTCGGTCGTTCAGACCGAACACCACAAAACTCACCACCCAGGGCCCGTGGGTGAGGATGTACTCCCCAATGCCCTGCAGGATGCCGCGCGCGTACGCATTCGGCGTCTCGAAAAGCAGGGCCACTTTCGGAGGCGCGGACCGCCTCGGCGCTTTCCGGCGCTTGCGTGTGCTGTTTCGCGACATACGCCGCCCATTGAACCAGAATCTGCGGCCGCTTCCAATCACCTGTTGGCAACCCTCAATGGCTCTCGCGCGCGAATGTCCGCTGAAGAAGCCCCTATCATCACCTCATACGAGCCCGGTTCAACAACGAACCGCCCGACCGTTTCGTCCCAGAACGCCAGCTTCGCCGCAGGAAGAGAAAACCGGACCGTCCGCCGCTCACCCGGCTTCAAACCAATCCGCTCGAATCCCCGCAGCTCCTTCTGAGGGCGCGTCACGCGACTGCCCAACGCGCGCACATAAAGCTGGACCACTTCATCGCCCGCCCGCTCCCCCGTGTTGGTGATATCGATGCTGACCTCTATCTGCCCGTCCGGCCCGACTTCCTCCGTCGAAAGCCTGAGGTTGGCGTATCGGAATGTCGTGTAACTCAGCCCATGACCGAAGGCGAACAGAGGCTCTCCCTTCAAATACATGTAGGTGAACCCGCGGCTGATGTCGTACTCATCCAGCGGCGGCACCTGGTCTTCGGAGGCGTACACCGTATGCGGAAGGCGTCCGGCCGGATTCACGTCGCCGAACAACACGTCCGCAATGGCATGGCCTCCTTCCTCTCCGGACCACCACGCCTGCAGCAGCGCCGGAACGTTGTCCTTGAGCCAGGGCACCGTCAACGGGCCCGCGCTCTGCAGCACCACGACCGTCCGACGGTTGGCGGCACGCACCGCCTTCACGAGAGCCTCCTGATCTCCCGGCAAACCCAGTGATGTCCGGTCCCGGCCTTCCTGTTCAACCGATTCGTCCGTTCCAACAAAAACAATCGCAACGTCCGCCCCCCGGGCAATCTCAGCCGCCCGTTCGATCGGATTTCTCCACTCCTCCGAACGGCCCGTGGAGAAACTCCCGTTCTCCAGCTCGACCTGTATGACCCTGCTTCCCGCCAGCGTCAGTCTGTCAAAATGCCCCGAGAAACCGCTGCTCCGTTCGTTCTGCCCCGCGACCGTGAAGCGCACCACATGCGCGCCCGCGGATAACCGTTTCTCGCCAAGGTCCGCCGTCAATCCGTACCGCGCGGCCTCGCCGTACATGTCCACCACCGGCCCGACCTTCTCGCCGTCAATGCTGCATTGAAACGTTCCCCGGTCGGGGAAACTCTTGAACTGCAGCGTGAGCCGGTAGTTGCCCGGATCGCTCACCTCGATCGGAAACTCGATATAATCTCCCGTCATGACGGCTTCGAGCTTCACACTGGCGCCGCCGCTGAATCCCCGTTCACGATCCACCCGGGTGTTCAGCGCATCACTGCTCCCGCGGATGCCGCAGCCGATCGCATGCACCACTTCGATTTCGCTTCCCGCACGGTTCCGGATGCCCTGCAGTCCTGTGACAAGGCCGGAATGGACGCCGTTGTAGTTGTTCCGCACCACGCGGTCGGACAGCGGGCCGATCACCGCGATGCGCCGGATTTTCGAGCGGTCCAGCGGAAGCACCTGGCCGTGATTCTGAAGCAGCACAATGGATTGCTGCGCCGCCTTCAGCGCCACCGCCCGATGCGCGTCGCTGTTGATCACGGCAGGCGAGATCCTGCTGTAGGGCACCGCGTCGAATGCGTCAAACTCGCCGAGACGAAAGCGCGTTCGCAGCACGCGCCGGAGCGCGTCGTTCAGCCGCTCCTCGGTGAGCTTGCCCTGCCGAACCGCGGACGGGATGTACTCCTGAAACTCCCTGTCCGAAAAGTCGCACCCCGCCATCAGCGACTGCGCAACCGCATCCACGTAGTCCATCTGACCGCGTTGATGCCCTTCCACCATCGTTCTCACGCCTCCGAGATCCGAGACGACGAACCCCTCGTGCTGCCATTCCTCTTTCAACACCGTGGTCAGCAGCCAGCGATGGATGTTGTTCGGCGTGCCATTGATCGCATTGTAGCTGGCCATGAGCGACTGCGCCCTGCCCTCGACCACGGCGTCGCGGAAATGTGGCAGCCAGTACTCGCGCAGCATCCGCTCGGAAACCGACGCGCTCAGCTTCATGCGGTCGGTCTCCACGTTGTTTACCGCATAGTGTTTGAGCGTGGCCGCCAGCTTCAGATAACGGGGATGGTCGCCTTGAAGGCCCCGCACATAGGCAACAGCCATGCGCCCGACAAGGTGCGGGTCTTCTCCAAACGCTTCGTGGTTGCGGCCCCAGTACGGATTGCGCCCGATGTTGATCACCGGGGCCCGGTAGATCAGCCCCTTGCGCTGGGCCCGGGTGTCGGGATCCAGATGCCAGTGATTGTAAATCGCGCGGGCTTCATCGGACAGCACGCGCGCTATCTCGTCCTGCACCAGGCCCGGGTTCCACGTGGCCGCCATGGCCACACAGATCGGAAACAGTGTCGTGGGCCGGTCCCACTGCACGCCGTTCAGGCACTGGTTCCACTGGTCGGAGCGAAGCTGGAAGCCCTCCACGGTAACCGTCGGCCCCCGGTGATTCAGCAGCGCGGCCTTCTGCTCCAGCGTAAGGCGCGAGATGAAATCAGTCACACGCTCCTCCAGCGGCCGAGAGGCGTCGAGAAAGGGCGGGACGCCGCTGGTTTCCGCCGCAAACCCGGCGAGAATACCCAGCGGCAGCACGGTCAGAGTGCAAAGAGTTTTTTTCACAGGTCGGATCCTTTCAGATGTGGATGATGCTTGTCACAATGCGAAGTCCGGGATCTCCGGCGCCAACCCGGAACCGGGACACGTCGGCTTCCCCTTTCCGTTTCGTTCCATCAACTCGCGAATCGCCCGGCACACATGCCGGCACGTAAGGCCATACGCCTCCAGGAGCTCCTCGTAACTCTGCGCGGATTGGCCGAACCGGTCGGCAATGCCAAGGCAGGTCAGCGGAAGGCCGGAGCCGCGAAAGACATAGGCGATCAGGCTGCCCAATCCGCCAATGATGGAATGTTCCTCAATCGTGACCGCGCCTCGCATGCCTTCCCCCAGCAGGCGCAACGCAGCTTCGTCCGCCGGCTTCAACGTGTTTACGTTAACCACACGCACCGAAACGCCTTCCTGCTCCATCGCCTCGGCAGCCTGCAACGCCTCCCACACCATCGCCCCCATTGCAAAAACGACGCAATCCGATCCGTCGCGCAATACCACGGGTCTCCCCGGCTCAAACGGCGCGTCCGGAGGCGTCACGTCCGCCATGTCGTTGCGCGAGATCCGCATGTAGGCCGGTCCCTTGCTCGACGCCAGATAACGGGTCATCCGGCGCACTTCGTTCGCGTCAGCCGGCACCAGCACCGTCATGCCCGGCAGCACCCGCATGATGGCCACGTCGTCAAACGTCTGGTGCGATGCCCCGTCGCCAAAATCCGAAAGGCCCGCGCTCGAGCCCACGATCTTCACGTTCAAGCCGGAAATGCAGATCCCCATTCGGATCTGATCGTAGGCGCGCCCCGCGGCAAACACCGCAAACGAGTTGGTAAAGGGCACCTTCCCCGTCAGCGACAGTCCGCCCGCGAACGAGGTCATGTTGGCCTCTCCAATGCCCATCTCAAAGAAACGCTCGGGAAAACGCTCCTCGAAGTAGCACGTCATCGTCGATTTCCCCAAATCGGCTTCCAGCACCACGATATCCGGGTTGCTCTCTCCCAGTTCAACCAGAGTGCGGCCGTACACCTCGCGGGGGTTTTGCATCTTCCTGGTCATACGCACTCCTCAACAGCGGTCACAGACGCGTCCCCGGCCGGCTCCAGTTCCCGCAGGGCCTGCGCAAACTGATCCGCATCCAGAATTCCGTTGTGGAACTCGGGCCGATTCTCGGCAAAGGAAACGCCTTTGGATTTCACAGTGCGGGCAATGATCATCTTCGGCCTTCCCCGGATCGCATCCACGCCGTCCAGCGCGCTCACGATCGCCGCCATGTCGTGCCCGTCAATCTCCGTCACGTGCCATCCGAAGGCCCGCCACTTCCCGGCGTACGGCGTGGTGTCGTAGCGCTCAACGATGGCGCCGTTCGTCATGAGGCCGTTGTTGTCGAGAATGGCCACAAGGTTGTCGAGCTTGTAGAACGCGGCTCCCAGCGCCGCCTCCCACACCTGGCCCTCGGCCAGCTCGCCGTCCCCGAGAATGCAGTAAACGCGGCCTGGCCGGCCGTCGAGCTTGAGCCCCGCGGCCATGCCGCACGCGATGGAGATGCCCTGTCCCAGTGAACCCGTGGTGGCTTCCACACCCGGAATCCGGTGCACTTCGGGATGGCCTTGCAGCATGGCCCCGAGCGTCTTCACCCGGGTGAGCTCCGCCCTGGGGAAATAACCCATCTCGGCAAGACACGCGTATTGCGGCAGGCAACTGTGCCCCTTGCTCAGTACCAGCCGGTCGCGATCGGGCCATTTCGGGTTTTTCGGGTCATGCCGCATCTTGTAGAAGTACAGCGCCGTGACAATGTCCGCGGCGGAGCAGCCTCCGCCCAGGTGGCCTTTCTTGCCCACGCCCACCATTCGGACGATATGGGCCCGCACCCTGCGCGCCAGCCGTTCCAGTTGCTGAATGTCGCGAGTCTGCATCGTCGCGGCCCGCTCGGAGTCTCCAGTTCCGGTCGTCATGCCCGCTCCTATGCTGCTCGCCGCCACGACTCCCGGCGCCGATCGTGCTTCGAAGATTCCAGAATGCGGCGCACGCGCTCGAACGCAGTGCGTCCGCTGTTGTAAACAGGCACCCGGGTATTCCCCAGCCGCGGCTCCAGCGCCGTCATCGAAACCTGCGCCAGCACGATCGCATCCACTTCGCGGGACAGCTTGTCGATCTCCTCGAGAAGCATCGCGTTGTGCTTCTCCGTGTCCCCTGCCTTCAACACCTGGAACGCTTCGGAGCACAGCCGCAGCTTCACGCGGATCTTCCGGCCTGCCTCTTCCGCGGCAAGCCGGAGCAGGCGCTCCGACGACGGGACCGTTGTGGGAACCGTGGCCAGAAGACCGATCCGCCGGCCTTGTTGCACCGCAAGATCCATCATCGGACGGTCAATCTGAAGCATCGGCGTGTCGATGATCGGCCTCGCCACCTCCACCGCCTGGTTGAACGTCGAGCAGGCAAGCAGAATCAGATCCACGCCATACTCCTGCTGCGACAGCGCCGCCTGCACATACTTGGCATAGTTTTTCTTCGGGATGATTCCCGGCTCGCAGGCGAAGTTCGTGTTTTGAATGGTGTCATCCACCCAGTGGATCACCTCCACTTCCGGAATGATTTCGTCGATGTACTTCTGAACCGCGCGCGTCGTAATGAGCGCCGCGTGAATGATTCCGAGTTTCTTTCCCCTCAGGTTCTTTTTCATAAAGTGGTTGTTTCAAAGGGCCGGGAAGCGCCGGCTGACGACCCGGCGAAACGCGCACGACCTTCCGCCTTCCATTCGGAAAAACGACGCGCCAGGAAGGCCGCGTCCGTGAGAAAATTCTGCGTGCCGGCTTCGACACTGCACCTTCCGCGGTAGCCCGCCCGCTCCAGGCAGGCGAAAAACCCCATCAGGCCGGCATCCCATACCTTCGGAAACGTGCGACCCGCGAAGCTGGCAAAATGCACGTGCCGCAACATCTTCCCCGCCTCAAGGATCACCTCCGGACTCTCCAGCTCGCGCTTCAAATGATAATAGTCCACCAGCACCTGAACATTCGGATGCCGCACTTCTCTCGCAAGGCGAAGCCCGTCAACAAGGCGGTTGATGAAGTTGGACTCCGGGCGGCTGATAGGCTCGATGGCGATCGTGATGCCGTGCTCGGCCGCAATCGGCCCGAGCCGCCGAAGCAAAGCGACGAGCTGCTTCCACGCCTCGGCATAGGGAAAACCCTGAGGAACGTTCTTCGCCGGCGCGCTTCCAAAAACCACGACCTCGACGCCAAGCCGGCCCGCCCGCTCCAACGCGGCCCGCGCATACTCCAGCGCCGTGGACATCGCAGCGTCCTTTCCCGTGAGCCGCACAGACGGTGGAAAGAAGTTATTGCAGGCTTCGCACCGAATGCCGGAAGCCCGCACACGCCGTTCGAGCGCCTGAAACGCCCCCTCAGGCAGCGCCGCCAGATCCGCCAGCGACAGCTCGATGTAGTCGAACCCGAGCCGGGCCAGCGATTCGACAATCTCGACTCCGACAGGATCCGTCGCAGGTGAGATCATGCTCCCGCAGCAGCCGAGTCTCAATGCCATCGATTCGGTCGAACGTTCACGCTTCATTGCGACAGATCCCTTTCCGTGAAAGGCGGGCGCGTTGCACAAGAAGCACTCGCCCGACCTGTTCCGCGCATCGCTCCAACATGCCGGGCGCACGCTGGAACAACTCCGCTTCCGGCAGCGATGTCTCCAAAGCCGAGAAGTAGGCGCCAACCCCTGCCTTCAAAATCTCCTCCGCTCCCGGGCCGACAGATCCGCAAATGGCAATGACAGGCACGCCGAGCCGGCGGGCCTCTCTCGCAACAACCGCCGGCGCCTTCCCGAATGCCGTCTGCGCGTCCAGGCGCCCCTCCCCGGTGATCACCAGATCGCAGCCGGCCAGCTTTCGGCGGAAGTCCAACAGTTCCAGAACCAGCTCCGCCCCGGAGCGCACCCGTCCATCGAGAAACGCCATCAATCCAGCGCCAAGCCCGCCTGCGGCGCCCGCGCCCGGTGTCATGGCCACATCCTTGCGCAGATCCCGCTTCACCACAGACGCCAGGCGCCGCAGTCCTGCGTCCAGTTGCTTCACCATCTCCGGAGTGGCGCCCTTTTGAGGACCATAGACATAGGCGGCTCCGTCGCGCCCGTACAACGGATTGGTGACGTCGCATGCCGCCTCCACGCTCACCGCTTTCAAGCGGGGATCGAGCCCGCTCAAATCGATCCGGGACAACCGCCCAAGCGCGCCGCCTCCCTCCGGCAGTTCCCGCCCGCGCTCATCCAGAAACCTCGCGCCAAGGGCCCGCGCCATGCCCATGCCTCCGTCGTTGGTCGCGCTTCCGCCAACGCAGATCAGCATGCGCCTCACACCTCGATCCAAAGCCGCTCGAATCAACTCGCCCACGCCGCGCGTGCTCGTAACCAGCGGATTCCGCTCGTCGGGCTGCAGCAACACGAGCCCGCTTGCCGACGCCATTTCGATCACCGCCGTCCTCCCGTCGCCGGTCAAACCGAATCGCGCCATGACCTTTCGTCCCGTCGGCCCCGCAACCAGTCGTTTCACCCATTTCCCCTTCGTCGCCTCAACCACCACCGCGGCGGTGCCCTCCCCGCCGTCCGCAACAGGCACGCGCATGAACAACGCGTTCTTCAGCGCCCGCCTCAATCCCGCTTCAATGCATCGAGCCGCCTCTCCGGCGGTCAGGCTGCCTTTGAAGGCGTTCGGCGCAATCACGATGCGTTTGAATGGCTGCTTCATTGTTGTCGAACCGCGATTGCAACCGGTTGAACCTTGCGAACAGTCCCGAGGATGAGGAGAAACGCCAGCACATGCAGCGTGCCCGCGATGGCAAACACCGGGCCGTACCCGGTCCCGTGCTTCAGCATCTGGCCCACGATCAATCCGAAAACCACGCCGCCCATCGCTCCGCCGAACCCGACCAGCCCCGCCACCGATCCCACCGCGCGGCGCGGGAACAGATCCGCCGGCAGAACCATCACGAGTGTGGACCAGGATTGTTGCCCGAAAAACGCGACGGAGAAGAGCACAATCGCAATCTGCACCGGAGAAACCGTCACCAGCAGAATGAGAGGCATCACCGCCGCGCTCGCGCCCAGCGCGATCTTCCGCGCGGCATCGAGTGAGAAGCCACGCCGGATCAACCAGCTCGAGAATCCGCCCCCGAGCAGGCAGCCCACGCCCGCGGCCGCAAAGGGAATCCATGCATAGTACCCCACGCTCCGCGTATCGAATTGTCGCGCATCGAAAAGATACTTCGGCAGCCAGAACATGTAGAAATACCACGCCGCGTCCGTCAGGAACTTGGCAATCACCAATCCCCAGACCTCCCTGTAACCCAACAGCCGAATCCACGGGATCGCGGGCTCACCGGATTCCGGCGCCTGCATGACTTCCTGAATCTCCCGGCGCTCCGATTCGCTCAGCCGCGGATGCTGTTCGGGCCTGTGGTAGTCCCGCAACCACCACAAGGCCCAGATCAATCCAATCGCGCCCGAAACGAAGAACACCCACGGCCACCTGGCGATGGACAATATGAGAGCGATCAGCGGCGGCGCGACCACGCCGCCCACAGCCGTTCCGGCGTTGATGATCCCCATGGCCGTGGACCGCTCGCGCACTGGGAACCACTCGGCAACGGCCTTGGTTGCCGCCGGAAAACCTCCGCCCTCCCCGACGCCCAGAAGCAACCGGCCCGCCAGCAGCATCGAGAAACTCGTCGCCAGACCGTGAGCGGCGCACGCCAGCGACCACCACACCATGATCAGGAGAAACCCGCGCCGCGTGCCGAGCATATCCAGGAGCTTCCCCCCGCCGGCATACATGATGGCGTAAGTGATCAGAAACCCGGACGTCAGCAGCGAATACTGCTCGTCGGTAATCGGGATGCTCTCCTGGATCGCCTTGATGGCCACGCCCAGCGTCTGCCGGTCAAAATAGCTGATCGCAATGGCAGCGCTGACCAGAAACGCAATGCCCCACCGCACGTGCGACCGCACCGGCTCGCCCGCCGCAAGGCTCCCCGTTCCCGACTGGGCAGCACCCGATCTCATCGGCGCACTTCCACCGAGGCCAGCGATTCGTAATACTGCACCAGCCCGCCGTGGTCTTCCTTCCCCTTTCCTTGCGCCTGAAGCTGTTGAAAGAACTTCAATACCTCGGCCGACAGCGGCGCCGGCGCGCCCAGCTCACGAGCCGTGTCCGTCGCATTGATCAGATCCTTGATGTGCAGCTCAATTCGAAATCCCGGCTTGAAATTGCGCGAAAGCATCATCGGCGCCTTCGCGTCCAGAACCGTGCTTCCGGCCAGACCGCCCCGAATGGCCTTGTAAACCCGCTCCGGCTCCACACCCGCCTTCGTCGCCATCACCAATGCCTCCGAAACTGCGGCGATGTTCAGGGCGACGATCATCTGGTTCGCCAGCTTGGTGATGTTGCCGCTGCCGATGCCGCCGACGTGCGTCACCGAAGAGCCCATCTTCTCCAGGATGCCTTTCACTTCGTCAAACGCATCGCGCGGACCTCCAACCATAATGGCCAGCGTGCCATCAATCGCCTTGGGCTCTCCGCCGCTGACCGGCGCGTCAAGCATGCGAACGCCCCTGGCCGCGAGCTGAGCCGATACCTCCCGGCTGGTCGCCGGCGCAATAGAACTCATGTCCACAACAATCGCGTCCGCGCGCACGCCTTCAATCACTCCGTTCGCGCCCAGCACCGCCTCCTTCACCTCGGGAGAATTCGGCAGCATCGTGATCACGACGTCGCTCCGCGCCGCCACGTCTCTTGCCGAACTCCCCGCTTGCGCGCCTGCTGCGACCAGTTCGTTCACCACCTCAGGTCTGATGTCATAAACCACCAAAGGAAAGCCCGCCTTCAACAGGTTCTTCGCCATGGGCTTTCCCATGATTCCCAATCCAATGAATCCAACTGTTCTCATAATTCCACGGTTCACCCGTGCCGAAGCCCCGCAGAACCGTCTTGAAATCGTCTCACGCAGTATCGAATCGTCGCCTGCTTCCGCGCCTCTTCCGGCACGTCACGGCACCACTTTGTCGCAAACCACAGATCGCAGGTATGGCCCAATTGCGCATTTGTTCTTCAGAATTGCGCAAAGAGACGGCTCTGTGCCGGCGCTCAAGGCGAGCGATCCTTTCAAGATGTGCATCGCGACTGGCGCGCGCCCTTCGAGAAGTGGAGAAATGTTTTGATCAGAGGGTCGCCCCTCGCACCCTCAAGGAGCCTTTGATCGGAATGATGCCGGGTGGTTCGTCGCGCCGATGCGTTGAGCCCTATTCCACAGGTCCCTCTCTGCTTTGAGATATCCAGCGGGCCGCCGCCGGCAGCGCCCGCGCGAGGCCCTCCGCAACCAGCGCCGCCATCGCGTCTGCGCCGGTCTCATTGAAGTGCGTGGTGTCTTCCGGCGCGAACAGGCTCGCCGATTCGCCCGGGCCCAGCTTCTGCAAATGCCGGCCGCTGGCGGCAAATAAATCCACGCACGCCACCCGGTTCGACTCGGCCACCTGTTTCATCGCCGCGACATACGGCGCGAGGTCGTTCGTGTGACCCGTGCGATCCACGATATACGTCAGCAGCACCCCGTTCGTGTCAAAATGCCGGCGATACGGCGGCGTCACCAGCACCGGAATGCCGCCCCTCGCTTTCGTCTCGTCGATGTAACGCTGCAGGTTCACGCGATACTCTCCGTCCGCAGCCGTGGATTCCGGCCGCGCCGGGTTGTGGGAATCGTTGTGGCCGAACTGAATCAGCACGATGTCGTTCGACGACACCTGCGCAAGGGTGCGCGCCCAGCGGTTCTCCGTGATGAACGTCCTCGAGCTTTCACCGGGGTTCGCTTCGTTCACCACCGTCACCCGCTCGTCGAGATAACGATGCATCCTCTGTCCCCACCCGGCCCGGGGACCGGAATTCTTCACCGTTGAATCGCCAATGATAAACACCTTCGGCCCCACGGCGGAACGATCCGGCCCGCTCCCGCCTGCCGCATCGTTGCCCTGACCTGACAGCCGAGGAACCGTCATCATCGCCGCAGTCAGAACCGCCCACG
Organism: Verrucomicrobia subdivision 3 bacterium UBA3939; assembly: GCA_002385705.1. Taxonomy (GTDB): domain Bacteria; phylum Verrucomicrobiota; class Verrucomicrobiia; order Limisphaerales; family UBA3939; genus UBA3939. The sequence continues at coordinate 41,041 of DGDZ01000032.1, forward strand.
CAACCGCGCAGCCAACCCAGCGCGCAGTCGGGAAGCAGCGTCTCGAAGCAGTCCGAGACACGAGCGGCATCAGTGTGTGATCGGATGATGAATCCGCACCGCTCTCCCAGACCGTTTGCTTGAGTGACGACATGGCTGAAGGCTATCAGGGTCAGTCACCCGGAACAATGGCGACAGCCGCGCGCACCAGGTTCGGGCTTATGGTTGATAGTTAATGGTGGTGCGTACACCGCGCATGCGGAACTCGGAGTCGCCGGCTTCGTCCACGGGCTGCGGCTGAGGACAGCCGCGCTCCGACAACCTCCCGGCCTGCGCGTCAGGAGGGCTGATGGTGCACAGTTAACGGTGCTGCGGATACCCGGTGCGGACACCCGCGTGCGGAACTCGGAGTCGCCGACTTCGTCCACGGGCTGCGGCTGAGGACAGCCGCGCTCCGACAACCTCCCGGCCTGCGCGTCAGGAGGGCTGATGGTGCACAGTTAACGGTGCTGCGGACACCCGGTGCGGACACCCGCGTGCGGAACTCGGAGTCGCCGGCTTCGTCCACGGGCTGCGGCTGAGGACAGCCGCGCTCCGACAACGTCCCCGCCTTGCGGCTTCGCGTGAGACAGAGCCGTTTTTCCGTTTTGCCTCCTTCGCTAACTTCGTGACTTTCGCGGCCAGGACCCTCTTGACCTGCTGCCAGGGCTCGACTGCTTCACGCTGACTCGGCGGTCCGTGCGCCGGAGCAGGCGGAGTAATGCTCCGCCTGCTCCGAGGATTCGTGTGCATTCGCGTCTATTCGCGGTTCCAGGCCGTCGCCTCTGCTTTTCATGCCTCAGATCCGCTTCTCGTCGGCGTCGATGTAATCGACGAAACACTGGATGTCGTCGCGATGCTCGAGGCCGCTTTGTTTCTTGCGCATCTTCAGGCGTTCCTGCCCGGCAACGTCGTCCTTGCTCGGATAATCCAGCATGCGCCGGCGATGTTCCTCCTTCACCGAGTCCGGTTTGCGCACGTTCTTCAACACCCAGTCGCAAACCTGGCCGTCGGTGATGCTGTTGCGGACGACCTCGATGAATTCCTGTTCCTTCACGCCCGCCATCTCCAGCCAGAGACCGTCGAAACCCTTGCCGAAGTTGGGCTGGTAATCCGGGTGCAGCTTTCCCGCCAGATGCAGGCGGATTTTGTCGATGTACCGCGGCAGGTGCATCCAGCCGCACATGGTTTCCCTTGGGCTGCGTGGATAAATAATTTCACTCATGCCGTCAGAATGCGACCCGCGCAGGCGCGTGAAAAGCTCAAATGCGAACGGCAGCGCTCGCACTCCGGCCCGCGGATTTCGAATTCTCCTGACACGGCCGGCCAGGGCTCCGCAGGTTTCCATTGACGGGCGGTGCGGCATTGGATAGCCAGTGGCCGACAGAGCCAATAGCCAAGGTGGATCGGCAGTGTGGCGGTTGTTATTGGCCAGCAAACCAGCCAACAGAAAGGAGCTACCACATGCCAAAGTACCAGAAGTTCGAGGACCTGCCCGTCTGGCAGGAAGCCGCACGCTTGTACAATCGCGTTCTGGATCTGATCGAAGAATCCCCGTCGCCGCTCTCGCCGGGATTTCGAAACCAACTGGATCGCGCCGCGATCTCTGTGTCGAACCACATCGCGGAAGGTTTCGAACGGGCGAATGAATTGAACTCGTTCCTCGCGATCGCGCGGGCGTCGGCCGGCGAGGTGCGATCCATGGTCGCGGTCGTCAAGGACCGGCCCCGGTTCAAGCCTCTCGCGCGGCACCTTGAGGAGATCCGCGCACTCGCGGAATCGTGCGCGAAACAACTCGCCGCCTGGACCGCTTCGATAGAGGGATCGCCGGCTCACGCGAAGCGCCAGCCGAGCGACGAGGAGAAACGCCAGCGAGAGGGCGCCAATAAAGCGCGGGAATTTCGACGCGACTTCCCTCGCAACCTGAGACCGGGCCACCCGCTTTCCGGTTCCTCCGAGGCGCGCGGAGCACGGGGCGATGGGGAACGAGGCAGCGCATAGTTGGCCGCTGCCGATTGACGGCTGATAGCTGATGGCCAGATCGGGCTGGCGTGTCGCCTGCGACTGCCCCGGACACGCTGCTCCATACCGTCGGGCGGCGCTGAGATCCACTGTTCGTGAAGCTCTGCTTATCGGCCATTGCTATCGGCCGTTGACCATCAGCCATCGGCTGTCGGTTGCCGGCTTCCGGTTCGGCAGGCTGAAACCTTCGGGCGCATTAAAGCGTCCTTGCAGTGAACCCATGCAATCACCATTTGTTCTGCGATTGGCCGGTATCGCGGCAGTCCTTTGTTTTTCTGGAACCGCCCTTTTTCAGGCGCAGGCCCAGCCCGGCGGCAGCATCAACCGCCTCTACGCGCAGCATTGCGCCAGTTGCCACGGCGCTCAAATGCAGGGAGGCCAGGCGCCGTCCATGCTGGACGACGAATGGGTGAACGGCGGCGACGATGAAAGCCTGGCGCGGAGCATACGAAACGGCTCGCCCGAGAAAGGCATGCCGGCGTTTTCCGCGTTGCTCAGCGAGCAAGAGATCCGCGCGATGGTGATCCTGATCCGGGAACAACGCGCTCGCGCGAAACAGCAGGGCATCGAGTTTCCCCGGCCCGCCGAATCGATCGCCGTGCAAAGCCAGTTACATCGCTATCAACTCAACACCTGGGTCGGCGGGCTGGTCGAGCCGTACTCGCTGGCGTTTCTTCCGGACGGCCGCGCCGTGGTGACCGAGAAACGCGGACGCGTCTATACGATCGAGAACGGGAAGTTGTCGGCGCCGATCACCGGCGTTCCCGAGGTGGACAGTCGCAGCCAGGCCGGCCTGTTCGACGTCGTGCCGCATCCCAATTACGCGAGCAACGGCTGGCTTTACTTCGCCTACAGTCATCCGCAGCGGAACGCATCGGACCGGAACGTCAGTCTGACGCGTATTATCCGGGGGAAGCTCCGCGACGGCGCGCTGGCCGAGCAGCAGACGATCTTCGAGGCGCCTCTCGAGATGTATCCCCCGTCAGGCGGCGTGCACTTCGGCGGACGGATTGCGTTCGACAAGGCCGGTTACCTGTTCTTCACGATCGGCGAGCGCGGCCGGATGGCCAATGCCCAGGACCTTTCCGTTCCGATGGGCAAGGTGCATCGGATCCACGACGACGGACGCGTGCCTGAGGACAACCCGTTTGCAAAGGACGGCAAGGGATTTCCCACGATCTGGAGCTATGGGCATCGCAACCCGCAGGGGCTCGCGTTTCACCCGGAAACCGGCGCGTTGTATGACGTCGAACACGGACCGCGCGGCGGCGACGAGGTGAACGTGGTGCTTCCCGGGCGCAACTACGGCTGGCCCGTGATCACCTACGGCATGGACTACAACGGCCGTCCGATCACTGCGCTGACGGCGAAGGAAGGCATGGAACAGCCGTTGCACTATTGGGTGCCGTCGATCGCGCCTTGCGGGATGAACTTCTACACGGGCGACCTGTTCCCCAAATGGAAAAACCACCTGTTCATCACCTCGCTCGCGGCGCAAGAACTGCACCGGCTGGAAATCGCGGGCGACAAGGTTGTAGCCGATGAAGTGATCTTCAAGGGGCTGGGCCGGATCCGGCACGTGATCACGGGACCGGACGGCGCGCTCTACGTCCTGCTGCCCCAGCGGATCGCTCGCATGACCCCGGCCGAAGAAACCGGAAGCTAGCCGGGGCCCAGCGGATTTGAAATTGGAATTGAGGATTTGCGTGACGCTGGTCCCGTTGCCGCAGGCGTCAGTCGATTCGATGACTCAGCTAGTGGCACGACCGCTCGCGAGGACCCGCCTTCGCTCAGCTTCGGCGCGGCAGGCGCTGCATTGAATGTTGAGCGTTGGATGTTGGGCGTTGAATGTTGCCCTGAATCTCCCTTTCAGCCTTCCCCCCTCCCGCACACGCGCCGATACAACGCCTCATACTGCGGAACGATCGCGTCCGCCGAAAACAACGCCCGGGCCCGTTCCTGCGCCGCTTTCCCCATTGCTTTCCGCTTCGCCGGGTCATTGATCAACTCCTGCACCGCGCGCGCCAGATCATCCGGATTATCCGAGTCCACCAGCAATCCCGTCGCGCCGCTTTCCACCACCTCCGGAATGCCTCCAACGTGCCGGGCGACGCCCGGCACCGCGAAATACATCGCCTCGAGCAGGCTCAGGCAGAAACTCTCCGTGTCCGACGTGTAAAGAACCAGGTCCGCGATCTGGAGATAATCCTCGATCGCCCGCACGCGCTCGACGACGATCACGCGTCCCTCGAGCCCGAGCCGGCGCACGTCCGCTCTGAACGGCTCGAAGCTGCCTCCGGCGAGAATCACCAGTTTGAACGCGTCTGCGGGGCGCAGGCGCGCCGCGGTATTGAGCAGCAGATCCACGCGCTTGATCGGGCGCAGATTCGAGGAATGCAGCACCACCAGTCTGCCCTCCACCCCAAGCTCCCGGCGCACCTCTTCCGCCGCGCGCTGCGGCGCGCGCGGGCTGAAGAAATTGTGAATCACCTCGATCGGCCGCTCGAGCGAGAACAGCTTCTGCGTCTTCTCGCGCAGCGAATGCGACACGGTCGTGACCGCATCCGAGTTGTTCAGCGCGTGGCGGATCGCCGGACCATAGTCGGCGTCGCGCCCGAGCAGGGTGGTGTCGGTGCCGTGCAGCGTGGTGACCACGCGCGGCTGTTGCTCGGGCGGGAGCATCGACCTGGCGAGAATGGCCGCCGTCGCATGCGGCACCGCGTAATGCACGTGCATCACGTCGAGCCGGAAATCGCGGCTCACCTCGGCCATGCGCACCGACAGCGGCAACGTGTAATCCGGATACTTGAACAGTCCGTAATCGGACACGCCAACCTCATGAAAGTGCAGCCGCGGCGCGTGCAGCGGCAGGCGAAAAGGACGCTCGTAACTGATGAAGTGCACCTCGTGCCCGCGCGCGGCCAGCTCCTCGCCCAGCCCCGTCGCCAGAATCCCGCTCCCGCCCACCGATGGATAACATGCGATGCCGATGTTCATGTCCGTCGTCGCCTGTTCAGAACCGCCGCGCCCCGCGCGCAATCTGCGACAGCGACTCCAGCACCGGCGGATCGTTCGGATACAGCGCCATGGCGTATTCGATTCCGGCGCGGACGCCGAGCAGGCGGGCGCGCGTCATCTGGAGTTCCACGTAATTGCGCGCGCTGGTCTGCGAGCCGTGCGCCTCCATCGCCGCTTTCCACGCCGCCACCACGGCCGGATCCGACACATCGATCAGCAGCGGCGTGACGTCGCGCGGCTCGGCCTCGGGCGTCACCGCGTAAAAATGCAGTTGCCGGATCGCGTGCGGCGCGAGGTCGCGCAGCTCGGCAAGGCCGCCATACCGCGCCAGCCGCGCCGCGTCGCGCACCAGTTGGCCCAGACGCCAATGGTCCGGATGCTGGTTCTCCACGCAACTCGGCGCCAGCAGAATGCCCGGGCGCACCCTCCGGATAATCGCCGCCAGGGCAATCGCGTTCTCCGGACGCACCGTGAAGTGTCCGTCGCCGTCGAGCTCGATGAACTGGATCTCCGCGCCCAGGATCTCGCCCGCAAGCCGCGCCTCCGCCACCCGCTGCTCCGGCGTTCCGTGCGTGGCGGATTCGCCCTTCGAGCAGATCACCATGTGCACCGGCCGCCCGTTCCGCACTTCTTTCGCAACAACGGCGCCGCAGCCGAACTCAATGTCGTCCGGGTGCGCGCCAAAGGCCACCAGCGGTTCCAGTTCAGTTTTCGATTTCGGTCCAGGCTTCATCAGATCGATCAATGGTTTCGCGCGGAACAAAGGTGATCTCCGGCGCGTCTGCGGGCCGAAGGTAGGCCTGTTCGCCGGCGCCCGCAATGTAATGCGTGCAGTGAATCACCGATTGCATCCAGCACAAACGGGTATCGCGCGTCGCGCTGACGTGCTCCTTGCCGTAGCTCACCGGCGGCAGCGTGATGAAACAATCGCCGCCCTCGTGCAGCTTCAGGACGCCGTCCGCCCAGCGCGCCCGCACCACCTCGCCTTCATAGGGAACGTCCACGAAAAACTCCGGGACATCGCACGCCGCCCGGCGAAACTCCGGATCGCTCGAACGCACGACGCGAATGCCCTCCAGCAGGCCCATGCGGCGATACATCTCAAGGCAGAACTCCGACACCGTGGGCGCCTGCACGGATTTAAAAATGCGAATCAGGCTGCCGTCCACGTAATTCGGCAACTGGCCCGCGGTCCTTTCCTGCCAGCCGGCCGGAATGCGCTTCAGATATAGCGGCGAGAACTTCCGCTGGAGCTTGTTCTCGAACGCGAAATTCAACTGGGCCAGCTCCGTCCCGCCCCGCCGCTGGACGATCGTCCGCGTCTCGCGCGGATCATGGTCGCTGTCGTGATAGAAGAAAACAATTTCGCCGCCGATCTCGGACTGGAGACGGCGGCCGGTGCGGATTTTGGCGACGAGAAAGCGTTTGGGGAAGAACCCGCAGGGTTGCTGGCCGAAACAGATGACGGGAGAACGGTTCATGCGCGCGCCGCTTCGCGAGAAGAATTCCCCGGGCGAAACACGATTTCAATCAAGAGGCTGATCGCGATGCAGAGGAAGCAGCCCACGGGGTTGTACCAGAGGAAACCGAGCGGGATGGTGAAATACCCGACAATGACGAGCACTTCGGCGATGAGGGCGCCGAAGAACACCGCCGTGCCGCCCACGCGCTTGAAGAAGAACGCGAGCAGGAAAATGCCCAGCACGACGCCGTAGAACAGCGAGCCCAGAATGTTCACCGCCTCGATCAGGTTCTCCACGAGCCGGACCACAAGGGCAAAGCCCAGAGCCACCGCGCCCCACAACACCGTGAACCCGCGCGACGCCCGCACATAATGCCGCTCATCCGCGTTCTTCCTGAACAAATGCCGGTACAGGTCCACCGTCGTCGTCGAACCCAACGCGCTCAGCTCGGACGAGGTGGACGAAAGTCCCGCGGCGAAAATCACGGCAATGAGAAGCCCGATCAACCCGTGCGGCAGATAATTCAGAATGAATGTGATGAACACGTAATCGGCGTCCGACGATTTCGCCCTGGTTGGTCCCGTCTTGATGATTTCGATGGCCCGTTGCCGGATCTGCTGGCTGCGCTCGTGCGAAGCGAGCATTTCGGCCCGCGCGGCGGCTTCCAGGGCGCCGTCGCCCGACGCTTTCGCCTCGAGCCACGCCCGCACGCGGGCTTCCTTTTCCGCGTGAACCGCGTTGAACTCCTGTTCCAGCCGGCGCAACTCGGCGCCATGCTCGCCCTGCACCTCGGCCTGCCAGACCGGTTCGTTGAAGAACAGCGGCGGGCGATCGAACTGGAACAGCACGAACACCAGCGCGCCCAGCAGCAGGATGAAAAACTGCATCGGGATCTTCATTACGGCGTTGAACATCAGCCCCAGCCGGCTCTGCCGCAGCGAACCGCCCGAGAGATACCGCTGCACCTGCGACTGGTCGGTCCCGAAGTACGAAAGCGACAGGAACAAGCCGCCCAGGATTCCCGACCAGAGCGTGTAGCGGTTGTTCGGGTCGAAGGAAAAATCCACCGCCTCCAGCTTCCCCATCGTCCCCGCCACGCTCAACATATCGCCGAGGCCCAGTCCTTCCGGCATGCGGAGCATCAGCACGACAAAGGCGGCGATCATGCCGACAAAGATGACGCCCATCTGCCATTTCTGCGTGAGATTGACAGCGTCGTTTCCGCCGCTGGCAGTGTACAGAATAACGAGCACGCCGCTGCCGACGATGGTCAGGTTCAGCGGCCAGTTCAACACCTTGGCCAGAACAATCGCCGGGGCGTAGATGGTGATCCCGGCCGCCAGCCCCCGCTGGAGCAGAAACAGCACCGCCCCGAGCACACGCGTCTTGGCGTCGAACCGCTTCCCCAGGTACTCGTACGCGGTGAACACATTGAGCCGGCGGTAAATCGGGAGGAACACGACCGAGATGATGACCAGCGCGAGCGGCAGGCCGAAGTAAATCTGAACGAAGCCCACTCCCTTCTCGTAGGCCTGGCCCGGCGTGGACAGGAACGTGATCGCGCTGGCCTGCGTCGCCATCACCGACAACCCGATGGTGCCCCACCCCGTCGCCTTGTCGCCTTTCAGGTAATCGGCCAGACTCCGCCGCCCGCGGGTCTTCCAGACGCCGTAAACGGCAATCCCGACCATCGTGCCGATCAAGACGAGATAGTCGAGAGCAGTCATGCAAACGCCCGTGACAGCAGCGCCAGCAGAATGACGCAGGTGACGAAGGTTGCCAGCACGAAGACGTACACCGCGCGCCACGACCGCAGCAGCGGCAGACCCGTTCCCTCGGCCTCATCGGGCCGCTCTCTCGTGTCTGTCGCCCGATTCATTTGCCGAGCGACACCAGATTGGCGAACAGGCGATAGGCGCCGGGCACACCTTCCGGAAGCTGCCTGAAGAACGCAAGGCTGGTATAGACGAAGCACCCTTTCCCGTGCTGCGCCACCAGCAGGCCGCCTTTGAGCGGCTCCTCGCCGGGATCGGCGCACTCCAGCAACGGCGTGAACGCCTCATCCCAGCCGCTCGGAAAATACAATCCGCGCTCCTGCACCCAGTTCTCAAAATCCGCCGCCGTAATTTTGTTAGGCGTGTTCAAAGCCGGATGATCCGCCGCCAGGAACCGCACCGGCGCGTGCTCATCCGTCACCCGCTGGTTGTTCGACAGCCGGAACTCAAACGGCCCCAGCCGTATCCCCGACAGCCCGCGCGCGTTGTTGTATTGCGCGACCACCGTTCCACCCCCCTGCACATATTCGGACAACACGGCCGTCTTCCCATCCAGATCGTCCCGCGTGTTGAACGCCCGAATCCCGATCACCACCGCGTCCAGGCCCTTCAACGTCTCCGGCGTCAGATCCTCGCCCGACAGCGTCCGAACCGAGTACCCCATTTCCTTCAAAGCCGCAACGGTGTCGTCTCCCGCGCCCGGCACATAACCCACCTCGCGGCCGCGCGTCGCCAGTTCCAGACTCACCGCCTTGACCCGCGCCGGCGGCTGCAACACCTGCAGCGGAATGTGATCGTAACGAATCTCCACCCGCTGGTTGTCGTACCACACGTCGTTGACGCGCGCGCGCGCGGTGATCCTGGCTTCCGCCGGCGCACCAGGCGCCGTCACGGTGAACGCGACCCGGGCCCGTTCGCCCTTGCGCTCCAGTTTGAACGGCTGGCTCTCGGGGCTCACCTTCCAGCCCGCCGGCGCTTCCAATCGAACCGTGCCGTTCATGTCAGGCCGCGCCGCCAGAATCTCCACCTCCACCGCCTTCGACGCCCCCGGAGCAAACACTTTCACGTCGGAGATGAAATTCAGCGAAATGGGAGCGATCACATCCAGCCGCCGCGCCGCCGCGTCGTCGGAACCCGGCTGCACCGGTTCACCGGTAAGAACGATCCGTTCGCCGCCGATTTCGAACTCGTATTCGACCGGAAACACGGGCGGGTTCTCGGCCCGGCCGATGAGGGAAACATCGTTCACCGTGAACATGCCGACCGTGCTGTCTTCCCGCAGCCAATACGGCTGTGTCAGCTTCGTGTTCGCCGGAAGCACCTGGGTCGATTCGCGCACGACTTCCCTGCCCGGCTCCAGTGCGAGCACATGGCGGAGTTCCTTCCCGACGGACGGATATCTCACGGCTACCCAGCGCACCAGCACATCCGACCGCACTTTGGCCGCGTGCCGCAGCTTCAATGTCTCGCCCGGAACCACCTCCGCTTCCGGCACCGTCGTTTCAATGCTCAAGCCGGCGCATGCCTGAATGATGCCGGCGAGTTGAGCGCGTTTCTCGTCGATGATCGGATCCCGCGGCAGTTCGGCCAGCCGTTTGTGGATGGCCAACAACGCCGGCACGCTGGCCGATGGGTTCTCCGGGTCGAACGCCTCCAGAACCTCGTCGGTCATCCGGCCAATCTCCGCCGCACCCACCCGCGCCCAGCTTGTGTCCACGCCGTCCATGATGTCCTCGCTGGCCGGTTCGCCATCGAGGAGGGTGAACGATTCCGACCTCGGGCCGGCGCCGCCGCGCCCACCGAAATTGCCGAAGCCCTGCGTCTTGTGCATCGCCCGGCTGCGCCCCGCGATCTCGGCGAAGGTCTGTCCTGTGACCGGGTCCTTGCCGTCCACGCGGATTTGCAGGCCGCCGCCGCCGTTCTGGAGAACGCGTTTGGGCTGCCACGGTTTCAGGGTCTTCAACTGATCCGGAAACGCGTTCGGATCGCCCGCCAGCTTGAAGGCTTCAACGGCAAGAATGGCGGACGCCGTGTGATGGCCATGCCCGCCGCCTCGCGGCGAAAACCGCGTGACGATCACGTCGGGACGAAACGTGCGAATGATGCGAACGAAATCCGCCAGCACTTCCTCGCGATTCCAGATCCTCAGCGTTTCCTCCGGGGTCTTGGAAAAGCCGAAGTCGATCGCGCGGGTGAAAAATTGGCGGCCGCCATCCAGGCGACGCGCAGCGAGCAGTTCCTGGGTGCGTGCGACGCCCAGCTTCTCCCCGAACTCCGGGCCAAACAGGTTCTGTCCCCCGTCGCCCCGGGTCACCGAGAGATAAGCCGTGCGGTAACCGCGTCCACGCGCCAGATACGTGATCAACTGCGTGTTCTCGTCGTCCGGATGTGCGGCCACGTACAGGACACTGCCGAGTTCGCGGAAACTCCGCAGGTCCTGTATGATAGCGGCCGGTGTTGCCTCGGCGGCTGCGGCATCAAACGCCACCGCAGCCGTCACGGCCGCCAAAGCTGTCACTGCCATCGCGCCCGTCCGGGCCGTTGAAGCAGACAAACGCGCTGCCCTCATTATTTCAGCGTCGCCAGGAGCTTCTCGTTCTCCCGAATGTAATGGGCGTCCCGGGCCTTCTGCGCCAGCTCCAGCGAGCGCTTCGCCGCAGCCTCCGCCCCGGCCTTGTCGCCCGCCTTCGCCAGAATCTTCGCCTTCAAATGCACCGTGTAATAAGCCTCGTTCTGCTTCACCGACTCCTCCACCCACTCGCGCGCCTTCCCCAGGTCAATGTCGTGGTCAAAGTAAAACATCGCCGCCTGGAAATACGGCTTGCGCCCGCCCGGTTCCGACATCGCCTTCTCAATCTGCGGCACCAGCTTGCTCTTCAACTCGATCTGAATCGGCACCGCAACACGCGTGTTCTCCCACGACAGGTTCAACGTCGCCGATTCATCGCGGATGTCGTTGATGTCGATCGTAAAGGTCTCCACCACGGGCGAAGTGTTCACCGGTTTGACCTTCACGCGGGCCACGTCTTCGCTCGTGTCCTCCTTCACCGCCGCCCAATCCTGCATGCGCTTGCTCAGGATCACCGTCCATTCGTTCTCCTCAGGGATGGTGTAAAGAGCGTAGCTGCCGGCGGGGACGTCCGTGCCGCCGAACTTGACCGGGGTGCTGAAGGTGACGCGGGTGGCCTGGTTGGCGCCGGTGCGCCAGACCTCGCCATAGGGAACAAGGCTCCCGAAAACTTTCCGGCCCTTCATGCCCGGGCGGGAATAGGTGATTTCGATGTCGGTCAGACCGACGCGTTGTTTAACCGACCCGGCGGGACTGGGCGCCGGAAACTCCAGCCGGGGCGCCTGTTGCGCAAACACTCCGCCGGTGTACGCCAGCACGCTGGCGACAACAAGGGATGAAAGTGTTCTGGTATTCATGGGTTCTGTAGAGGCGAAAGAGAACCCGAAAGTTACAGAATTTCAAGTGCCACCGGACGGAAACACGGCTAACGCTGAAAAGCTGGAAACGCGAAAACCTCCCCTCACCCGGGTGCGGCGAGCAGCCTGCGGGCTGTCACCCGATGAAATCTGGTGGGGCGAGCGTCCTCGCGCCTGCCCCGCCGCAGCCTTGGCGAAGGCGGGAGCCGTGGTCCGATAACCCTGGTCACCCGAAATTCAACTCCTTACGTCGTCGCCTACAAGGCGATCTCGGCGTTCCCACCCGCTACCTCTGTACCGTAAACGGCACCGAGTACTGCGTCTTATCCCATGAGATCTTCAACAGTCCGCCGCCCGACGGATTGCGGTCCACGGCTATCGTCAATTGTTCCACGGGCTCGTTCAGCGTTTCTTTCTTCGCATCAACCCGGCCCAGGTCCTGTTTCTCGTCATATTGCGTACCCCATTGGCCGACCTGTTTGTTGATGATGAGTTTGGCCGTGCCGTCCGCCTGGGGAAGCAGGTAGAGCGAATACGCTCCGGCGGGAACCGTGACGTCCCCGAACTGGAGACTGCGATCCGAAACCAGCAGCGTGGCCTCGTCCGCGCCCAGTCGCCATGGCTTGCCGTAGGGCACCAGCTCGCCCCAGATGGTGCGGCCCTTCGCAAAGGGACGCCCGTAATACACCGTGACGCGTGCGCGCGCGCCGCCTTCGCCCTGGATCCAGCCTCCCGCCGCTTCATGGGGACTGGTCCGGCCGCGCTGCGCGTAAACGGGCAGAGCCATCATCAATGCGGCCGCTGCAAGGACAATTCGGGTCATGTTCATCTTCATGCTCATTGTTCTCCTGTATTGATTCGCCAATACCAACACCCGGCGCAAAACACAACACGCCGTTGCGTTGAAATTCCTGAGTTCAAGCCGCTAGACGGCCCGAACCGCGGCAAAGTAACAGCCGCCTTTTCCCTCCCCATGAACCTGCGCTCA
>DGDZ01000030.1 GCA_002385705.1 Verrucomicrobia subdivision 3 bacterium UBA3939
TTTCGGCATGGCGATGGTGGGCGGGTTTCTGGTGACCGTCTCCGTCTGGCCGCTGGCGCGATTGCTCGGTGGCGGAGGCGATCCGAAGGATCTGCAACTGGGTTTTCCGTTCGCCGTGGCGCTCCTGGCCGTTGTCGGCGTGGTGGCCCTTCTCGGCTGCTTTGCCCTGACGCGGGAACGCATTTATCCGGACGAGGTGAAATCGCCGGGATCGCGTGCCGGCGTCGTCGAGGATCTGGGCGCCATGTTCCGCAACAGCCAGTGGTGGATTGTGACGCTGGCGATGTTCATCATCCAGGTCCGCGGCGGTCTGCAGGGGAACGTGAAACCGTATTTCATCAAGTACTACATCGACCACGACCTGACGGGTGTGTTCGCGATCACGGAAAACTTCATGGCGCTCTACATGGGATTGACAATGCTGGCCGGGGTGGCGGGAGTGTTCGTGGCGAACCGCCTCTTCATGAAATGGCAATGGTGCAAAGTCACCGTGATGAAGACCGCGTTGCTCGGGTCGCTGGTGCCCAACGGCCTGCTCCTGGCCGTGCCAAGGGAATGGTGGCAGGCGTCGCTGCTGCTCATCATGCTCGCCAACTTCTTCCACATGATGTTCATCCCGCTGCTGTTCGCCGCCATCCCGGACACGGTCGATTTCGGCCTCAAGACGATCGGCCGGGGGGCCATGGCCTTGTTCTTTGCCGGGCAGTTGTTCGCCTTGAAGATGGGAATTTCCGTCGGCGGCGGATCCAGCGGATGGATCCTGGGGATGTTCGGTTACCAGGCCAACGTGGAACAATCGGCGCGTTCGTTGTTCGGCATCAAGCTGGCCTTTGCCGGCGCGCCGCTCGTGGCGGCCATCCTTGTTCTCGTCCTTCTGCAGTTCTACCGGCTGAAAAAAGGCTGGGAACAGAAGCTTGATGGAGGCAGTGTTTCGATGCGCGCATGACACGCCTGATTCGCAATCCCATCCTGCCGGGCTTCAACCCCGATCCGTCGATCGTGCGCGTCGGCGACGATTTCTACATCGCCACTTCCACCTTCGAATGGTTCCCCGGCGTGCAGATCCATCACTCGCGCGACCTGGTGAACTGGCGGCTCGTCGCGCGCCCGCTCAATCGTCCGAGCCAGCTCAATCTGCTCGGCGATCCGGATTCGTGCGGCGTCTGGGCGCCCTGCCTCACGTACGCGGACGGATTGTTCTGGCTGGTGTACACCGACGTGAAACGCTACGGCCGAACGACCGTGAGCGGAGCCGGCGGCGCCTCACTGCGCGACTTTCACAATTATCTCGTGACCAGTCCGACCATTGACGGCGATTGGTCGGATCCCGTGTACCTCAACAGCAGCGGTTTTGATCCGTCACTGTTCCACGATGACGACGGGCGGAAGTATCTGCTGAACATGCTTTGGGATTCTCGGCCGGGGCGGAACCGGTTCGCCGGAATCGTCCTGCAGGAATACTCGGTCAAGGAACGCAGGCTCATCGGCGAGCGGGTGAATATTTTCAAAGGAACGCCCCTGGGTTTCACCGAAGCGCCGCATCTTTACAAGCGCGGCGGATGGTACTACCTGCTCACGGCCGAAGGCGGGACCGGCTGGGGGCACGCGGTGACCATGGCGCGTTCGCGGAACCTGACGGGCCCGTACGAACTGCATCCGGACACCTATATCCTGAGCGCGCGGCACCGGCCGGAATGCGAACTGCAGCGTGCCGGTCACGCGGATCTGGTCGAGACGCAGGACGGCGAGACCTACATGGTGTACCTGTGCGGCCGGCCGCTTCGGAACCGCGGCCGCTGCGTGCTTGGGCGCGAAACCGCCATTCAGAAAATGGTGTGGAGCCCGGACGGCTGGTTGCGCACATTGGACGGGCAGGGGATCCCGACGCTGGAAACGCCGGCGCCGCTCCGGGATTCTGGAGAGGCAGAGACGCCGGATCGCGGGGACAGGCTGCCGGGGCGCGTTAGGATGTGTCGCTATGACTTCGATGATTCGCGTCTGCCGATGGATTTTCAATGGTTGCGCAGTCCGTATCCGGAGGAGCTTTTCAGTCTGACAGCGCGTCCGGGTTTTCTGCGGCTTTACGGGCGGGAGACGATTGGCAGTGTCTTCCGGCAATCACTCGTTGCGCGGCGGCTGCAATCCCATTGCATCAGCGCGACAACGGTCGTCGAATTCGAGCCGGAACATTTTCAGCAGATGGCGGGACTGGTGTGCTATTACAACGGCGCAAAGTTTCACTACCTCCACATCACGCACGACTCGGGGACGGGCAAGCACGTGCGCGTGATGTCCTGCACGCCGGACTCGACCCAGACGGACGCGTTCACGGCGCCGATACCGATTCCGGCCGGACGGCCGGTGCATCTGCGTGCCGAGATCGATTACGAGCGCCTTCATTTTGCCTTTCGGGTCGAAGGCGTGGACAGCGGCTGGCGCTGGCTGCCGGAGCAGTTTGACACGAGCATTCTTTCGGACGAAGCGACGCTGCCGGGGCAGGCGAACTTCACGGGTGCCTTTGTAGGGATGGCGTGCCAGGACATGGCCGGCACCGCGCTGCCGGCGGACTTCGATTTCTTCGAGTATCAGGAACGAGCTTATCGTGAAAACCCGTTCGAGGCATGAGAGTGGAATGCAACGCGCCTCCCAGGCCCCGCTTCGATCGGGGAAACCGTGGATGCGCCAGGAACTATTTATGAAAATGCATGGAAAAATCGTAATCCTGTCCATTGGTGTTCTATCCGCCTGCTCGACAGCGTTGTTTTCTGCCGACTCTGCCGCGCCGCCGGGCGGCGGCCCGCGCCCGGGCGCGCGCGACTACACGCCCGAGCATCCTCGCAGCCTTGCGCCGTACTTCGTGCCGGCAACCTCGACGCCCAGGGCGCCGGACAAGGATGGTTTTCTCCAGCGCTGGCTGCTTCTCGAGCCCATTCGAAAGCCCAACCGCAGCAACATTGTGTTCACGGACAGTTACATTCGGGACGCTTTCTACACCGAGTACTTTCCAAATCAGTTCACCGTGGTTCCGCGCCACGGAGACAAGGTGACGGTGGCCGGCGAAGAACTTGCATGGCACGCCCTGGATACAACCAATTTCAACGTGAAGCTGTTTCGCTTCGCCGACGGCGTGAACAAGCCGACCTACGGCGTGATCTTCTGGGCGGTCACGGTGGTGCATTGTCCGCGCGAAATGCGGGATGTCCGGTTGGCCGTTGGTTCCAACTCGGCCTCCATGTGGTGGGTGAACGGAGAGGAAGCCGTCGTCCTTTCCGGCGACCGCCGGATGGTCATGGACGACGGCGTCTCCCGGCGGTTGACACTCAAAGAGGGCAGGAACATTGTTCGCGGCGCAGTCATCAACGGCCCCGGGATGAGCGATTTCTGCGTCCGGTTCATCGATGAGAACGGCGATCCGATCACGGACCTCACCCTGAATGTTGAAACCGTCGCCAACTGAATGGTTCCGTCTGGAATTGACCCGGCTTTTTGACGTCTTATGAAAATGCGTATTCTTGCAACCGTGGTTCCCGTCACGCTTCTTCTGTGCCTGCCGCCTTCCGCGCGGGCATTGGAAGGCGAACCCTTCATTCACGACCCGTCCACCGTGGTGGAATGCGAAGGAAAGTACTACACGTTCGGCACCGGCGGCGGAGGGTTGATCTCCGAGGATGGCTGGACGTGGAGAGGCGGCGCGGTGCGTCCGGGCGGCGGGGCGGCTCCCGATGTCATGAAGATTGGAGACCGCTACCTGGTCGCCTACGGCGCTACCGGCGGGGGCCTCGGAGGCGGCCACGCCGGCCGAATCCTCACGATGTGGAACAAGACGCTCAACCCCGAGTCGCCCGATTTCAAATACTCCGAGCCCGTGGTCGTGGCCTCGAGCGATGGCGTTGAGGATTGCGACGCAATTGATCCCTCGCTGTTTCTCGATCCCAATGACGGCCGGCTTTGGCTCACTTACGGGACGTATTTCGGCTTCATTCGCATCGTTGAACTCGATCCGAAAACCGGCGCGCGCGTGCCGGGCAATGAACCGGTGAACATCGCCATCGACTGCGAGGCGACGGCCTTGATCTACCGGGACGGATGGTACTACCTCCTGGGAACACACGGCACGTGCTGCGACGGCGTCAATTCGACCTACAACATCCGCGTGGGCCGCTCGGACAAAGTGACCGGCCCGTTCGTGGACAACATGGGCATCGACATGCTGAGAGGCGGCGGCAAACTCGTGGTCGCCGCGAACGGCCGCCTCATCGGCCCCGGGCACTTTGGTTTGATCGATCTTGGCGACGGGGTTCAGAAGTTCTCCTGCCACTATGAAGCGGACCTCGATCGGGGCGGTCGCAGTGTCCTCGACATTCGCGCGCTGCTTTGGAAGGACGGCTGGCCGGTTGCCGGGGAACAGTTCATGGGCGCTGTCTTCCAGATCCACTCCGAGCGCAAAGGATATGCGCTCGAGCTGGCAGTGGATTTCGTGCGGATGGCAGGCGGTCGCCGGGGCGGTCGTGGCGCGGGGCGATCCGGCGAGCCGTTGACACCCATTCCACTGCAGACTCTCGCCGAGGTCTCCACGAACTGGCCGGACGGCAACATCGGTCTTCGACTCGGCGATTACATGCTTCGGCCGCATCAGAAATGGGCCGTTACCCCGGTGACCAACGCCGGGGGCTACCTCGGCTCGCCCTGGTTCAAGATCACCATCGCCGGCACGGACCGCACCTTGACGGCCACCGCCGACCGCGAAGTTGTGGCAGCTCCGGCCTTTACCGGAGCTCCCGAACAGTTGTGGCGCATCGATCAACTGGTGGACGGCACGTTTCGCATCATGCCGAAGGCCGTGCCCGGGTGCGACGAACCCCTGGCGCTCACGGCGATCGGGGCGAGCACGCCGACGCTGGCGAAATTTGATCCAGAGAGCGACAAGGCGCGCTGGACGTTCAGAGCGCCGTAGATCGGTGTCGCCCTTGTGGGCGAGGGCGCGCGTTGCGAATGGAAGCCGGGGAGCAGCGGCCGGCTGCCGTGCTTTCATTTCATCGATCTGCTCTTGCTCACATCCGTTGCCCAATTTTCGCAAAGGAAATCCCAATAGCGGGAAAGCCCTCGCTTCCGCCTGACTCATGCTGTAGTCGGCGCTATCAGCGGATTCGAGGCGCACGGATGCCTTGTGAATCGTCGCTGGCGCGAGTGCATGCGACTGACGGACAACGCTTCCAGCCCGCTGGAAAAGTGCGTCTCTGCAGCGATCCTGCTGACGCTGGCAGTGATTGCGGTGTCCGTCCTCATTGTTCAGCGCAGGTATCATCCCGCCGTTCAGATCGCTGCAAGCGTCTCCATGCATACCATCGGCGACGCAGACGGGGAGCAGTCGGTTCCGCGATTCGTACCCTCTTCTCTCATACGGCTGAGCGCCGCCGAATCGTTCACGCCGGACAATCTCTACGACAAGATCGACGGCAAGGCCGAGCTCTACCTGGCCGCGGGATTCTCGAACATGCGCTGCCAGCGCTACGCTCTCCGAGACGCTCCCGATCAGTGGCTGGAATGGTTCGAATACCGGATGAACGGCGTGCCCCAGGCGTTCTCCGTCTTCTCGACGCAACGCAGGGCCGAAGGCGAGCCGCTTGAGTTTGTTGAGCACGGCTATCGGACGCCCAACGCACTGTTCTTCGTCACCGGCAGCAGTTATGTGGAAGTGGTTGCCTCGTCCTCCGATTCGGCGCTGATGGAAGCCGCTCTTGAAATGGCCGCCGGCAATGTCGCCAGCGCAGAGGAGGCGTCCGGCGCACTTGCCGAAATGAAACTGTTGCCACCCCAACACCTCGTGGCCGGCACGCAATCGCTGCAAACGTCCGACGCGTTCGGGTTCGACCAGTTCAAAAATGTCTACACGGCGACATACCGCATCGGCGCGGCGGAGGTGACGGGGTTTGTTCTCTCAACACCCGGTGCGGCTGAAGCCGCGGTGCTCGCGGAGGCGTATGAAGAGTTCCTCCTCGCGAATGGCGGCAAGAAGTTGAACGTGGCGACTGAACTCGGAAGGGCGATCGAGATCATGGGAACAGTCGAGATCGTTTTCAGCGAAGGACCTGTGGTGGCCGGGGTTCACTCTGCACCGGACCGGGCTGTTGCCGAAGAGTTGGCGCGGCTGCTCAAGGCTCATCTCGCATCACAATGACCGACCCAACGAAAGACCCGATGAACCGGCGCGATTTTCTTGGTCGCGCTGCCAGGGCAGGCGCGCTTGCGCTCGGGGCCGGCGCCGCCGGATTCCTGTTGCGCGATTCAAAAGGCCCGGCAGCCGTCGAAGCCGTCCCGCGGGTCACGCTCCCCGATTTCTCCATCGCCTCTGAAGGGTCGAAGCTCAGCATCGTTACAGGCAGCGACCGGGTGAAGACGGTGCGCCGCGCGGTGCAGGCGCTTGGCGGGATTGAAACCTTCATCAAGCCGGGCGACCGGGTGTTGCTCAAGGTGAATGCGGCGTTTGCTTCCGCTCCCTCGCTGTCAGCGACGGCGCACCCCGATCTTGTGGCGGAGGTTACGCGACTTTGCTTCGGAGCGGGCGCTTCGTCCGTCGTTGTGACGGACAATCCGATCAACGATCCGCAAAGTTGCTTTGCGCTCTCCGGGATAGCAAAGGCGGCGGAGAAGGCCGGTGCCCGGGTCATTTTGCCGCGGCCGGAATATTTCAAACCCACAACGTTGGACGGCGGAGTTCTGATTCGCGACTGGCCATTGCTGTTCGAGCCGTTCGAGGGTGTCACCAAACTCATCGGGATCGCGCCGGTGAAAGACCATCATCGCAGCGGCGCGTCGATGTCGATGAAGAACTGGTATGGATTGTTGGGCGGGCGGCGCAACGTGTTTCACCAGGACATACACACGATCATTTACGAGCTCGCAAAGCTGGTTCGTCCCACGCTCGTCATCCTGGACGGCACGACGACAATGCTGACGAACGGGCCGACCGGAGGTTCGCTCGATGACCTGAAAGTGACCAACACGATGATCGCGGGCACGGACCAGGTGGCGGTGGACGCGTTTGGTGCGACGCTGTTGGGCAAGACGGCCGCCGACCTGACGTTCATCACCAAAGCGGCCGAGGGCGGTCTTGGAACTGTGGATTACGAAGCGTTGCACCCGGCGCGAGATCACGTGACCTGAACAATGAACATTATTCTCACACGCCGCATTGCCCAGGTTTTCTTCTTCGTGCTGTTCCTGTGGTTTTGCGTCGTCACGACGGTTGGGGATCGCTGGTTCCAATTGCGCGGCTGGCCCGTCAACTGGTTCCTTCAGCTTGACCCGCTCGTGGCCCTGGGCACCGTGCTCACCACCAAAACACTTTACGCGGGACTTGCCTGGGCGCTGGCGACGATCGCGTTGACCGTGTTCGTGGGGCGTTTCTTTTGCGGCTGGTTGTGCCCGTTCGGCGCGCTGCACCAGTTCGTGGGATGGCTTGGCAAGAGACGTCGCAGGCATGCCGAGCGCGTCGCGCTCAACCAGTATCACCCGGCGCAGGTCGTCAAATATTACGTCCTTGCCGCGCTGCTCACGCTTGCGTTGTTCGGTTCGCTCCAGACCGGGTGGCTGGACCCGATCCCGCTGATGCAGCGGACCGTGAACCTGTTTCTCCTCACGGGAGTGGAAGGGATCGGCGCGGCCAACCGGGTCTATGCCGGCGTCTGGGTGGCTGCGGCCATTTTTGTAATCGCGGTGCTGTTGAACCTCTGGATCCCGCGATTCTACTGCCGGTTCATTTGTCCACTGGGTGCGCTGTTCAGGCTTCTGGTGAGGTGGACACCCTGGCGGATCGGGAAACGCCAGGGCGAGTGCAGCGGTTGCGAACTCTGCGAGAATCACTGCGAAGGCGCCTGCGATCCGTTCAACAGAATTCGAATCCGCGAATGCCTCCTGTGCATGAACTGTCTGCGCGCCTGCCGCAAAACCCTGATGACTTACGGTCCGAACCGGTCCGCAGCCGGCGAAGAGGAGCGGACCGGAGTCACGCGCCGGGGTTTCATAGTTACTGCGGTGTCCGGCATCGCCGCGGTTCCCGCATTCCGTTTGAGCGGATTGCTGGGCGAGAACTGGAACTCCGGGGTGGTGCGACCTCCCGGCTCGCTATCGGAGAAGGAATTCCTCAAGCGTTGCATCAAGTGCGGGCAATGCATGCGGGTTTGCCCAACCAATGTGATTCAACCGGCCGGGCTCGAAGCCGGCATCGAAGGCTGGTGGACGCCCGTGATGAACTTCCGCGCCGGCAGCAGCGGATGCCAGCTCAACTGCATCGCCTGCGGCAACGTCTGTCCCACCGCGGCCATCCGGCCGTTTTCACTGGATGAAAAACTGGGCCGCGGAGAGTTCGCGTCGAGGGGACCGATCCGGATGGGAACGGCATTTGTGGATCGCAACCGCTGCCTGCCCTGGGCCATGGACGTGCCTTGCATTGTCTGCCAGGAGAATTGTCCTGTCAGCCCGAAGGCGATCTATATCGAGGAGGAATATCGGGTGATCCGCAACGGTCGCGTCGTCATCAAGGCTGTTTCCGACACAGCAATCGAAATCGAATCGGTCGGCTGGAAACCCGACCAGTTGGCGACGGGCGATTATTTTCTCCGGATTGAAAGCGATCCGGACGACGAACGCCGGCAGATCGTCGGCAACACTGCGGATTCGATCCGCGTCGCAGCCGGGAACGCGTGGGCGGAGCCTCCCGCTGAAGGTGATTACGCTGTGGTAGAGGTGCGCCTTCAACGACCGCTTGTCGACGTGCAGCGCTGCATTGGCTGCGGCATTTGCCAGCACGAATGTCCCGTGAGCGGACTGCGAGCCATTCGCGTCACGGCTGAAAACGAGTCCCGAACCCCAAGCCATTCACTGACGGTTCGATCCGTAAACTGAAACTGAAAGGACCTGTGTCATGAACACCCCATCTCTCTCACGCCGCAACTTCATGAAGTCGCTCGGACTGGCCGGAGTCGGTTCCGCTCTGGCCAGCCAGGCCGCCGCGCAAACCCCGGCCTCCGACGCCCCGCAGACCGTGCCGCTGCGTCCGTTCGGCAAGACCGGCGAGAAGGTCTCGATCCTCGCGCTCGGCGGCATCTTCGACATTACCTCGAACCAACTGATGCTTCAGCGCGCGCTTGATTTCGGGGTGACTTACTGGGACACCGCCAACTCGTATAACAACGGCAACAGCGAACGCGGCATCGGCATGTATTTCGAGAAGAACCCCGACGCCAGAAAGAAAGTCTTTCTGGTGACCAAAGCGGGCGGCGGCAGGAACGCCAATAATCTCAACGCGAGACTCGAAGAATCCTTTCGACGGCTGAAGACGGATTACATTGACCTCTTCCTGCTTCACGGGGTCGGTTCCGGCAATGAACTTACCGATGAGGTGAAGGCCTGGGCGGAGAAAGCCAAGGCGGATAAAAAGATCCGCTTTTTCGGGTTCAGCACGCACTCGAACATGGCGCAAACGCTCTCCGCGGCGGCGAAGCTCGGCTGGATTGACGGCATCATGCTCCGCTACGACTACCGCAACATGCGGGCGGACGACATGCGCGCGGCAATGGACGCCTGTGAGAAGGCCGGTATTGGGCTCACGGCAATGAAGACGCAGGGCGGCGGCCCCATCAAGCTCGAGAATGAGGCGGATGTGAAGCTTGCCGGTCATTTTATGAATCGCGGGTTTAGCGAACACCAGGCGAAGCTCAAAGCGGTTTGGGAAAACCCGCAGATCGCGTCCATCTGCTCCCAGATGACCAATGTCACCGTCCTGACAGCCAACGTGGCGGCGGCACTCGACAAGGCGAAACTCAGCGCCGCGGACCGCGCCGCGTTGTGGGAATACGCGGAGGCCACCTGCACGCGATACTGTGGGGGATGCACGCAGTTGTGCGAGGAGGCGATGGGCCGCGTGGTGGCGGTCGGAGACGTGATGCGCTCGCTGATGTATGAGCGGGAGTATGGCGACAGCCGGCTCGCGCGCGAAACGCTGTCGCAACTGCCGCCCGGTGCCAGGGACCTGTTGCTGAGGTTCGACTTCACGGCCGCGGAGGCGGCCTGTCCCAATCGGCTGCCGGTAGCCCGCCTGATGCGGGAAGCGGCGATGCTGCTCGGTTGATGGCGTAAAAGCCTTTGTGGTGGGGCGAGCGTCCCCGCGAGCTGGCGCTCGGAAGAGCAGTGAGGAATGGAATGGAGTGCGCCTGTGTTCCGCCCTGCGGGACCAGGCGCAGCACGTGCGAAGAATGGGCTGACACGAACATCGTGTGAGAGGATCGAACTGAGTGCGTCGTTTGCAGTCGGGAGTCCAGCCCTTCCTCCACCTGCTGCGGCTGATCCCGCTTCGCGGGACACAGCCGCGCTCCGACACCAAAGGACCGCGGGTCTCCAGACCCGCAGCAGGTACGACTGCGAACGAAGACACGAACCTTGCCAACCGCCTTTCCGCTTTCAACGCGCTGCGTGCTCTATAGCCTGGAAGCGATGGCGGGACTGCAATTCGGGCGTCAACATGCCTGCGTACCCTGAAGCGGCGTGAACGCCACGCTCCCGTTGTGGCATCCCGTGCATCACAGGATCCTGGCGCTGATTGAGGAGGTGACCACGAACGGGCGAGGATATGAATCACGACTGAAACATTACTTGCTTGCGGACGTGCCGACACCCAGGATCGCCAGCATGTTGGTTGCGTAACGCCGGCCGAGCTCGCGGTATCCCTCCGGGCTGAAGTGCAGGCGATCCGGCAGCGCGGCGCAGCCGCTGGATGAAACGACGCGGGCTGAGGGAATCGTCTGCGGGAGTGTCGCGATGATGGCGTTCATGCTGGCGCACGCCCCTTTCTGGTCCGCATGCACGACCTCGCCGGCGAGCAGGGGAACGGAGTTGGGTTCCAGGTTCAAGTCGCTCAGGAGATTGTCATACACCTTCTTGACCTTCGCAGGCCATTCCTTGTCGTTGGTGTTCGATTCCCCCTGATGCAGGAGGATGCCCTTGATCACGCCGTCCTTTTGCGCGAGCCGCCCCATCTCCACAAGGCGCTCGTAGGGATTTCCGCCGTACGCCCGGATGATGTTGGTCATCCAGTTCGGGGCGGTGGCGGCGTAGTCCTGGTAGTGGTCCTTGTCGAACAGCTCGATTTTGCAGCCGGCGACGGAAACGTTGACGACGCCCACGCGGATGGGGGCGGGCAGGTTGGACACCATTGTGCGGCCGAAGTAATCCGCAGGGCCGAGCCGCGTGTTGCCGCGGGCGAGCGGCGGCACGGCGGGATACCAGTTGCCCTTCGTTCGGTTCAGGTTTGGCGCGTCCACGGCCGCCAGCACCTGGAAGCGCTCATCCACGGTCCGGTCCTGTTCTTCAATGGCCGCTGCGCCTTCCATGTTCGATTGGCCGAAGCAGAGGAAGACGTAGAAGTTTGTGTCCTGCGCGAAAGCGGGCGCGGTGAACAGAAGCATCGCGACGAGCCAGGAGATGAGGAAACGGGAGAGTTTCGTTCTATCTTTCATACGTTTGTTGCTGTCAGATTCAAGCTGTCAGGCGAGTAGAAATCCGAAATCCGAGGGCCGAAATCCGAACATTCAACGCCGGACGGAGTCATCGCTCTCCACCGGCGCCCGCGTCAATCGTAAACCGCAAATCATCATCCGTAAGGGTGTTTCCATGGCGCGCGATACTCGCGTTTCAGCAGCCTGGCCGCCGCCGGGTTGCCTTCAATATTCTGAGTCGCCGCGTTCCAGTTCACCTTGCTCCCGGTTTCGTACGCGATCATCGCCAGTTTGACGGCCGATGTGGACAGGTGAGCGTCCTCGGGCGTGCACAACGGTTCCGGTTCCTTCCGGGTGCGCACGGCCGTGAGGAAGGCGGCAATGTGCGCCGTGCTGGTGTCCGCGCGCGCTTCGTGGACCTTGTGCTGTTGTCCCCGACCTTTGGGAACCACGACCCAGCGGTTGTCCGACACAAACACGGTTTCCTTTTCGCCGTAGAAGAAAATTCCGTTGGACACATCCGGCGTGTATTCCGCGGCGCCATACATGCGATGCCGCCAGATCACGGGGCATTTCTCGAATTCGAAATGCGCCGTCAGCACGTCCGGCGTCGTGATCCTGTCCTTCCAGAAGTAAAGCCCGCCCGCGGCCTGAACGCTTTTCGGCGCTTTCTCGTTCAGGATCCAGCGTGCTGCATCGATGAGATGAATGCCCCAGTCCACCAGGTGCCCGTGGCCGTACTCCTTTTCAAAGCGCCATGCGAAGTGCCCGATGTTCGGCGAGTAGGGCAGCTTCGGCGCGGGACCGCACCACAGGTCCCAGTCCAGTGTTGGCGGGGGATCCTGCGGGGTGGCGTCACGCATATCGGCGCGGTAATTGATCTGCGCTTCGACCTCGATGATGCGGCCCGCATTGCCCTGCCGGATGTACTCGCCCGCCTGGCGAATCGCCGGGCTCTGTCGGCGTTGAAAGCCGATCTGCACGATGCGCCCGGCTTTCTGCGCGGCAGTCACCATGGCCTGGCCTTCGCGGATGTCGTATGCCAGGGGCTTCTCGCAGTAGATGTCCAGGCCGCGATTCAGCGCGTCGATAAACTGCAAGGCATGCCAGTGAGGCGGCGTGGCGATGATCACCGCCTGCAGGCCGTCCACGGCGAGCAGGTCTTCGTGGCGCTTGAAGGTTTTCGGCCGCTGGCTCTGGAGCGACGCGACTTTCGCCGCGGCTTTCTCGAGAGGGGCGCTGTCCACGTCGCACAGGGCGACCACTTCGACGCCGCCGGCCTTGAACGCGGCTTCGACGACGATCATTCCCCACCAGCCACATCCGATGAGGCCGAGTTTGACCTTCTCGGCGGGCTCAGCAGAGAAGCCGCGTGCCGGTGCGATGCTCAACGCTGCGGTGGCCAGGGCGCTTTGGCGGAGGAAGGAACGGCGGTCGATGGAGTTCATGGCCCTGATATCTCCGAAATTGCGGCTGCGGTCAAGAAGCGGGTTTGTTAACCGCGAATGGACGCGAATGAGCGCGAATAGTCGGCACATGCATTCAACGCAGGAACCTCCGCCCAGGGTTTTGCCTCTTCATTCGCGTCCATTCGCGTCCATTCGCGGTTTGAAACGCCGTGATGTTCTCAGGTGCTGCGGGAAACGGCAATTCGGTGCTTGAGCGGCTTCGGGGTTCCGGCTCCTTGTGCCGGCTTTGCAGTGTTGTGCCTGACCATGCTCTCCAGTAACATCCGTGGGCGACGAGCCTGAATCGATTAACGACCATGAACAAATCATCACTCGCGCGATGTGGGGCGGGGATTTCATTGCTGTCCGTGCTGGTGCTCGGCGGCTGCCAGTCACTGCAACCGGCAAGGCATGCTTCCGACGACGGAGCGGGCGCGTATGCGACGGGGCGCTACCGAAACCTGTTCGCCGAGGCGGGCTACAGTCAGGAGGAGATCCGGAGCAAGATCGACGGCGCGTTTCAGCAATTGTTTCATGGCGATCCGGCGAATGAAGCGGTGTACTACGAAGCCGGCAGCAACTCCAACGGGCCGCTTGCCTACATCACCGACATCAAACACCGGGATGTGCGCACGGAAGGGTTGTCGTACGGCATGATAATCGCCGTGCAGCTCGACAAGAAACGCGAGTTCGACGCGCTGTGGAACTGGTCGATGACGTATCTCTACAACGCGGACACCAACCATTTCTCGTATGGCTTTTTCTCGTGGCAGGCGCGAACGAACGGAGTGCGGATGAGCCAGTTTGTGGCGCCCGACGGGGAGGAGTATTACGTGATGGCCCTCTACTTCGCGGCGAACCGCTGGGGCAACGGGGAAGGCATCTACAACTACAAGGAACAGGCCGACCAGCTTCTCTGGCGGATGAAGAACCGGCACCGGATCACCAGCACCATGAATTGGCGCGGCGGCAGCCGCAGCATTACGGGTGGACCGCTGTTTGACGTGGAGCACAAGATGGTCCTGTTCACGCCGAGCGACGAGCGGATGCGTTTCACCGATCCGTCGTATCATCTGCCTGCGTTCTACGAACTCTGGGCCCGGTGGGGGCCGGAGGAAGACCGCGAGTTCTGGAAGGAGGCGGCCCAGGTCAGCCGCGATTTCTTTGTGCGGGTCACACATCCGGTCACGGGATTGAACCCGAGTTACGCGCATTTCGACGGTTCCCTGGTGACCAACTATGGCGGGCGTTACAGCACCAATTTCACCTACGACGCCTTCCGGACGGCGGGCAACTGGGCGGTGGACTGGTCGTGGTGGGCGAAGGATCCCCGGCAGCGCGAATTGAGCGATCGATTGCAGGCGTTCTTTGAGTCACAGGGCACGAACTACGGCTGCCAGTTCACGCTCGATGGCGAGCCGTTTGAAGATCGCCATGCCGAAGGGTTGGTCGCCATCAATGCGGTCGCGAGCCTTGCCGCGACGGATGCCGCGCGCGCGAAACGGTTTGTCGAGGCGCTGTGGAACACGCCGACGCCGGCGGGACTGGAGCGCTACTACGAGGGGCTGCTTTACATGATGGCGCTGTTGCATTGCAGCGGCGAGTTTCGCATCTGGATGCCCCAGTAGCAGGAACACCCACCATCCAGGGAACGGCAACGGCCCTTATTGCCGGATGCGGGATGTTTCCGTGCAGTCCTGTTCTTGCGCCTGCCACGGAAATCCTCTACAAACGCCCCATGCAACCCCGCGCCCTGGTTCTGCTTCTTCTGCTCTGCCATGTTCTCCATCTCCACGCCGCGGATGATTACCGGCTGGGTCCCGATTCCATGCCGCAGGACAACGTGCCGCGAGGCAGGCTGATCGGGCCGCGGACCTGGGCCAGCGACATCTTCCCGGGTACCACGCGCAACTTCTGGATTTATGTGCCGGCGCAGTATGACGGCAGCCGGCCCGCCTGCGTGATGGTGTTCCAGGATGGGGAAAGTTACACGCGCACCAACGGCGATTACCGCGTCCCCATCGTGTTTGACAATCTCATTCACAAGAAGGAAATGCCGGTGACCATCGGCATTTTCATCAACCCGGGACAGCGCACCAACGCGCCTCCCGGCGGACGCGGCGGCAGCAATCGATCCTTCGAATACGACACGCTGTCGGACCAGTACGCGCGCTTCCTGATCGAGGAGATCCTGCCCGAGGTCGGGAAGGAGTACAGGCTCACCGACGATCCCGAAGGCCGCGCGATTGTGGGATTGTCCTCGGGGGCGATCTGCGCGTTCACGGTGGCGTGGGAACGCCCGGACGCGTTCCGCAAGGTGGTGAGCACGATCGGCAGTTACACATCGATCGCGTATCGTCCGGCGCGGGATGGGGAGCCGATGCGTCCCGGCGGAGATCTGTATCCGACGCTCATTCGCAAGAACCCGATCAAACCCATAAAGATTTTTCTGCAGGACGGCTCGAATGATCTGGACAACGAGCACGGACATTGGTTTCTCGCGAACCAGGAGATGCTGGCCGCTTTCGAATGGGCCAACCGCAATGCCGACCGGAGGAACCTGCCGGGTCCGCGTTACCAGGTGAACCATGCGTGGGGAGACGGCGGGCACACGGGGAAGCATGGCGGTTCCATCTTCCCGGATATCCTGCGCTGGTTGTGGCAGGGATACGAACCTTCGAATTGACGGCGCGAACATTCAAATTCAACGCCCGACATTCAACGCTCAACGATCACGGTCTGGAGCGCGGCATTCATGCCGCTTCAGCGTTCGAGACGAATCGGACGAACGACAACGGACGGTGGCCTATTGTCAAGCGATGCTCGGATCGCCGGCCGTGAACGGGCCACTGAAACCGCGGCTGCATGCATGCCGTTTCGGTGGGGCGAGCGTCCTCGCGAGCCGTCATTCGACCAGCATGATCGAACAATACGCATGGGCCTTTCGAGTGGCGTTGAGTGTTGAGTGTTTAATTCCCCAATCCGGCTGCGCGCTGGCAGAACCTGGAGACTCCTCTCGTCCACGTGCTGCGGCTGGTCCCGCTGCGCGGAACACAGCCGCGCTCCATTCCCATGGAGCGCGGCGTTCAGAGCCGCTTCAGGGTGCGAATGCCGCCTAACGCATCGATCTCAGCTCCACCATCCCATCGCCATCGTGCGCGAAGCGACCCGAGGTTCGCGCTCCCGAAAGCAAGTGCGACTCACCACTGTCGTTGTCCGAGCGTTCGCGCAACGCCCGCGTCAATCGTCAATGCGAGGTCAGTTGATTCGCACGACCGCCGTGGAGTAGGCGGGGAGCTCGAAGCTGACGCGTTTTTCGGTCAAGCGCGCCACGCCGGGTTTTGCCTGCACAGCGGCGGGGTTGGCGAGCGTGTTGCGCGCGCGCAACGAGCCGGGCGCGACGACTTCCATCGACGCAATCTTTGGCGAGAAGTTCCCGGTCAATTCCACTTCGACTTTTCTCGCTCTGTTTTGCGGGTTGACCGCCTTGAGCACGACGGTGCGGCCGTCCTCGGTGCGGGTGGCGACAATGTTGCATCCCTGCTGGTTGCCTTCGATCGGCAGGAACTGCGGCGCGAAGTTGTCCCACCAGAGTTTCATGACGACGTAATTCGGCGCCGGGAACCATCCGGTATGGTCGAAGTTGATGAACGCGTTGTCCCATGCGCCGGCCGAGGTGTGGCGCAGGAAGAGAGCGGGGCCGCCCATGGTGAACTTTTTGCCCTGGCGCTCGTAGGCGTTCAGCAATCCGCCGGCGTACAACCCGGTGCGCCAGTCGGTGGACTGGGCGTTCCATTCGGAGTTGTAGATCTCCATCGCCGGGTTGGCCGATTGGGCGATGTAATCGGCGAGTTCCTTCAACAGGTTCTCGTAGCGCGTGACGCCGGACGCGAAGTTCTGCGGGTCCTCGTAGTTGTGGATGCTGATGTAATCGATCAGCGGCGCGCAGGCGTCGATCAGCGCGCGGTTCCATTGCATATCGAAGCGGTTGCCGCCGCAGGCGATGATCTTGATCGGCACGCCCAGTTGCTCGGCCCTGGCGCGCATCGCAGGGGCAAATTTCTGCACGATCTCGATGTAGGCGTTGACGCCGGCCGCCCATGTCTCGTTGTCAATTTCCCAGTAAACGACGTTGTAAGGCTCCGGATGGCCGTTGGCGGCGCGGAGGGCGCCCATGGGCGTTGACGCGTCACCGTTGCAATATTCCATCCAGTCGAGCGCGTACGGCAGGTAATCGTCATCGGAGGGCAGACGGAACTGCCCGGGCGCGCCGCAACCGGCTTCCAACAGTCCGGTGTTGATGACCAGGAGCGGCTCGGCGCCGACCGCGCGGCAGAGCTTCATGTATTCGTCCGTTCCGAACGAATTGATATCCTGGTCCTCCCACATGTAGGCGGAATAGATGCGCCGCTGGTGCTGCGGTCCCACGGCGTCCCTCCAGAAATACACCGAAGCGAAACACCCGCCGGGCCAACGGATGATCGGCGGACGCAGCGCGCGCACTGCTTCGAGCAGGTCGGGGCGGAAACCGCCGGTTGCGATCGCGTCCTCGCCCATCATGTTCACGTGATCGATCTTGACCGAGCCGGGCCCGAGCGCGGTGATTCGCAGGGTGCCGTTGACGGTGCTGCCGCTGCATTCGATGCGGAAGGGGTGCTCGGCCCAGCCGAAGGTGGGCGCGCCGAGCATGGCGGAGCCGAGAACCGTTTCTCCGTCGAGCAGCTCGACCTTCACTCCGGCCGGCAACGCTCCTTTCATCCACACGGAACCCTGGTAGGCCTGGGGTGTGAATCGGAAACTGTGTTGTTGAATGCCCGTGGGCGGGCCGTCGCTGATCAGTTCGACGCTGTACTCGTTGTTGAGCGCGTCGGTCACCCGGCGGGCCTTGCCGGAACCGAAATGGCTCCAGAAATCGACCTCGAATCCTTTCTCGGGCAGATCGGGCACTCCCGTGAAGAGTTCCTTCGATCCGTCGAGCGTGGTGACCTTGATATTGCGATAGCGTGCGTGCGTGCCCCAGGTGCCCAGCCCGATCATGCCTTTCAGGAACGGGTTCCGATCGTCGCGCATGTCGATGATCTGTTGTCCGTCGAGCCAGCATTGGATGCGATTGCCTTCGCACCGGATGCGGATGTCGTACCAGCGTCCGGTTTCGATGCGTCCGTCTCTGCCCTGGCCGATGATGCCGCGCTGGCCGTTGTTTTCCTTTTCGATGGCGTGGCGTGTGTTGTTCCAACCGCCCAGGTTCAGCCAATAGAACGAGTCGTTGTCCTCGGCCCGGAACAGCACCATGAAGCCCTCCTGGCCGCGCTCCTTCAAACCCTGAAGGCTGACCTCGTAGTTCTCCCATGAAGGATCGCCGAACACGAAGTTGACGTCAGTGATCAGCGAGGATTGGACGATTTCGCCATTCTGAACGGACCAATCGCCGACGCCCGAATGGCTCAGTTCGAAGCTGCGATTCCAGACCAGTTCGCCCCAGAGCCCGCCGTTGACGGAATGGTAGATGTGTTCGAGGAAATGGCCGTACACCTTCGGGTTCACGTTGTGCGACGGAGTGTCGATGTCCACCCTGAGCCGGACGGTTTCCTCGGCGGCGCGCGCGTCAGGCTGCAGGGGCAAAAAGAGGAGCAATCCGACCAGAGCAGGGATTGCGGTGTGTTGATTGCGATTTGTGAAGAACTTCATATTGGTCACCACAAAAAAGTTCGTATTGAGCCCGGTGCTCGCTACCAGGCACGGCAGCAGCGAGGAAGCGAATGCGCTTCGGCCTCCACCTTATCGGAGTTTCACCGGTGTTCAAACGTTTTTCCTGCCCTTGAACAAATCTTGTGCGACGGGTATCTATTCATGGCAGTGAACCCGCTTCTCAGAGCTCTGGCGTTGATGGTTTGCGTCGTCTGGACGCTGACGATCAACCATTGCGCTCTGGAGATGGTGGCGACGTTCGAGTTTCTCGCCTGCCTGCCGGATCAATCGGCGTCGCATCAGCCTTCCGACTGCGGGGACGCCGACGCCTGCTCCACAGTGGAGGACGGTTTCTACCGGCCTGAACAGGATTCGTCCCTGGATTCGCAGGTCGTTGCAGGTTGTTTCCAACCGGCGGTGTTCGAGCTGGTGCCGCGGGAGGGGATCATCGCATCTGCGACGTCCGCCTTGCAGGATGTCGCGCCGCCGGAGCTGGTTCGGACCTGGTCATTCCGCACGCGCACCGCCGCCGCGGCGCGCGCTCCTTCTTTCGCGTAAGCCTTCCCTCGAGGACCATTGTGTTCCGGCGCTTCCGGCGCCGCTGTATTCCCGTGAACCTGCCGCCACCTCGTGGTGCGGCTCTGATTATGAAGACCCGATTGATTTTCAAACGCACTTTTGCCGCGTTCGCCACTGGAGCGATCAGCCTTGCTTCGGCGCAGGAACCGGCTGTCCCTGAATCCTCCACCAACAGTGCGATGACGCTGGAAGCCCTCGCGTCCGAAGCGGTCGCGAGCAATCCCGAATTGCGCTTCTACGAGGCCCAGATCGCGGCAGCTCGGGCGGGCCGCCGGCAGGCCGGTGTGCTCGAGAACCCCGGGCTGTCCGCGTCCGTGGGAGCCAAACGAGTCTCGGGTGCCGGCGCTTCGTCCGAGGGCATTGCCTGGTCGGCGTCGGTCCTTCAGTCCTTCGAGCTGCCCGGGCGGTTGTCGCTCCGCAAAGCGATTGCGAACGGCGATATTCAACTGGCCGAGCTTGGGTTGGCGCAGTTCAAGGCGGCGCTGGCCGGAAGAGCGCGTGTGTCAGGCTACAAATTGTTCGTTGCCCAGGAGAAGGCGCGCGCGACGGCCGAGGTGGCCAATCGCCTCCAGGAACTGCTGGATTTCCTCGTGCAACGCGATCCGGCCGGCATCGCGCCCCTGCTTGAGACGCGCATCATCGAAGCCGGCGTTGTCACGTTTCGAAAGCAGGCAATTGAAGCGAGCGAAGCCTTGCAGAGCGCGTTGTTCGCGGTGAACCGGCTGCGTGGTCGGCCGCTCGACACGCCGTTGCAGGTGGACGCTGCCGATGTGCAATTGCCGCCGGTGCCGGACCGCGAGGCGTTGCTGGAGTCGGCGCGGCGGAACAACTTCGACATCCGCATGCGGCAGGTCGAGCTGGAACAACAGGGGCTGAAGGTTGAACTCAGCCGGAACCAGCGTTGGCCGGACATTGCGCTGGGCCCGACGGTGTCCCGCGAGGAAGCGGGTGAACGCGAGACCGTGATCGGCATTGGAATCTCCCTGCCGCTGCCGATCTGGAATCGAAATGCGGGCAATATCGAGACGGAACAAGCCCGGCGGCAACAGGCCGAGACATCATTGTTCCTGGTTCAACTGGAGGTGGAGCAATCGGTTCTGGAGCAATGGCTCGCGTATCGGCTTCGGAAAGAGGAACTGGACCGCTGGCAGCCGGACGCGATCCAGCGTTTCCACCAGGCAGCCGACCTTGGTGACCGGCATTACCGGCTCGGTTCGCTGCCCGTGGCGACCTATATCGAACTGCAACGGGAGTATCTGGAGGCGTTGGATTCCATCCTGTCGCTGAAGGCCGAAGCGCTGGAAAGCGTGCAGAAACTGCAGGTGCTGACGCAAACGGAGCCTGGGCGAATTGCTGCTGCCGAGGCGCGGGTGACGGGTGGAGGGGGACAGGAATGAAGGAATTGCGCAGAGCTTTCGGCGTTCATCGGATGCTGGATGTTCGATGTTGGATGATGGATGTTTCGCGCGAGCCATTGCACGATGATGGTGATCGTACGACGGCTCGCGAGGACGCTCGCCCCACCGGAGTCACACGACGGCCTGCGATGATTTTCCACTCGCGCCTTCGCACGTTGCTGCGGGTCGCAAACCCGCCGTCCGGCGGGGTTCTCGCCGCCCTCATGGCTTCGGCGTTTCTGTGTTGGACCGGTTGCGGCGGAGACACTCACGACCATGCCCATGATCATGACCATCACCACGGGCATTCGGCGCAGAATCATCACGACCACGATGAACATCACGAGGAGCACGACGCGCATGATCACGAGCACCACGGGCATGAGCACCATGGCGGGGGATCGCTCGGAGCCGACTTCTCCGAGAAGGACGGGATCCGGTTGAGCGCGGCTGCGCGCGACACCATCGGCCTGCAGACCGATGCGGTCGGATGGCGGGAGCTCGCTCTCGAGTTTTCTGTTGCCGCGCGGGTGTTTCATTCCGCCCATCAGCATGGGGAGGAATTTCCTCATCATAAGGAGGGCCACGCCTATGCGAACGCCATGATCCCGTCCGCAACGGCGAATCTTCTGCAAACCGGCCAGATGGCGAAGATTGCGCTTCCGGGTGTTCCCGGGGCGACGTTCGAGGGGCGGCTTACCAGTCTCGATCGCGAAGCTGCGCGCGCCATCGGACAGGTCGAGGCGGTGATCGAAATTCCGGATCCCGAAGAACGCATCGAGTTCGGCGCCTTTGTCCAGGCGCGCTTCGCCGGCCGCGAGCGGACTGCGCTGGTGATCCCGCGGGGCGCGCTGGTCGATGCCGCTACGGGAGCGTTCGTGTACGTGCAGAACGGCGATCGATGGCGGCGCGTTCCGGTAAAGACCGGCGCGGCGAATGACGCGTTTGTCGAAATCCTCGACGGCGTGCGGGAAGGGCAGGTGGTCGTCAGTCAGGGCGCCGTGGATCTTTGGCTGATTGAATTGCGTTTCACCCGCGGCGGCGGTCACGCGCACTGAACGGCTATGATTGATCGCATCTTCGAATTCGCCCTGCGCCAGCGCGCGTTCGTTCTTCTGGCGGCCGCGATGCTGGCGGCCGTCGGCATCTATTCCGCCGCACGCCTTCCCATGGACGCGGTGCCGGACATCACGAACGTCCAGGTCCAGATCAACACCGCGGTGCCGTCGCTTGCGCCCGAGGAGATCGAGAAACTCGTCACGTACCCGATCGAGATCGAAATGGGCGGGATTCAGGACCTCGTCGAAATTCGCTCGTTGTCGAAGTTCGGGCTGTCGCAGGTCACGCTGGTTTTCAAGGAGGGAACGGACATTGAGCGGGCGCGGTTGCGGGTGACGGAGCGGTTGCAGAAGGTGATGCCAGAACTGCCGCCGGGCACCGCGCCGCCGCAGATGGCGCCGGTGACAACGGGCCTTGGCGAGATCTACTTCTACGTGCTGCGATACGCGGAGGACGCCCCCAACGCGGCGCCGACGCCGGAAAGCCGGTTGATGGAACTGAAGTTGATCCAGGAATTCGTCGTGGCGCCGATGCTGGTGGGTGTGGAAGGCGTTGCGGAGGTCAACACGGCCGGAGGGTATGACAAGGAGATCGTGGTGTTTCCGGACCCGCAGCGGCTGATGAGCGTGGGATTGACGTATGACGATCTGGCCACGGCGATCGAGCGCAACATGGAGAACGCCGGCGGCAGCGTCGTCGAGCAGGCGGGCGAAAACATTACGATCCGATCAGTCGGCCGTGTGCATTCGGCGGAAGAGATTGCGCAACTGCCGGTGAAGTTCGGCGCGGGTCGTCTGGCGATCCTGGTGAAGGACGTCGCGGAAGTGGGCATCGGCTCGCGTGTGCGCACCGGCGCGGCGGTCTACAACGGCGAGGAGGCGCTGATCGGCACGGCCCTGATGCTCCACGGCGAGAACAGCCGGGCGGTGGCCCGCCGCGTTCATGAACGGATCCACGAGATCCGGAAACGCCTGCCACCGGGCGTCGAAATCACAACGGTGTACAACCGCAGTGACCTTGTGGATCGCACGATTGCGACGGTGCGCAACAATCTTGCCGAAGGGGCGGTGCTTGTCATTGCCGTTCTTCTGTTGCTGCTGGGCAACATCCGCGCGGCCGTGATCGTGGCGTTGATCATTCCGCTGTCGATGCTCTTCGCGGTGACGGGCATGGTGCAGACGCGCGTGTCGGGCAACCTGATGAGTCTTGGAGCGATCGATTTCGGTTTGATTGTCGATGGCGCGGTGGTGCTGGCGGAGAATATTGTGCGCCTGTTCGCCCAGCGCCAGCAACAGCTCGGGCGCGCGCTCGATCGCCAGGAACGGATCGCCACCATCCTCGAAGCGTGCCGGCAGGTGGGGCGCCCGATGGTGTTCGGGGTCGCCATCATCACCATCGTCTATGTGCCGATCCTGTCGCTGACGGGCGTGGAGGGGAAGACCTTCAAGCCGATGGCGCAGACGGTGATCTACGCGCTGCTGGGGGCGCTGCTGCTGGCGCTGACGGTGGTGCCGGCGCTGTGTTGCTACCTGCTGACACGGCGAATCCGCGAAGGCGACAACGTCATCGTGGGATTGGCGAAGCGGATTTACGCGCCGGTGCTCGAGTTCGCGTTCCGGTTTCGCTGGCTCATCACCGCGGGCGCGGTGCTGTTGTTTGCTCTTTCGCTGTTCGTGTTCGCGAGG
Organism: Verrucomicrobia subdivision 3 bacterium UBA3939; assembly: GCA_002385705.1. Classification (GTDB taxonomy): domain Bacteria; phylum Verrucomicrobiota; class Verrucomicrobiia; order Limisphaerales; family UBA3939; genus UBA3939. The sequence goes on from DGDZ01000030.1 coordinate 23,349, forward strand.
ATGGGCGCGGTGTTCGTTCCGCGGCTGGACGAAGGGTCGTTTGCCATCCAGATGATCCGCACCACGAGCATCGGCCTGAATGCGTCGGTTGAAATGGAGCGGCGGGCGCAGCGGCTCCTGCTCGAGCGGTTTCCCGAAGTCAGCCATGTGCTGTCGCGGATCGGCACTTCCGAAGTGGCGGTGGATCCGATGGGCGTGAACGTGTCGGACACGTACGCCATGCTGCGGCCGCCGTCGGAGTGGCGAACGGTGAACGGCCGCCGGATCACGAAAGAGGAACTGGCCGATCTCATGAACGCGGAGCTCGACACGCATCTTCCCGGACAGGCCTACCTGTTCTCGCAGCCGATTGAGCTCCGGTTCAACGAACTGCTTTCCGGCATCCGCGCGGACATTGCCATCAAGGTGTTTGGCGAGGACTACGACGTGATCGAGCGGGTGGCCGGGGAGATTCGCGAGATTGTCGAAAGCATCGAAGGCGCCGCCGACGTGGAGTTCGACGCGGCGGGCAGATCGCCCCTGTTTGAAGTGGCGATGAACCGCGAGGCGATGCAGCGCTACAACGTGCACGCGGGCGAAGTCAATGAAGTGGTCGAAACCGCTTTCGCCGGCAAACAGGCGGGCACGATCATCGACGGCGTGTATCGCTATCCTGTCGTAATCCGGCTGCCGGAAGAGGCTCGACGGAACCTGTCGGCGCTGGCGCGCATGCCGGTCCGCACGGCCGACGGTGGGCTGATCAGCCTGGAGCAGGTGGCGACGATGAACATATCCGAGCAGGTGAACACGATCTCGCGAGAGGCGTTCCGGCGGCGCATGGCGATCATGGTGAACCTGCGCGGGCGCGACACAGAGAGTTTCGTGCGGGAAGCGCAGGAACGGATCGCGGCGGAGGTGGAACTGCCGGAAGGCTGTTTCATCGAGTTTGGCGGCAATTTCCGGAACCTCCAGGAGGCGCGGGCGCGGCTGGCGGTCGTGGTGCCCGTCGCGCTGGCGCTCATCTTTGTGCTCATCTTCACCGCGTTCCACAGTCTGCGGCAGGCGATCCTGGTCTATACCGGGATTCCGTTGGCGGTCACAGGCGGGATCTTCGCGCTCTGGTTGCGCGACATGCCGTTCAGCATTTCCGCGGCGATCGGGTTTATCGCGTTGTCGGGTGTTGCGGTGCTGAACGGGGTGGTGTTGATCAGCTTCTTCAACCAGTTGCGCGAAGAGGGCCGGAGTGTGGCCGCTGCGGTGCGGGAGGGCGCCATGACCCGATTGCGTCCGGTCCTGATGACGGCGCTGGTAGCGAGCCTGGGTTTTGTGCCGATGGCGCTGGCGACGAGCGCCGGGGCCGAAGTGCAGCGTCCGTTGGCGACGGTGGTGATCGGCGGCATCATCAGCTCAACGTTCCTGACGCTGATCCTGCTGCCGACCTGGTATGAATGGATGGAGAGGGGGGAGGGGAAGAAAACATCCAACATCCAACATCGAACATCCAACATCCAATGAGAACAGGTCCAATGAGAACGGCTTGAGACCTTCCCTCGTCCCGCGCCGTTTGCGCAAAGAGGGAGAAGGGAAGAGGGGCGAGGACGCTCCACCGGGGATATCCGATGTCAGCTATTCACTATCCGCTTTCGTTGCGTTGGATGACGACGTAGCGCATTCCGCCCTGGGACCAGACGCGGAGGAGGACAGGACCTTCGGATTGCCGCAGCGCCTGGGCTGCTTCGCGGATCGTCCTGACAGGCTTGCGATTGATTTCGAGGAGGATGTCCCCTTCCCGCAGTGTGGCACGGAAGGCGGGCGTGCCCGGTTCAACGGAGATGATGATCAATCCGTTCAGGTGCCGGGGAATGTTCAATTGCTGTCGCATCAGGGGCGTGAGTTCCTGGAGTTCGAGCCCTTCGAGGAAGCCGCCGGCCTCGGTTTGTTCCTCGCCGGGGGCGGCGCCACCCATGGCCAGCTCCTCGCGGGGCAGTTCGCCCAATGTGATGTTCAGCTCCTGCTTCTTCCCGTCGCGGAGCACCACCAGCGGCGCCTTCGTGCCCGGCGGCGTTTGAGACACCCGGAAGCGCAGGTCGCGCGCGTTCTCGACCGGCTTGCCGTTGAACTCCACGATGACATCGCCCTCGCGCAGTCCGGCCTTTTCGCCCGGTGAATCGGGGCTTACCCCGCCGACAAGGGCGCCTTTGTTCTCCGGAACGTCGAACGCCTCCGCGAGCGCCGGGGTGACGGGCTGGATGAATACGCCGATGTATCCTCGAACCACGCGGCCATTGCGGATGATCTGCTCCATGACGGCGCGGGCGAGGTTGACCGGAACCGCAAAGCCCACTCCCTGCGAACCGCCTGTGCGAGTCAGGATGGCCGTGTTGATCCCAACCACGCGGCCCTGCGCGTCCGTCAACGCGCCGCCGGAATTGCCCGGGTTGATGGACGCGTCGGTCTGGATGAAGTCCTCGTACTCGGTGATGCCGAACCCGGTGCGGTCGGTGCCGCTGACGATCCCCGCGGTGACGGTTTGTCCGATACCAAATGGATTTCCGATTGCGAGCACGACATCGCCCACGCGCAGCTGGCTGCTGTCGGCGAACGTTGCCGCCGGAAGATTCCGGGCGTCGATCCTCAGCACGGCAATATCGGTGGGCGGATCGGTTCCGATGAGCTTCGCGGTGAACTCCCGGCCATTGGCGGTCTCGACGGTGATTTCTTCGGCGCCTTCGACGACATGGTAGTTCGACAGGATGTAGCCGTCCTCGGACACAAGAACGCCGGAACCGAGTCCCCGTTGCTGGCGTTCGATTTCCGGGAGGTTGCCGCCGTTGCCGCCGAAAAAGCGGCGCAGGAACGGATCGTCGAGGAACGGTCCAATGATGCGGTTGCGGACGGTTCTGCGGGTAAAGATGCTGACGACGCCCGGGGCGGCGTTGCTGACGACCGGGGCGAAGCTGTTGAGGCCGGCCTGGCGCTGGATGGGCGAGGGATCGTATTTGATCTCGGGCAATTCGCGGTGGTTGGTGCTCTCCTGGGAGGAGCAACTGGCGGCAACGCCGATGGCAAGCATGGCGGCAATGCGGCGCCGCGCGTTCAGGGAGACGAATATCTTCATGATCTCAATTCAGATTCCGGTGCGACGATTGTCTGTTCGATACGGTGGAAGGCGGCGAGGTGCATCCGGGGTGTTGTTCGCGTTTTGGCGGTGGGAAGGAGAGTAGGCCGGAATGTCCGGGCAGGACCGAAACAGATTCGTGGCGGTCGGACGTTTGCTGAGACCCGCAGAGTCGCTATCCGGACCGCGGGTCTGCGACGTCTATGACCCGCAGCAGAGCACGAAGGCAAGGGATCGCCGGATCCAGAACAGATTCGTGGCGAGCAGTGCTGTCGGCCGCTGCTGCGAGTCGCAGAGTCGCGGTCGGGAGATCAGGCCGCGGCACTCTTGTCTTCGAGCGCGACGGAGAGGACTTCATCGACGGTTTCCGCAGTGATGAATTTCAACTTCGTCTTCACCTCTTCGGGCAGCTCGGGCAGGTCCTTTTCGTTGAGCTTCGGGATGATCACGGTCTGGATGCCCGCGCGCACTGCAGCCAGCGATTTCTCCTTCAGCCCGCCGATGGGCAACACCAGACCCCGCAACGAGATTTCGCCGGTCATGGCGACGTCGGATCGGACCGGCGTGTTGGTGAAGAGCGACGCGACGGCCGTGAACATCGCCACGCCGGCGGACGGTCCGTCCTTGGGCACGGCTCCGCTCGGCACATGAATGTGGATGTCGGTGTCTTTGAACGCCTCGGCATTGATCCCCAGCTCCTGGACGCGGCTGCGGACCAGGCTGATGGCGGCCTGGGCGGACTCGCGCATGACGTCGCCGATGTGGCCGGTGAGCGTGATGTTTCCGCGGCCGGGATAGCGGGTGGCTTCGATGTACAGGATTTCGCCGCCAGTGGGTGTGAACGCCAGCCCGGTGACCACGCCGGGCTTGCCCGTCTTCAACCGGGTCTCGTGAATGTAACGCGGCGCTCCAAGAATTTCGCGGACCTGCTCGGGGGTGATGCCGACGTGCTGGCACTCGCCGCGCGCGACTTTGGCGGCGACGGCGCGGCAGATCGCGCCGATCTGGCGTTCGAGTTCGCGGACGCCCGCTTCATGCGTGTAGTCGGTGATGACTCTCTGAAGCGCTTCCTGGTTGAACTCACACTGCTCGGGTTTCAGTCCGTTCTCCTGGAGCTGCCGCGGCACCAGGTAGCGCGTTGCGATGTGGAGTTTTTCGGTCTCGGTGTAACCCGGGATTTCGATGACCTCCATGCGATCGCGCAACGCGGGCGGCACCGGATCCATGTAATTCGCTGTGGCAATGAAGATCACCTGCGACAGGTCAAAGGGAGCATCCACGTAACGATCCACAAACGCGTTGTTCTGTCGCGGATCGAGCACTTCGAGCAGCGCGCTGGCCGGGTCGCCGCGGAAGTCCGCCCCGATTTTGTCCACTTCATCGAGCATGATCACCGGGTTGCGGGTGCCGAGGCGGCGCAATTCCTGGATGATGCGTCCGGGCATGGCGCCGATGTAGGTGCGGCGGTGCCCGCGGATCTCGGCTTCGTCGCGGATGCCGCCGAGGCTCATGCGGGAGAACTTACGTCCGAGGGCATCGGCGATGGACTGGCCGAGGCTCGTCTTGCCGACTCCGGGAGGCCCGAGGAAGCACAGGATGGGGCCGCGCCCGTTCGGGTTGAGTTTGCGGACGGCGAGAAACTCGATGAGCCGGCGTTTCACCTTCTCGAGATCGTAATGATCACGCTCGAGAATGCGCTGGGCTTCGTCGAGGTCGAGGTTGTCCGGCGAGAGCTTCGACCACGGCAGGTCGGCCAGGGTTTCGACGTAGCTGACGATGACAGAGAACTCGGGGCTGGCCGGGGGAATGACATTCAGCCGCGCGAGTTCCTTTTCCGCCTGTTCCATGACTTCTTTGGGCGGTTTCGCTTCTTCGAGACGTTGTTTGAGCTTTTCGACCTGGGCCTCGGCGCCGGTGTCGTCTTCGCCGAGTTCCTTCTGGATGGCCCGCACCTGCTGGCGCAGGTAGGCGCGACGCTGCGCGTCGGTGAACTGCGAGGCGACGTCCTTCTGGATCTTCTGCTGGAGCTGCGCGATTTCGAGCTGGGTGGAGACCCGCAATTGCACGGCGCGGACGCGCTTGACCACATCGAGTTCCTCGAGGAGATCCTGCTTTTCCGGCACATCGAGCGCGAGGTTGCTGGCGAGGAAATCCGCCAGCAATCCGGGGTCTTCGATGTTCGCGAGCAGCTCGCGGGCTTCGACGGGAGCGTCGGGTGTGAGTTCGATCAGTTTGATGGCGGTGTCGCGGAGGCTGCCGACGGTTGCCCGCCAATGCTTGTCGTCGGCCGGCGGCGTGCTGGACTCGAGCACATCGACTTCGGCGCGAATGAAGGGGACCGCCTGGAGGACCCGCCGGATCCGGATGCGTTGGAGCGCCTGCACGACGATCAGCATGCTTTCCTCGGACTGGCGGATGAGCTTGAGGACCAGAACCGCTGTGCCGACCTGGTACAGGTCGATGGCAGCCGGTTCGTCCTGTTCCGCATTCCGCTGGGTGAACACGCCGATGACTTTGCTTTGCGAAAGGGAGTCCTGGAGCAATTGCCGCGACGAAGGGCGCCCGATGGTCAACGGCAGAACCGTGCCGGGGAAGACGACGATGTTGCGCAGCGGCAGGATGGGAACGGCGTCGGGAATGATCTCGTGTTGTTGGTCGCTTTCGCGCCGGGTGACGCCGATCACGGACGGGTTGCGGGCTTCCTAGTCGGACCTGGTTTCGACGAGGCTGGTGAGAGGGTTGGTCGGCATGCGAATCAGGCGTTGGTTTCCAACGGCAAATAGATCCAAAGCAGGCCGTTTTTCTGTTCGGCCGTGACGCGATCGACGTCGACGTCCACGGGAAACAGCACTTCGCGCTCGAATTCTCCGTAATCGATTTCCATGGCAAGCACCTGGTTGGCGTTGCAGATCTCGCGGCCGGGTTCGGGCGTTTCGCGTCTTCCGCGGATGTGGAGGCGGCGCGGCTGGGCCTCCAGATGGATGGAGTCCTTGCTCACGCCGGCGAGGTCGGCGCAGACCACAATGCAGCGGTCGCCGCGATACACATTGAGCGCCGGCGCCCAGCGGCGCGGCGGACTGAACTGCGAAAACTGCACGCGGGTCATTTCATAGACCACATCGCCCAGCCGCCCGTGAAGTTGACGGAGATACATGTTTCCCATGGCTTTTCAGGTATTGTCGGCGCGTTCCTCAAGGAAGTCGTGTTCGCTGTCGCGCACGACCAGGACAGGGCAGGGGGCGTGGCGCACGACGCGTTCCGCCGTGCTGCCGAGGACCATCCGGGCCAGGCCGGAGCGACCGGTGTTCCCGATCACAATCAGGTCGCTGTTGCACTCGCGCGCCATTTCGACGATTTCGTGGTGAGCGGAGAGGCCCTGGCGCACGACCGCCTTGACGGTGGCCGGTCCTGATACGTCCTTGCGCCATTCGGCGAGCTGTTTCGCCGCCTGCTCATGGTATTCGGTGGAGAAGATCTCCGTTTCGATGACCAGCGTTTGCGGCGGAGGCACGTGGACGATGACATGCAGGATCATCAGCTCGGAATGAAACTGGCGCCCGAGAGATTGCGCGTAATGAAGCGCCTTGCGAGAGGCATCGGAGAAATCGACGGGGACGAGGATCTGTTTCACGCGCAGTTCCGGCACCGGAACCGGTGGCAGGCCGGCGTCGCCCGATTCGAGTTCCAGCACGACCTTCTTTGAGCGAGAAGAGGTTTTGACTTTCATGGGCGCCCTTTCCTGTCGTTGTGTAATACGATAGGCCCAACGGGCATGTATGCAAGGGAGGAAGGGAGATCCAACGCCCAACATCCAACACCGAACATCGAACATTCAATGGACGGATCGAACGCGTTCAAGCGGCGAATATGCCATGGCGTTCAGCGGACGAGCCGCAGGCACGCGGCGAGGATCAATGCGAACACGCCGGCAAACCTGGCGGTTGCTGCTGTGGAACGCCGGGACCGCAGGAGGAACGGGCTCGCAAGCATCAAGAACGCTGTCGCGATCAGGAAGCAATAGAACATTGGAATTACGAACCCGGACAAGGCGCGATAGACTCCCGTCGCAAGCGGATACTCCGGACGGTGTACGGCCACGTCATCCGTAACGTGAGCCCGTAGAGGCAGGCCACGATGACGAAGATCTCAAGCACGGCGAACAGGCGCCTCCAGGCTCGATTTAAATTCTGTCGCGAGACGCACATAAGGATGAACGATTGCCTTTGAAGTTTCCTTGCGCAGAAGATGATTATCGCCTGCGCAGCGACCAATGCGGAGCATGCCGCTCTTGTGTCGCCCCTGGATGTTCGATGTTGGGAGTTGGATGCTGAATCACCGAATCGGCTCCCCGATGTCGCCGGGTTTGAAGGGTGCGACCATCGGGTCCATCGGTTTGATGGTGCCGTCGGGGTTGAACTCCATCCGCGCGAGGCAGACCTGTCGCTTGTAGCCGCTGCCGTCCGGGATGGCATGGCGGTGATACGCCACGTACCACCGGTCGGTCCCGGGAACGTTGACGACGCTGTGATGCGCCGTCCCCACGGCGGGCCCGTTCTTCTGCAACACGATGAAGTCCTTCTCCGGCGATTTGACCGGCCCGTAGGGTGAATCAGCGATGCCCCACCCGACGCGGTAGTTCGGGCTGCGGGCGTCGTCAATGGACCACATGAAGTGATACTTCCCGTTCCGCTTGAACACGACGATGCCTTCGCGGAACTCGCGCAGCTTGAATTCCACCGGATCGCCGTCGAATGAAATCATGTCGCGGTTCAGCTTCCAGACCGTGGGAATTCCGTTTCCGAAATAGAGATACGCTTGGCCGTCGTCGTCGATAAACACGTAGGGGTCGATGCTGAACGTGCGGATCTTTGCGTCCTCGACCAGCGGCCGGCCGAGCGCGTCCTTGAACGGGCCGACCGGCGAATCGCCGACGGCGACGCCGATGTTGTGATTGGCGCAGAAGTAGAAGTAGTACTTGCCGTCGCGCTCGACGCAGTCCGGCGCCCAGGCCTTGTTCGTGGCCCACGCGAGGTCCTTCGAGATATCCATGAAGACGCCTTCCTTCTTCCATTCGACAAGGTTCTTCGAGGACCAGACGGCGAACTCGGTGGTGTTCCAGTTCGGGCGATCGGAAGTGGGATAGATGTAGTATGTGTCGCCGAAGACGCGGATGGCCGGGTCGGCGGTGAACTCGTCGAGGATGGGTTCGGGGGGAACGGGGGCGGTCGTATCGGCCCCGAGCGCCTGATGCGCGATGAGGAGAGCGGAAGAGAAGAGGATGAGTGATTTCATTGCCACCATTTGGTTGAGATGTTTGCAGTGCCAAGGATGCCCGAGGTTTCGGGTCCGGTAATCGTCAGACGATAGTCATACTTGTGTTTGCGGCTGGCTTCGCCGAGGTAACGATAGTCGGTGTTGCAGATCACCGCGATAACAACGTTGTTCTTGATGGGCTTGTCGGGCGGCGGGGTCAGCGTGCACGCCCCGCTCGAGACGGGCTTGCTGTAAACGACCGAATTGTCCGTGGCCCGATAGACGAGCTGGCAGCTCATGTTGGTGCTCAGCGGAGTGAACTGGACGGTGATGTTGCCGGTGGGGCTGGCGGTGGTCAGCGGGATCTGGTTGGCGCCGGACCAGCCGGGAAGCGTGCGCCATTCCGGGATCAGCGTGCCTCCCTGGTTTGTGGTGATGACGTAGCAGCGCGCGATCCACGGCGGCGAATCGATCCAGTAAGGCGACCATTCCGGGCCGATCGAAGAACCCCAGTTGTCATGGAGCAGCTTCTTGTAGGCATTGGACCATTTGCCGAAGTCGCACATGGCCTGTCGCGCGCGGTATTCCTGAATGAGACGTCGCGTCTGGCTTGGGCCCAGCCCGCCGGGGGCGGTGGCGAGGCCTTCGAGGACGCGGCCGAGGCAGTTGCGCCAGATCCAGGCGACGCTGCCGGGGGAAACGATCTCGCCCATGAAATGAGCGAACGTTTCGCCGTACTGGGTGCCGCCCAGCAACCGGCGCCACGTGCAGATCTGTGTGCCGTTGGTGAACATGTTCACGCCTTCGGCGCAGGGGCCGCCGAAGCTGTCGTCCTGAAGCCAGCCGCTGTAGCACTCGATGGGCATGAAGGGGGCCAGCATTGCGCCGGCGCTCAGCCAGCCCATGCTGCTGTAGTTGCCGGAGCGCTGCGCGTCGGCCGTTCCCTGCAGCCAGGTGTTGCCTCCCTCGTGGAACCAGCAGGCCTGTTTGCAGCCCGGCATGTCGGCGAGCACGGCGTGAATGGCTTCATGCACCACCGCGCCTTTCTGGAACTCACGGTCGGGGTAGGGACAGGCCGGGTCAAAGCAGTAAACGGGGTAATAAGACAACAGGACCATGGGCCAGTCTTCGCCCTGGTAATGGATGTTGCCCTGCCAGCCGCCGAGATCGTTGCTGTTGCCTCCGACGCACGTGCCCGAGCCGAGCAGGTAAACCGAACTGTAATAACCGCGCTTTGCCCGCTTGTCCGGCGGCCAGCCCAGGATGTTCCGGAAATAAATGAACTCCTCGTTCAACCGCTCGAGCATCGGGATCCACGCATTGGACGTGACCAGCGAATGCTTCCCGCCGCCGAATCGAAAGGCGAACCAGTTGTCCGGCAGCGTGACGGTTGTGGTGACGCCGGAGCAATCGTTCAGGATGTTGGACGGCGCGGCGATGGACGGAAACTCGTTGGTGAAGTTGTAGTTCAGATCCGGAATGTAGGGCGGCCACACGTAGGGCGCGTCAGGCGGGCTGGTGTCCGCGACCACCGCCACCGTCAGGTTTGTGGTGATAACCGTGAACCCGCCCACGCCCGTCACCGTCAGTTGATGGGTTCCGGGCGCCGCCGTTCCGGCATCCAGCAACAACAGGCTGTCCCCGTCGGGGAGCGACGGCGGAACCAGGCTGGCGGCCAGGTCCGCGGGCACACCGCCGACGCTCAGGCCCACGTTGTTGGTGAAGCCATTCAAAGGTGTGATCGAGATCCTGGCCACACTCTGAAGCCCTTGCGTGATGACGAGCGAATTCGGCGACAAATCGAGCGCAAACGTCTTTGGGGCGGCAAGGCGATAGAATTCGGCGGTTTGAGTCATCGGGACCACCACGTAGTTGCTCAGGCCATCCGACGCGGGAGCGGGCAG
>DGDZ01000021.1 GCA_002385705.1 Verrucomicrobia subdivision 3 bacterium UBA3939
GCCTTAACTAACCGCCATTCAGATCTGACCTTAACCAAGGGGGCTTAGCGACGATTTTTGGCGTCAAAAGTTGGCTGTAACGGGAAAACCCGGGCGCGTATGATCGGTTCCATGGCGGCAAATTGGCTGAGGGGCGACAAGCGGGAACAGCAGGCGTGCTCGACGGGCAGCTGGCCAGTTGAGGGCGCCAGTTTTGTCAGAAGAATTGAACCGCTGATTGCGTCTAAGGGGATACGGAGATTCAGGGGGTAGCGAAAACAGATGTGTGTGCCACGTGAGAGCGAGATTCCTTACAGGCGAAAACAGGGTGTTTCAGCAATTACCTACTTCCACCTTGGATGCTGGTAATGGCTGCGAACGAAGTCGTAATCCGGGCCGCTGGTGGGACCGCCGAAGTAATCCGCCTGCTGGCCATTGGCGGCCCGCTTTCCCGCGGTGATGATGGCTGAATGTCGCCACTTATGCGGCGTTGCGTGGCCGTCGGCATAGGCCTGGGTGCTTACGTCGCCGTGGTACATGGCAGGAGGGTCCACCCAGGTGAATGAGCCGGCTGCGATGTTCCATTGGACGGCGAAGGTGCCCATATTGCGGTTGCGCCAGTCGGCGTCCTCGAAGAAGATGAACGTGTTCGCGGCCTGTTTGATTGCGGACATCTTGGTGTAGGTTCCGCCGGCGCCAAAGTAGTTGTTGTAGCTTTCGCCTCCCACATTTTGAGTCTTGGAGTAACTGTCGTACGCCCATCCGTCGGCAAGACTGCCTTTTCTGAAGCGGGTGTCTCCCGGACAATGGTAAACGCCCGGGGTGGGTATGTATCGTGCCAGCGGATTCTGAGTCGGGTCCTGCAGCGCGCGCTCGATGGCTGCCTGAGCGGTCGTGGGGTTGCCGCCCAATGCCGGGGGATTCCAGAAGCCGCCGCCGGATGCAAACGGTACGATCTGGTCATTGTTATCGTCCGCAAACATCGTGAACGCCAGGGCAAGCTGCTTCTCGTTGCTGAGGCAATTCGCCTGGGTTGCCTTCAGTTTCGCCCGGCCCAGCGCCGGGAGCAGCATGGCGGCCAGGATGGCGATGATCGCGATCACGACCAACAGTTCGATCAGGGTGAACGCCGAGCGGCGATCAGCGTGCGAGGCTTCACGCACTGCCTGTGAATGCAGCGAGTGTCGTATCTTCGTGATGTGTAATGCTTTAATGATTTGTCCGTATGAGCGCCGTCGCATCGAGATTACCGGATAACGGGCAGCAGCCGCGCGCAGACCGCTGCGTATGGGAAGAATGCCCCAGGACTGCCTTTTTAGCGAATATGCTAAACGTCACATTGGACGGCCATCTGCCGGTGCACCACGTCGATGGTTCCATCACAGCCGGAGCCACGGAGCCCCTCTGCGACTTGTCATATGCCGCGTGAAGGCAGGCACTTGCGCAGGTGTCGCATCCTTTGACCCCGGACTATTCGAACTTCCAGTGGTCAAAGTCAAACCGGGCTCCGTCGGGAACCTTGAACGTGAAATACACATCGTGCACCCCTGTCACGCTCTTCACCGGGGTGGAAAAGCTCTTCCACTGTTCGAGGCTGCCTGTCGCACCGATCTGAATGGTGGCGATCGGCTCGGAGGTGAGACTGTCCAGCCGCACTTCGATAGTGCCGCCTGCTTTTTCCGCAGCCAGGTTGGCGGTGAACGTCTTCGGGTTCCTTTCACCGAATGCCACGTTTCGTACCAGGATGTGGTCGCCGTCGTCGATGTCGGTTACCGCAACGTCCCGTTGGCCAAAGCGCCTGATTTCGACTCCGTGAGCCCAGGCGATGGTTTCGGCTTCGACGCGCTGGTAAGGATCGAGCGTGGCGACGGGCGACACGCCCTGGCGGGTTGCGATGACTTCTTTGACCGAGCCGTCGGGATTAAACGTGAGCTCGTCCACGCAGACGGATCGTTTGAAGCCGCCGCCTCCCGGCAGGCCCGCATTGTGATAGAAGAGATAGGTTTTGCCTTTGAAATCAACGACGCCGGGGTGGATGGTGAACGCGCTCTGGGTTTTCATCACCACGCCTCGGTATTTCCATGGGCCTGTGGGGCTGCTGCCGGTGGAATAGCCCAGATGCTCCGGAATCGGGCCCGCTGCGAAGAAGAGGTAGTATAGGCCGTCGCGTTTGTAGAGCCACGGGCCTTCTTCGTAGGTTGTGGCGCGCTTTTCATCCGCTCTGCTGCGCTTGCCAAACTCCTCGACCGTCATATCCAGCACCACCAATCCCCTGTCGCCGATACTGGTGTCGTAGGAGATCATGTCCCTGTTCAGTTTCACATACCAGCATCTGGGGTTGCCCCAATAGAGATAGGCCTGGCCGTCATCGTCGATAAACGCCGCCGGATCGATGCTGTCGTATTGACCGCCAATCAGGGGTTTCCCAAGGGGATCGGTAAAAGGCCCGAACGGATTGTCGGCGACGAGCACGCCGATGCCGCGCCCATGCAGCGGGCAATACAGGAACCACTTGCCGTCGCGCTCGATGGCGTGGGGCGCCCAGGCGCCGTTCTCGAAGCCGCCGCCCCAACCGGAGCCCGCCCATTTGAAGTTGCGAAGGCTGGCGACTGCGCCATGCGCCGTCCAATTGACCATGTCTTTTGTTGAGAAAAGCCACCAATCCTTCATGGTGAAGAAGTTGTTCACCAGTTGATCCTCGTCGTGGCTCGTATAGAGATAGAGCGTGTCGCCGGCAACGACCGGCGCGGGGTCGGCCGTGTAGATCGTCTGAATGATGGGGTTGGCCGCGTGGGCAGTTGTGACGAGCCCAAGCGATGCTGTCAGGATGAGCGTTCGGCGGAACCGTTCGGGAATGGAATGCCGGATGCGGCGTGGGGACGGATGGTTCCTGAAGTCTCGTGTCGCTCTGGTGCCGTTGTTCATGGTGTTTGAGCCGTTCATGACGGGCGCGTTATTCGAACCGCCAGTGATGGAGGTTCAGGAGCGATTCGCCGTCGCCGGCGAACTTCCGGGACAGGTCCTGCACGCCCGTGCCGAATGGCGCCATCGTCGTTAAAATGCTGTGTTGAATTCGGGAAGGCGAGCGATTGCAGGCATTCCCGGACTTTCCGTTGAAAATGCCCGAAACCATGCCGGACGCGAATATGCTAAACGTCATATTGGAGTCCGGTGGTCGCCCTGAGAATGTGGCACGCACGGTCCCGCCGCGACGAGTGAGTAAAAATACTCCCGGCCGACCGAGATCCGCCATACCGGCCGGCATGAGAATGAGATTGCTTCGAGAAAGCCCGAGAACTGTCCATGCGTTCATTTGCCTGTTATCGATGCTTGCCCTGACCGCCGGTTCACGCGCTGCTGAGCACCGCCTCGTGGCCCCGGGCCGCGGACTGGCCGTGATCGTTTCCGACGCCGGCGGCCTGCATTATCGGGTCGAGGCCGGCGGTCGTCCGGTGCTGACCAATTCGCTGCTCGGGCTCGAATTCAAGGATGGCACGAGGCTCGGGCCGGCGGCGGTTATCCGGAAGGCGGCGACGAAACGTCACAATGGCACCTGGACGAACCCTTTTGGCAATCGCCGCATCGTGCCCGACCGCTGGCGGGAATTGCGGCTGACGTTGGAAGAGCGCGGGCCGCGTCCGCGAACGTTTGGGCTGATCGTGCGGGCGTATGACGGCGGTGTGGCCTTTCGTTACGATCTGCCCGAGGCTTCGGGGTTGGGACAGTTCGTATTGACCAACGAACTCACGGAATTCCGGTTTGTTGACGATTATCGGTGCTGGGCGGGGCGTGAATCGGCGTCTGCGGAATGCCAGTATCCCGAGACTCGGTTGAGTGCGATCCCCGCCGGCCGGCCCGGCCGGCCGTATCGCAGCGTCCTTCCATTGCTGGTCGAAACGCCGCAGGGATACTTCGCCATCGCCGAGTCGGACCTGCTCGACTGGTCGGGCATGTCGCTCGTGGGCACCGGTGAGCCGGCGGTCAGGGCGGTGCTCGACCGCCGCACGGACGGCAACGGCCTGGTCGTGTCCGAGACCCCTCGAGTGAGTCCGTGGCGCGCGTTGATATTCGGCCGCACGGCGGCCGAACTTGCCGATTCAGACCTGATTGCCACGCTGGCGACGCCTTCCAGGGTGAAGGACATTTCCTGGATTCAACCGGGCGCGTGCGCCTGGGACGCGTGGTGGACCGGTTTGAATCCACATGATCCCGATCCGCGGCGAAGGAATGTCGAGGCTCGCGGCACGACTCCGTCGCACAAGGAGTACATCGATCTGGCTGCGGAGATGGGCTGGCCGTATCAGTTGGTGGACTGGCGCTGGTATCACGGCATGACGAGCTACGACAAGTCGCTGCATTCCACGCCGAATCCGGTGCGCGGCGATTTCCGCCGGCCGGTTCCCGAAGTCAATATTCCCGAGCTGATTCAATACGCGAAATCGAAGAACGTTCGCCTGCTGATCTGGGCGCACTCGCTCGACGTCGAGACATTCGGTATGGAGGCGGCGCTGGCGTACCTGGCAGAGCAGGGATTCGCCGGAGTGAAGATCGATTTTTTCAACAGTCAGTCGCAGGAAACGGTTCAATGGTGTGAACGGTTGCTTGAGACTGCCGCCAGACATCGTTTGTTGATCAACTTTCACGGCATGTACAAGCCCACCGGCCTGGCCCGCACGTACCCGAATTTCATCACGCAGGAGGGCGTGCTCGGCAACGAATACAACAAGCTCGGGGGCAACCAGTGCACGCCGCTGCACACCATCACGTTGCCCTTTACTCGCGCGCTGCTCGGACCCATGGACTTCACGCCGGGCGGTTTCGTCAACCGCGCGCCGAAGGACTTCAGGATTTCCGTGCCCGCGGCGGTCATGGGCACGCGTGCCCGCCAACTGGCCATGACGGTCATCTATCCGAGCCCGTTGCAGGTGCTGTGCGACAGCCCGCAAAACTATCGCGGCCAGGCAGGTCTGGAGTTCCTTCGCAATCTTCCGACCGTGTGGGACGAAAGCGTGGTGCTTTCGGGCGAGGTTGGCCGGTCCATAGTGCTCGCGCGACGCTCGGGCGATCGATGGTATGTGGCCGCAATGAACGGCGACGACGCCGCGCAATTGGAGATGCCGCTGAAATTTCTCGGCAGGGGAAGGTGGACGTTGCGCAGCTTCCGCGACAAGCCGGACGGGTCGGATTACGCGGCCGTGATTGAGGCCGAGGAGGACGTGAACTCGAAGTCCACGCTTTCGCTTTCGCTTGCGCCGGCGGGCGGCTTTGCCGGCATCCTGCGCAAGGCAGATTAGCCGAAGGCAGGACAGGCCGATTGTTTTCCAACCCTCGCGGGCACATTTTGGAACTCTGTTGCGCTCCTTTCGTCGGACGGATGTGTCCTGCGGGCGGGATGGATTCTTGGTTGACGCGCCGGCGGCTCTTTCGGAACGTACGCCCCCTATGGCACGAATTCAGCGCGCGCTTCTTTCGGTATCGGACAAGACGGGACTGGTGGATTTCGCCCGTATTCTTGCCGCAGCGGGGATTGAGCTGTTGTCCACGGGGGGGACCGCGCGGGTGCTGCGCGAGGCCGGGCTCCAGGTGAAGGACGTCAGCGATTACACCGGTTTTCCGGAGATGCTCGACGGCCGGGTCAAGACGCTGCATCCGAAGGTGCATGGCGGATTGTTGTATATCCGGGGCAACGCCGAGCACGAGGCGGCGGTTCGCGAGCACGGCATCGCGCCGATCGACCTTGTCGTTGTGAACCTGTACCCGTTCGAGCAAACCGTGGCGCGGCCGGGGGTCTCCCTTCACGATGCGATCGAGAACATCGACATCGGCGGACCGTCGATGTTGCGGAGCGCGGCCAAGAATCACGCGAGCGTGACGGTGGTGATTGATCCGGCGGACTATGCGGAAGTGGGCGCGCAGATAGAGCGCACCGGGGAAACGACGTTGGACTTGCGGCAGCGACTGGCTGTGAAGGTGTATGCGCGGACGGCGGCGTATGACGCGGCGATCGCGGCCCACCTGCAGAAGGAATTTGGAGCAGCGACAGGTTCGTCCGCGCTGCCGCCGGCGCTGGTCCTTTCGGCGCCGCTGTCGCAGCCATTGCGCTACGGAGAGAACCCGCACCAGCAGGCTGCGCTGTACGGGCGATTCCACGAGCATTTTGATCAATTGCACGGCAAGGAGCTTTCGTACAACAACATCCTCGATCTGACATCCGCGGCGGCGTTGATTTCGGAGTTCACCGAGGACCGCCCGACACTGGCCATTCTGAAGCATACGAATCCGTGCGGGGTCGGGCAGGGGACGAGCCTGCGGGACGCGTGGGAGGCGGCGTTTGCGACGGACCGTCAGGCGCCGTTTGGCGGCATCATCGCGGTGAACCGCGCGCTGGACGGCCCCTGCGCGGAGGCGATCGCGGAAATTTTCAGCGAAGTGATCGTCGCGCCGGATTTCACGGGCGAAGCGCTGGAGGTGCTGCGGAAGAAGAAGAACCTGCGGCTGCTGAAAGTGAAATGGCCCTTAAAGCCGGACGCGTGGGACGTGCGGAGCGTGGGCGCGGGTTCCTGGCTGGTCCAGGAGCGGGACGCGAAGGCGACGGGTGCGAACGATTTGAAGATTGTTACCAAACGGGCGCCTACGGAAGTCGAATTACAGGCCATGCTGTTCGGCTGGCGCATTGTGAAGCACGTGAAATCGAACGCCATTGTCTATTGTTCGTCCGACAGGACGCTGGGCGTTGGGGCGGGGCAGATGAGCCGTGTGGACTCGAGCCGGATTGCGGTGTGGAAGGCGAAGGAGGCTGGGCTGTCGTTGCAGGGCAGCGCGGTTTGCAGCGACGCGTTCTTTCCGTTTCCGGACGGTTTGATTGCGGCGGCGGAGGCGGGGGCGACGGCGGCGATTCAGCCCGGCGGCTCGGTTCGGGACGCGGAAGTGATTGCGGCGGCGGACGAGCGGAACATGGCGATGGCGTTTACCGGCGTGCGGCATTTCCGCCATTGAATGGGGCAGGCGGGCCAGCCATGGGGCATCGCCGCGCGCGGCCGGTTATCGAACCAGCCAGTAGATGAGGACGAACTGGGAGGCGACGACGAGGGCGCATACGGTCCAGAACCATGCTTCGCTGAGCCGTAATCCGCGTTGACGCGCTTCGGCGAGCCAGAAGCGCAGCCTGACCGCGCCCAGTTCGATTTCATCGCCGTTGCGCAATACGGTGTGCTGGACGGGTTGTCCGTTGGTGGTGATCAGGGCATCGGGGAAGGCGCGGAGGACGAATCCGGTTGCCGGGTCAAGGGAGATTTCGGCGTGCTGATCCCAGACGCCGTTTTCCTCGAAGCGGAGGTCGCATTGAGGGGATCGTCCGATGCGGAAAGGGAAACGGCGGGCACGCCATCGGTTGCCCGCCGTTTGACCGGAAAGGATTTCGAGTTCGACCATCTACCAGAACAGGCGTCTGGGCACCCAGACTTTGTCGCCTGGATAGACGGGGAGATTCTCCGATGGTTGCTCGATGATGCGGTTGTAATTGACGCGCTCGGTGGTGCCATCGGTCCGGATGACGTGGACTCTCCGTTTGTTGGCAAAAGGAGTGAAACCGCCCGCGGCGGCGACGGCTTTCATGACGTCGGTCGGTCCGAGATACGTCTGAACTCCCGGCTTGGTCACTTCGCCGTCCACCCAGTAAACGCGCACGCCTGCGGTGACAACGACGGTGATGTTTCGGTAGAGCCTCTCGTAGAGCTCCTGCAATTCCTTTTGGAGCTGGCCGGGGAGTTTGCCTGCGGCCTTCACCGGTCCGAACTGCCCGAGCTGCGGGGGCGAGATGGTTCCATCCTCTTTGATGCGCTCTTCGTAGGGCTGGATGGGCGGCTGGCTGGCCGAACTGAAGAATTCGATGCTGATGAGTTCGCCCGGCTGGAGGACGTCTTTGGTGGAGACTATGGTCCCGGCGCCCGGCAGCCCCTCCACCTGTTGAAACCTTGGAGGAGCACTCTGGCAGCCTGTCAGAAGAATGGCTGTGAGAAGTGCAACGGTACCCGCTGCTCCATGGAGCAGCCTCAGATAGTTCATGTTCATCCTTGCAACCCTTTGATCAATACTTCGGCTTGATATCGATTTTCGCGACGTCGTCGCCTGCGGTTTCTGCAGATTCGGTTTCCTCTTCGTTCTTCGAGTAGTACTCGTGGTAATAGCCGCTGTAGTAATAGTAGCTCTCGTCCTGGGACATGTTGATGTTGTTCAGGACGATGCCGAGGAGATTGCCGCCCACCTTTTCGATCATCTGCTTGGCGCGGATGTTCATCGGCTGGGGATAGCGGCGATACTGGATCACCTGCAAGGTGAGATCCACTTCGCTCGCGAGGATGGACGCGTCGCTGACGCCCATGATGGGAGGCGAGTCGAAGAACACGTAATCGTAGCGCTGCTTCAGTTCCTGGATGAGGTCTTTCATCTGCGCCGAGCTGAGCACGCCCATGGAACTGCTCGGGAGCTTGCCGCTGGGCATGAAGTCCAGCGTCGGCAGGCTCGTGGTCTGGATCACTTCCTCCAGCGTATTCTGGCGGAGCAGGTAGTTCGTCAGGCCGATGCTGTTCGAGACCTGCAGGATCTTGTGCAGGGTCGGGCGGCGCAGGTCGGAATCCACGACGACAACGCGGTTGCCGCTTTGCGCGAAGACGGTGGCGAGGTTGACGACGGTGGTGGACTTGCCTTCGCCGGCGCCGGCGCTGACGATCGCGATCGTGTTCAGTTTGTCGTCCTTTCGTGAGAACAGGAGGTTCGTTCTCAGGACGCGGTAGGCTTCTGCGTGCGGGCTTTCGGCGCCCTCCTCGAGGAGGAAGCCGACGTTCTGGGGAATAACGCCCAGGACGGGCGCCTGGAGTGTGCGCTCGACGTCGTCGATGGTCTTGACGCTGGTGTCCAGGTATTCGATGAAGAACGCGAGGCCGACGCCGACGACGAGGCCGATGATGATGCCGAGGGCGATGTTGAGGCCTTTCTTGGGTTTAACGGGGCGCTCGTCGGCGAATGCGTGGTCGGTGATGACCACCATGGCGTTGCGAGGGAGGGCGCGCTCGGTTTGTTGGGCGGCGATGCGCAGTCCGAGCACGGTATTGAACTGGAGCAATTCGGCCAGTTTCTGCTTTTCCGCGTAGTACGCCCGGCTGGTTTCGGCCATTTCGAGGTCGGCCTTCTTTGCGGTTTCAAGCGCGTTGCTCAACTGGACCACGCGGCTCGTCGTCTCCGCCAGCCTGGTTTCGAGTCCCAGCAGGATGCCTTTGATCCGCTCATCGATTTTGGTGAGGATTTCCGCGATGTTCGACTGCGCGTTCTGATAGAGGGCGTGCGCTTCGTTGTAGTCGCGGGAGACGGAGCGGAACACCTGCTCGGCTTCGTTGAGCGAATTGAAATAGGCCATCAGGGTCGCATCCGGCTGGTCCAGTGCCGTCTGGATGGAGTTTCGAAGCTCCTCCTTGTCGTATTGCAGCAGGTTGCTCAGGGTTGTTTGCTGTTTGACCTGAAGGTCGGTGAGGAGCAGGAGCTGGTTCTGGAGGGTGCGCAACTGCTCGCTTGAGAAGGTCGGAGTGGGGGTGGTTCCGTGCGGGTCGAGGTCAACAATTCCCAGGCTGGTGCGCAACTGGTCCACCTTGAGCCGCTGGGCCGCCAGTTCCTCGTCGTGTTTCTTCTTTTGGTCCGCGAGCTTTTCGATACCCCTGGCCGCGCGCTCATCCACGAGTTTCAGCCGGTGATCCCTGTAGGTTTCCGCGATTGCGTTGGCCAGCCGGGCGGCTTCCTCCGGCGTGTCGCTGTAAACGAGGATTTCGATGATGCTGGTATTGCGCTTCTGGCGGACGTCCATGGATTTCTCGAGGACATCCATTGCGACGTGGCGTTTCAGGGGAACTCCGTTGTTGTATTTCTTGCCCCACTCCTCGCACAGGTTGAGTTTCTCGACGACCTCACCGAGGATGACTTCGGATTGGAGCACCTCGAATTCGGTGAGAATGAAGTGGGGATCAAACGGGCGGCGGAACCCCTGGTAGTCCACGAAGGGGATGTCGGGCGCGTCCTGTTCCACCTTGATGCACGCCTTGGCGGAGAATGATTCCGGCAGGATATACGTGACGACGGTGGCCGTGATGACCACGAGCAGGAACACCGCGAGGATGACGGTCTTGCGGATGCGGATAATCCTCCAATAATCGAGGAAATGCAGCTTGATTTCCTGCGGAGCAGGTACTTTTGACGAATCCATAGTTTCAAAAAAAAGGGGGCCGGATCGTATAAACCAGGCCCCCCGGCTGATACTTCAGGGTCTACTAGTAGCTGGCTCTCATGCCGATGTAAACTCGATTTCTATCGTACCCGCGGAACGGAATATCCGAACACAGGTTGTCGTAGTTATACCCGACATGCGCCGCCAGGTACGGGTTGATCTGGTATTCCAGCTGCAACCCGACCAGGTAGAACGTTTCATTGTCCCCATCAAACTGGCCGCCGCTGAATTCCGAGTGCTGGAGCGTTCCCGAAACATCGGCAAACAGCCGCGGGGCGAGCATATGACGCACTTTCGCGTAAAGAACCGTCGTTTCCGAATCCCTGACGATATTCACGTTGCCGATGACGTCGGTCGCACTGCGCTGATGGGTCACGCCAACCTGCGCATAGCTTTCCGGCAGATACATGAACAGCAGGTTCGCGTCGGCATAGGGGCTGACCTCGCTCTCGCTGCCCTCCTCCAGATCGGGGTATTCGGCGAACTCGATGCCCACCTTGGCCGAACCGCGGAGGTCGGGGCGGAAGCTGTGCTCGGCGCCGACGAAGACGATATGGGAGCGGCGGTCGCGCTGGGTACCCGGATCTTCCAGGAAGTCCGCATACCGGAAGGTGTAGCCGAACAGGCCGGTGGTTTCCGGCTGCAGATGCCAGCGGCCCATCACAGTCGCGGTGTGCTCCATGCGATCCAATATGTCGGAAAGCAGGTCGGCATCGTAATTGTAATAGCTGTTGTTGTAGGCGAGGGTCACCCCGAGGAGCGGCGTCACTTCCGCGTTGAACGCCACGCTGGCATAGTTGCGGATATTGTCACCCGGAACACGGAAGGGCGGGCCGGAGAACAGCGGGCCGTCCGGGTCGCGCAACGTGTCGGGTTCCTGCCCCACCACGAAGGATTCGCTCAAGGCGATGCTGTAGCGGTCGTTGAACGCATGATTCAACGCGGCGGTGAAGGTGTGCGTCTGGTCGTCGTGCTCGTCTTCGTCGATCGTCGCGCTGTCCAGTGTGCTCTCGTACCACTTGAAAGAATAGGTATAACCCAGCCGGACGGTCGTGGCGGGCCCTGCCCAGTTCAACCCCACCGAGGGGCTGATCTGAAAGCCAAATCCTTTCCCGTCGTCTTTGGCCGGGTCACTGTCGCGAAGCGCGAACCGGTTGTCGTCATAGAAGGCGCGCAGAGTCAGTGAGGCATCCCAGAGCCTGGAAGGACCGGTGAGGTTTTGAGCTGAGACTGCCTGAATGCTTGATGCGCCTAGCGCGGCTACTCCGAAGGAAGCAACGATTTTGTTCATAGTTATTTAGCTTGTTCACACCCGAGAAGCAGTGCCAACAGCAAACTGCCGTCTTTTATACGGAAATGGGCTGGCGTGTCAAATAATTCTTCCATGTTAAGCAACGTCCAGCCTGCTTTGTGTGACCCGGTTTCCGTCATTTTCTTCCCGGCGCTGGCTGTCCTGCTGACCCGCCGTCGCGCTTTGAATACAACCAGACCACAAACAACCTGTCACGTTCAAAGATTTTCCGAATTCGGTCCGGACGGACCGGCTGCCGTCAGAGAAAGGAACACTTCCTCAAGGGGTTGGGACGCGCCGCTTTGGCTTCGGAGCTGCTCCGGGGACCCAACCGCCACCATGCGTCCGCGATGCATGATGCCAATGCGATCGGCCAGTTCCTCCGCCACGCTCAACTGATGGGTGGACACCAGGACGGTCGCTCCGTTGCGGGCCCGCTCTTTCAACGTGTCCTTGAGTGTTCTCGCGTGCTGCGGATCCAGTCCCACCATCGGCTCGTCCATGATCAGCACGCGGGGTTGGTGCAACAAAGCAGCGGCAATGGCGACGCGCTGCCGCGTGCCGTGGGAGAGCGTGTCGATGTGCTTCCCGACAAAGTCCTCGAGATGAAACCGCTCGACGAGTTCGCGGCCGTGCTTCTCGATGTCGCGCTCATCCATTCGGAAAAGCTGCCCGACGAAACGCAGGAATTCCCAGGGCGTCAGTTTGTCGTAAAGGAACGGGAAATCCGGGACGAACGCCATGAGCCGGCGGGCCTCGATCGGATGCGTTTGCAGGTCGAAACCCCCGACGCGCGCGCTTCCGGAGGTGGGCCTGAGCAGGCCGGCGAGCAGCTTCAGCGTGGTGGTTTTCCCGGCGGCGTTGGGGCCGAGCACGGCAAAGAATTCGCCGGGCTCGATCCGGAGGGTGACGTCGTTCACAGCCGCGAGGTCTCCGAATTTCTTGACGAGACGAATGAGCTCGATCATCGCGCCGATTCCAGTGTGGCCAGTTGCTCGTTGAGAAGCCGCCAGTTGCCGGGCAACTCGACCTGGAGAATCTCTCCGGCCTGGCTGATGTGGGCAACGAGTTCGTATTCGAGCAGGCGCAGGCGCGCGATGTAGGCCCGGATCTCCGCGTGCCCGAACCGGAGTTGTCCTTCGCGCGTTTCCCAGCGGATGGTGGAAGCGAGCAGATCCTGCTGCGAGGCTGACGGCATCTTGAGTGCCGCAACCGCATCCCTGGCGATCGGGCCTATCAGTTCGGCGGCGAGCGCCGCGGGATTCCTGAGTGTTTCGAATGGAAGCGCGCGCTCGACCCGGGCGCCGTCGCTCTGCATCGTGACCGAGACCTGCTCTTGCGAAGCGTCCGCCAGCAGCCTGCAATGAGCCTCGCGCAGCCCGATATTCAGATCCAGAAGTCTCCAGCGGCGGTCCGGAGAGAGGCGTAGCAACGCGTCCAGTTGCAAACGGTTGGTGAACTGCTCAATAAGAACGCTTGCTTCCACGCGGATCGAGTATCCTTCCTCCACCTCGGGTGAGGGAGGCACGCTTTCGGCGTCCAGACGCTCCAGTGCTCGTCCGGCGCCCGTGACCCATTCGCACAATCCCATGCGGCGGTCTCCATCGAAGACGAGCAGAGAGGAACGGTCGGGTGAGGAGAGCACTTTCTCCCAGACCACGGAAGGAGGTACCGGCCGGCCTTCCGGGTTGGTCTCGGCGTATTCCGCGCGCCAGAGCAACGCCATCATTGTGATCCAGAAAAGCGTGATCAAAAGAAAGGCGGCGCGCGCGGGCATGCGTCACCGAGCAGGGATGTTGATCGTCTGCCCGGGCTGCAGTCGGCGCGGCTCAAGCCCGGGATTCGCCGCCATCACGGCATTCAGGTGGACGCCATATTTCCGGGCGATGGAGTATGGCGATTCGCCCGGTTGCACGGTGTGCGTGCGCATCGGCGCCGCGGCGGAGGCGGCGGTCTGCCGGTCGGGCGCGGTTTCGGTCGGCGGCGCGGTGTGCGGTGTCGGCCGGGGAGCCTGAACCGGAGCGGTGTTGGTCGCGGCCGGGGGAAGGCTGGCGAAATAGGCTCGCCAGTGCTCGTTCTCTTCACGGAGCCGTTTCACTTCGTCGAGCAACTGTTCGAGCTGCTGCTGCATTCCGGGCGTGATGGGAAGCGGCTGGACGGTTCGCGCGAGGTCCTGTTTGCAACTGATGATTCGCTGGCGGATGAGGTCGGCGTTCTCGGCGTTGGGGCGCAGTTTCAAGTAGCGCTGGTAGTGATAGATCGCCGCCGCCGGATCGGGCTCTCGTTGTTCGTACAGAATGCCGAGTTCATAATGCGCCGAGGCGGAGTTCGGATTCACCGTCAGGGCTTTGGTGAACTGCTCGATCGCGCCGTGGTAGTCCATGCTGTTGATGCATCGCTTCCCCTCCAGGAAATGCGACTCCTTCTGCTCGTCCGCAACATCGTGGCCGACCGGCATGCAGCCCAGCAAGCCGGCGCACAGGGCGAGCGAGGCGAGATAACGATGCGACGATGCCCGAGCCATCACCCGTGGACACTAATCGATGCGGGAAATGCATGCAACGGCGCGTTGCGACTTCCGCAGCTCCGTTGAGGGAAGAAACGTTCTTGCGGGTTCAGGAGGCGCGGTTCGGACCGTTCTCCGCCGATGCGTTGCGCGCCGCGAATGGATTGCGTCGGGAATTGGAGCCGGCTTTCGGCCGGAAGAACGGCGCTGCGCAGGCGTACACGACATCGACGATCAGGTGCAATACAAGGGCCGCGAGCAGTTGCACGAGATCGATGATGCCGAGTCCGTACCCGAAGATTGCGGCGATCATCAACACGGCGCCCGGCAGGACGGCGGCGCCCGCCACTTTCCAGCTTTCCAGAAAAGTGAGCCGGCGGTCGGCGAAGAACGCGAGCAGCCAGGCCGGTCCGGCGAGTACGGCAGCGAGGGTCGCCCAGATTAACGGGAGCGCGACGGTGACGGTGACGAAGGTGATCCAGAGGACCGGCGGCCGCCAGGCGCCCCACCAGGGATCGAGTGCAGGCCGGTTGACACCGACGATCCATTCCGATTGCGGGTAGGCGATGCTGGTGTAACCCAGCAACGACTGAAAGGCGATGTCGCCCTGCCCGAGTTCCACCTGCACATGCGAGGGAGAACGGATGGCGCCGGAATGCCGAAGGTCAACGCCGATGGCAAGGAACCGGTTTCGTGCGAGCAAACGCGGTTGCGCTTCGGGCCAGTGCAGCCGGCCGTGGCGAATCTCGCCCGAGTCCGGCAGCGCCCGAATAGCGTCATGGACGACCGGCAGCCACGCCGCGCGCACGAACCAGACGATGGCGGCAGCGGCGGCCAGCGCGACGGCCAGTTGAACGAGCAACAGGCGTCCGACGCGGGCGTCGCCGAACGCTGCGGCCCCGCCAAACGTGAACGGCTGCAGCGTGGCGGCGCGTTGCCCGGATGTGTCAGCCATGGTTCAGGTCAAACGATTGGTGCACGCGCCGGCGATGGTAGCCGGTTGCAGCGCGTTTGTCTTGGCCCGATTGCAGCGGCGCCTGCCGCGGCGGCCGGGAGCATTTCTACTTTTCTTTTGGTTTCCGGCGAATACAGTTTGCAGTCTCATGAACGACATCGACACCGAGAAATTGCGGGGGATTGCGAATCAGTTGCGCATTCATTCGATTGCGGCGACAACGGCTGCGGGAAGCGGGCATCCGAGTTCGTGCTGTTCGGCTGCGGATCTCGTCGCAGCTCTCTTCTTCGGGCACATGCGGTACCTCCCGAAGGATCCGCATTACCACAACAACGATCGCTTTATTCTTTCCAAGGGGCACGCGGCGCCGCTGCTGTATGCGGCCTGGGCGGAGACGGGTTTGTTTCCTGCCGACGACCTGCTCAAGCTTCGCGAACTGGGGTGCGACCTGGAAGGGCATCCCACGCCGCGGCTGCCGTTCGTGGACGTGGCGACGGGTTCGCTCGGCCAGGGATTGAGTGTTGGCGTCGGCATGGCGCTGTGCGCCCGGCTGGACCAGCTCGATTACAGGACGTATGTGCTGCTGGGCGACGGCGAAATTGCGGAAGGCGCCGTGTGGGAAGCGGCGTCGCTCGCCGGAATCTACAAGCTGAACAACCTGGTGGCGATCGTGGATGTGAATCGCCTGGGCCAGAGCCAGGCGACGCCGTTCGGCCATGACATGGATGTGTATCAGAAGCGGTTCCAGTCCTTCGGCTGGCGCACCGAGGTGATCGACGGCCATGACATGGAGGAGATTCTCGAGGTGCTGGCGGCCGCGGGCCTCGGAGATCAGCCGCTGGTGATCCTTGCCCGGACCTACAAGGGCGCCGGCATTTCTTTTATTCAGGACAAGGACGCCTGGCACGGCAAGCCGTTGAGCAAAGAGGAAGCCGAACGCGCGATTGCCGAGCTCCGTCCAACCGCGCAGTCGGGCATTGGCGTTCCGATCCCGGCGCCGTCCCAGCTCCCGGCGCCCGACAACTCCGCTCCCGCGTCTTTTCCTCCGCTGAACTACAGGATTGGCGACAGCGTGGCCACGCGCGAAGCCTACGGCAGCGGTCTCGTCCGGCTGGGCGAGGCGGACAGGCGCATCGTTGCGATGGACGGCGACACGAAGAACTCGACCTACTCGGAGAAGTTCTTCAAGAAGTTCCCGGACCGTTTCACCGAGTGTTTCATCGCCGAGCAGAACCTCGTCGGTGTGGCGATGGGATTTGGCGCCAGAGGCAAGATCCCGTTTGCGTCCACGTTCGCCACGTTCTTCACCCGGGCGTTCGATCAGATCCGGGTGGCGGGCATCTCGCAGGCGAACCTCAAACTGGTCGGCTCGCACTGCGGCGTAAGCATCGGCGAGGACGGTCCGTCGCAAATGGGGCTCGAGGACATCGCCATGATGCGGGCCGTGGCGGGCAGCGTAGTGTTGTATCCGAGCGATGCGGTGTGCGCGGAACGCCTGCTCGAGCAGATGGTTCAGAAGCGCGGGATCTGCTTCATGCGAACGTCCCGTCCCAAGACGCCCGTCATTTACAACAATGACGAGCAATTCCCGATCGGCGGCGCGAAGGTGCTGCGGCAGGCGGATGGCGACAAGGCAACGGTCGTTGCCGCGGGCATCACGCTGTTCGAGGCTCTGAAGGCCGCGGACGCTCTGAAAGGGGAAGGCATCGGCATCACGGTGATCGACGCCTACAGCATCAAGCCGCTGGGCAAGGATGTGATCTGCGCGGCGGCGCAGAAGACCAACAACACGGTCCTCACGGTGGAGGACCACTATCCCGAGGGCGGGTTGGGCGACGCGGTGGCCGGCGAGCTGAGTGTCGAGGGCATCCAGGTGCACAAGCTGGCGGTGATGGAACTGCCGCGTTCGGGCAAGCCCGACCAACTGCTGGCGCGCTACGGCATCAATGCCGAGGCCATCGTGAAGAAGGTGAAATCGCTGGGCTGAAACCGGCTCGCGCGCTCACGATCGTCGATAGCCGATAGCCGATAGCCGATAGCTGACCGGCAAAGCCTGCAGGCACGGTTCGCGGGACCGTGGCTTCAGGGCTTTTTCGATGCCACACCGGCTTTCGCCTTGAGCTCCTGAAGGCGGCTTTCCCATTCCGCCCAACTGGATTCCCAGTCAGGGCCGGCGTACTTCTTGCGGGCGGCGGCCCGGTTTTCCTCCAGCTTTTGCAATTCACGCACTGCCTCGGCGCGTTCGTCCCAACGGAGGAGCCCTTCAATCAGGTTCAGCCGGTTGCCGGGATAGTCGGGCGCGAGTTCGACGGCGCGGCGCAGGTGGTATCGCGCTTTGCTCCGGCTGCCGATGCTGCCGAAGGACGGGGCTTCGAGGTACAGCAGGCCCAGGTTTCGATGCGGTCCGGCGAAGTCGAACTTTTCATCCAGCGTGCGAGCCCGGTGGAACTCGGCTTCCATCTGATCCACCAGCCTGAGCGCGCCCAGAGTTTTTGTCCGGGCCAATTGTCCGAGGTTCATGCCGAGGTAGTAGTGCAACTGGACGACGTCCGGGTTTTTCTCGATTGCGGTTCGGCAGGCCTGGATGCCGGTTTCGGCCAGGCGCGCGCGCTGGCGGTTGTCGGCTGCGAACTCGGCGAGGTCGAAGCAGGCGCGCGCGAACATCCATGCGGCTTCGACGTCGTTCGTGTTCGACCGGAACCGGTTTTGCGCCTCCTGATAGGCGCGTTCGGCGCGGGCGGCGGCGTTGTTGGTGCCGGCGGGGGCGGCGACGGGCTGAGCCGGCGCGCTTGCGGAAACCTGGGCGGCGGTCAGGATGCCGGCTGTTGTGACGAGGAGACGCATGAGCAGTGAAAAGGATCTCCTGTTCCGGTGGGGGCGGGGAGCGGGAGTGAAGCACGGCGGCAGGACGCACCCGCATGGGTTGGATACCCCCGAATTATGTGTTGCTAACATCATGACCGCTCCTATACTGCGGGCTAAGTGATATCATTTGGCAAATTCGCGCGTTTTTTGGTTCTGCCTGCGTTCGCTGTGGCGCTGGCCGGGTGCAGCGGCATTCATGCTTCGAAATCCGTGTCGCCTCTCGATTTCCTGCTTCCGGGCCTGGGTCTGCCCGGTTTGATTCAGGCGGACCCGCCTTCCACTCCGCCCGGGCCGGTTGAGCCTGTCCAACAAGTAGCTCAGAACGTATAAAACACTATGCGATTCCCCCTCGCGTTGTCCGCGAAAATCGCCGGTCACATCATTAAGCATAAGCTGCGCCGGACCCCCAAATTCGCCATGGTGCTGCAACTCGAACCCTTGCATACGTGTAATTTGACGTGCACGGGGTGCGGGCGGATTCGAGAATATTCCACCAGCCTCAAGGACATGGTGCCGCTGGAGAAATGCCTTGCTGTCGCCGAGGAGTGCGATGCGCCCATGGTTTCGATCTGCGGGGGCGAGCCGCTGATTTATCCGCGGATCGAGGAACTGGTGAACGGCATCCTGCGCCAGGGCCGCATCGTTTATATCTGCACGAACGGCATGTTCATGCGGAAGAAGATGAAGGATTACCTGGCCGCGCGGTACGCGTCCGATCCGTCCCTGGAAGCCCTGGTTTCGAAGCTGCTCGACGAGAAGCTCATTACCGAGAAGGACGCGGAAGCGATCCGGAAAGCCGATCCGGCGGCCGCGCAAAAGCCGGTGATCGCCCCGACCAAATGGCTGTACTGGAACGTTCACATCGACGGGCTCGAGTACACGCACGACCTGATCGTGGAGCGCGAAGGCGTTTTCAAGGAATGCGTCGAGGCGATTCGCATGGCGAAGCTTCTCGGTTACCAGGTGGCCACGAACACCACTGTGTATCGCGAGACCGACGTGCGGGAGATCGAGGACATGTTCAAGTTCTTCTCGTGGCTGGGCGTGGACGGCCACACGATTTCGCCCGGCTACGATTACGACGCCGCGAAGAAGGACATGGTGAAGCGGCTGGGCAAGGATCCGAGAGAATTCTTCCTGACGCGCGACATGACGCGGAAGAAGTTCGAGAGAATTCTGGAATGGGGAAAGCAGTTCACGATCTTTGGCACGCCGGTGTATCAGGAGTTTCTTGCGGGCATCCGGGAGCTGACGTGCACGGCGTGGGCCATTCCCACCTACAACATCCGCGGCTGGAAAGCGCCCTGTTACCTGATGACCGACGGGCATTACAGCACCTACCAGGAGATGCTGGAAAAGGTGGACTGGAACAAGTACGGCGTCGTCAATGGCGTCGCGCGCGATCCGCGCTGCGAGAATTGCATGGTGCACTGCGGATACGACCCGAGCGGCGCGTTGGGAACGAACTACCAGCGCGGCGACAACTGGAAGAATTTCAAATACAACTTCTGGCCGCGGCCGAAACCGTGCGCCGAGGGCGCGAAGGTCAATGCCTTCAACGGCGCCAGCGTCGGCAAAGGGCACCTTGCGGAAGCCAAGGCGGCGATCAAGTCCGGGCTGGCCGGCGCCAAATCGGCGTTTGCCCGCGGCGGCAACGACCTGCAGACGCAACCCGTCGCCGGGAACGGCGGTTGCGGCTCCGGCACCTCCGCGCGGGATGAGTTGCTCGCGAAGATCCGTCGCAAAGAGGATTGAACCGACGCCGGCGGGCTTGCGGGAAGGCCGCTGAGACTCCCACAGCCGATCTATTCATGAGCGCATTATTCCTTTCACCGCCTTCGTTCGACGGGTTCGACGGAGGCGCCGGCGCGCGGTATCAGGCGCGACGCGAGGTCACGAGTTTCTGGTATCCCACGTGGCTGGCGCAGCCGGCCGCCCTGGTGCCCGGTTCCAGACTGCTGGATTGCCCGCCGCACGACATCGGCATCGAGGAATGCCTCCGCATCGCAAGGGGTTTCGATCACGTCATCATCAACACGTCCACGCCGTCGCTGAAGAACGACTGCAAAGTCGCCGAGGCCATCAAGCGGCAGAAGCCCGAAACGAAGATCGGGTTCGTCGGCGCGCATGCGATGGTGTTGCCGACCGAGACGCTGAAGGCGTCGTGGGCCATTGACTGGGTGGGGCGGAAGGAATTCGATTACACGTGCAAGGAAGTTGCCGAAGGGCGGGATCTCTCGACCATCGCGGGGCTGTCGTACAAGGACAAGGACGGAAAAATCCGGCACAATCCGGAACGGGAGTTGATCGGCAACATGGACGATCTCCCCTGGGTGGCGGACGTTTACAAGCGCGATCTGCAGATCGAGAAGTATTTCATCGGTTACCTGCTGCATCCGTACATCAGCCTCTACACCGGGCGGGGTTGTCCGGCGCAATGCACGTTCTGCCTCTGGCCGCAGACGATCGGCGGGCACAAGTACCGCGTGCGCTCGCCGCAGAACGTCGCCGATGAAATGGCCTACATGAAGCAGTTGTTCCCGCAGGTGCGGGAGTTCTTTTTCGACGACGACACGTTCACGGCGAACCTGCCGCGCGCGCGGGAGATTGCGAAGAAGCTCGGGCCGCTGGGGCTGACGTGGAGCTGCAACAGCCGCGCGAACCTGGATTACGACACGATCAGGAGTTTCAAGGACAACGGCCTCCGCCTGTTCCTGGTGGGATACGAGAGCGGCAACGACGACATCCTGCGCCGGATCAAGAAGGGCGTGACGACGGAGGAAATGCGGCGGTTCACGCGCGATTGCCACAAGGCCGGCGTGGTGATTCACGGCACGTTCATTCTGGGGCTGCCGGTTGAGACGCGGGAAACGATTGAGCAAACGATCCGGTTCGCGCAGGAGCTGGATGTGTTCTCGCTGCAGGTGTCGCTGGCGGCGCCGTATCCGGGCACGGAGCTGTACGAACAGGCGAAGCTCAACGGCTGGTTTGTGAAGCAGGACAAGACCGACCTGGTTGAGGAGGACGGTTTTCAGCAGAGCGCCCTGGAGTATCCGAATCTGAGCAAGGAAGAGATTTTCGAGAGTGTCGAGCGGTTCTATCACCGTTATTACCTGCGGCCGAAGCCGATTCTGCGGATCATCAGGACGATGCTCGAGGACAAGGATGTCTGCGTGCGCCGATTGCGGGAGGGCTATGAGTTCTTCAAGAGCATGGCGCAACGGCGGAGCGATTTGGAAGCGGCAAAAGCGGCGGCGTAGGAGGGCAGGCCGCCAGTCCGCGCCGGCGCCTTTCTAGACGAACTCCCTCAATTCATCCCGAATCCATCTGACCAGGCGCGGTCCAAAGGGCGGTCCCATCAGGCAGCGAATGTGAATCGGTTCGCAACAACGCTGCTGCAGTTCCCGCTTCACCGCTTCCCGGTTGAACATGGCGACCAGAAACCAAAGGAGGAAGACGATGCCGAAACAGGCCGATATCAGCGCGTATGCTATCAGGTCTTCGTTCATTGCGCCTGCCGTTGGAGCGTGACCTTCAGTTGACGGCTCCAGTAGCAGAAACACCCGTCGCAGCGAGACCTATCACCTCGTGTACAAATGCGTGAACAACCTGAGGATAACGTGTGAACATTCCGGAATAAGTCCGCTTTGACGTGGTGCTTGTGGTGGCGATGATGGGCCAATGGCAACCGTCAATACAGCCCAGCTCAAACTGCCGCCCGTCCATGACTGGCGCACCAGCGACAACGACGAAATCGCGCGTCGTCGCCAGCGCGCCCGGGACGAGGCCTTCAGGATCTCGAACATCGACCCGCGTCACCCCGTGTTCTCGAATTTCCGGGTCGCCTCCGCCAGCGGACTCACGTACCGGGTGGAGATCCGGAGCATCCGCGAGCGGCAGTTCTCGTGCGAGTGCGTGGACTTCCGCATCAACGGGCTGGGCACCTGCAAGCACGTTGAGGCCGTGCTGCTGTATCTCGAACGCCGCTTCAAGCGCCTGTTCCAGTCGGCTGCGCGCAATGGATCGGGACGCATCGACATCGTGCCGGATCCGGCGCTCAACGGGCTGGTGCTTCAGAATGCCAATGGCTCCGCTCCCGCGCGCCTGAAGCGATTGTTCAGTGCCGACGGTTTATTGAGCAACGGCAGCGTTGAGGAAGTTCTGGAAGAGGCCCGGAAGTTGCAGGAGAAGTTTCCGGAATTGCGGATCTCGCAGGATGTCGAGCCCTGGATGGAAAGCCGCCGGCGCGCCGCCGAACGGAAGCAGTTGCGTCGCGAATACGAGCTGCGCGTTCAAAGCGGCGAATGGCCCGCGCAGGAAACGAAGGTGCCGCTGTTCCCGTATCAGCGCGAAGGCATGCTGCATCTGGCGTTCACCGAACGCGCGCTGTTGGCCGATGAAATGGGCCTGGGCAAGACCATCCAGGCGATTGCCGCGTGCGCGCTGCTGCACCGGCTGGGCAGGGCGAAACGCGTGCTGGTCGTCACACCCGCGTCCCTCAAGACCGAATGGGAAGAACAGATCCAGCGGTTTACCGACCTCCCGCTGCAACTGGTCTTCGGCTCGCGCCACGAGCGGTTGAAGAAATACGATATCGGATCCGAAACCCGGAATGGAAAGTCCACAGAGGCAGCGCCGTTCTTCACCGTCGTCAACTACGAGCAAATGCTGGTGGACGCGCTCGAGGTGAACGCGCGCCTGCGGCCGGACGTGGTCATCCTCGACGAGGCGCAGCGGATCAGGAACTGGAACACGAAGACGACGCAGGCGATCAAGCGTTTGCGAAGCCGATACGCGTTCGTGTTGACCGGCACACCGATCGAGAACCGCATTGACGAATTGCATTCGCTGATGGATTTCCTCGATCCCTCGGTGCTGGGGCCGCTGTTCCGGTTCAACCGCGAATTCTACGAACTGGACGAGCGCGGGCGTCCGTGCGGATATCGCAATCTGCACCTCCTCCACGAGCGCATCGCGCCCTACATGCTGCGCCGGCGTAAAGCCGATGTGGAAACCGAGCTGCCGGAGCGCACCGACCGCAACCACTTCGTTCCCTTGAGCCCGGCCCAGCAGGCGGCTTACGAGGATCACGAGGCCAACGTGGCGCGGCTCGCGTCCATCTCCAAACGCCGCCCGCTCACGCAGCAGGAGCAGGACAAACTCATGCGCGAGCTCGCCATGATGCGCATGGTTTGCGACACGAATTACATCCTGGATCCAAACGACAAGGACTGCCCGAAGCTGGCTGAACTGGAAAAGATCCTGGAGGAATGCCGCGACAACGGCGTGAAAGCGATCGTGTTCTCGGAATGGGAACGGATGCTCGAACGGGTACGCGAATTGTGCGAAACGATGGGCCTCGGGTTTGCCTGGCACACGGGCACCGTTCCGCAACGCAAACGCCGCGCCGGGATCAACGCGTTCAAGAACGACCCGAATTGTTGCGTGTTTCTCAGCACCGACAGCGGCAGCACGGGGTTGAATCTGCAGAACGCCAGCGTCGTCATCAATTGCGATCTGCCGTGGAATCCGGTGAAACTCGAGCAGCGCATCGCCCGCGCCTGGCGCAAACACCAGACCCGCGCCGTCACGGTCATCAATCTGGTGTCCGAAAACACGATTGAACACCGGATGCTCGAGACGCTGGCGAACAAGCAGGCCTTGTCCGACGGCGTGCTGGATCTCAAGGGCAATTTGCAGGAGATCAAGCTGCGCAGCGGCCGGCAGGCGTTTCTCGCGAAGCTTGAACAACTGGTCGTTCCCCGGTCGGAATCGAGTGCGAAGCAAGGAACCTCGAAACCGGCGCCGGCGTTGCCTGCGGATCGCGCGCTGGGTTTTGCACGGCAGGCCCGCGAGCGCATCAACGGCGCGCTGGTCTGCTGCGAGGAACGCTTTCCCGCGAGCGGCGTGCACTCGGTGCTGTACGTGGTCGTGGAGCGAGACGCCGCGCAGTGGCGCGAACGACTCAACGGTCTGCACACGGAGTTCTTCGGTCCGGACCGGAGCGATCCGCTGGCGCCGGTGAATCTGGAGGTGGTGGACCGCGCTACGCACGAAGCGCTCGAGCGATTGACGGCAGCGGGTCTGATCTCCATGACCACGCGATCGGCGCGTCCTCTGTTTCCCGAGCCGAACGGGTCCGGCCCCGCGCCGCTTTCTGCGGAGGAACGCGCCAGAGCCGACGCGCGCCGGCAGCATGCCGCTCGGAAACTCAGGATGGCGACATTGCTTGCCGAAGGCGGCATGGCCGATGAAGCGCGGGCGCCGATGCTCGAAGCGATCCTTGCGGCGGGTTGCGCTCTTGCCATTGAGGCGCGGCTGCCGGAACCGGCGACGACCTACGAGGCGTTGCTGCCGCCGCTGTCGCTGCTGTGGGGCGAAGCCGTCTCCGTGCTCCGGGCGTTTTCGTGCGAGTCCGGCGGTCCCTGGGCGCCGGTGGCCGAAGCGCTACGCAGGATTGTGGAGCGACGATAGACCGCCCTGTTTTCTGCGATGCACTGTAGCGCACGACGTGAGGAGTGCGCTTGGGCGGATCCGGCTGTTCACAGCCGCAGCGGGTGAACGAAGTTTAAGTCTCCAGATTCAACACGGGCGCCGTTTGGGTTGAATTGCAGATGAATCGATGCCCCCGGGACAGTGCGTTGCTCGCGAGCAATGACGTGACCGGTTACCGGTATTACTCCTGCGAGACCTGTGCGGCCACTGGATTCCGGGAGCGGCGCTTTCTCGCGTCATGTCGGCGCGCGGACGCGAGTTGCTGCGCAAGATGCCTTCTGTTCCTTGCGCCGGGATGAACCGGGCGCTGCCAGGGAGATGCCTTTCCAAACGGTGGATCAGCGCGATTGTACTCCTGTTCTTCTGCGTGTGTCTCCTCATTCGTCGTGAATACGGTCCTCTTCGACGCGTGTGGGACTGACACGTTGCGACGGATCACCCACAACGGCCTGCCGTTGTCTGTGACCTGGACGCTCTGACCGGCACGGGTCCAGCGCTTCACCTTGAGCGGCTGACGGAGCAACTGGCGCAGCGGGATCGTTTTCATACCGTCAGACAATAGCGTCAGACGATTCGGGGATCAGTCATGCCGGACGCGAGACTGGACCTGGCAGCGCCGTCGGGCGGCGAACACTCAACCGTTGTCGCCGTCTAGGATGCGGCCGAGCCCGCCGAGGATGGAGCCTTCCTCGCGTCCGCCGGAGCCGGTGCGCGGCGAGGCGGCGGTAATGCGTCCGGCGAGGCGGCTGAGCGGCAGCGATTGGAGCCAGATGCGGCCGGGGCCGCGCAAGGTTGCGAAGAACAATCCTTCGCCGCCGAACAGGGCGGTCTTGATCCCGCCCACCATCTGGATGTCGTAATCCACCGTGGGCTGGAAAGCCACGATGCAGCCGGTGTCCACGCGGATCAGTTCGCCGGGGGCGAGGTCGCGCTGACGCAAGGTGCCGCCGGCGTGAATGAACGCCAGACCGTCGCCCTGGAGCCGTTGGAGGATGAAGCCTTCCCCGCCGAACAGACCGGCGCCGAACCGCCTGTTGAAGGCGATACCGAGGCTCACGCCTTTCGCGGCGCACAGGAACGAATCCTTCTGCGCGAGCAATTCGCCGCCGACTTCGCTCAGGTTGACCGGGATGATCTTGCCGGGATAGGGCGCCGCGAAGGCCACGCGTTTCTTGCCCTGGCCGCGGTTTTGAAACACGGTCATGAAGAGTGATTCACCGGTCAGCAATCGCTTGCCCGCGCCCACCAATGCGCTGAGGAAACCGCCCTGCTGCCGGGACCCGTCGCCGAAGATGGTCTCCATCTGGATGCCGTCCTCCATGTACATCATGGCGCCGGCTTCCGCGACGGCTGCTTCCTGGGGATCGAGTTCCACTTCGACGAACTGCATGTCGTCGCCGAAGATCTGGTAGTCCACTTCGTGCATCGCTGGCATAGGCATGAATGATCTGCTGGTTGCGACTGTAGTTGGTTTGAGAGCAGACCTGCCAGTACAAATCCTGCTCCCGGTTGGAAGGCTTCAGGCTGCGGCGCGTTCGGCGATCAGGAGCTCAACCGCCCGGGGCAGGTCTGCGCACAGCTCTTCGAGCAGGGTGCGGCAGGTCTTTTCGGACAGCCGCAGGGGTTTTGCAGCGGCGTAGATGAAGCCGCGGGTGGTCTGGAAACCGTAACCGAGCAGGCCCTGGCGCAACGGCATGGAGTAGAGCGCAAGAGTGAGCCCGTACACCAGTGTATGCCAGGCGTGGGCTTCTTTGCGTTCGACGGCTTCGATGTAGCGGCGGACGATGCGCTCGTCGCGCAGGGGTCGAAGCTTCAGCAGCTCGGTCTGGCCGACGCGCCGGCTCGCCTCCGCGAAAGGCTGCCTGGCCGCGTGCTCCGCCAGTTGCCGGTCGTACTCACACAGTTCCCGCACCTCATGCCGGGTGGTGTGATAATACGCCCGCTGGATGGCGGGCAGTTCATGGGGAACGAGGATGCGCTCGTGATAATCCGCGAGAAACGCGCGCAACGTTTCCTCATTCTGCACCGGGGCGGCGCGGAGCGAAGCCGCGATGTCGCTCAAGGCCACCAGCCCGTTGGCCGAGCCCAGTTGCTCAACCAGGGGATGCCAGTCGCCCAGCCAATCGGAGGGCTCGCCCAGCACCGGTTGAAATTCGTTCGACATCATCTTCTGCAGCAAATCAACTCTGATTCATCATCACGGTTCACCTTGCATGTCGCGCGCCGTGATTGCCAGAACGAAAATTCGGGATGGCAAAATTTAATGATTGAAAAAAGTTTCGGAGGTGTTCCCGGCGGGAAACGTCCGAGAAGTTGAAGCCCGGCATGTTCTTCCGGGCCGACGGTTCAGCCCGGTCGAACAACAGCTCCCGCCTCGGCACAAACTCGGGCGCGGCAGGCGCGGGTACGTTCGCCCGCTGGAAGCAGGCGCCGGGGACACCCGGCAACCGCGCACGTCCGCCTCGACAAACCGGCCCGGCGGACGTACACACTGCCCCGATGGCTGGCAATCCGGAATCGCCACTGGACGTTTTGTGGAAGGAATACGGCACGATCTTTCGGGACTTCGATGATCTGACGCTCGCGCGCTGGCTTGCGCAGACGCTTGGGCAGATTGAAGGCAAGGTCTGGCGTTTGTCGCATCCCTTGCTGGGCGCCTATCGTCTGGCGGCGCAGCAGGGGCACGAGCGACAGATCTGGTTCAAGCGCCTGGCCACGCCGCCGTCGGCGTACGCCGAGTCGCCCTGCTGCCGCGCGCCGACGCTCCCGCTGTTGACGCGCGATGTGCAGGAGACCGGGTTGATCTGCCAGCATTGCAACGACACGCTTGTGCCATTTGAGGAAATCCCGGCTGAAGTGCGGGCGGACATTGCGGTGTGGGCGGAACAATACGCGCCGGTGCACGCGGTGGCGCACTGGGACGACCGGCAGCGCAAGAACGCCGGAGATTATGACCGGGCTTACGAGAGCGCGGCGCGCCAGGCCGAGGCGCTGCTGGCGCGGGCGGGCAGCCAACTGGCGCCGCGGTTGCTGGAGTACTACCCGGCAGTCGTGTGGGAAGACCAGGACGAGTGCCTCGAAGTCAGGCCCGAGGACGTTCAGCTGTAGGGGGCCATTGAGTTGAACATCCAACATTCAACGCTCTAACATTCAACGCCCAACATTCAACGCTACGCGGAAGTGACAAATTTAGATCAGGACTTGTCCGCGTTGAATGGTGAATGGAGGCGAATCCTTTCGAAGTGCGGGAGCATTCTCCCGCCATCTGCTGTGTCAGGCGCTGTCACTCGGCCATTGAATGCGCCCATGGTTTGCCCTATTTAAGGCCGGTGATCAAACGGCTTCTGAAATGGGTGCTCCGCGTCGTCCTCGTTCTGGCGGCGCTCGCGGTCATTCTGTTGCTTGCAAAGGATTCCATTCTCCGTGCGATCGCCGAGCATCGAATCTATGAGGACACCGGGATGCAGGCCCGGATCGGGAGATTCTCCGCAGGTCTCATTTCAAAGGCCATCACGATCAGGGATCTGAAACTGTACAACACCCCCGAGTTCGGCCAAACGCTGTTCGTTCACATCCCCGAATTGCACATTCAACTGGATCGCGAGGCGCTTGCGCAAAAGGAGTTGCGGATCTCGCTGGTTCGACTCGATCTTGCCGAGCTTGACGTGGTCCGGAACAAGGCCGGCAGGACAAACCTGTTCACGATCGCCG
Source organism: Verrucomicrobia subdivision 3 bacterium UBA3939 (assembly GCA_002385705.1). Lineage (GTDB taxonomy): Bacteria > Verrucomicrobiota > Verrucomicrobiia > Limisphaerales > UBA3939 > UBA3939. Next base: position 28,073 of record DGDZ01000021.1, read on the forward strand.
AGACCGTCCGCGAGCGATCCCGCCGTCGCCAACACCGGGTCCTGCGCGACTACGACTTCGTCGGCATCGACGAGCTGAAGCTGTCATTGGGGACGGCGAAGTTCGTGGACCTTGGGGACGCTTCGAACAACGGCGAAGTTCGCGTTGACCTCAAAGACCAGGTGTTCCACAACGTGAAGACCGAGGCCGACCTTTACGGGATGCTGTTCATCCTCTGGCTGCGGAGCGGAGGAAAACTGACGATGGGCGGCGGGGAGTTGCTGCCGCAGCGGTCTTCGGAGAAGAATGTCGGGTCGCCGGCGTTCGGGCCGGCGGCATCGGCACCGGAATAGCCATTATGGAGTACGAAGCGGTTATCGGGCTGGAAACGCACGTCCAGCTCAAGACAAAGTCAAAGATGTGGTGCGGCTGCGCGAACGCGTTTGGCGCGCCGCCGAACACGCATGTCTGTCCCGTTTGCCTCGGGTTGCCGGGCGTGCTGCCTGTTGCCAACGAAGAGGCGCTGCGCCTGACGGTGCTGACGGGTTATTTGCTGCACTGCACCATCCCCGCCTTCGCCAGGTTCGACCGGAAAAGCTACTTTTACCCGGACGTGCCCAAGAATTACCAGATTACCCAGTACGACAGGCCCTCGACGGCCAACGGGTATCTGGATTTCGAGTTTCAGGGCGCGACCGCGCGGGTGCGGGTTGCACGCGCGCATCTCGAGGAGGACGTGGGCAAGAGCTTCCATTTCGAGCGCAACAGCGGAGTGGATTTCAACCGGGCCGGCGTGCCGCTGCTGGAAATCGTGTCGGAGCCGGACATCACGAGCGCGGACATGGCGTACGTGTATCTGAACGCGCTGAAAGAGGTGCTGCAACAGGCGGGGGTGAGCGATTGCGACATGGAGAAGGGAATGGTGCGCTGCGATGTGAACGTCAGCGTTCGCCCGAAGGGTTCCGGGAAGCTGGGGGCGAAGATTGAGATCAAGAACATGAACAGTTTTTCAGGCGTCCGGCGGGCGCTCGAGTACGAGATCGCCCGCCAGATCGACGTTCTGCGAAGCGGCGGTGCGCTGGCGCAATCCACGCGGCGTTGGGACGACATGGCGGGGATCACGGAGGAGATGCGCACGAAGGAGCATGCGCATGACTACCGGTATTTTCCGGACCCGGACCTGATGCCGTTCGAGCCGGGCGAGAAGTGGCTCGAGGAAGTTGGGGGACGGATGATCGAGCTTCCTTTGGCGCGCAAGGCGCGCCTGATGAAGGAATACAACCTGCCGGCGAACGACGCCGAAGTGTTCAAGAGCAACGTCGCGTTGTGCGAGTACTTCGAGGGCATCGCGAAACGGGCGAAGAACCCCAAGGCTGTGGCCAACTGGGTGATCAACAATCTCCAGGCGCGTCTGGCGGAAACAAACGCCAGGGAGAGCGCCGAACAGGCGGCGATGGGGCTTGAACCCGACGACATGAAACTCACCGGACTGTCGGACCTGCGCTTTCCACCGGATGCCCTGCTCGAACTGATCGGCCTCGTGGAGAACAAGACGATCAGCAGTTCCGCGGCTCAGCAGGTCTTTGTCGAGATGTTCGACACCGGCAGATCTCCCGCGGCGATTGTGCAGGAGCGGGGGCTCGCGCAGGTCAGCGACACCGCGGCGATCGAGGCGTTTTGCGACGAAGTAATCCGGGCGAATCCCGGTCCGGTGAACGATTTCAAGTCGGGCAAGGCGGCGGCGCTGAACTTCCTGAAAGGGCAGGTAATGAAGCTCAGCAAAGGCAAGGCGAACCCGACGGTTGTCGGCGAGATTCTTGAACGGAAGCTCAAGGGCTGAAGTTCAAGGCGGTTCGGCGGTTTGCCCGGCGCAGTATTCCCTGTTCTACCGATTCCAGGGCACCGTGGTGATCTGTTTCAGCCGGTTCCAATCGAGATTGCCCGGGCTGATTTCGCCTCCGCTCTGGAGGCGCAGGCGGGTTTCCGGATCCTTGAGCCGGCAGGTTTCGACGTGGCCGTCGCCGAAGGCGAGGGCAAAGCCCAGGTCATGACGGGCTGCCGGAAAGTTCGCAAACGGGCGGCTGTCGTTCATGGTTACGAGGAAGAAACCATCGTCGATGGTGGATTCATGCTCGTCGGCGATGATCCAGAGTTCGCGCGGTCCGACGGATGCCAGCTCGGTGTTCTTGACGAAGGTGCGGTAGGCGCTATGCGCCATTGCCTGTTCCATGTAACGGCTGCCGAACCAGCCGTTCATGGAATAGCTGCGGACGCGGGGATGCCCGTCCACGTGCGAGGTATCCGACGGGCAGTGCAGGGCCGTTTCACTGTTCAAGTACGGGTAGAGCAATCCCTTTCGGACCAGGGCGGTATTCGTGGCTTCGAACGGATTGGCGATGTTGCCGGCGACCCAGAGTCCTTCGGCCCGAACCCCGGCGTTCTGCGGCAGGTTCAGGGCGAATCGATCGTTGTTGTCGGCGCAGTACATCTGGCAGGCTGCAGCGAGCTGTTTGAGATTGTCGAGGCAGGCGGTCTGTCGGCTGCGAGCGCCTGAGGTGGAGAGGACGGCCAGGAGCGCGCCCGCCAACACGGCGACGACGCCGAGCACCATCAGCAATTCAACGAGCGTGAAACCGCGGTTACGGTTGTCCAACTGCTGTTCCATCTTTGCGATCCGCAACCGTTTTTATTCCGAGGCAGCGTGAGGGTGAAGTGTGCGTTTGAGGGCACAGGCCCGTAAGAGATCCGAAGGCAGAAACCCGAGGGCCAGAAAAAGTCCGAAGCCCCACTGCTCCGTGTGATGGGGATCCTCGTGAATGAAGGACCAGGATAGAGGACCAGGCCCCACCGGGCTGGAAGCGGGGCGGTCTTTTGGTTGCGGAGCCGGGCGTCTGGAAGGATACTTATCGCGCATTCAAGCTCATGGCAGGCTTTCGGCGGTTTCTATCAGCAGCGGCGGTGTTCGTCTGGCTACACGTGAGTTGGGCCCAGCAGGGTCCCGAATGGCGCGCGTACAAGATGAGCGACGGCCTGCCGCAGACCGCCTGCACTGCGGTCAGCGTCACGCCGCAGGGCAATGTGCTCGTCAATCATCGGAGGGCGAATCGCATTTCGGAACTCGACGGCTACGGAGTCACGAACCACCCGGCGCCGGTCCGCTCGATCGGCAGGATCGAGGCCAGCCCGAGCGGCCAACTGTGGGCGGTGGCTCCCGAGGGATTACAGGAGTTGCGCGACGGCAAATGGCTCGTTCATCGTGTCCCCCAGATCGCCGCGCATGTCCGGGGCAGCGAGAGTCCGGAGGTGCCCATCCAGCCGGTTCGCTTCGGACGGGTTCTGTTTCTCCTGCCCGATGGCTTGTATGAATTGAACGCCGAGAATATCGACCGTCCCCAGGTGCAATTGATCCGGGAAGCGGCGCAGACCGGTCTTGGACGTTTCACGGGAATGACCCGATCTCACGACGACGGGTTATGGATCAGCGGGGCGAGGGGAGTGGCGCGGGTGCCGGGACCGATCCGGAATCTCAAGCCGGGAGACGCATGGGACGAGTTTGTGCCGCCGGAGTCGCTGGAGCTTGTGGAATTGCGGAGCCCGATCGAAAGCACCGCCGACCGCGTCACGTTGATCGGGAAGACCTTCACCGGCGTTTCGACAGCGGTGTTGTTTGATAACGGGACCTGGTCTCGAAGCGGTGTTCCGGGTGTGGCTCTTCGATTCGCATGGCGGGACTTGAACAACACGCTGTGGCTGATGAGCGGCGATTCGTTGTTCAGGATGGATGTCCCTGATGCGCCGCAGCGGATGCCGTTGGCGGCGGTTCGCCAGTATTTCGATGTGGCTGTTGCGCCGGGCGGCGCGTTCTGGCTTGCCACGTCGGACGGCCTGTACCGGTATGCGCCTTCGCTGTGGGAGTCGTTTGACCTGAGAGGCGAGGGGGTTCAGGCGCTGGGCGAAGACACGGAAGGCCGGCTCTGGTGTCTCGCTGAAAACGCCGTCTGGGTGATCGAACGAAACGGCATCAGGCGGTTCGATATCCCGGGCGGGACGGTCGGACGCGAGCCGGGACGCCTGTTTGGCCTCAAGCAGGGGGTCATGCTCGCGCAGATGGGCGAGCGCTGGTGGCAGCTCCGTCTTCGTGATGGAGAGTTGGCGTGGGCGTCTGCGCCGATCGATGCTTCCCGGAGGATCCTTGGTCCGGCGCGTGATTCGAGTGTGTGGGTATTGAGCGGCGCGCACCAGGCGCCTGCGGGATGGGAATTGCAGACGTATGACGGCGTGGCGTTCAGGAAATCTGAACTGAGCGTGACGAACCTGGGCGGGTTGGGGACCGTGAACACGGTTCTGGAGAGCAGCCGGGGCGATTTATGGTTCGGCGCCGAGCGCGGGGTGGCGTGGTATCGAGACGGCCAATGGCGCCTGTTTACGTCGTCCGACCAGACCGCTCCCGAGGGTGTGGAGTGTTTTCTCGAGCTGCCAAACCAGACGATCTGGTGCGGCGCGCAGGATCGCGTCTGGGCGTTCGACGGCGAGAACTGGCTGGTGCTTCGTGCGGGCATCGACCGTGTGAATGGCATCCTGGCCGGTCGCGACGGGAGCGTATGGATCGCTTCGAACAGCGGATTGCTCCGCTTCTGGCAGGCCGCCTGGGTTGAAAACGGAATGGAGGAAGGATTGCCGCACGCGACGGTGACGGCGATTTGCGAAACGCGTGACGGACGGCTCTGGGCGGCGACCGCGCAGGGCCTGAGCCTCTACCAGCCGCGGGCGGATCAGGACGCGCCGCGAACGGCCGTTCAACGGTTGTCAGGCGATCAGGCAGAGGTGATGGAAGGCGGGACGCTGAGCCTCCTCTTTCGCGGGGTGGACAAGTGGAAGAGCACGCATCCGGGCCGGCTGCTTTACTCGTATCGGCTGGACCAGCACGAGTGGTCGCCCTTTCAGGAGATGAACGCCGTTTCGTTCCCGGACCTCGCGGCCGGCAAACATTATTTCCAGGTGCGCGCCATGGACAGGGCGGGGAACGTCGAGTCGGTGGCCGCGCAGCTCCAGTTCAACGTGGTCGTGCCGTGGTATCGCGAGACACGCCTCGTCCTGATCGCCGGGATCGGCATGATCGTGGCCCTGTTCTTTGCGGGGCTGGCCTTCAACCGGCACCGGCGCCTGCTGCGCAGCTACGCCGAGGTCGAGCGCCAGGTGGCCGAACGCTCGCGCCAGCTCGAACTCGCCAACCGCGAATTGCTCCAGAGCCAGAAGATGACCGCGCTCGGAACGCTCGCCGCCGGCATTGCGCACGACTTCAACAACATCCTGTCCATCATCAAAGGCTCCGCCCAGATCATCGAGGACAATGTCGAAAATCCCGAAAAGATCCGAACCCGGGTGGACCGCATCAAGACCGTGGTGGAGCAGGGCAGCGGCATCGTCAAGGCCATGCTGGGATTCAGCCGCGAATCCGACGCGCAACTCTCGGTATGCGATCCCAACGGCACGGTTCAGGAGACGATCCGGCTTCTTGGCGACCGGTTCCTGCGCGAAGTCAGCGTCGGTTTCGAACCCGCGCCGGATCTTCCCAACGTGACGGGCTCTCGCGATCTCATCCAGCAGATCCTGCTGAACTTCATTTTCAACGCCGCCGAGTCCATGCACAAAGACAAGCGGATCGTGGTGCGCACGCGCGCGATTCCGAAGCTGCCGCCCGGCCTGGTCCTCACGCCGGCGGCTGCCGCGGAGTACGTCGGCATCGATGTGACCGACACCGGATGCGGCATTCCGCCGGAGAACCTGCCGCGCATCTTCGAGCCGTTTTTCACCACCAAGTCCATGTCCACGCGGCGGGGCACGGGGCTCGGATTGTCGATGGTGTACGAACTGGCGCGCCGAATCGGCGCCGGCCTGGCGGTTGATTCGGTCGTCAATCGGGGCAGCACGTTCACGCTGATCCTTCCGGCTGCAGCCGTTGCGGCGGAATCTTCCGCCGCGCAGCCGCTCGTGTTGAAATGAAAGCGAACATCCTGATCATCGAAGACGACGACCTGCAGTACGAGATCTACGAGGAGACCCTCTCGGAACACAATCTCATCCGCGCGAAGAACGGGTCCGAGGCGCTGGCCGCCATTCGCCGAATCCGCCCCGACGTGCTGATCCTGGATCATGTTCTTTCGGAGGGCGAGCTGGGATTGGACTTTCTTCCGGCGCTCAAGGAACTGCTGCCCTTCGTTCCGATCATTGTTGTTTCCGGGGCGTTGGAAGTGCACCAGCAGATGGCCGCGCTTCAGGGACCGCGCCGCGCGCATTTCTGCCTGACCAAACCCGTGGACACGCGCGAGCTGAAGAAAACCGTCACGATCGCCCTGACCGAGTGCGGCGAAACAGAACTGGTGCGCCAGTTCGAACAACTCGAGCGGTCGCATCGCATCGATGCCAACGAACTGTTCAGCCGTTCCACCGACCGGCTGAGCCGGCAGAACAGGATCCGGGAGCGACTTGCCGGAACGCAGGAGCGCCCCAACATCTCGGCGTTGGCTCGCGAGTTCAAGGTCGCCAGGCGAACCATCATTCGCGATCTCCAGGAACTGATCCGGCGCGGGCAGCTCGATCCCGCTGTGTACCCGGAATGGGAATCCCCCGCGCCGGACGAGTGAACGGGGCGCTCAATCGGACGCTCGCGTTCCGTCCGGCTGTCGTCCGGAGGGCCACAGGATGACATCCTCGCGCTTTAACCATCCGGGCCGCAGTCCCGCGTCCACCAACAGCCAGCCGTCCTTCTGATCGAGCACCCTCAACTCCGCTCCGTCGTGCACAGTGTAGGTGGACGGCGACTCCTCAATGGGCCCGTTGCGGACGGCGATGTCGTTGGCGTTGGCTATCGCCACGGGACGCGCGACCGATGACCACGCGCCGGCGAGGCAGGCACCCAGTACCATCGTGGCTGCGCCGGCTGCAAGCGCTATCCCGCGCAAGAGCGTTTTGCGCGCCGGACGGAGTTGCAGGGCAGCCAGGGAGAGCAGGCAGATCCAGAAAGCGGCGACGCAGAGGAGGGTCCATTCGTTCAGCGTCAGCCTGCCGAGCCAGCGCTGGATGAGATTGGGCGTCAGACGGGGACCCTGAACCTGTTCACGAATAAACCGCAGGTTTGCTTCGATGTCGGGGTCACGCGGCGCAAGCCGCTGTGCTTCGCGATGCGCGGCGATGGCGGCCCCGAGTTGGCCCGATTTGAAGAAGGCGTTTCCGAGGTTGAAATAGACGGCGGGCGAAGTGAATCCCGAGTTCAACAGTTCCTGATAGGCTGCCGCAGCTTCCTTGAACCTGCCCTGTTCATAGAGGCGGTTCGCGGCCTCAAAACGGTCCGTGGCCGGCGCTGCGACCGCGGCGCGGCCGCAGATGAACAAGGCGGCCGCCACCGCGGCGAAGGCACAGATTCGCGGACGGTGACGCCCGACCCGCCCCTGCGCGCACAGGGGTCCGGTCTGGATGCAGCGTTCCTTCGACAACAGTCTCATGCGGTCAATGCCCGAAGTTCGTTCAACAGCGATTCCACCCTGGGAACGTAAGCGGCGAGTTCCTGGCTGGTGTGTGCCGGCGCGTATCGCGCGAGATTGCACGCCTGGAACAGTTCCGCAAGCCCGGCCAGAACCGGCTCCGGGACGTTCCGCGGGCGCAATTGCTCGTCGATCACAGCCTCGGTAATCGACGAGGCTGGCAGGTCGAGCGCGGCGCCGAGTTGTTCCTGAAGGAGGCGGAACAACGCCGCGAAGAATTGCTCGGACTGGTTGGCTGCGGCGAAGGTTCGCAGATCGCGAAGTCCCCGGCGCACGGCATGTGCCGCCTGTCGCTTTCTCCGCAGTCGCGGGTTGTTTGCCAGCCACTCGGACCGGCGCCGCCACAGGACGGAGCCGATCCACAGCAGGACCGGCACGCTCTGCGCCGCGACAAACCACGGTTGCTGGATCAGAGGCGGACGCGCTTGCGCCAGCGCGCCGACGCGTTGCTTGATCGGCAGAATGTCCCGCGGCGGCGGGGCGGTCTCTCGCTTTTCACCCGGGTCGCCGGCCAGCAGCGGCGCCGTCCCGGCCGGGCGCACCGTGAGGGGCACTGCCGGGTGTTTGTATGTCTGAAATGCCTTTTGCTCCGGATCAAACCATGCAAACGAGAACTCGGGAAGCGATTCGATTTCGAGTTTCTCCGGGACCACGTCCAGTTCGAAGAATTTCGTTCCCTGAATCCCGAGCGGGTCAGCCGTTTCGATTCTGGATATGGGCGGATAGACCTTGAAATCCTTCCAGGACGGCTGTTCCGGCAATGTCAGAGAATCCAGGGCGCCGCGTCCGCTCACCTGGAGCCGCACGCGGATCGGATCGCCCACCGCCACATTCGTCGGGCTCACGCTCATGCTCACGCTATAGACACCCACTGCTCCGGCGAAGCCCGGAGGCGCGTTCTCCGAGGGGACCGGAAGAATTCTGACGTGCGTGCCTTCGGCCTCGAGCGCGATCTGGCGCTGTTCCACCGGCGTGTTGAAACCCAGAAGATCGAACGGATCGCGCCGCGCGGGGTTGATGATTTCCGCTGCGAACGAGACGCGGAGCGGCCCGAGGCTGGAGTCGCCCGCCTTGATCGCGGTGAGCGGAAAGTAGAGCGGGACGACAGTGTAGATGGAGTTGCCGACGCGCGCGCGGCTTTGCCGGCCCTCCACGGTCTTGCCCTTGTTGAAGCCGTCCGCAGAGAATGCCGTTACCTGGAAGTTTCCAATGTCGCGGACCACGTTGTGGAGGTAGAGCTGCACCTCCGCCACGATGACCTGGCCGACATACACTTCGTTGGTGGGCGCATAGAGCCGAATAAAAGCCAGTTCCTGTCCCGAGGCCTGGGTTGCGGAGGCTCCCGGTTTTCTCACGGACAGTTTCAACGGTTGCGTCGCCAGTTGTTGTCCCTCGCTCGCGATGGTGATGGCGGGAATCGTGAACTCGCCAACCTGCGTGGGAGTGACGACGAAATTGTACGTCAGCATCGTGCCGCTCTGCCCGTTGATGTCGTATCTCAAGAAAGTCGGAGGTCCCGTTGAAACGATCTGCAAGCCTTCCACAGCGGGCACTTGTGGCGGGCGGTCCGAGTTGCCGCCCTCAACACGCACCGACAACATCGCGCGTTCGCCCAGGGCGATGGTGGTCCGATCGAGCGATGCCTGGATCGTGGCTCCGGCAGCGATGAGCGGCAGGCATAGCAGGAGCAGTGCAGCGGCCAGGCCCGGCCTCAGGACGCGAGGAAAGCCCGTGCATCCGCGAGGCTTTTCTCGCGACTCTTGCTGTCGTTCTGATCTCGAATTTTGCATCGGTGCCGGTTCGCTTTCAGATGTCTCTGAGAGCTTCCAGGACGTTTAATGGACAATGTTTGGTGGCTTTTGTTCGGTCGAGGAAAGTCGGGGCCGGGTCAGGCGGGCCCGCGCTCGTGGGCGGTCATCAATCCGCGAACCAGCCCTTCCAATGTGTGTTCCCGCGCTTCCACGGTTTCCTTGATTCCCAGGGCGCGGATGGCCTTGCTCGTTTCCGGACCGATCGAAGCGAGCCGCATCGCGGGAAAGCGCTTGAGCAGCCCGGGCAGATCGAAGCGCGCATGGAATTTCTCGACCGTCGAGCCGCTCGTGAACGTGATCCAGTCCGCGCCTCCCTCCATCAGGCGCGCCGCCGTTCCCGTGGCGTCCTCGCTTTCGGCTTCCGTCCGGTAAACCGCGATGTCATCCACAATGGCTCCCAGCTCCGTGAGAGCCCGCGGCAGTTCGCTGTTCGCAACCTCCGCGCGCAGCAGGCAGATCTTCAGGTTCTCGATGGACTGGTACTTCTCGAACGCGTCGGCCACCTTCGAAGCCAGCGCCTCCTCGGGCATCAGATCCACCTGCAAATGCAGGTCCCGCAGCCGCGCCGCTGTGGCCGGGCCGATCGCAGCGATGCGCGCCCCGCCGACGTCGCGCAGATCCTGGAAACGACGGAAGAAGATGTCGAAGAAAGCGGTGACTCCGTTCGGGCTCGTGAACACGAGCCAGTCGTAGGAATTGAGCTCCAGCAGCGCGTCCATGATGTCCTGCTTGCGCGTGGACGGGGCGATGCGAATCGTCGGAATCTCCAACACATCGGCTCCGAGGTCGCGCAGCATGCCGGACAGTTGACCCGCCTGCTCCTTTGCCCGCGTCACGACAATCCGCGTTCCGAACAAAGGGCGCCTCTCGAACCAGTTCAGGCGCGGCCGCAGCTTCACAACGTCGCCGATCACCGTCAACACCGGCGGCGTCAGGCGCGCTTTGTCGGCAAGATCGGCGATCGTGGCAAGCGTGCCATCGACAGACCGTTGACGGCCCGTGGTTCCCCATTGGATCAATGCCACCGGGGTGTCCGGCGGCAAGCCCTTCTCAACAAGAACCGTTGCCAGTTCGCGAAGATGCTTGAGCCCCATGAGAATCACCTTCGTTCCGGGGATCCGCGCAATCTGTTCAAAGTCCAGATTGGAATTCTCCTTGCCTTCCCCTTCGTGTCCGGTGAGCGCGGTGAACGTGGAGGCGTAGCCCCGGTGCGTCAAAGGAATTCCCGCATAGGCGGGCACCGCTGAAATCGAAGACACTCCCGGAACGACTTCGAACGGGATGCCGGCCGACGCGAGTTCTTCGGCTTCTTCTCCTCCGCGCCCGAAAATGAAGGGATCCCCGCCCTTCAGCCGCACGACACACTTTCCTTCGCGGGCCTTCTTGATCATGAGCGCGTTCAACTCCTTTTGCGAAAGTGCGCCGGGAGTCCCCTGGCTGCCGCGCGCGATCTGCTCCGCCGACTTTGGGGCCAGACGGAGCAGCTCCGGATTCACCAGCATGTCGTGGATCACCACATCGGCGCGGCCCAGCAGTTCCGCGCCCCGCAACGTCAACAATCCCGGATCACCGGGTCCGGCTCCGACCAGATACACTGTGCCTGTGGATTTCACACGCAAAGCTTAAGAACGATGCACTCGGAGAGCAACGCCTTGCGGTTGCATGCTCTCTCTGCCCGAACCCCCACCCCCTGATCGCTGAACCCCTGTCCGGAGCCATCGGCCGTTGCTGCGACTCACAGAGTCGCGCTCCGGACCGCGGGTCTGTGACGTCTGCGACCCGCAGCGGCGTACGCCAGCATGCAGGCCCACCTTTGTCGGAGGCTTTGTCGGAAGCTTTATCGGCCTTTGACGTCGTTGCCCATTTTTCGTCAAGGAAGGGCCCCGCGTTGGGAAACGACGGTCTGCGGATCCTTGACTGCTCGGATCCCTCGGGTGTTGCTGCGACTCATAGAGTCGCGGTCTTTTAACCAGGCGGCGAATCCCGAGGCCCTGGAGTGTCGAGGTCGGACGTTACTTGAGTTCGTCTGCGAGTTTCTGCCCGAGCTCAACGGGTTCTTTCAGGGAGGCGGTCGCTTCGGCGCGGCGAGGGCTTCCGCTCACGAAGGAGATTGCGCGCATGCGAAGGCGATCGCCAACGGCTTCGGCATACGCGCCCACGGGGCTTTGGCAGCCGCCGCCCATGGCGGCGAGGAAGGCGCGTTCGGCCGCAACGCATTGAAAGGTGTTGTAATGGTTCAGCCGTTCGCAGATGGAAGCCATTCGCTCGTCGCCCTCGCGGATCTCAATGCCGATGGCGCCCTGGCCCACACAAGGCAGCATGACGTCCGTTTCGAGCACGGTGGCGAGCATGCCGTCGGGAACGGCGTCGCCGGAAAGCCGGCCGTCGGGCGAAATGCTGAAGTTGAGCCGGGAGAGACCCGCCAGCGCCAGGATGGTCGCATCGAGTTCGGCATGGTCCATCAGCTTTTGCAGCCGCGTTACAACGTTTCCCCGGATATCCACCAGTTTCAGCGCGGGATGATGCGCCAGCGCCTGGGCTTTTCGGCGCGTGCTGCTGGTGGCCACAACAGCGCCGTCGGGCAGATCCTTCAGCCGAAGACCGCGGCCGAATCCCCGGCGCGCGGACTGGCCCGGGGTCCACTCGGACGGAGCGGCATTCGCCGCCTGAGCGCGGAGAGAATCGGCATCGCGGTAGAGCAACACGTCGCGCACATCGGCGCGCCTGCCCACGGCGCCGAGCTTGAGACCGGCGGGCAGTTCGGTGGGGAGGTCCTTAAGGCTGTGAACGGCGAGGTCAGCGCGGTGTTTGAGGAGAGCGACCTCGAGTTCTTTGGTAAACAGGCCTTTTGGAAGGGTCTTGTTTTCGCGGGCAAGCGAGGCGGTCTGGAGTTTGTCGCCAGTCGTCTTGATGATCTTCAGCTCGAACGAAAGGCGCGGGAAGGCTTTGCGGCACTGATCCAGCACCGTGTTTGCCTGGGCCAGGGCCAAAGCACTCCCGCGTGTGGCGATAACGATTGTGTCATTCGTATTCAAGCGTGCGGGAAAAGGTAACGGCTGATCCGGAGGGCATCCACGAAAAATTTGGAACCGGTGCGTGAGCGGGATCAGTGCTGGGGCGCTTCGCCGGCGCCAAAAGCGGGGTGCGTGCCGGGAGCGGAACGTCGTCCGGTGGATCCCAGTAGTGCCCGGACCTTGTCCTGGATGATGAGTTCGCAGCGGGCGACTTCCTGTTGCCGTTGCTTCAGGTAATCGTCCGCGATGGCCTGGAGGTCGTCCACATTGTAGAGATACACATCCGGGAGAAGATTGACCTCGGGGTCGATGTCACGCGGGACGGCGATATCGATGAGCAACAGGGGACGGTTTTTGCGCAACCGCATGAGAGGGTCGAGCCGGGCGCGGTCCAGGATGTAGTGCGGCGCGGCGGTGCTGCTGATGACGATATCGACGTTGGCGAACTCGGCGGACCAGTCATCGAAGTGGACGGCGCGGCCGCCGAGTTCGGAGGCGAGCGCGACGGCGCGTTCATAGGAGCGGTTCGCAACGAGAATGCTTCGGGCGCCGCGAGAGAGAAGGGCGCGCGCGGTTTTCTCGCTGGTGTCGCCGGCGCCGATGACCATGACCTGGCGTTCGTTGAGCGAGGAGAAGACCCGTTCGGCGAGTTCCACGGCGACGGAGGCGACCGAGATGCTGCCGCGCTGGATGCTGGTCTCGGTGCGGATTTGTTTGGCGACGTTGAACGCGCGCTGGAACGCCTTGTTCAGGCGGCTGCCGGTGTGGTGATGCTGGAGGGCGATTTCGTAGGCTCTCTTGAGCTGGCCCAGAATTTCGGTTTCACCGAGGACCATGGAGTCCATTCCGCAGGCAACGCGAAAGAGATGTTGAACGCTCTGCGGTTCGGAGAACGCGTAGATCTCGTCGGTGAGGGGATCGCGGTATTCATGGATGGTGACGAGGAACTCTTTGAGTTCGGCAAACGCGCGGCCCGGTTCGAGGGAAGTGGCGGCATAGATTTCGACGCGGTTGCAGGTGGAGACGATGACGGCCTCGTCGGCGATGCCTTCCTCGCGGAGCAACTGGAGCACGGCGGGGACACAGGCCTCGGAAATGGCGAAGCGCTCGCGGACTGCGAGAGGCGACGACCGATGGTTGAGGCCGATGACGACGATGGGCATGATCAGGCAATTATTGGTGCAGCGCGGAGAGCAGGTTGGTGCCCCAGAACGTGAGCACAAGGAACGCGAACAGGCCGATGGTGCCAATAGCGAAGCGCCTGCCGGGCCGGGCGAAATAGCGCCGGCCGATGAGCAGGCCCAGATACAGCAGCCAGAGCAGCGCGGACCAATAGACTTTCGCGTCGTCGTAGTAACGAGCGCCTTCCGGCGGCGTTGCCCAGGAGGCCAGTGCGAGGCCAACCGTAAGGAGGACGAAGCCCGCCATTACGAGGCGGTTCGTGACGGTTTCGAGCCGTTGAACGGGTGGCAGCAGCGAGAGGACGGCGCGGACCTTGTTGAACTTCAGGTTGTGCTCCTGCGTCAGGAACATCAGCCCCGCGGTGGCGGCGAGGCCGAAGGCGCCGTATGCGAGAAGAATCAGGGAAGCATGCAGGCTGACAATGCCGCCCGTGAACCGTGGCTCGGGACCCGGTGCAGGATCCAGGGCGGGCATCAGGGCGAAGACGCCGATGGCGAACAGAATCGGGGAGACGAACGCGCCGAGAAAGCGGAGTCGGGACCATACGCCCAACACGAGGTAGACCGCGACGATGGTCCAGAGGAAGAAGGTTGTTGCTTCATAGAGATTGTTGACGGGGCAACTCTGGAGGGAGAACCCGCGAATCACCATGGCGATCGTGTGCAGGCAAAAGGCGGCGAGCAGGAGGACATAGTTGATCCGGTTGTCCTGCCGGAACCCTTTTCGCCACAGGAACAGCGAGTAGATCATGCTGATGCCGTACAGAATGACGGCCAGCAGGAAGAAATTGCGATCGGACAGATCTGGCACAATGACAGATTAGGAGCATCCCGGCGCCAGGCAAGCCCGTTGATGGATTTGCGATTTACGATTGACGATTGACGCGGTTGGCTTGGGGAGCGCGACTGTGTCCCGCAGAACGGGACCAGTCGCAGCGGCTGAACGAAGCCAGCGACTCCGAGTTCAGCAAACGCGCGAGCGCACCACCATCGACCCTGTTGAAGTCCGCGCATCAGGAAAGCCTGCGGATTCCTGACTGCACCGAGCGATCGGCCGCCGCTGCGACTCGCAGAGTCGCGGTCCGGAGCGCGGGTCTGCGACGTGTGCGACCCGCAGCAGCGTGCGCCAGCATGCGGGCGCAGGCTTGCGCGGGAATCCATGCGCGGTGGCAGCAGGCATTCCGCCTTCAACTTTGTCGGCCTTTGACGCTGTTACCCGATTTTCCCCAGGACCGACGAAGTTTTCCGACGAGGTTTCTGACAAAGGAGAGAAGGCAGAGAAGAACTCGCCAGGGTGGAAGCGCCGGCTCTACGTTATGCAAGAATGCGTGACCCCACAACGCGCTTGAGCGCGCAGGGTTACCGGGGCGGGACCGGCAGGTGGGCGCGCATGGTCGGGACGACCTCCGGCGGGCAGCGCCTGTTGGAATCCGCCAATGCGGCGGCTATGCCGGAGGCATAGGCCGTGGCGGTGGAGGTGCCGTTGACGAGATACGATTGCCCGTTGAACGGCACAATGCTGGTGCCCGGCGTCATGATGTCCACAAATGCCCCGCGATTGGCATAGCTGGCGATCTGGCCATTGCGGTCGGCAGCGGTCACCGCAATCACTTCGGGGTAGGCGGCCGGGTAGACCGGTGTGGTGAC
Source organism: Verrucomicrobia subdivision 3 bacterium UBA3939 (assembly GCA_002385705.1). Classification (GTDB taxonomy): domain Bacteria; phylum Verrucomicrobiota; class Verrucomicrobiia; order Limisphaerales; family UBA3939; genus UBA3939. The sequence goes on from DGDZ01000021.1 coordinate 43,246, forward strand.
GGGTTCGTTGCCGGCGGCGCTGAAAAACACGACGCCCTGCTGAGCGGCGGTCTGGATGAGCTGCCGCAGGATCGGGCTGTCGCCGGGGCTGCCGAGACTGAGATTGATGACGTTGGCTCCGGCGTTCACCGCGCGGTAGATGCCTTCGGCCACCTGGAACGTCGATGTGGTGCCGTTGGGACCGTACACATCCACCGGGAGCAACCTGACGGAACTGGATCCGGTTGGCGTGCTGGCTTGCACGCTTCGCAGAATGGTCTCGGCCATCGCGGGGCCGTGGGTCAGTTCAGCAGGTTGCGGCGACTCGCCCGCCACGGAGATGGGCGGCAGGAGGAATGGATCCAGTTCTTTGCTGAGGGAACCAACGGGGCCGTCGATGAGGCCGACGACGATCGGGCAATTCCCGTCCGGGTCCTTTGGTTTCAGCGTGAACGCCGGCGTGAAGTCGCCTCCGAGAGGCTGAATCGGCGGGGGTGTTTCAACGGTGAAATTGAAGTCGATGGCTTCGACATCGGGATGTTCCTCGAGCCAGGCACGGGCTTTTCGAGCCGCTTCCTCGTCCTTGAACTCCAGGCGGTAGGTGTTGAGCGAATCAATGCGCCCGGTGATTTTCGCGCCCAGGAGCCGGGCGATGTCCTCAATTCGCGCTCCGGGCCGGAGGGTCACGACGAGTTCGTTTCGAATGCGGGCATGCATGCCCGGGCGATTTCCGTCGAGGTTGGCCGGCTGCACCTGGCGGCTGGCGTTCCGCATTGACGACTGGAAAACGTAAAGACGCGAAGGGCCGTTCGTTTGCGGAAGGACGGCGTAGCTCAGGCGGCCAAGAAGCAGTCGGAGCGCTTCACCGGTGGGGAGATCCGCGAACCTGGCGGATACAGTGTGAGTGGTGTTGGGCTCGACGTACACCTGCCAGCCGGTGGCATGTGCGATTGCTTCGAGCACGCGCGAGAGAGGCAGGGATTCGATGTCGGCCGAGACGCGATTCTGGTTTGTGTGCCAGATCAATGTGTCCGCGGAAAAGGACGAGGGGGCGGAGCACAGGAGCAGTCCTGCGACCGCGGCCAATTTGCGGAGAAGCTGGGTCAGCCTCACGGCCGCAATATAGCCGAGCGGAGGCGGAAGGGAAGCGGGGACTGGGGAAGAAACATCCAACATCAAACATCCAACGTGCTGAGGGGTGTGGAGGTCGGTGTTGGCAGTGGATCCAGGGTGATCAGCGCCGTCGTGCGACGGCTCCCGCCTTCGCTCAGCTTCGGCGTGGCAAGACGCTCGCTCCACCCAGACGGCTTGCGAGGATGCCGGCTCCACTGCGGCTTCGCTTATGGCCGGCGCAGTCTGAAGAACTGCGAAGTCGCGCCGGGCGGGAGCAGGACGAGGTTCTCGGCCAGGTTGGTGTCAACCGTGACCGGCGCATTGACCGTGGTCCAGGACCCGGCAGAGTTCAGGCTCGGGCTGGATTGCAGTATCCACCCGTCGGGGAACACCGGCCATGCGATGCGAACGAACTCGTCGGTTGCGCTGATCGCGAGTTCGGGTGGCGATACGAACGCGAATGCCAGCGAATAGGTTTCGGTGCCGGTGACCTGGCCGGGCCCGGTCTTGAGGACCTGGAGATCGTAGCGCCCGGGGGGCAAACGCGGGACAAAAATGTGTTCGACGTTGTCGATGAGGCTGGTGCTGCAGAGAACAAGATGGCCGGAGACTGCGTTGTAGAGAAACAGGTCGAGATTGTTGATGGTCGCTTCGCCGGAGTGACGATGCCAGACCAGAGTGGCGGCGAAGACGCGGGAGTCCGTGCCGGGCACATTGAAATAGTAGTGATGGACGCGGTCCTGATCGGCGAGGGTTGAGATGCTGTTGTGGTCCCAGCCGACGAGTGCGGGCACGTTGTTGGGACTGGATCCCGGAGGATGAGCCTCTCCGCCGGGCATGGTGGTGGACTGGATGAACGAGTGTTGGCCTCCGAGGAGCTGTTGCCAGGAGTTGAAGATGTTGACGATGCCGGAGCCGTAACGGGCGTCCAGCGGTGTGGCGAGTCCGTTGGTCCAGTCCGCGGGCTTGACCGCTCCGTTCATGAGCAGCGCCTTGATCGTCCGGATGTCCGCGGCGGCGTTGGTGTTGGTGCCGCCGTCGCCACGCAGGGCGGCCTGCAGGAGGAGGGCGGCGCATCCGGACACATAGGGAACCGAGTAACTGTTTCCCGAACTGGGCGACTGCGCCTGGTTGGGCGCGGTGATGTCGGGCTTGCTGCGTCCGTCGGGAGCGGGCCCGACGGATGACGGTGCGCCATAGAGAGCCGCGCCGAGGCCGTTGTAGCAGGTGCCCGGGGAGTTGACCGGGCCGGCATTGCCG
>DGDZ01000044.1 GCA_002385705.1 Verrucomicrobia subdivision 3 bacterium UBA3939
TGGGTTCAAAGCGTGAAATTCCATTTGGGAGAATTCTCTCCCCGCAAAAGGCGCGGGGCGAGGGGAACTCGAAAGTCTGCCAGGGCAGATTTGGAGATTGCATCGCTTCGCCCCACGTTTCATATTCGCCTCCGTTGCCCCCGGGAGTTCGGCAATTCACATGCACGATCTGCTCAGAAAATACTTTGGGTTCACTTCATTCCGGCCGTTCCAGGAAGACATTATTCGCGACACATTGGCGGGCAAAGATGTGTTCGCACTGTTACCGACCGGCGGCGGCAAGTCGCTTTGTTTCCAGCTTCCCGCCCTCGCCCGGCCGGGGCTCACGGTCGTCGTTTCTCCGCTCATCGCTCTGCAAAAGGACCAGGTGGACGCGCTCCAGGCGGCGGGCGTGGAAGCCACGTTTCTCAACTCGTCGTTGCCGCCGGGCGAATGACGCCCGCGCATCCGGGGATTGCACGAGGGCCGGTTCCGGCTGTTGTACGTCGCGCCCGAGCGCCTGATGCTGCCCGGGTTCCTCGACGATCTGAAACGCTGGAACGTGAACCTGTTCGCCATCGACGAAGCGCATTGCATCAGCGAATGGGGCCACGATTTCCGGCCCGAATACCGGCAGTTGTCCGCGTTGCGCGATGCGTTTCCGAAAGTGCCGATGATGGCGTTGACGGCGACGGCGACGGATCGCGTGCGCGCGGATATCATCGAGCAACTGCACCTGCGCTCGCCGTCGTGTTACGTCGCGAGTTTCAATCGTCCCAATCTCACGTATCGGGTCGCGGCGAAAGGCCGGGCGTATGAGCAGGTTCTGGAGTTCGTGCGCGCGCGGCCGCGCGAGAGCGGCATCGTGTATTGCCAGGCGCGCAAGACAGCGGAGGCGCTGGCGGCGCGGTTGAACGCCGACGGCGTTCCCGCGGCGGCGTATCACGCGGGCATGGAGGTGAAGGACCGGACGCGCAGCCAGGAACGTTTTCTCCGCGACGAAGTGCGCGTGGTGTGCGCGACGATCGCGTTTGGCATGGGCATCAACAAGCCGAACGTCCGCTTCGTGATTCATCACGATCTGCCGAAGAACATCGAGAGTTACTACCAGGAGACGGGGCGCGCAGGCCGGGACGGTCTGCCGAGCGAATGCCTGTTGCTGTTCAGCCCGGGCGACCGCGTCAAGTATGGCCGGTTCATCGACGAAAAGCCGGACCCGCGGGAGCGGGAGATCGCGCGGACGCAACTCGAGCAGATGGTGCATTACGCGGAATGCTCGACCTGCCGGCGGGAATACCTGTTGAACTACTTCGGGGAATCGCTCGCCGGACCTTCGAAAACGGCGAACGCGGGGCCGGCCCGGTCTCGGCACGCAGAGACGGGAGCGGACGCTGACGGAGACGAGGCGCTCCATTGCGGCGGGTGCGACAACTGCCTGGCACCGCGCGAGACGTGGGACGGGACCGTGCCGGCGCTGAAGTTCCTCTCCTGCGTGTATCGGATCCGGGAGAAGAGCGGGTTCAACGTCGGTATTCAACACGTGGTGGAGGTTCTGTGCGGAGCGGACACGGAGAAGATCCGGAAGTGGGATCACCAGAAGCTTTCGACGTATGGCATCGGACGCGAGCTCAGCCGGGCCGAATGGTCGGCGTTGGGGCGCGAGCTGGTGCGGCTGGGTTATCTGCGGCAGAACGCGGAGCGGTTCAACGCGGCCGAGCTGACGGAACAGGGCAGGGCGGCTTTGAAATCGCGCCAGAAGATCCTGCTGACGCGAGCGGTGGCAGCGGCGCCGGTGAAGCATCAGGCGGGAGAGATCGCGTGCGACGAGGTTCTGTTTGAAAGGCTGCGCGAGCTGCGCAAGCGGCTGGCGGACGAGCGCGGCGTGCCGCCCTACATCGTGTTCTCCGACATGTCCCTGCGGCAGATGGCGCGGTATTACCCGCAGACGGAGGACGAGTGCGTCCGCATCAGCGGCATGGGCGAGAAGAAATTGAGGGAGTTTGGCCCGACGTTCATGGCAGAGATTGCGTCGCATTTGCGGGGCAACCCGCGGCAGATTTTCGCCGACGACTCCTTCACGAGTCCGACGCGGCGCGGGGGATTGAACGGCACGGCGCGGGAGACGCTGGAGTTGTTTCGGCAGGGCAAGACGGTGCCGGAGATCGCGCAACTGCGCGGGCTGAAGGAGAGCACGATCTACACGCACCTGGAGAACGCGTTGCTGGCGGGCGAGGCAGTGGACACGAGCCGCATTCTGGACGCGGGCGCGCGGGAGGCGATTGCGAAAGCCTTCGCGCGTTTCGGTCCCGGCAACATCAGCGGGGCGCTTGAGTTCCTTGGCGAAGAGTATTCGTACGGGCAACTGAAAGTGTACCGGGCGATGACACGAAGAACCGACCAGGGAAGGCCCGCGTTCGGGGAGTGACGAGGACGCGGGCACTGGAGCGCGGAGTATTGCTCCGCAAAGTCCGGAGCGCGACTCTGCGAGTCGCAGGGGTTCGACAGCATGGGTGCCTCGGATTTGCATGAGATCAGGGCGGCTGCTGTGGGAAGGGAACGGCCTGGCTTCGTTGCGACTTGGCGTCCTGGCGACTTGGCGTTGAAACAGGTTTGGGAGTACGCCGCACGATCGTGGTTCCTAACGCAAAGGCGCAAAGACGCCGGGGCGCAAAGGACGGCGAACGGCAAAGGCCTGGACCACGAAAGGCACGAGAAGAAAGGCTTTGTGTCGCGCGAAGCGGCCAAGGGCAACGGAGCGCGAGTCTGTGAGTCGCAGCGGGTTCGACAGCACGGCCTGCCGTGGGATCCGAGATCAAGCCCGATCGGCTGATCAGGGTGATCGCACGACGGCTCGCGAGGACGCTCGCCCCACCAGGGACGCGAATGGAGGTCGGAGCGCGGAGCATTGCTCCGCGAGTTGGAAATTGTTTGGCCGGCGCCGGTTGATCCGGGCCGGGATCGGGCGTTCAGGCCTGCTGGGCTTCCTGCTGCGCCATGCTCGGCGTTTCGTAAGGCGGGCACACCGGCGGAGCATGGCGGATCAGGTGATAAATGTAATCCTTCAGCTTGGCGCGCCGCATTTTCTTTTCTTCCAATTCCTGGTCCGTGGCGAAATCGATTTCCTCCTCGATCCGGTACACTTCGTCGTCGAGACGATGGTACTCGTCATACAGGTGGCGGAAGTGATCGTTGGAGGCTTTGAGGCGGCGGATGGTGTCGCGATATTCCGGGAACTCACGCAGGATTGGATGATGCAAGTCCATGGGACATTCGGGAGGTTGACTGTGGTGGTTTGTTGTTCGGAAGAGGCGGACGGGCTGAAGGGAGGCGAACCGTGGGAAGGATAATTGGCTTCTGGAAGTCAGCCGGTATGCTTTGGGCGCCGGCCGGCCGTAACCTTACCGATTCGTGCCTGTTCAGGTCCATTCGCCATGCCGCTCCGCGCGGCTGCTATATTCTAAACCAGAGTCTGATTCAGTAAAGGGCTCGATTGAAAAATAAAGCCGGCGCAATCAACACCTGCAGAAATCTTAATCCATGCCCAGAGATCTCAATCCATGCCCAGAGCCGCCACGGCTTCCCGCAGGTCCGCGCTGATGCGCTTCGCCGATTCCTTGTCATTGGGCAGTGCCGCGTACGAGCGCGGTTTTCCGATCCGCAGGTGCAGTTTGCGCGGGCGCGGAAACCACTTTCCCCTGGGCCAGGCTTCGAACCCGCCGCGGAGATGGCAGGGCACCACGGGCAGATCGGTGCCGGCGACCAGCGATCCGATGCCGGGCTTGAACTCACCGAGCGCGCCGGTGCTGGTGCGCGTGCCCTCGGGGAACAGCACGAGCACGTTGCCCGGGTTGGCCAGCAGGCTGCGGCAAAGCTCCAGGCTCTGGCGAATGTGTTTCTGCCGGCCAAACGGGAGGGCGTTCACGACGATGGCGGCGATCGCCAGGCGCGGCGCGCTGATGAAGAAGTAGTCCTGCGCGGCGGCCGGGAACACGCGATGCAGCTTCGGCAACGGCATGGCCGCGAGCACGCACAGCGTGTCCAGGTGGCTCGTGTGGTTGCAGACGATGACAAATGAACCTTCCTTCGGCAGGTTTTCCCGGCCCGTGATCCGGAGGCGATGAAACAGGCGCAGCCATCCGCGCAGGAGCAGCGCCGCTGCAGAACGCACGGCGTACACCGTCAGGTCGGGTTCGCGCGGGAAACGCCGGAGCCGCTCGGCCAGCGATTGGTCGAGATCCGCCGCGGGTTCGTATCGCCACGTCATGTCAAATCCCGGTTCACGCCGCATCGCCGTCACAATGCCATCCGGCGGTGCCGGCCGGACAATCGAAACATTTTCCCGGGCAATGGATCCAATGCATGTTGCGCGCCTCCAGCCGGCGTCCGTTCAACGCAGTCCATAAAAGTATCCCGCCATGTGAAGGAACAGCGGGGCGACGTAGATCAGGCTGTCGATCCGATCCAGCACGCCGCCGTGGCCGGGGATGCCGGAGCCCATGTCTTTGATGCCGATGTCGCGCTTGATGACGCTGATGACGAGGTCCCCCAGTTGTCCGCCGATGCCGACGATCAGGCCGGTGAGCAGGAGTTGTTTGGCTCCGAAGTGCGGAAAGGAAAAGCGCAGCAGCCAGGGCAGGATCAACGAAACGGCGAGCGCGCCCAGGGTGCCGCCCCAGGTCTTCTTCGGACTGATATTGCTTCGGAACGGTCGCCGGCCAAAGAGCCTGCCGCAGGTGAACGCGGCCACGTCGTTGATCTCCGTCGCGAAGATCACGTAGAGCAGGTAGCCGTAGGCGTGGGTGGCGTTGGCCATGAACGCGAGGTGCCCGAACATCCAGCCCATGTAGATGAACCCGACAATGGCGAGGGCGACTCCCTGGAGCTGGCCCTGGACGCGATTGCGTGCGATGGGGATGAGGAGGATCAGCGCAACGGCGAACACGGGCAGGGCCACGAACAGGCCGTACCAGCCGTTGCCGGGTTCCTCGCCTTGCGGTTGCGGTACCAGGCAGGTGATCCCGACGGCGATGATGCCGATGTACACCGCGCCGGTGAGCCACCAATCCCGATAAAGACCTGTCGCGCGGGCGAACTCCTTGAACCCGATTCCCGCCAGGAGGCAAAGGACAACAATAAACACGACGCGCCCGCCGAGAATGCTTCCGAAGATGAGCGGCGCCATGATCAGCCAGCTCCGATACGTCAGCCAGACGGACCCGACCTCCTTCTTCAATATCCAGCGGAGCACCGCGAGCGCGAGTCCGGCGGCGACCAGCACGCCCGCGACAATCCAGGCGTAGGTTCGGAAAATCTCGCTTTGCAGCGCGGCCTGGGGAGTCATGCCGTTCCACTACGATTCGAACCCCGCGCAGCCAGGGCCCGCATGATGCGTTTGAGCCGCACGATGATTGTCTGAAGACAGCCCGCGAGGATCACAACGCATGTCCAGTCGAGAACGGTGAGCCCTGCGAACCGGATGCCGCCATTGTTCCATTCGAGCAGGGCCCATGTGATCCACGCGCCCAGGTGAAGCGTCACCATACGCCAGGGTTTGGACATGATCCCGCTGAATTCGCGTTGGACGCCGACGGCCTGCCCGAACAGGCCGACGTACGCGGTGAGCAGGGCGAACAGAGCGGCCCAGTATCCGCTGACCGCGGCGTTGAAGCCCGAGTGAGCCACGGCCGCGAAGATGAGCGTGTCGGAGATGCGATCCGGCAGGTCATTGAGGATTTCGCCGCGCCAACTGGCCTTTCCCGCCGCGAGAGCGACCATGCCGTCGAGCATGTTGCACCAGAGACGCAGATAGCAGAACGCCGGGCCGATCAGCAGAAGCCAGGCATGATGCTGCGATTGCCAGAAGCAAACGCCCGCCAGCCCAGCGGCGACGATCGAGCAATACGAGATCGCGTCCGGGTGGATGTGATGACGCACGCAGAACTGGACCGCGCGATGCGCTGTCTTGCGGAAAGGATCGGCGATCGGCCGACGGTATGCCGGCTGGTAGCCCGTCGGAGTTGTTGGGGTGACGCTCAACTGATTGTTCGTTCAGACGTCATCTGCTCGCGCAGTTGCCGGGATGTAATCAGACCCATCCGCCGCGGGCAAGCGGAAGGAGCGGAAGGGGGCGGAAGGGCAAAACATCCAACATCCAATGAACGCGTTGGATTCTGGTGGGGCGAGCGTCCTCGCGAGCCGTCGTGCCACTACCGGAATCAGCGACAGCGAATGACGCGCGCGGCAAACCTGACCCGGCGTCACGCGAATTTTTCCCAATTCCATTTCAAATCCTGGTCCTGGCAGCGAGCCACGCAAGAAGTGGTCATGTTTTCGCAAGATATGCGCGAGGGGTTTCGGCGGTTCGCAACGTATTAAGTCCGGAACACAGTTTACGGGGCGATGCGAACTGCCAACGACGCAACGGCCTCGTAAACGCAACCCAGGAAAGAACGAATGAAGAAGATGAACATGAAACTCGTTGCTGCTTTAACTATTGCTGTCTTTGCGATGACCGGAGCCGCCACCGCGCAGTACAAAGCCACAGGGCCTGACGGCATCACGGCGTCCCCGAAACATCGCGAAGTGATCAACAATGGCGCCGCCAACACGGTGTCGGCCGCCCCGGCTTCGCGATCCGCGGTGTGCCCGTCGTGCAAGGACGAGTACACTACTCGCGTTGACACCAGCGAGCGGGGCGCGATCAAGCGGACCGTGCTCGTGGCGAAGCACCTCTGCTCCGGCTGCAAGACGGAGATCAAGCGGATGGGAGTCGGCAAAGCCGCGTCCCAGGTGGCCACGCATGAATGCAATGTGGCGCCCGCGGAGAATCCGAAGTGCTGCGTGACGAACAAGACCTGAACGAACCCCGTTGGGGTTTTTTGAAAGATCATCGCTACCCAGGGTAGTCCCGCACTTGCGGGGCTACCCTGGGCTTTGCGACGGAATCCCTTTGGGATTTCTCCGAACTGCCCCGGTTGGAATTCGAAGAACAGACGACGCAAGTCCTGCGGAACTCCGGTGGTTCTTCCACGAATTTTTGATCGCGATTTGGATACTGGATCCCTTGAGCCTGGGGATATAAAGTCCCGGAAGTTATGGACCCTTTGACATCTTCTTCCTCGGGAACCGTTCCGGCCGTTAATCGCCGTCGCTTTCTCGGCTCGTCGCTCGCTGCGGGAGCCGCATTGATCACCGGCACGAGCCTGCGAACCAGGGCCCAGGAATCCTCGACTCCCGCCGCCAGATCTCCGCACCGGTACCGGATCGGCATCTGCGACTGGATGATCCTTCAGCGCCAGAAGATCCGCGCGTTGCAGATGAGTGCCGAGTTCGGCGCCGATGGAGTTGAAGTGGACATGGGCAGTCTTGGTCAGCGCGAAACATTTGAGAACGCGCTGGCCAATCCCGAGACCCGCAAAGCCTTCCTCGACGAGGCCCGCAAACTGAACATTGAAATCTGTTCTCTCGCCATGTCGGGTTTCTACGCTCAGAACTTTGCCACACGTCCCACCGTGCCGCGCATGATCCAGGACTGCATCGACACGATGACAGCGATGAACGTCCGCGTGGCGTTTCTCCCGCTCGGCGTCACCAACGATCCTGCGCGCCATCCGGAGCTCAGGTCCGCGGTGGTCGAACGGTTGAAGACGTTCGGGCCCATCGCCGAGCGCGCCGGAGTCATCCTTGGCGTCGAGACCGAGCTCGAAGCGGCGGAACAGGTGAAGTTCCTGGACGAGATCGGCTCGCCCGCTGTCCGGTCGTATTTCAATTTCTCCAATGCGCTTCAGAACAAGCGGGATCTGATTGCGGAATTGCGCACGCTCGGGCGCGAGCGCATCTGCCAGATCCATTGCACCAACCAGGACGGATTTCTGTTGAAAGACGATCCGGCCATCGACATGCCGAAAGTGAAGGAAACGCTGGACGACATGGGCTGGAAAGGCTGGCTGGTGATTGAACGATCGCGAAAAGCCGGCGAAGGCGGCAACGTCCGCGCCAACTTCAGCGCCAACGCCGCCTACCTGAAATCCGTGTTTCAATCGTAGCCGGGGCGCGTCCGTATCCCCTCCGGTTGGGCTGCGAGATGCGGCAATAACTCCGACAAAGCTTCCGACAAAGTTTCCGGCAACGAAGCGGCGGGAGAGGTCAGGCGGGCGGAGTGATGGCGAGGCCGGGCTGGACGGTTTCCTTCCGCGTTGCGCTGTTGGCCGCGCCGGCGAGGATGCGATCGAGGATCATGATTTTCTGCCAGATGGTGCGGGAGAGGCCGTTCGTGAGAGCTTCCACCTCATTGACCGCGGCCAGGGTGACGGGGTCATTGAAGTTCTGGACATACAATGCCGCGATCTTGCTGATCAAAGCCAGCAGGTCGCTGCACGCGTCGAGATACCGGATCAGCTCAAAGGGAGTCTGCGGCCGGCGCGGACCGTCCTCGGGGGCGGGAGTGCCGGAGAGAATCCGCTCCGGATCCTTCGTGAGCTGGTGCATGTCGATGATATGCGCCAGCGAGCGGAGAACGTGAATGGCGTCGAGCGCTTTCCTGCGTTTCATGCGGTTCTCCAGCGTGACGAAGAAGAAGATCGCCACGGAGAGAAAGACGATTTCGTTGATCGCCGCTTCGGATGCCTGGAGGAAGTCCGCAAAGTTGGTGAACCGCGGTTCGGCGTCGATGCTCAGGAAGACGCCGATGACCACGCAGATGATGGCCACGATGGCGATGATGGAGAGGCCGCGCAGCCAGTACTGCGGGCGGGCGAGCCACGCGCCCGTTTCGGCGGCGTGCGTGCTGACGCTGTGCAGCTCGCCGGCAACCCGGCTCAGGCCGGAGCCGGGGAAGCGCTCGCACACCTGCTCGTGCAGCGCCCGGCACGTCTCCACAATCTTCGAGGCATCGAGGGCGAGATACATGGGGTGTCCATGGTCAGACCAGCTTCCTGAGCTTCGGATCGGCGGCCAGCCGTTTCACCAGTTCCTTGACCTTCTGCGCCTGGCTCTTGTGCGCCAGCAGCACCGCGTCGTCCGTCTGCACCAGGATGGAATCCCGCAGGCCCACCACGGCGATGGGCGTGCGGTTCTTTGTGCGCGCGTCGAAGATGACATTGCGCGCGGCGTCCACATGAACGAACTGGCCGACCGCGCAGTTGCCTTCCGGATCGGCCTTGAGATGCCGCGCCAGCGCGTTCCACGCGCCGAGATCATCCCACTCGAAGGCGCCGTCGGCGACCACCACGTTCTGCGCGTGCTCCATCAGCGCATAGTCGATCGAGATTCGTTTGATTGACGGATACTCCTTCGCGAGAACGCGATTGAGCCTGGCGGGGTTGCCGGCGACTTTGAACCATCGCTGGCAGGCTTCGTACATCTCCGGCTGGTGTTTCTGAAGGCCTTCGGTGATGGCGACAAACGACCAGATGAACATGCCGGCGTTCCAACGGTATTGTCCGCTGTTCACATACTCGAGCGCCTTCTCGAAGTGCGGCTTTTCCACGAACTGTTCCGCGCGATGAAACGCCGTTTTGTAGGGCTTCGCCCCGGTCGGCGGCGGCAGCCGGTCGCCCACGCGGATGTAGCCGTACCCCGTGGCGGGTTCGGTCGGCTGAATGCCGATGGTGATGAGCGCCTGGCCGCGGCCCGCAAGGTCGAACGCGTCGCCCAGCACCTGCTGGAACTTTTTTTCTTCGGGAATGACGTGATCCGCCGGCAGCACCGCCATGACCGCGGTGGTGGAACGGGCGCCAACCAGCGCCGCGCCGAGGGTGACGGCGGCGCAGGTGTCGCGTCCGATCGGCTCGGCGATGATGTTGTTCTTCGGCAATTTGGGGAGCTGTTTTCGAACCTCGGGCGCCTGGGCCTGGTTCGTGATGATGAGCACGTTCTTGATCGGGACCAGCGGCAGGACGCGGTCTACCGCCTGCTGGAGGAACGAACGGTTGCCGAGCAGACGAAGCAATTGCTTCGGCGTTTTCTCGCGGCTCAGCGGCCAGAAGCGCTCGCCGCGCCCGCCTGCCATGATCACCACAAAACGATCTTTCGAGTCGGTTTTCGGTTTCATTGCGCAGAGTTCGAATTCGTCTTCACCGCATCCGCCAACGATTTCACGAAGCCGGCAACGCGCGGCACGAGATCCGGCGATTTCCCGTGCTCGGCGATCCGGTTCACAATCGCGCTGCCTACGACCACAGCGTCGCCGTAGCCGGCAACGGTTCGCGCCTGTTCGGGCGTGGACACGCCGAACCCGATGGCGACGGGCAGTTGCGTGTGCGCGCGGATCTTCGCCGTCATGGCGGCGATGGTGTCGGACACCTTTTCCTGCATTCCGGTGACGCCTTCGCGGGAGACGTAGTAGATGAAGCCGGTCCCGCGGCGCACGATCAGCTCGATGCGATCCTCAGGGGTGGTCGGGGCGACCAGATAAATGTTGCAGAGCCCCGCCTGTTTCATGACGGCCTCGTAATTCCCGCTTTCCTCCGGCGGCAGGTCGAGCACCAGCAGGCCGTCCACGCCCGCGCGGGCCGCGTCGTTCACGAAACGCTCGAGGCCGACCTTGTGAACGAGGTTGAAATAGATGTAGAGGACGATGGGGATCTGTGAGCTGCGGCGGATCCGCGCGACTGTCTCAAGAACCTTCGGCGGGGTGGCGCCGGATTCGAGGCCGCGCTGCGCAGCCAGTTGATTGACCACGCCATCGGCCAGGGGATCGCTGAAGGGAACACCCAGCTCGAGGACGTCGACGCCTGCTTTTTCAAAAGCCAACGCCAGGTCGTGCGTGGCATTCAGATCGGGATCGCCTGCTCCGATGTAAACGATGAAGCCCTTCGATTGGGCGCGCCGGAGCCGGTCGAAGCGTGCGACGATTCGATTCATCAGGCGCGGAGTTTCAAGGGTTGAACGGCTTGTTTCAAGCGCGAAGCGCGGCCGGCGGGGCTGCCTGACCGGGATGAAACATCCAGCATCCAACATCCAGCCGAACGGCGGGGAATCGAACGTTCAACATCCAACGCTCAACAGACGTTACTGCAACTTGCAGATTCGCGGTCGAGGATTGCAGTCACCCTGGACCCCGGAGCGCCCGCGTCAATCGTCAATCGTAAATCGTCAATGCGAAGGCTACAGCGTGCCCCACAGCGGTTCGTCCGCGTGTTCTCCGGAATCCAATGCCTGTTGGACGGACTTCAACAATTTGTCCGGCGTGAACGGCTTGGCCAGGAAACCGGCTCCCAGCGACGCGATCTGAGCCGCCGTGTCGGGGCTTTCGCACCCGGTGTAAATCACCTTCAGACTCTGCCGGGTTTGCTGGAGCTGGTTGGCGAGGTCGAACCCGGTGGATCCGTCGTTGAGCGCGAGTTCGGTGAGGAGCAGGTTGATTTGAGCGGCCTGGCTTTGCCAGAACGTCAGCGCAAGGGAGGTGCTGTCGGCTTCGATGACGCGGTATCCCTGCCAGTTCAGCGCGCAGCGCGCGAGGTTGCGGGCGCGATCGTCGGGATCGACGAGGAGCACCGTGCCTTTGTGCCGGAGAGTGGCCGCGGCCTGGACGGGTTGCCCCTGCACAACGTCTGCGGGTGCGCACGGGATGAACACGAGGAACTCGCTGCCGGCACCCGGTTGAGTGGCGAATTCCACCCAGCCGTTGTGCTGGTGAACGATGCCCCTGACGCTAGCCAGCCCGAGGCCCAGCGCCCGGCCGCCGTCCTTGGTCGTCACGCACGGCTCGAACAGGTGTTCCTGGATCTCATTGCCGATGCCGCGGCCCGTGTCGCGCACGCTCAGGCGGACGAATTCGCCCGGGCGGCCTTCGCTCGCGCCGCACGCGTCGCCGCGCACAACGGAGGTGGAAATGGTGATGGTGCCGCCCTCGGGCATGGCGTCGCGCGCGTTGAGCACGAGGTTGACCAGCACGTGCTCCATGAGCTTCGGATCGGCGAGCATCGGGACCATGTAGGAACCGTACGCGAATTCAACGGTGATGCGCTCGCCCACGAGGCGATTCAACATATGGTTCATTCCGCGAAGCAATGAATTGATGTCCAGCACCTGGGGCTGGCAGGGAAGTTCGGCGCCCACGGCCAGCAACTGCCGGGAGATCGCCATCCCGCGGGTGGTGGCCGCCGAGATCTGCCGGATGTCCTCCACCGCCTTGCCTTCGCCTATTTGCGTGCGCAGCGATGCCGCTCTCTGGTCGATGGCGGCCAGCAGCGGCTGAAGATGCCGCGCCACGCCGGCGCTCATTCGCGTGATCACTTTCAGGCTCTGGTCGCGGCGCAACCGCAGTTCGCGATAGTGGCGTTCGGTGACATCGCAGGCGACGACCATGCAGGCGTCCAATCCCGCGGCCCGGATGTCGGCTGCGAGCACTTCGGCATTGAACCGGGAACCGTCCTTGCGGCAATGCTGCCAGACGCCGCATTCCCGGGTCCGGGCATTCGGCGCAACCGCGTCCTCCAGGAACAGCCTGGCCTTCTCCGGCGCGATCAGGTCGCGCGCGGCAAGCGTCACGAATTCCCGGGAATCGAATCCGTACTGTCGAATGGCGGCATGGTTGGCCGCGAGAATCCGGCCCGAGCTCCGGTCGAAGATCCACGTGGGGGCCGGGTTTTCCATGAAGAGCTGATGATAGTAGGTGGCCGACTCGGCGAGCGCCTTTTCACTCTGTTCGCGCCGGGCGACTTCGCTGGCGAGAGCGCCGTTCAGGCGCGCGAGTTCGGCGGTTTCCTCCTCCATCTTCTGTTTGTATTCCGCGTGCAGGCGTTCTTCGTTTCGGAGCGCTTCCTCCTGGCGGGCGTACAGGGTGTGCGTGTGGCCCATGCCGATCAGCAGGAGCAGCGCGCCGACGGCATAGGCGGCGTCCAGGGTGAAATCGGCCGGCAGGCCGCGCACGGTGGATTGCGCCGGCGCCAGCAGGCGCAGCAGGGCAAGGCAGGAGAAGACGAAAACGATAAACCAGCCGACGCGTTGCGCGCCAAACCGGCGAACGAGAGTGAGAGCGTATGACGGCACGGTCAGTTGCAGCGCGCCGGACAGGAAACTCAGAATGCCAATTCCACTCATAGGACCTCATTACCAGGTTCGAGAAAACAGCGGTGCTCGTGTCTATTACTCAGGCAGGCCGGGGCACGCCGGCTCCAGATTGAAGCCACGAACCGGACAGGAGCGGCAGGTCGAGACTGTTCGGGCTGATTTCTCATGCTTGGCCCGGGTTTGAGCAGTCGGCAGGCCAGCGGTTGCTTCAATGCGGATTGTTTTCCTCCACCAGCGTTAAAGTGGCTCTGGCATTTTGCTCAAGACATTTGGCAGCACGTCAAGGCCCGGCGCCTTGACACAGGAAGCGTCTTCCGGCGAAAGACTTGTCTGATGAAAACCCGAATCCTTCTCCTGGCCGTATGGTGTGCTGCGGCCCTTGCCGCCCCGGGACAGGAATCTTCCGCCGATACCGATGCCGAAGCCGCCTATACCCGCACCATCAACGAGCGCGCCGCAAAGATTGTCGATACGCTCGGCCTCACCAACGCCGACCAGGCAACGCGCGTGCGGGCTATCATCGCCCGGCAGTACCGCGACCTGCGGACCATCCACGACGAGCGGGATGCCGCGATTCGCCAGGCGCGCCAGTCCGCCGGCGACAAGGCGGCTGTGGACGCCGCCGTGCGGAAGCTCGAGGACGAGGCCAGGGTGCGTTCGGACAAATTGCACGGCGAGTACCTGGCGCGATTGTCGGCCGAGCTCTCGCCCGAGCAGGTGGACAAAGTGAAGGACGGCATGACGTACGGCGTGCTGGAGGTCACCTACAACGCCTATCTCAAGATGTTCCCCGACCTCACGGCCGAGCAGAAGAAACAGATCCGGGATTGGCTCGTTGAAGCACGTGAGATCGCGATGGACCAGGGATCCTCGAACGAGAAGCACGCCATCTTCAACAAGTACAAGGGGCGAATCAACAATTATCTCGTTCGCGCGGGTTACGATCTGAAGAAGGGCGAGGAGAATCTGAGGAGGAATTAGCCGCTCTGGCGTTCATTTTATGAAGAATCCCATTTCAGTCTCAGTGCTCGCCGCCGCGGTGCTGTCGGGAGCGTTCGCGGCCCACGCCCAATACCCAAGGGTGCCGTCGGAGGTGCAGGCGGAAGCCGATGCCAGAAAAGCCGCGGCGGATCGCCGTTCGGACGAGGCCTTCAAGAAGGCGGAGCCCCTCATCAAAGAATGGGAGGAAAAGGGCAAACCGTACATACCGTGGGCCGCCAGACCCGGCGACCTTCCGCAGGCAAAAATCCCCGCCTTCCCCGGCGCGCAGGGCGGCGGGATGTACAGCTTCGGCGGGCGCGGCGGCAAGGTGTTCGTTGTCACCAACCTCAACGACAGCGGCCCCGGCAGCTTCCGCGAGGCCTGTGAAGCCGGTGGACCGCGCATCGTCGTCTTCAACGTCGCCGGCATCATCCGCCTGAAGGAACGCATTCGCATCCGCGCCCCGTACATCACCATTGCGGGCAACACCGCGCCCGGCGACGGCGTGTGCATTGCTGGCGACACCGTCGAGCTCGAGACGCACGACGTCGTGATCCGTCACATGCGGTTTCGTCGCGGAGAGACGTGGGTGGGCGACCGCAACGATTCGATCGGGGGCAACCCGATCGGGAACATCATGATCGATCATGTCTCGGCGAGCTGGGGGCTGGATGAAAACATGTCCATGTATCGGCATATGTATGCCCGGCAGGAAGGGGGCCCGGCGGCGAAGCTGCCGACGGTGAACATCACGATTCAGAACTCCATCTTCAGCGAGTGCCTGAACACGTTCAATCATTCATTCGGCAGCACGATCGGCGGGTTGAACAGCACGTTCCATCACAACCTCTGGGCCTGCAACGCCGGGCGCAACCCGAGCGTCGGCATGATCGGCGACTTCACCTTCGTCAACAACGTGCTCTTCAACTGGGTGCACCGGACCGTCGATGGCGGCGACCACCGCAGCCAGTTCAACATCATCAACAATTACCTCAGGCCCGGCCCGGCCACGCCGCGGGACAACCCGGTCGCCTGGCGCTTTCTCAAGCCCGAATCCGAGCGCAGCAGGACCGTGGTGGACAACTTCGGCCAGGCCTACGTCAGCGGGAACATCGCCGAAGGCAACGAGCGGGCGACGAAGGACAACTGGGACGGCGGCGTGCAGCCGGAATCGCAGGCGCCGGTGGGCACCGTGCTGCCGAAAATCCGCCGCGACACGCCTTTCCCGCATGCGCCGCTGACCATTCATTCGGCGGAGGAGGCCTTCGAGTTTGTGCTGGCGAACGCGGGCGCGACGTTGCCCCGGCGCGACGCCGTGGATGAGCGCATTGTGAGGAGCGTGCGCACCGGCGAGGTGAGCGTGAAGGTGGACGCCGATATTCGGGAGAAACTGGGCGGCGTGGGTTACTCGGACGAGGTCATTAAGCGGATCGTCGCGCTCATCCCGAAAGGGATTATCACGCACCCGTCCCAGGTGGGCGGTTATCCCGAGTACAAGGGCGAGCCTTACAAGGACTCGGATTCCGACGGCATGCCGGATGACTGGGAACTGAAGCATGGTTTGAACCCGAACCGGGCGGAGGACGCTTCTGAAGACCTGAACGGCGACGGCTACACGAACATCGAGGACTTTATCAACGGCCTCGACCCGCGCGGCCCGAAGGTGGACTGGACGGACCTGCGGAACAACGTGGATCCGAGGCACCGGAGGTAGACGCGGCGCGCG
The DNA here is from genome assembly GCA_002385705.1 of Verrucomicrobia subdivision 3 bacterium UBA3939. Lineage (GTDB taxonomy): Bacteria > Verrucomicrobiota > Verrucomicrobiia > Limisphaerales > UBA3939 > UBA3939. Next base: position 15,701 of record DGDZ01000044.1, read on the forward strand.
GCTGTCCTCAGCCGCAGCAGGTGGACGAAGCGCGCGACTGCCGGTTCTGCCGGCGCTCATCGGCGCCATGACTTTGAACACCTGCCGGTATTTGAAGCGTGAGTC
>DGDZ01000078.1 GCA_002385705.1 Verrucomicrobia subdivision 3 bacterium UBA3939
GGTGCAAGGAAGGCGTCCAGGGCCGCGCGAAATGCGGGGTTGCGGGCGGCGCGCTGGACGCAGGCGTCAACGAGCGCCTGTCGGGCGGCCAGCATCCCGGTGGCGCCGAGCAGATGCTGGCTGCCGGAATGGATCAGGCCGGCCTGCGGCTCAGCGGCAGGGGCGGTGTCGCGCCGCATCGCGCGCTGGAGCAGCGTGAGATAAGCGGGATTGAAATGGGTGCGCGCAGGAACACTGCGAAACGCGTCCAGGAACGCGGCCAGCATCTCGTCGCGGGCGCGCCGTTCCAGAAGGAACGGCGGGGTGTTGGTTCGAAACCGCAGCGTCGCTTCGCGGACCGCGCCCGACAGGAGATTCGGATCGGCGTTGGGATTGCGGCGGGCAATTTCGAGCAGCAGCTCGAGCGCGGGTTCGAGTTCCGGCTTTTCCGCCAGTTGCGTCATCAGATGCGCCGAATAGACCATGCGCTGGAATTCCGGTGCGCTGATCGTGACGAGGTCTGTTTGCGCGGAGCAAGGCAGAGAGGCGCCGGGCCATGCGAGGAACAAGATCGCGCCCAATGCGGCCGCAACGTTGTGGAAGAGTGATCTTGTCTCCGACCTCGATTGTAAACGTGACCGTTGCCGGTCAGAGGGAAGAACGCTGGCTTCTCTCTGGCCAGGGTGTCGAAAGCACCTGGCGATCATTGGAGCACTCGGGCCATGTCCGGCCCATGTTGTGCGGGATCGATTTTCCCGGCGTGCCCGGACCCGTCAAGCCACGGTTTTTGTCATGACCGCGGCAGAATGAGATGGGGGAACGGATCGCGTTCTCGTGCCTTGAAGCTTTGCGCCCGTTGACGGTCTTTACTCGTTCTCTGTGGTCGAAACCCGTACCGTTGGTGTTGATCCGAAGCCGGCGTTCGCGCGCCCGTTATCTGGCTATCGAAAACGCTCTGGTTGCTGTCGCCGGTTCGATTGGCAGGTCAACACCGGTTTCCTCGTCCGATGCAAGATTCAACACGGCGATCACGCCGCCCGTGTCGCTGACCGTGTATGTGCCCCCAATGGAGGACTTGAACCGCAGTCTGGCCGCGTGGCCCGCGGGGTTGTCGGTTTCAATGAGGAAATCGAAACGCGACAGGTCGTCCGTGACTGCAATGGACTGCGAGTTGGCAAAGCGATCATTCTCGAGTACGACCTGGGCTTTTCCGGAGTCGAGGGCGGCGTAGAAGCGGCGACGGACCCCGTCCAGGGGCGTGATCCGGTTGGTGTTTCCCGTTTGCTGCAGCAGACCTCCGTAGCAGAACCGTCCAAAGATGGAATCGTCCGCGAGAACGGTTGCCGCCGTTCGCAATGCGCCGCAGTAGCCGAGGTCGGTTTCGCTTGCGTAGTACCAGGAGCCGCGATGGTGCGGTTGCCCGAGCCAGGTCGTTCCGTACGGAGCCGGTTCGAACCCGCCCCCGCATCCGCCGTCGTTCCCGGCGCCTGGATACCAGTAACCGTAATTGGAGTCCGGGGTTCCGGTGTTCATCAACGCCCACGCGCTCAGACAGGAGGCGTATCCCAGCCGCAGGTACGGGCTTGTGTCGGCCGCGTAGTTCATCGCGTAATCCAGCACGCTCCAGCCGCCCATCTGCGACATGTAGGTCAGCACATACTCGTCGCCTGCAGTCGCTCTGTAATCGCTGCCAAGGTAGTAATAGGCGGGCTCGAGCCAGCCTCGAACCACCAGGTTCGCCGCCATCTGCTGCTCGAGGAACAACAGCGCGTTCGACATGGAAATGCCCGCGTTGGTCCGGGCGTATTGAGTGGCGTACTTCGCAATCTCATGTGTTGTTTCAAAGCCCGTGGAATCGAAGGCGTACTCCGACCCGTACAGATCCGGGTTTTGATTCACGAAATGGTCCACCTTCTGTTCCCAGTGGTTTCGCAACGTGCTCGCTTCGGCCGTCCATCCGTTCGCCTCGAGTTCCGCGATCAGTTCCACGACCACCCTTTCGTTCATCAGGCCGGTCTCATAGGCCGACCATCCCGCGATGGCGAGCGGGATGGTGTACAGGGCGACCGCCGTTCCGTACGCGCGCCGCAAGTACTCGTTGGCCGTCAAAGCCGTGCTGATGTGCGGATAGTTCTTCGCCACGCGATACATGTTCAAATACATCACCACCACGTGCGGATAATCGTAGATGCGCCAGAGGTGGAGCTGCCCTCCGGAACCGGGGTTGCTGCTGTTCCGGTTCTGGAACCAATCGGGAATCCCGTAAACCCCGTACGCGAACGTTTCGTTGGTGGTTCTTTGAAGCCCGCCCCAGACGAAGTTCTCGAGGTAGTAATCCATCGCGTTCACCTCGCTTTGCACGGGGTACAGCGCCTGTTTGGACGCCAGGTAAGCGGGGTGGGACAGTCCCGGGTCATCGCAGGTGACGGCGTAGATCCGGAATCCTGAAATGAGATCGTAGTTGTCCGGCGTCAGCAGCACGCCGCTGCTCATGTTCCATTCGCACAACAGGCCGTCATACCACTTCGTCGGATCCACGACCTGATGATTCGCAATGAACGCGCTTCGCTTCCTGATCAGAGTTTCGATCGGTTCCGTGACGAAGAACTCCAGGCAGGTTTTGTGGTTGTCGCCGTAATTCACCGTCAGCAGGTTTTCACCCAGCCTGGAGAACCGGACCTCGTAAATGGCGTAGTCGCCGCGGTTGCCGAGCGATTGGATCTGCGTCTCGTCCGGAAACTCGGCCGTGATGCTGTTGATGGTCTGCGTCGTCCGCAGGGCCACGCGCGCGAACAGATTCGTCGGCACCGTCATGCCCGGCACAACATGAACATCCAGCTTGCCCTCGTTCACCAGCGCCTGCCGCACGCCGTCGTAGCCGTCCGCCCATTGGAACTTGAATCCGTAACGTTGCGATTCTCCGGGGCCGAGCAACAGGCTGGTGTTGGGCTGCCGCCATTGCGTTCCTTGCGCCGCGGCAACGGCGCCTTCCGCTTTCGAGTGGATGTACACCTCGTATCCCCCGTTGAGCCGGTCCCAGTACTCCAACCATGTGTCGCCTGTGGGCGTCATCAGCAGGTACGGTCCCACGCTGTTGGGCCGCATCCAGAAGATGAACGAGCCGTGCCCGGACACAAAGCTGTGCTTGAACACGCTCGAGCTCGGGCTCGAGAACGCAGTGTTCATGGGCAGCGGCAGCGCGAGGTCCCCCAGTTCCACGTTCCCGCCGGTCAGGTTCGAAACGCCGACTTCCCACTCGAAGAAGTCGCGGTGGAAAATGAACGCCGATTCAAAGATCAGGTTTCCGGAAAGGCCGTTGTTGATGCGATACGACGCCTTGTATTCCGTGCCGGCGGCGTTGGTGGAGTACGTGACCGACGCGATGCCCGTCATGGTGACGGTTCTGGCGGAAAGCCAATTCGTTCCGGTCTGGCGATATCTCAGGTTCGCGTCGCCCAGCCTCCGGCCCCCTGCAATGTGCTCGGTCTCGAAAACGTCCTCGGAGTTCTTCAGGCTCGTGATGGCTCCGGCATCGATGTTCACGGCGGACAGCGGGTCCATCTGCCGCAGGCGATAGAACCGTTGAATCGCCAGCGCGCCGTTGATGTGCACCAGCACCATGCCTTCGCTGTTTGCGAGAACGGGCTCCGCGCCGATGTCATACCATGCCGGCGGATTTAGTGTGTCGGTGGCCTGCAATTGATACCACTTGCCCGGATTCGCGGTGAACACGACCACGACATCCGAGGAATCCACCGAGGCCTGGCCGATGACTTCGTTCGGTGGAAGGGTGATGCCGGCGACCGGCGGGGTGCGATTGTAGGAGATGGAGTCTCCGGAGCCCGCGTGAGTGAATACCGCCACGTTGTATCGGACATTGAGGGCGAGGTTGCTGACCGTGACACTGTTGCCGGCTCCGGAGTACACCACGTAATGGCCGGCTCCCGGAAGCCGGGCGCCGGCTCCGTAACTCGCGTTCGCCGCGTAGGTGGTTCCGTTCACCGGAATATGCTTGAGAAGGCTATTCGTGCCGGCCCACATCACCACCGTGCTTCCCGAACTGCCCGCGCCGCCGGCCCACGCGATGCTGAGCGTTCGATTGGGGCCGGGCGCCAGGATCAGGCTCGTGGCGGGCCCGGGTGTCGGGGCGTACGGTCCGGCGTTGGAAAGCGTAAGACTGAAGTCCGTGAACTGAACACCGAGCTGACCCGCGAACGTCGCGTGAATGATCCCCACCTGCATCGGCAATCCCGCGAAGTCGGCGCGGCGCAGCACCGTCCCGCTCACAGGCGCCGGAAAGCTCACCAGTTGCCACGGCCCGCCGCTGGTTGCCTTCTGGTAAAACAGGAAATTCGTGCCGTTCACACGATCCATGCGCAGCCAGTAATTGTTGTTCGGAAAACCGCCCGGGTTGATCTGTTGCGCGGTTCCGTTGACTTCATTGCGCAGATAGTTGGCATAGCCGAACTGGTTGAAGCGGGTCCAGGAAACGTAATCCTCGCTGCCGCCGAACGGATCACCGCCCGGATCGAACACCCGCGCCATCAGCCCGGCCGTGTTGTACGATGAATTGTCGAACGGACTCACCACACGGACCTGAACCGAGAAATCTCCGGGGGCAATCTTGAAAAGGAAAAACCCGTCGTCATCCGCATGTTCCCAGGCTGTGCCGGTGCTCTCGATGGTCAACGTGTTCGGCGCGGTGATGTTGGCGTCGCAGACCAGCGTGGCTCCGGGACCGCCACCGCCAACCCCGGTGTTCTGAAACTCTCCGGCGCCGAAGTACACGCCATCCCATATTGTGCCGGCCACGCCATTGACCAGATAGTCCAGGTCCGAGCTGAAATCGTCCGTGAACGTCGCCGCAAGGCAGTGCCCGTGGAGCAACACAAGGCATCCGGCGCCGAAAGCGGCTGTCCGCCGGAGTCGTGGTTTGCGCAGAGTGAAGTGCATGTCAGGTCTCCAGGAGGGACGCTGGACGCCAACGTAAACGGAATGAAGGCTTTCTGCCCATACCCGTGATGCACAGGCACCGATTTAAATTCCACCCGCTCACCAAAAGCGCCTGGGAGGGTTGGTCGGTTCACCTGTTGACACTCAAGGACCCAACCGAAGCGCTGCTGACCGGGACAGCGGAGTGACTGTCACCGCGTTGCAGGTATGTGGCCGACAAGTGATCCGGCATGTCCGAAATATGTATGGACTGGTTTGACTGACTCTGATTGACTTGCACCCGCTCAGGGTTGGTTGGTCTGGGTAAGCGCGGGTTCTTTCAGCGCTTCACGTCACAAGGCTGGTTGGCAGAGATCCGATGATGCACCGAACCACAATGGTTGCAGGAGTTGATCTGTTTCTCATCGCGCGTCCCGTGCGGAACGTCGTTTACTGTCCGGATATGCCGCGAACGTTTCGTCTGCGCGACTCCCGATCTCACGTGTGCCGGCGGCTTTGTCCGGAGCCAGGGTCCAACGACCCATTCAGGATTTCGACTCGAAACGGAGCGCTGTGTTCGCGAGCAGCGGTCCACAACCGAAGGAAGAGACCGAATGTTCTCTCAAGAGCATCTCGCGCTGCGCCTTGTCCGGTTGAAGACGGGAGACAAGTGGGCGGGCAAATCGCGGGGATTGGTGTTCATATTTCCGAAGGCGGGTATTGGAAGGTATTGCACCCCGATCGGGCGGGGCCAGGTCCGACCAGGCGATATTCTGGTGGTCCAGGAATGGCACCACGCGGTGCTGCACGCCGAGGCGAACGAGGATGTGGTTTTCTGGTTCTTCGCAATTCAGGTGGAACACATGTTCCCCTTGTTCGGTTCCGCGGAGATCAGCCTGCTTCAAAATGTCGTTGACGGTCTGAAAAGCGTCCGCTTTTACAGCGGCGCCACGGAGCTTGCCCGGGATTGCCACCGCATGCTGGCGGAAGCGCCGCCGGATTACGATCTCGGTCATCGGAGCCAGTTGCTCAGGATCGCCGCCTCGCTCCTTGCCGCGGAGTTCAGGAACGCGCAGTCGCATCGAGCGGGCATCGCGCGTGCGGACCAACGCGTCATCCAGGTGTTCGAGAAGTTGTCCACGCAGGAGCTTCTGAACCTGTCCGTCGCGGAGCTCGCGGCCCGGTTCGGTTGCAGTCAGCGGCATCTCAACCGGCTGTTTCACCGGCACTTCGGTTGTTCCGTCGCCGCGATGCGGATGGAGATGCGCCTGCTCAAGGCCATCTGTCTGCTGCGCGATCCCGACGCCAAGATCATCAGTGTCGCCGAACAGTGCGGGTTCAATCATCTCGGCCTGTTCAACACCTGTTTCAAACGCCGGTTCAACATCAGTCCCGGGCGATGGCGGAAGCAGGCGAGTGAAAGGGATATGACCGGCGTTTCCGGCGCAGCCGTGTGTCCGTTGAGCAGCGACAGCGCGTGTCCCTGGAACGGCTTTCGGAACGGGACACCGGACGATGGTTCCGCTGAGGCGCTGCCCCCGGTTTCGCCCGGCAGGCGGCTGGTCTCCGCGAAAGGATTGGCGGTGTCACAACCGGCTTCGAAATCAGACAAGGGAAGAGTGAACCCGTCGCCGGCGTGTCCGGAATGTGAATCAACATGTCTCTGCGTTGGATAGATCACGTTGGTTGTTCCCGTAGAATGCGATCGCTTCCGGATGTCCTTGGGGCTTTTCGTGCTAACTCCGAGTGCGCTCGTGCTGCGGAAGCATGAGCTGAGACTCGCGTGTCGTTGTTCGATTCGTCTTATCGGCCGCTCCAGCGGCATCGAACGTCGCCCGTCACGTCAGGCAACGGACGCGTCGGCGCAGTCTCGTTGTCACTCGGGCAACAACAAACAGACGCATCGCTGAACGAAAACATTGATTCCTATGAGAACAATTGTGGCAAAAGCAGGGTTGGTTGCGGCATTGGTGCTTACCTCATTCACGACAGGCGCGGCGGTGTTTTTGATGGGCGGTTCTTATTCGGAGAGTTTTGACGGAATCGGCGACGGATTGCCGGATGGATGGTCCGTTCGGACCGGGGCGACAGCAGACTCTCTTGGAACGCCGGCCAATCTGGTAACGGAGGCGACGTCCTGGGGGGACAGCGGTGGTGCCTTCAAGAACGTGGCATCGGCGGACGAGTTGACTTCCGGAGCGTCCACGGCGAGCCAGGCCGCTTCGACCGACCGCGCATTGGGCCTTCGTCAGGGCGGTTCCTTCGGTGACCCCGGGGCGGCGTTTGTTTTCGAGATTCCGAATACAACGGGGCTGAGCGATTTCACGCTGTCGTTCAACCTGCAGATGCTGAGCGTTCAGACCCGTTCCACCACCTGGACCTTTGACTATCGCATCGGCGACACCGGGGATTTTGTTGTTCTCGGTTCGTATGATGATCCGGGAGTATTCGGTTCGACGCCGATCACCTTTACGGGCGACCAGCTTGGTGCGTGGAATGATCAGTCATCGACGATCTGGTTCCGGATTGTGGCACTGACCGACTCGGTGGGAACCGGGAGTCGCGACACGATTGGAATCGACGATTTCGCGCTGACCTTTACCGCGGTTCCTGAGCCGAGCGGGGCTGGGCTTGCGTTGATCTCTGGAGCCCTGTTTCTGCTGCACACGGCGCGGAGAAAGAGTTAGGCACTGTGCACGGCCCCGGTGGTGGATCCCGGCGCCGGCGCGTGTTTTGAGCATCCCCGCCACAGCGGTCCGCCACCGGAGGCCGTCCTGTCGTGCCGACGCCATGGGGACAGAAGCTGAAACGGAACAAGGCGAAACGCGATGGGGATAGCGGGAACCGCATCTGGAGCGCGCAAGAGCGATCAGGCCGGCCAAGCAGCCGGCCTGATTCGTTGAGCGCAAATGTGGCGGACAGCCCGGTTCATATTATGCCCCGGCGCAGCAGTGTGATGCACGTGGCTCGCCGGTCGGGTGGAATTCAGCCGGAGCAGGTTGGTCGTCATGCCGTATCGTGATCGGCGGCAGCGCGGCGCTGTTCCTAACCGGGGTTCGACGTTGGATGTTGGATGTTTCCCGGCCGGGGTCTACACTCCGGGCGGCTATGGGTTCGGAAGCTGAACTGCTGGCGCGTTGCCGGCGCGGCGAGGCGGATGCGTGGGACGAATTGTTCGACCTGCATTACGCCGCGGCGGGGCGCTTCATCTTTCAGCTCGGCCACGATTTCACGCGCGAAGACGTCGAGGAGATCTGCCAGGAAACATTCCTGTCGGTGATCCGGAATATTGGTTCATTCCGCGGCGGATCGCAGTTCCGTACGTGGCTGTTCCGGATAGCGGCGAACAAGGCACGGGACTGGCGCGAGCGGCGCAACGCCGCCCGGCGCGGCAGCGGCCATGTTCCGGTGTCTCTTCAGGCGGAGGATCCGGACAGCGGCATGGTGATGGATATCCCCTCGAATCAATTGTCCCCGGGCGAGCTCGTGTTGAAGGAAGAGCAGATGGGTCTCGTGCGCGAGGCGCTGGATCAGCTTGGGGAACCGTGCCGCGAGATCATCGAGCTGCGTTATTTTGGCGATTTCAGTTACGAGGAGTTGAGTGTTGCGCTGGAATTGAATCCCAAGACCGTCAGTTCGCGCCTGAGCAAGTGCCTGGACCGGCTCGAGGGACTGATCCGGCGCATTTTTGCCGGAGACAATCCGGCATTTCCCCGTCCAACTACGTGAGTAATGGAACCGGAGCGGCCCATTGAGAAGTTGTTGAGAGCGTTCGCGCAGAAGCGGCGCGAACAGGCGGGGGAACCGTTTGAATTGCATCCGGTGAACCGCCGCCTGTTGCAGGATGAAGTGGCGCGGTTTCGGCGAACGGGCCGGGCGGCGTCCTGGTGGGGCTGGATCAGAAACCCGCGGTTCGCTTCCGCGCTCGCTGCGGCCGTGGTGCTCGGCGCGTGCACTACACTGCTCCTGTTGCGCGAGCGGGAGGATCGTTCTGAAATCAGCATGGCGTCACAGTACAAGGACAGCCGGACGCAGCCGGCGCCGTTGGAACAGGCGGCGGACGAAACGTCGCTGAGCGACCTCGGTTTGGCGGCGCCTGCGAAACCGATGGAGGAAGTCAGGACGATGAGTGTCGCGGTCGCCACCGCCGTTCCGCGCGGAGATGTCGAGCAAGATCGCGCCGGACGCGCGGCTGAACTCGCCGCTGTTCCTTCGGCTGCTGCAACGGACGCTGTGCCGGAGGCCACGGCAAACCGAAGTGTGGGGTTGGCCGGGTCAGCGGCGGCGCTGACCGGGCCGGAGCGGCGTTTTCGCCGTGTGACGGACGGCGCGGAGCGAGGCGAGTCCGTGCTGCAATCGTTCCGGCTTCGCCAGAGCAACGGTCGTTTGCAGGTGATCGATGCGGACGGATCGGTTTACGAAGGAACGATCGTCGCGGCTCCGGCGCGCCAGGCGTTCGGGGACACGACGCCTCCGGCTCAGCGGGAGCAGAGTTTTGTTGAAGCGTTTCAGTTTCAGGTGTCGGGCACGAACTTCACGCTCCGGGCGCCGGTGCTGTTTACGGGCGCGTTTGTTCCGCCGACCAATGTCGTGGACGCGATTGCGGCCGGTGAAGATGTCCGGCGTGAAGCGATGCAACGGCCTGCAACTTTGGGCGGACAATGGCGTGTGGAAGGTACGGTGGTGGTGGGCACGAACACGATCCAGCTTCGTGCGGAGCCGGAGGGATGAATTGAACATTCAACGCTCGACATTCGATGCAACGTCAAAGCTGGCCAAATGTGCGGCCTCTTGTTCATCGTGCGATTTTTCAGCCGTCCCTTCGGGACTTATCCGATTACCCCGCCTGCCCCGCGGCTAAAGTGGGTGGGCTATCTTCGGTTCTCCCTTCGGGATTCCGACCGCGAGTTGATGGGGTATAGAACCCATTTTCAGATAAGCGACTGCCACACAGTGCATGAGCGTGGATGAAAACTGCAGGTGCGGGTCTTGCAGCGCAAAATAGCGCGTGATAGGGTCAGGCACCAATTTTTGCGACCCTGAAAACAAGTTTTATGAAAATCAGTCCTGCAGTAGTACTGTTCACCGGGCTGGCCACATTTTCGGTTGCGGCCGGCGACATCACGGGGACCGTCACGCTTCAAGGAACGCCTCCGGCGGAAATTCCGATCAAAGAGATCAAGGCGGATCCTTTCTGCGGCAAGCTGGTCACCGATCAACCCACGACGAGATTTTTCGTGGTCGGGCCGAACAAGGAACTGGGGGATGTGGTGGTGATGCTGAAAGGCATCAGCGGCAAGTCCACCGGAGCGACGGCGGAACCGGTGGTTCTCGACCAGGAGAAATGCCTGTACGTTCCGCAGATTGTGGCTTTGCAGACCGGGCAGAAGCTTCTGGTGAGGAATTCCGATCCGTTGCTGCACAACGTTCACCTGACTCCGAAGGAAAAGGCGAACGAGACGGCCAACGCGGGCAAGCTGAACCTGCCGCAAATGGAAAAGGCGCCGGATCTGGTTTACACCTTCCCGGCTCCTGAGAATTTCCTCCGTTTTCAATGCGATGTGCACAAGTGGATGTTCGCGTGGGTGACGGTGGTGGATCATCCCTACTTCGCGGTGACCGGCCCGGACGGCAAGTTCAAGATCAGCAACGTTCCGCCGGGCAAGTACACCATCACGGCGCTGCACAGGAAGGCCGCTCCGAACGGCATCGACAAGGAAATCGAAGTGAAAGAGGGAGCCGACACGACGGTGGACTTCACTGTGGAACTCAAGTAGCGGCACGGGCTTTCAAAACCGCTGCGGGGGACTCCTTGCAGCGGTTTGTTTTTTCGACGGATGACATCGACGCACAACGCATGGCTGTTCCGGTTCACGGTGTTCACGGCGGCGTGCACCTTTGTGCTGCTGGGGGCGGGCGGACTGGTGACCAGCCATGGCGCGGGGCTGGCGGTGCCGGACTGGCCGAACTCCTACGGCTACAACANNCATCGTCGGCAGCGTCAGATGGGTATAAGAGACAGACGCATGGCTGTTCCGGTTCACGGTGTTCACGGCGGCGTGCACCTTTGTGCTGCTGGGGGCGGGCGGACTGGTGACCAGCCATGGCGCGGGGCTGGCGGTGCCGGACTGGCCGAACTCCTACGGCTACAACATGTTTCTGTTCCCGCCTTCGCAATGGATCGGCGGGATCCTCTACGAGCACACTCATCGGTTGATCGCTTCCTTCGTGGGGCTGCTGACCGCCGTGCTCGCTCTGTGGCTGTGGGGACGCGAGACACGCGGGGCGAGCAAGTGGGCCGGCATCGGCGCGATGGTGTTTGTGTTGATGCTCATGGGAGTGCGGCACATGGGCGTTTACCAGGCGCTGGCCGTGCTGGCGCTGCCCGTGATCGTGGCGGGCCTGGTGCAGTTCTTTCGCCGGCCGGACCAGTTGCGCTGGCTGGGTGTCGTCGCTTACGCCGCCGTCATCCTGCAGGGCGTGCTCGGCGGACTTCGCGTTGTGTGGCTCAAGGATGAGATCGGCATTTTTCACGGCACGCTCGCGCAGTTGTTCTTTGTGTTGATCTGTCTGATGGCGCTGCGCACGAGCCGATGGTTTGCGGGTTTGAACCGGGAAGGCGGGGGAGGATTCCGCCTGCATCCGCTGTTGCTGGCGACGACGGTTCTGATTCTGGCGCAGCTCGTTCTGGGCGCGACCATGCGGCATCAGCATGCGGGCCTGGCGATTCCGGATTTTCCGCTGGCGTACGGGGAATGGTGGCCGGCGACGGATCCGGATTCGATTGCCCGCTACAATCAGAACCGGATGGAGGTAAGGGCGCTGAATCCGATCACGGCGTTCCAGGTGCACCTCCAGATGGTGCACCGGCTGATGGCGGTGATCATTCTGGCGGCGGTGTTCGCCAGCGGATGGATGGTTCTTCGCCGGCTCAGGTGGCGCAGTTTGGCGGGAAAGCTCGGCGTTTTCTGGATGGTTCTGATCTCCGTGCAGGTCGCCCTTGGCGCCTTCACGGTGTTGTCGAACAAGGCGGCGGACGTGGCGACGGCGCATGTGCTTGCGGGCGCACTTTCGCTGGTCACGGGCGCGATGCTGTGTATAGTTTACGGCCGAAGCCCGAAATCCGCGCCTGGCGCCGTGTTGTCCGGTCTCTCCGAACGTGAACGCACCGCGAGCGCTTTGGCCACGGGCCCGGCAACCTGATGAAAGCAACTGCGCCCTTATTGACCGAAGCGATCGCTGTCGAGAAAAGCTGGACGGCGGTTTTCCTGGATTTGATCAAGGCGCGTCTGACGTTTCTGGTGGTGCTGACGACGCTGGTCGGTTTTTACGTGGGCAGCACGGGGCCGACGAACCTGCCGCTGATGGTTCACGCGGTGCTCGGGACGGCGTTGTTGGCGAGCGGAGCGGCGGCGCTGAACCAACTGATCGAGCGCGAGCACGACGCGAAGATGCAGCGTACCCGGACACGGCCTTTGCCGTCGGGCCGGATGCAGCCATCGACGGTCCTGGTGGTGGGCGGAACGCTTTCGTGCGCCGGCCTGCTGTATCTGGCTGTGGCGGTGAATCCGCTGACCACGGCGCTCGGGGCGATCTCGCTCCTGAGTTATCTGTTCATTTACACGCCGCTGAAGCGGGTGACATGGCTGAACACGGCAGTGGGGACGATCCCGGGTGCGCTGCCGCCGTTGATGGGATGGACGGCGGCCCGCGGGCAACTGGAAACGGGCGGATGGGTGCTGTTTGCGATCCTTGTGTTCTGGCAGTTGCCGCACTTCCTGGCGATTGCGTGGATGTATCGGGACGAGTATGCACGGGCGGGATTCAAGATGCTGCCGCTGGTGGATCCGGAGGGGCATCGCACGGGGCGCCTGGCGGTGAGTCACACTCTCGGGCTGCTGCCGATCAGCCTCTCTCCGTTTGTGCTGAACCTGACCGGGCCGCTGTATCTTGCGATCGCGTTGATCCTTGGAGCCGGCTTTCTGTGGGTGGCAATCCGGTTTGCGCGGCGTTTGACGCTGGCGCGCGCGCGGTTGTTGTTCTTCGTGTCCATCCTGTATCTGCCGTTGCTGCTGGCGGTGATGGTGCTGGACAAAATGAAGTAAGATAATGAACAAAATCAGGCCAATCCGCCGTTGACACCCCTTGACGAGTTCAGTTCACTAGCGCGAATTTCACACGGGTCGGCCAAAAAATGGTTAGTCATTCCGACTCGGTTTTGTTGAGACATGCAGGCGACGACACATGCAATCCCGCACACCGGCGTTCATGAGGCGCATCATTCGGATGCAGGCTTCTGGCGGACGTACATTTTCTCGACCGATCACAAGGTGATCGGGATTCAGTACGGCCTTACGTCGCTGACGTTTCTGCTGATCGGTTTTTGCCTGATGCTGGTGATGCGGTGGCAGATCGCGCATCCGGGCGAGCCCGTGCCGGTGATCGGCGGGTTGCTGGAGGCGGTGCTGGGCGATGTGGCCGCCAAGGGGGTCATGTCGAACGAGCTGTACAACTCGTTCGGGGCGATGCACGGGACGATCATGATCTTCCTTGGGGTGGTGCCGCTGGCCTTTGCTGCGTTTGGCAATTACGTGGTGCCGCTGATGATCGGCGCGCCGGACATGGCGTTTCCCCGCATCAACATGGCCAGCTATCACGTGTTCGTGTTGGGCGGGCTGGTCATGCTGGTCAGCTTCTTCATCCCGGGCGGCGCGGCGCAGGCGGGATGGACGTCGTACTCGCCGCTGGCGACGTCGATTGCGACGGACGGGCAGACTTTCTGGCTGATCGGGATGGTCCTGCTGATCACCTCGTCGCTGCTGGGCGCGGTGAATTTCATCGCGACGATCATTCAGTTGCGGGCGCCGGGCATGACGTGGATGCGGCTGCCGTTCTTTGTGTGGGCGCAGTTTGTGACGGCGTTTCTGCTGTTGCTGGCGTTCCCGCCCCTGGAAGCGGCGGGCATCATGCAATTGATGGACAAGGTGGCGGGGACGAGTTTCTTTCTGCCGACGGGCCTGGCGATCGGGGGCGACCTGGCGAATGTGAGCGGGGGAGGGAGCCCGTTGTTGTGGCAGCACCTGTTCTGGTTTCTCGGGCATCCCGAGGTGTACGTGCTGATCCTGCCGGCGATGGGCATTGTGGCGGAGGTGATTTCGAACAACACGCGCAAGCCGATCTGGGGCTACAAGTCGCTGGTGTATTCCGCGCTGGCCATCGGTTTCCTCTCGTTCATCGTCTGGGCGCACCACATGTATCTGACCGGGATGGGCACGAAGGTGGCCACGTTCTTTCAGACGACGACGATGATCATCTCGATTCCGTCGGTCATCATTCTGACGTGCATGTTCATCTCGCTGTGGGGCGGGTCGATCCGGTTCAACACGCCGATGCTGTTCGTGCTGGCCTTTCTGCCGATGTTCGGCATCGGGGGTCTGACGGGTCTGCCGCTGGGCTTCAGCTACAGCGACATTCATCTGCACGACACGTATTACGTCATCGCGCATTTTCACTACATTGTGGCGCCGGGCACGATCTTCGCGCTGTTTGCGGGCATTTATTACTGGTTCCCGAAGATGACGGGGCGGAAGATGAACGAGTTCTGGGGGCGGGTGCATTTCTGGCTGTCGTTCATCTTCATGAACCTGGTGTTTCAGCCGATGTTCGCGCAGGGGATGTCGGGGATGCTGCGCCGGATGGCGGATGGCGGCGCGATGTATTCGGCAACGGCGAACGCCCGGGCGGGTGCGGGGGTGATTGGCGGGTTGACCGATTACATCATGAGTCTGCACACCTACATTCTGTGGGCCGCGGTCGGGCTGGCGCTCGCGCAGATTCCGTTCATCGTGAATCTCTTCTGGAGCCTTCGCAACGGTCCGAAGGTGAAGTCCGACAACCCGTGGCGGAGCACCACGCTCGAATGGCAGACGCCGACGCCGCCGCCGCACGGCAATTTTGCGGAGCCGCCGCGGGTTTACCGCGGCCCTTACGAATACAGCGTTCCCGGCCATCCGACGGATTACACGCCGCAGAACGTGCCGGAGAAATAGTCACTCATGGATATTCCGTACACAGTTGATACCCGTCCGGACACCGGGCTTTACAACGCGAAGGCCGGCATCTGGCTGTTTCTTGCGTCCGAGGTGATGTTGTTCGGCGCGTTGTTTTCCGCGTACATCCTGTTGCGCGTGGGCGCGCCGGAGGGTTTATGGCCCCTGGGCTGGCTGAACGTGCCGTTGGGCACGATCAACACGCTGGTGCTGATCACGTCGTCCATCACCACCGTCATGGCGTGGGCGGCGCTGAAGGTGAACCAGTTCGACCGGTTCAAGCTGTTCCATGGAATTACGCTGTTGTGCGCGCTGATCTTCGTGGGCATCAAGTCGTTCGAGTACTACGACAAGTTCACGCATTACGAGGTCACGTTGAAGGACGGGCGGATCGCCGACGGCCATTTGAAGGAGGCGACGGACACGCACGTGACGATCTCGGGGCGTTTTGTGGAGGAGCGGGAGGAGCTGTATGACCTGCACAAGCACAAGGCGCACGGGCACGAGACGATCACGATTGCGCGGGAGGACATCGAGAAGCTGAGCAACTACGGCCCGCGGCACAACACGTACATGGCCATCTACTTCACACTGACCGGCCTGCACGCGCTGCACGTGATCGGAGGCGCGATTGTGATTGGTTACCTCTGGGGTCCGGGCAGCCGGTTGTGGCGGAAGGATCCCGAGCGGTTCACGAACCGGATCGAGATTTCCGGGCTGTTCTGGCATTTCGTGGACCTGGTGTGGATCTTCCTGTTCCCGATTCTCTATTTGCTGTGATTTATGAGCGAAAAGCATCACGACGAGCATTTCGGCCATCATGTTCGGCGCTATCTGCTGGTTTTCTATGCGCTCCTGCTGGGCACAGCCATCACGGTGGCGGTGTCGTATGTTCCGTTCACCAATCACGCGCTGAACATCGGGCTCGGCCTGGTCATCGCGGGGACCAAGGCGTTTCTCGTGGCGGGCTACTTCATGCACCTGATTTCCGAGAGGAAGATGATCTACGCCATTCTGGCCTTCACGGTGTTCTTTTTTGTGGGCCTGATGTTCCTGACGGTGTGGTCGTTTTATGATTTTCCACCCTTAACCATCACGCGTTGATTATGTCACTGAAAGCCTTTCATCTGGTGTTTATCATCGCGTCGATCGTGCTGGCGTTCGGTTTCGGCGCCTGGCTCCTGCGGCAGTGTTTCGCCTTCGACGGGCCGGTGATCGAGCTGGCAGGCGGCATTGCCTCGATCGTCGCGGGCATCGGGCTCATTGTTTATGAGCGTTATTTCCTGAAGAAAACGCGCAACGTCAGCTACCTGTGAATGCCTTGAAGCTTCTGCGGTTCATTTTGGCGGCGCTGCTGTGGCTGGCGGTGGCACAGCCGTTTTCGGCCGGCGCCTGCGCCGTCTGCTATGGCGATCCGAACTCGGAGCTGTCGCGCGGGCTCACGTGGGGCATTTTCGTTCTGATTGCCGTGGTGCTCGTGGTTCTGTCACTGATTTCCACCTTCTTCGTTTACGTCGCGAAGAGATCCAGCGGAGACAAGCATTGAACATGGACAAGATTCTCGGATTGCCGGTTGTCGCCTCCGAACACGGGCATCACGTGGACCTGCTGATCAAGTATGTCCACTGGCTGATGATCGCGCTCTTCGTCGGCTGGCTGGCGTATTTCGCCTACGCGCTCTTTCGTTTTCATCGCTCGCGCAATCCGAAGGCGGACTACGTGGGCGTGCGCAACCACGCCTCCAATTACATCGAGGTGGCCGTGGCGGGAGTCGAGGCGCTTCTCCTGTGCTTTGTCGCCGTGCCCGCCTGGAGGCACGTGGTGGACGTTTTCCCGGAGGAAAGCGAGTCCACGGTGGTTCAGGTGGTGGCGTATCAGTTCGGGTGGTACTTCCGCTATCCCGGCCCGGATGGCGAGTTCGGCCGTCAGGACATGAAGTTCGTGAGCGCCCAGAACCATTTCGGCGTGGATCCGGACGACCCGAGGGGCAAGGACGATATTCAGACCCAGAATGAGATGCGCGTTCCCGTGAATCGGCCGGTGATTGCGTATATCAGCTCGAAGGACGTCATTCATTCGTTCAAGATCATTGCCATGCGGGTGACGCAGGATGCGATTCCGGGCATGCGCGTGCCGATTCATTTCACGCCGACGATGGAGGGGCGGTTTCAGATCAACTGCGCGCAGTTGTGCGGCATTGGCCATTCGAGCATGGCGCAGGGGTTCCTGGTGGTGGAGAGCGAGGAGGAACACGCGAAATGGCTGGCCGCGCAGGCGGCAACACAGTGAACCGGGCGATCCTTCTCGGGAGCCCGGTGCAGGAGTAGGTCGTGGACACGCGAACGCGCAGATTTCCGCTGGTGATTCTGATCGGCCTGGTATTGGCCGCGCTCACCCTGGCACTGGCGTTCGTGCTCACCCGGATCGAGGCGCAACGCCGGATGTCCCGCCTGCCGGTGTACGGGACGGTGACCGACTTCGTCCTGACCAACCAGGCGGGGCGGGCGATTACGCTGAACGACCTGAAAGGGAAGGTGTGGATCGCCGATATCATTTTCACGCGCTGCCCGGGGCCCTGCCTGCGCATGACGACACAGATGAAGGAACTCGATGCGGCGCTCCCCGCGGCGAGCGGCGTGCGCCTGGTGTCGCTCACGACGGACCCGGATTTCGACACGCCGGAGGTCCTGACCCGCTACGCCGAAAAGTTTCAGGCCAGCGAGCGCTGGTGGTTTCTGACCGGCGCCAGGCCCGAGATCAAGCGCCTGGCGGAGGAGGGGCTCAAGTTGACCGCGGTGGACAAGGACGCCGCTTCGCGCGAGTCACCGGAAGATCTCTTCATTCACAGCACGATCTTTGTGCTGGTGGACAAGCGCGGGCGATTGAGGGGCATTTATGAGACCGGCGGCGAAGAAGTGGA
This sequence comes from Verrucomicrobia subdivision 3 bacterium UBA3939, assembly GCA_002385705.1. Classification (GTDB taxonomy): domain Bacteria; phylum Verrucomicrobiota; class Verrucomicrobiia; order Limisphaerales; family UBA3939; genus UBA3939. Next base: position 17,881 of record DGDZ01000078.1, read on the forward strand.
TTGGAGCGTATCGCGGAGCAATCTTCTGGCGCACGCGGCGCTGCTGGAGCGGGAGCCATGACGGTCTCAGACCTGCCCGCGGTGAACGCGTGCCTGAACGGGCTGAGCGCGGTTTTTCTCGGGTTCGGCTACCGGTTCATTCGCAGGGGCCGACCGGTGGCGCATCGCAACTGCATGATCGCGGCCGTCGGCACCTCCGTTTTGTTCCTGGTCAGCTATCTGACGTATCACTTCAACACCGAGGCGGTCACGCGATTCAAGGACCCCGCGTGGTTTCGTCCGATCTATTTGTTCATTCTGCTGACGCACACGGTTCTGGCGACCGCGATCGTGCCGATGGTGCTGGTGACGCTGTATCAGGCGTGGCGGAGGCGGTTCGACCGGCATCGGGCGATCGCGCGATGGACATGGCCGCTCTGGATGTATGTCTCGGTGACGGGCGTGCTGATCTACCTCTTGCTCTACCGGATTTTCCCCCAGTAGGCGGCTTACTGGTTTTCCGCTTCGAGGTCGCGAAGGGCGTCGCGGACGCGGGCGGCCGTTTCGTAGTCCTCCTGCCGCACGGCCTCCTGGAGGGCGCGCTCGAGTCTTTCCCGCGTGGTCAGCGGGCGTTTTGCGCGCAGTTCCTCAAGCCAGCGTTCGAGCGATTGCAGCTCGGAAGCCGCGACGGATTCGGCGCGCCCGTGCTCGCGCTGGAACGCGCGAATGCTTTCGATGCCGAGTTCCACCTGCTGGATGCCAGCGGCGTAATCGCTGCACTCGATGAATTGCATCGCCTTTGCGCGGGTGAGGATGACGAGTAATTGCGGCTGGAACTGGCGCAACGGCCATGCAAGTTCCTCGGACTCGGCGTGCCGGGCCACGAAGTCGATTACCGCGAGGTTGCGTTCCGCGTCGCGGATGACGGCAGGGTAATCGCCCAGTTGGAGGAGACAAAGGCACCGGTGCTGGTACTGAAGCGACTCAAGCTGGAGGCGCGAGCAGTCCTCGGCCGAAAGCGAAAAGCCCTCGTCGCTGCCGTCGTGTTCTCCCACGTGCCTGTAGAGGCGGGACTGATGAAATTCAAACAGGGAGTTGTGCCCGAAAGGCCGCTTTCCGTCCGGGCGTCCTGCGGCATTCATTTGCAGTATGCCGAGGTCGATGCGCATCTGAAGCTTCTCTTTCCCATCCTTGCCCTTGAACCTGCGGGCGGCCACCTGCCCGGGCTTGTAATCCCATTGCTCCAACAGATGAGAAATGTCGAAGTCCATGCGCGGAATATGAGCGCGAGCGTTCGGCAAGTCAACGTGAGCGCCGAAGGCCGCTCTACACGGGAGGGATGGGACGGATGGGACAGATGCGACGGATGCTTGCGTTCAGGGCGGGTTTTGGGGAAAAGGGCGCATGGCCAGCGCTGCGACGGTTCTCATTCATCCGAGCCAGTTCCCCGCGAACGTGCGGCGCGCGCTCGTGCAATCGCTGCGCCGCCGGCAGGTGAACCACAAGTTTCACTACGACAGCGTCCGGCAGGCGCAACAGTGGCTGCGCGTGCACGAGGCGTACGCCCCGTCGCGCAATGATCCGCAGTGGATCGCCGCCTTTGACAGAGCTTTTGAAGCCGCCCTGAAGCACGCGCGCCCCGGCCCGTTGCATCTGATCGGGCTCGGCTGCGGCGGCGGTCAGAAAGACCGCCGGTTGCTGGAACTCGCTCGCGCGGACCATCGCGAGGTGATTTACACCCCCTGCGACGTGAGTGCCGCGCTGGTGCTGGTGGCGCGCGAGGCGGCGTTGAATGTCATTCCCTCGGATCGGATCCATTGCCGTGTTTGCGACCTGACGGAAGCGCCGGACCTGGACGCGTTCCTTGGGTGTCCGGTGCCCAACGCGACCCGCCTGGCCACGTTTTTCGGGATGCTCCCGAACTTCGAGCCGGATCACGCGGTGGCGGTGCTGAAGTCGCTGGTCAGACCCGGCAGCGTGCTGATCGCGAGCGCGAACCTGATGCCGGCCGGCGCATCCGCGTCGGCCTATGTGCTCTCGCAGTACGACAACGAGCTGACGCGGGAATGGCTCCTCAGGTTCCTGCTGGACGTTGGGGTTGAACGCGAAGACGGCGCATTGCGCGTTGAACTGGAGGAGGTCGAGCCGAAGACACACCGGATTGTCGCGCGGTTTGAATTCGCCCGCCCGTGGGAACTGCGGCTGGATTCGGACGAAGTGGCGTTTTCCGCCGGCGACCGTCTCCGTGTGTTCTTTTCGTATCGCTACACGGCAGACAGAGTCCGGGACCTGGTCGAACGGGCCGGGGTGCGCGTCGTCAGCGAGGAGCGGATGCCTTCCGGCGAGGAGGCGATTTTTGTGTGCCGCGGGGAATAACCGGGAGTCGCGGCCGACGAAGGCGGGGTTGCGTCTCGCAATTCAGAGCACGCGGAGTGTTTCCAGGACGGCCCGGATCCGCGGGACTTCATGTGTCCGGAAGAGGCTCGTCCCGCCCAGTGCCGCGAGCACGGCGAAGAACGGCTCGGCGCAGCGGACTTCCTCGCGAAAATATTCGAATGCGTGAGGCAGGGCGTGACAGATCGGAACGCCGAGCGTCCGCAGCCGGAATGTGTTCAGGAACACGGTCATCTGGTGGCGCACTCGCACGGCGCTGTCCTGAAGGTTGCGATAATAGAAGCCCAGGCCGGGGTCGATGAAGATCCGCTCGACACCGTTCCGTTGGGCGGCGTCGATCCGGCGGGCGAAGTACTCGTGCATGGGCGCGATCGGGTCGGCTGTGAAATCGAAATCGCCCACTTCGCGCACGTTCTTCCCCTGGACATAACACAGGATGACGGCGGCGCCATGGTCCGCGGCCATTCGATAGACTTCGGCGTCCGGATCCGCGGCCGTCAGGTTCAGTATGTTTGCGCCCGCTTCGAGGCAGGCTCGGCTGACGGCGGCGTTGTAGGTTTCCACCGAAACCAGAACGCCTGCTTCGCGCAAGGCCCGGAGAACCGGCAGCAGTTTGCTGTTTTGCTGTGCCTCATCAACCCGCGCCGCGTAGGCCAGCGTGGATTCGGCCCCGAGATCGATGATGTCCGCCCCTTGCGCGGCCAGGACGCGCCCGCGTTGAACGGCGCTTTCGGTGTTGAGGCAGACGCTTTCGCGGTACCAGGAATCCGGCGACAGGTTGATGACGCCCATGATGGCGGGCGCGGCGTTGAAGTCGAAGGCGCGTCCTCCGATGGAGAAGCTGCGGACCGGTGCCCGGGCGGCCTCCGGGTGACGGGAAAGGAGGTCCGCGAGGTATTCGATATCCAGCATGGGGAAGTTATACGAGTGGAACATCCAACATCCAACATCGAACATCCAACATCCAGGGGATGAGGAGGCGGCAGCGAACGGGTGGCGGCGTGGATCCGACGGCGTTGCCGGAGGCCGCAGCCGGGGATGGCGCGTGCGGCCGGGAGAGATCGCTGCGGTCACGGCGCGCTGTGAGCGGAAAGGGTTTTGACAACCGGAAGGCGACGAACAAAATTTCTGCGTGCCTTTGTACGAGTACGAACTGTGTGAAGGAGACTGCAAGGTCTGCGGCGGGAAGTTCACGCTGCGGCGGCCGGTATCGGCGCCGCCGCTGACGAAATGTCCGGCGTGCCACAGGCCGGTGCGGAAGGTTCTCTCGACATTCAACTCGCCTATCAAGCTGAAGCCGCTGTCGATTTCAGACGCGAAGAAGGCCGGGTTCACCATCTACAAGCGGGTGAGCAAGGGCGAATACGAGCGGCAGTAGATGCTGGGATCGACGGTGGTGAAGCGACCGACTTCTCGCGGTTCGTTCACGAAAAACGTTGCGTGAGGCGAGTGGTTTTGGCTTTATCAGGCAGTTTTTCGGACCCTGGGGGCTCGGCTGAACCCCTGGCCGGCTGCTTTGCACCCGTGAGGGCATGAAACGAAGCCGAATGCATATTTTTTACTCGGGTCATGTGCAAGGCGTCGGGTTTCGGTACACTGTGAAAACAGTGGCTGCGGGGTTTGAAGTCACCGGCACGGTTCGCAACCTGCCCGATGGACGGGTGGAACTGATTGCCGAAGGGCCCAGGGAGGAGCTCGAAGCCTTCCGACAGGCAATACCCGACGCGGGACTGAAGCAATTTATCCGGCACGAAGACGTGACGTGGAGCGACGCGACCGGTGGTTTTCGCGGGTTTGAAATTGTAAGATGATCTGATGAAGTTTGCGATCATAGCTGACATTCATGCCAACCTTGAGGCGTTCCAGGTTGTGCTTGATGACATCCAGGCCCAGAAATGCACCCATTATGCCTGTCTGGGCGACGTCGTGGGCTACAACGCCAACCCGAAGGAATGCCTCGACATCGTCCGCAGCATGAACATCCCCTGCGTGAAGGGGAATCATGACGAGTATTGCTCGACGGACGTGCCGCTGGACGGGTTCAATCCCGCCGCCGCCGAGGCCGTGAACTGGACGCGGCAGCAGTTGACCGAGGATGACCGGCAATGGCTGCGCGACCTGAAGTATGTCCGCATGGTGACGAACTTTTCGATCGTGCACGCGACCCTCGACGGTCCTCAGCGCTGGGGTTACGTGTTTGACAAACTGGCGGCCGCCGCCAGTTTCACCTATCAGAACACGGCCATCTGCTTCTTCGGTCACACGCATGTGCCGGTGGCGTTCATGAGGGACAGCATGGTGCGCGGGGGCACCTACTCGAAATTCAAGATCGAGCCGGGCAAAAAGTACTTCATCAACGTCGGCGCGGTCGGCCAGCCGCGCGACAACAACCCGAAGGCGGCCTACGTGATTTACGACGTGGACGAGGGCACCATCGAGTTGCGCCGGCTTTCCTACGACATTGCCAAGGCGCAGAAGAAGATCCGCGAAGCCGGGTTGCCCGAGCGCCTGGCCGAGCGCCTGGCTTACGGCCGTTGAACCGCTCCGCGTTCCCTGGCGCGCGTTTCAGGCCCCACTTGAAGATCCTGATCCTAAAACCCAGCTCGCTGGGTGATGTCGTCCAGGCCCTGCCGGTGCTCCGGCTGTTGAAACGGCACTGGCCGGACAGCGAAATCTTCTGGTGGATCGACTCGAACCTCGCGCCGCTCCTGGAAGGCGATCCCGACCTGGCCGGGGTGGTTCGCTTCGAGCGCCGTCGATGGGCTTCGCCGCGGCATTGGCCCGAGGTAGCGCAAAGCATTCTCGAACTGCGCCGCCGCAAGTTTGACCTCGTTATCGATCTCCAGTGCCTGGCGCGCAGCGGCGCGTTCGCATGGCTGGCTCGCGGACAACAACTGATCGGCCTGGACGAGCCGCGCGAGGGCGCCAGGGGATTCTACGACGTCGCGGTGCGGCGCGCTTCGTATTACACGCATGCGGTGGACTGGTACCTTGAGGTTCTGCGGATCCTCGGTGTGCCGGTGCATTGGGACTTCGAGTGGCTGCCGCGCCGGGAGGCGGAGGCCCTTGCGGTCGAGCGCCGCCGGAACGCGAGCCGCTCGCAATGGGTGACGCTCCTCCCCGGGGCGCGCTGGCCCAACAAACGCTGGCCCGTCGAGCATTTCATCGCGCTGGTGTCGCAGCTTGGAACAGCCCGCCCCGACGTCCACATCGCCGTTCTCGGAGGCGAATCGGATCGCGAACTCGGAGCCGCCATCACGAAAACCGCGCCGGATCGTTGCCTGGATCTGACCGGGCAACTGAATCTGCCGGAGATGGTGGAATGGATTCGCCTGACGAGCGTTGTGGTCAGCAACGACACCGGGCCGATGCATGTGGCCGCCGCGCTGCGGAGGCCGATTGTGGCCATGTTCGGCCCGACCGAGCCGCGGCGGACGGGACCCTATGGCCAGATCGAGAGCACGCTCCAGACGCGTTTGCCCTGCGTGCCGTGCATGCGGGCCGAATGCACCTGGGCGGAACCTCTGGAATGCCTGAGGCGAATCTCGCCGCAGACCGTGCTGGAACGGGTGGTCCGGGCGCTGGCGGTGGAGCAATCGCGGCGCGTTCCGGCGTGAGCTGGACTCCGGCCGGCTGGAGGGTTTTGGCTCGTTTTGCGGCTTGCCAGCCTCTTTGGGGCCTCTAGAGTGGTCGCATGAAAAGACTGGCTTTCGTGACGGGCTTATGCTTGCTGACCGGCTCGCTGCGCGCGCAAGTCTCGGTGGATTTTTCCCTGGATCAGGAACACTTCCTTCCCGGCGAAGCCATCCGCGCTACCGTGCGCATCACGAATCGTTCCGGCCAGACGCTTTATTTCCGCACGAATGAGCACTGGCTGAGCTTCAGCATGGAATCCGTCGCAGGGCATCCGGTGACCGGGCAAAGCGACATTTTGCTGGACGAGGAAGTGGTTCTGCCGAGCTCCAAGCGCGCGGTGGTTCCGGACCTGGATCTGGAGCCGCGGTTCCGGCTTTCGACTCCCGGCCGGTATTTGGTCACGGCCACGGTGTGGATTCGGGAATGGAACCGGGTCGTCAAGAGCGAGCCGAAGTCGTTTGACATCATCACGGGGTCGAAGCTTTGGGAGCAGGTGGTGGGTTTGCCGATCCCGCCGGGCCGCACCAACACGACACCGGAGCTGCGGCGCTACGTTCTGCATCAAGCGAATTATCTCAAGGACCAGCTGACGCTGTATGTGCAGATCGTCGATTCCGATGGCAGCGTGCGCCGGGTTTTTCCCATCGGGCGGATGCTTTCGTTTGGCCAGCCTGAGCCGCAGGTGGATGGGCGCAGCAACCTGCACGTGCTGTATCAGGACGGCCCGCGCTCGTTCAATTATCATGTGATTGATCCGGACGGAATCATCCTGGTCCGGCAATGGCATGATTACACCACTCGACCCCGCTTGAAGGCCGACGAGAAGGGGAACATTTACGTGGTTGGCGGGACGCGCCGTCCGACACCCAATGATCTGCCCGCCCGGAGCACGGCTGAAGACAATGCGACGGCCCAGTTGCGGCCCTGAACGGCTTCGCCTCCTCCTTCTCCTCGCGGTTGCGCTGGTTTCACCGGGCGGACTCGCCCGCGCGGCGGAGCCGGTAACGCTTCATCTCAAGAGCGGAGATCGTATTTCCGGAATCATCCTCTCCGAAACCGAATCCAGCCTGGTGCTGTCGAACGTATGGAGTGAGGCGCTGACCGTCCCGGTGAATCAGATTGCGAAAAGGGGAGACGGCCTCCGAGGCAGCCGCGACGCCCGCGCGTTCCCCGGGCGAAACGCCACCCGGCGGCCAGTCGTGGCGCGGCGAAGCGCAGGTGGGCGTCGATTTCACCGAGGGAGCCAGCGATCGGCAAACCTGGTTCGGGCGGTTCAAGCTGGCCTACGAACGCTCGTATGCGTGGGATCCGAAAAAGTCCCTTCGGAACGGGCTCGACGCCATGGCCGAGTATGGCGAAACCACCGCGGCGGGCGAGAACCGCAGCATCCGTTCGTCTGACCGACTCAGCGTCATCAACAAAACGTCAGCCGACATTCGCCGCCGCTGGTACGCCTACAACCTCGTGGGCGGCGGCTACGATCACATCAAGCGCATCGACGCCCAATACGAGGCGGGTCCGGGGGCGGGGTATCATTTGTTCACGCTGACCGATTTCAGCATGAACGCGGAAGCGGGCCTGAATTACCAGGCGCAATATCGGGACGACGGATCCGTTGTGCAGGACTTCTATTACCGGCTGGCGGAGGACTTCAGTTGGCGGATTCGGAAGAATGTGGCGCTGACGGAGCGGTTCGAATTCTTTCCGCGCGTGAATTTTTCCAATTATCGCATTCGTTTCGAGAGCACGTTGAGCTACGGCCTGCCGATGAATCTGGCGCTGAATCTGACCGTGCTCGATCTGTACGACACGCAACCGGCCGAGGGCGTAAGCCACAACGAACTTCAGATCCGCTCGTCCCTCGGCTGGAAATTCTGAGCTCGCCGCGGCCGTCCTCTTGCCGTTCGACCTGTGGGACAATTCCTGTCGCATATGCGCGCGGAATTGTCCCGCGTTCAAAGGGACGAAGTCTTGTAAAGGTCAGCCCGTAAGGCGCTTGGCAATTTTCGCAGGACAATTTCTGTCGCATATGCGCGCGGAATTGTCCCGGCGATGCAGGTGGCGGAGCGAGGGGTACGGGGCTGCTGGAGGCAAGCGGCCGATGGTCAATGGCCAATGGCCGACAAATGCCATGGCCGATGGGCCGGCCGGGATGCCGGGGGGGGCTTCCAGGTTGAAGTTCGGGTGGTGCTCGAGTAACTTCAGCCCGCTTATGACGTTGACAGAGAAGATCCTCGCCCGCGCCGCCGGCAAGGCCCGCGTGTCCGCCGGCGAGAATGTCTGGGTGAAGGCCGATATTTTGATGACGCACGATGTCTGCGGACCCGGCACCATCGGTGTGTTCAAGCGCGAGTTCGGCAAGGACGCGAAAGTCTGGGATCGCAACAAGGTGGTCATCATCCCCGATCACTACATCTTCACAGCCGATTCCCGGTCGAACCGGAACGTCGATATTCTCCGGGAATTCGTGAAAGAACAGGGCATCACGTATTTCTACGACGTCATCGACGATCCGAACGGGACGTGGAAGTTCGATCCGTCGAAGGGCGTGCACCAGCGGCAGTACGGGTCGCGGTACGCGGGGGTCTGCCACACGGCGCTGCCGCAGAAGGGGCACACGCGGCCGGGCGAGGTGCTGTTTGGGACGGACTCCCACACGTGCATGGCCGGCGCGTTCAACGAATTCGCCACCGGCATCGGCAACACGGACGCCGGCTTTGTGATGGGCACGGGCAAGCTGCTGATCAAGGTACCGGAAACCATGCATTTCCGGCTCGAAGGCCAGTTGCAGCCGGGCGTCATGGCCAAGGACATTATCCTGCATTGCATCGGCGAGATCGGGTTTGACGGCGCCACGTATCGGGCGATGCAGTTTGACGGGCCGGGCGTGGCATCGCTGTCCATGGACGATCGGATGACGATCGCCAATATGGCGATCGAGGCAGGCGGCAAGAACGGCATCTTTCCCTTTGACGCGCGCACGGCGGAGTACGTGGACGCGCGGACGAAGTTGAACGGGACGAAGCAGACCTACGATCCGGTGGAGTTGGATGATGACCAGAAGTTCGTTTACGAGCTGGTGGTGGACCTCGACAAGCTGGAGCCGACGGTGGCATGTCATCCGGATCCCGGCCAGCGCAAGAAGGCGAAGGAGCTGGGATCCATCAAGCTGGACCGGGCCTACATCGGCTCGTGCACGGGCGGCAAGACGAGTGATTTCGTCGAGTTCGCGCGGATCCTGCGCGGCAAACGTGTGGCGATCGACACGTTCGGGGTTCCGGCGACGCCGGAGATTGTGCGGGATTTGCAGACCACGTATTGGGGGACGCAGACGATCTGGGACGTGCTGGTGAGCGCGGGGGTGCAGATGACCGAGAACGCCGGTTGCGCTGCGTGTTTGGGCGGTCCGGTGGACACCTTTGGCCGGATCAACCGCGCGGGCATCAAGTGCATCAGCGCCACGAACCGCAACTTCCCGGGGCGCATGGGCGACAAGGAATCGCAGGTGTTCCTGGCATCGCCGGCGACCGTTGCTGCCAGCGCGCTGGCGGGCAAGATCGTTGATCCTCGCGAATACCTGGCGAACTGAGCTCTCGTCCAGATCGCGGGATCGATGCGGATTCCTGGCAGGCACTGCCGTTAACGCTACTGGACTCACGGAGTCGCGGTGCGGAGCGACATCGCCCGGCGGCCGTGTGAAGGAGCTAGCCGAATGGGGGAACCCGGGAGCCTACTGCGCACGCATCGTTCGGAGGGCATGAGTCGCGCGTTCACAATGATGCTGTTGCTGATGGCCATGGCCTTTGGGTCGGGGTGCGCAACGGAAAAACTGTGACTGAGACTGCTCACTGGGACGCCAACTACCTGCCTGCGGTGCCGAATGAGTTGGAGTTGTTCCAGGCCCGCGATGGCGGCGATATCCTGGTCGTTTACAACGAAGCGTCAGAGCGCAGGGACTCGGTTCGGCGCCGAGCCTATTACCTTCAAGCGAACGAAAGCCTCATTCAGCACAGGCGTCGTCCGCATTTCGTGAAGGTTTCGTTGAAGAACGGCCTTGAGCCGATTCCGGTTTTCGATTCTGCCGACCGGGCGACAGCGTTTTCTGCATTTATGGTGCGGACGGGAACAGGGGTATGCACATGCTGCCGATTCATTCAGATGGCGTGGGCCGCGCCAAACGGATTGCGTTGATGCCGCTGGCATTGACTGCGGACGTAACCTTGCTTTGCGGCCGGGGAATTTTGCAGGGGTGGGGGTCGATCGGCAGCAGCAACATTCCTTACGCCTGAGGAATTTCCCGTCTGGTCGTTGGCTACGGTTAAATCACGTGACCCGGTGACGGCGTTTTTCTATTCTCCCGGTCCGAATGAATCGCGAACTCGTGGATCGTGGGTGTGAGCGGGCCATGTTCGGGCTGGTGCTTGCCATCCTGGTTTATGGCCCTCTGGCGTTCGGGGCGGTTGGGACGCGTGATTTCCTTCTGATCCAGGCGATGACGCTGGGGGTGATGCTTCTGTGGCTGGTGCGCCTGTGGTTGAATCCGAAGCCCCGGCTGCTGTGGCCTCCCATCAACTGGTGTGTGCTCGCGTTCACGGCGTATGCTCTCGTTCGCTATTTTACGGCTGATATCGAGTACGTGGCGCGGCTGGAGGTCACGCGGGTGGTGATCTATGCGTTTCTGTTTCTGGCTGTTGTCAACAACCTGCAGCGGCAGGAATACACGCAGATCATCGCGCTGACGCTGGTTTTCCTGGCGATGTGCATCGCCGCGTACGGCATCTACCAGTTCATCACGGACTCGGACAAGGTGTGGACGTTTGTCAAATCGTATAAGCATCGGGGGTCGGGAACGTATTTTTCGCCGAACAACTTCGCCGGGTTTCTGGAGATGATCCTGCCGCTGGGCCTGGCGTGGTTGCTGGTCAGCCGGGCAACGGCGGTGACGCGGGTGTTCGTGGGGTATGCCTGTCTGGTGATCATTGGAGGTATCGTCGTGAGCCTTTCGCGCGGCGGCTGGGCCGGAGCGATCGTCTCGTTGATCGTGATGTTCGCGCTCCTGCTTCGGCATCGGAACTTCCGGCTGCCCGCAATGATCGTGCTCGTGCTGCTCTGCATCGGGGGCGGGTTCCTGGTCAAGAAGAGCCAGTTCGTCCGGATGCGGTGGAACGAGATGACCGCCAACCAGCGTTTCAACGACAGCGCCCGTCTGGATCTGTGGGAGCCCGCGATCCGCATGTGGCGGGAGAACGTGTGGTTCGGCGTGGGACCGAATCACTATAACTACCGGTTTCGGGCCTATCGCCCGCAGGACATCCAGTTGCAACCGGACCGCGTGCACAATGACTATCTGAACGCGCTCACGGATTGGGGCGTTGTCGGTTTCGTCCTGGTGGCCGGCGCCTGGGTTCTGCTGTACGCCGGTGTGGCGAAAACCTGGCGCTACGTCCGCGGCTCGCCGGCGGACTTTGGCGGAGGCAACAGCAACAAGTTTGCTGTTGTGCTCGGCGCCTCGTGCGGGCTGGCCGCCATCCTGGTTCACTCGGTGATTGATTTCAACATGCAGATTCCCGCCAACGCCATCCTGGCCATCACCCTCATGGCGATGCTGGCGGGTTCGTTGCGCTTCGCCACGGAACGGTACTGGATCGGCGCGCGCCTGCCGTCGAAGCTTCTGGTCAGCGCGCTGCTGGCGGCCGGGCTCGCCGGCCTGGGCTGGCAACTGGCGCGCGGCGCAGCCGAGTATCGGTGGCTGCGCAAGGCGCAGGCATTGCCCGACGCGTCGCTCGAGCAGATTGCCGCGCTGAAGAAGGCGTTCGAGGCCGAGCCGCAGAATTTCCTGACCGCCTATTACATCGGGAGAGCGCTGCGGATTCAGAGCGAGGTGGACGAGCAGCTTGCCCGGGAGGCGATCCAGTGGTTCGAGAGGAGCGCCGCGTTGAACCCGCATCATGCCTACAGTTATCTCGAGCACGGCATCTGCCTCGATTTCCCGATCGGCGACGTTGAGGCGGCGATGCCGTTTTTTGAGAAGGCCGTGGAGCTGGATCCGAACGGTTATTTTACCAGCGCCTGGAAAGGGTGGCACCTGTCTCTTCTACACATCT
>DGDZ01000020.1:0-257 GCA_002385705.1 Verrucomicrobia subdivision 3 bacterium UBA3939
GGGCAGGGGCGTCATCGGCATGAAGATCTTCGGCAATGGCAATTTCAAGGATCCTGCCGAGCGCGAGAAATCGATGCGGTTCGCGATGAGCCTGAAGGAGATTGACGCGGTGGTGATCGGGTTTACGACGCCGAGCCAGCTCGACGAAGGCATTGCGCTGATGAACCGCGTGCTGGCCGAGACGGCGTAACGCGCGAAGTCCCGCCCTCGCCATTTTCCATTGAGTCTATTGTGACGGTGGGGCGAGCGTCCTCGCG
>DGDZ01000020.1:521-739 GCA_002385705.1 Verrucomicrobia subdivision 3 bacterium UBA3939
TCGGCCCGCGTCCTGCACAAAGTCGAGGGGCTGACGCGATGCCCGCGGATTCTTCGGAGCGGGACCATCGCGTGCGAGTGCAAAGGGGATGAATTGAGATTCGGCCGTTCGCATGCAGGCGCAAGCTGAAGCGGCATGAACGCTCCCGTTCAGAGGATTGAGGTAGTGGCATCGCGGCTCCCGCCGTCGCCGAGGCTTCGGCGTGGCAAGCCGCTCGC
>DGDZ01000020.1:889-2467 GCA_002385705.1 Verrucomicrobia subdivision 3 bacterium UBA3939
GCGTGGCAAGCCGCTCGCCCCACCGGATGGAAGTTGGAACCTGGAACCTGCCTCTCCCGCCTCTCAGTTCTTTGCCGCAAGGCCGGGCGGGTGCTCTTTCAGTTCGCTGAAGTTGCCGTTCTCGCAGCAGGCGACGAACCCTTCGGTCACGGATTTCAGGACTTCCCAACGAGCGCGGATCTTCTGGGCTTCCTTTGGCGTGATCTGATTGTCCGCGGCGGCATTGGCGATGACGGCGAGCAGGTCGGCGAATTCCTGGACGATTTCGTTGGTGGCGGGGATGAGGTAGGACGGGTGCGGCCTGTTGATCTTTGGATTGAGAATGAAAAACCCGCCGGCGCGCTGGCAGATCCACTGGACCAGGCGGGTGTCATTGGTGCAACGCAGGAGCGCTTCGACGCGGTCGAGGGGATTGGCGGTGCCGCTGCCGGTGCCTTCGTCCGGCTCGGCCCATTTGTAGATCATGGACAATGACAGGCCGAGTTCGGCGGCGACCTGTTTCGGGCTTGTCTTCTGAAAAACCTCGCGGAGCAGTTCGTGAGATCGCATGAAGACACATTGAGAAAGCGCTGTGGCATTGGCAAGGTTGGATTTGACAGGCACCCTGCGAAACAAGCCGCTTTTTGCACGACTCGGTTTCTGCCTAGGCCGGGTCCCGCTGCACAAGCAGGGTGCGAAGGCGCACCGGGCAGGTGATGACCACGAGGCTCTTGAGACGGCCGTTTCCGTCCGTTCCCGCCACGACGGCACTCGCCGGGACACCCGAGCGATACGCCAGTGTCACCGGGTAACCGCGGAAGCGCATCGTCTGCAGCAACGCTCCGGTCGGAAACCAATCCGAAAAGCGCGCCCGCACGCATTCGCGGATCTGCTCCGCGCCACGCAGGGCCACTGTGGCGGGCCGGTGCAGATCCGCGCCGTCGCAGACCAGCGTGGCGTCGTCGCTCAACAGGGCCATCAATTCGCGCCAGTCGCCGTTCATTGATGCCTCGAGGAATTTCTCCAGTGCCGCCTCGTGGTGTTGCGGGGAAACGTGGAAGCGGGATTGCCGGCCGGCGACGCGCTCTCTTGCGCGTTTCAGGATCTGCCGGCAGTTCTCCTCGCTCTTGTTGGTGATCGTGGCGATCTCCGAGTAGTCGCAATCGAACACTTCGCGGAGCAGAAACACGGCTCTCTCGACAGGGGACAGGCTTTGCAGCATCACCAGGAGAGCCACCGAGAGCGACTCGGCCAGTTGCGCATGGTCCGCCGGATCAAATGCCATGTCCCGCAACAACAGGTCCGGGACGGATGCGCCGAAGGAGTGTTCGCGCTGAACGCGGGCCGATTGGAGGTGTTTGAGGCAAAGCCGCGTGATGACGGTCGTGAGAAAGGCCTTCGGCGAACGCACCTCGCCGGAATCAGTGCGTTGCCAGCGCAGGAAGCATTCCTGGACCATGTCCTCCGCGTCGGCGCCGTTGCCGAGAAGTTGATAGGCCCGCGAATAGAGAAGAGGCCGCAGCTCAGTGAAGGTCTCGATTTTGTTTTGCATACGATCGTGAATCACGGCATGTCGTTGGCGGGGGGGGGGGGCCCCCC
>DGDZ01000020.1:2632-5053 GCA_002385705.1 Verrucomicrobia subdivision 3 bacterium UBA3939
TCGCGAGGACGCTCGCCCCACCAAGGGCCGGGGATGCTCGCCGCACTCAGGGCACGACAGCGATCGCTCCCACCAACGGCTATCAACCATCGGCAATCCACCATCGACCTCCCGGCGCTACAGCGATTTCAGATACTCCACGAGATCGGCTTTTTCCTGTTCCGACAGGTCCAGGCTGAAATGGGTGTCGTAATGATTCACCACGTCGGCCAATGTGGCAAATCGGCCGTCGTGGTAGAACCCGCCTTTCATGCGCGTGAACAATCCGCCCAGCGGCGTTGTGCGATACCGCTTGTCCGGCGAACGATTGGCCTGGAAGTCATCGATGCCGATTTCCTCCGGCGTGTGCATGTTCCAGCCGGGCTCGGTGAAGATGGGCGGGGTATGGCAGGTGGCGCAATTGGCTTTCCCGTTGAACACGGTTCTTCCGCGCTCGGCGGCCGCGTGATCGAAGCTGCCGGGCGGGGGCTTCGGCGCGGGAATGGCCAATTGATAGAACTGCAGAGCGGGCAGCTTCGCCGTCACGAAATCTTCCGGGTTCTGCACGTTGCCAAAGCCCAAACGGGCGGCGACCGGGAACGTGTTGGTGTCGTTCAGGCGCGGATCGTAGAAGCGGCCGATGCCCTGCATTTCGAGGTTGGCGACGAAGGCGTTCCAATGCGTGACCGAGCCCCAGCCCGTGTAGGTGTGCAAGTTCACCCCGGCCAGACCGAAGGCGGCCGGGAGCAATGTGGCTGCGGTCTCGCCGTCCGGCCGGAAGGCCTTGCCGTCCAGCAACAGCGCGGCGTCGAACCTTCCCGGTCTCCAACTGTTCAGCACGGTGCGCACCGTGGCCTCGTCCACCTCGAGCGCACTGGCGAATGGCGACAGGTCCGGCGACAGGTTGATGATGGCGCCGACGTTCAGATCGCGATTCGGCCAGCCGTCCAGGCGCCGGCCGATGCCCGGAGCCAGCGAATCATCGACCGTCGAATGACACAGTGCGCATTGAATGCCGAGCGAGGTCAGTCGCTGTTTCTCGAAGAATCCTGTGACACCGACGACGGCATTGAGCCGAAGCAGCGCGAGCGTGTTCGCAGGGTCGTTCAGATCGACCGAGCCGTTTACGATGCCCTTCTTCAGTTGAGGCGGCAGAGCCTCGACGTCCACCTTCAGACCGACGGCGAGCGCGGTGGCCGGGCTGACACCGGGGCCGACGCCGCCCAGGCTTTCACCGGCGATGGCTTCATGCAACCTGAGGGTATCACCCCAGAACGCTTCGTTGCCGAAGGTGTCGTAGCGGAAGATGCGCTGCCCTTCGCGGAGCATATCGAACGCGTTGGCGGTCGTGCGAATGTCGTGCAGCTTTCCGTTCGGGGGCGGGCCGGGCGGTTTGTTGCTATGTCCTCTGTTGGGTTTCCCTTTGTCGGGATGCGCTTTGTTGGGTTGTGCCTGGCTGAAAAAGACGGCAAGAGCGCAGGCTCCGACGATGATGATGACTCGAAGCTTCATACCCGGAATTGTTGGTTTCCGGATATAAGATCCCTGCGCGCCCCGGTTTGTGACAGCCGCGAACGCTATTTGCCCTTCGGTTCTGCCTCGCGGCGGTCCTTTGCCGGGACCTCGTCGGAGGCTTCGATGCGGGGAGCGAAGATGGCATAGAGAGCGAATACCCCGGCGCCGATAGCCATGGCAATGTGAAGATGGAAGACGGTTCCGATGATCAGCACGGCCAGAGTCACTTAAAGGCGACCAAAGATTTTGGCAAGAAATGGAAAGCCGCCGGGACGCGTTTTCTGTAATTCTTGCAGGGCATATGAGTTTTGAGACTCAGCAAAGACCGAGCGACGAAAAAGCGACGGCGGGAGAGGCAAAGGCGGTTCCCGTCAACGCGACCGTGGCGATTGTTCGATGCAACGGCGCCCGGTTGATGGCGTTTCAGGACGAGAACGGCCTTTGGCGAGATTACTTTCACCGACGCACGCTGCCTGCGGAGATCGAAATTGTGCAGATTCTTCATTGAGGCTTCCTGAGCCCCCTGTCGCCTCACGACCTGGTCGTTGATGGCACGGCATTCGTCTGTGTTCCCTGTTCCACTCCGGGAGCGCCGCTGTGGAAAAAGCCCGGCATGAGTTCCGCCGCCGCGTTCAGCATGAACTGGATCGCCAGCGCGGCAAGGAGCAATCCCATAATGCGCGTGGTGATCTTCATGGCGATGGGATTCAGCCAACGGGCTCCGTGCACCGAGAGGCGGAAGATGATGAAGCTGGCCAGGGCGACCAGAACGATGCATCCGTGCAGGGCGACGACCTGGATCAGATCGGCCGCTTTTGCCTGGAGCACGATGACGGTCGAGATGGCGCCGGGCCCGGCGAGCATGGGTATGGCCAGGGGCGTGATGGCAACGTCCTGTTTGCTGGCGCCCGCCTCGGTTTCCTCGCT
>DGDZ01000020.1:5273-41713 GCA_002385705.1 Verrucomicrobia subdivision 3 bacterium UBA3939
ACGATGCTGGCGGCGAGCTGAAACGCGGGCATGGTGATCCCCAGGATCCGGAAGATCCACGCGCCCCCCACCGCGAACACCAGGAGGATGATCGCCATCACGGTGCACGCGAGCCGGGCCGTGCGCAGCCGATGACTGACGGAATCCTCCGAGGTCATCGCGAGGAACGCCGGGACCGTGGCCACGGGATCGACGATGACGAACAGCGAGCTCGCCGCGAGAATGGTGTATTCCACCAGGTTCACAGTGGTTTCAAACGACGTTGAGGATCACCGGATCCGGCCGGATGATCCAGAGAGTTGATGATTCAAACTCGACCGGTGTGCAACCTTTTGTTGCATATGCAACAAAAGGTTGCACGGTCAGGACGCGGCCGGGGGGGTCCGGCCGAGGCTGAAGCGGAGCGCGAGAGCGCGTCCGCGCCCGGCGAGAAGCCAGGCCGAGAGGAGAACGAGCGCGACATTCTCGGCGATCTTGTTGCAGATATAGACCTCGCCCGCGCCGCAGCCGCAGTCGAACCGGATCGCGCAGAACGGCGTGCCGCCCGAGTGCAGCTCCAGCGCGCGCTGCACCACGAGAACAGTGAACGGGATGAGCATGGCAATCAGCACCGCGGCGGTTCCTCGCACGGCCACACCGGCCACCAACAACACCCCGCAGAACACTTCAAACCAGGGAAGGATGGCCGCGACGCTGTTGAGCAGAAGCGGAGTCTGCACGAGATCATATTCCCGGACGAGCTTGAGGAAATCGACCGGCGCCAGCGCCTTCCTGAGGCCCATGTAGATGAAGAGCGCCCCGACCACCCAGCGGACGATCACCGCCGCGGGTTCGGCCAGCCGGTTCCAGGTTCCTTTCCGGGATGTCACGGCGCGATCCTTCCGCTGTTGCGGGCGCCGGTTTCCACCGGCAACCCGTTCCGCCGCCAGTCCTCAATGCCTCCCGCGTAGATCATCAGTTTACCGGGCGCGACACCCGCGTCCTTCAGAGTGACGGCGGCGAACACGCTGTCTTCGCAGTCGCCGCCGGTGCAGTAAACCACAATCTGTTCAGCGCGCTCGCAGGCGAGCAGGACGTCCGCAAGATGTTTCTCGGGGTGATAATGATCGAACACCAGCGCTCCCGGAATATGTCCTTCGGCGTAATGGGCCTCGTCTCGGGCGTCGATGAAGACAATCAGTTCCTGGGCGAAGAAGGGATCGTTGTGCAACTGGACGACGGTCTCACGGTCGACCGGGCGGAAGCCGAGTTGCGCAATGCGCAGGGCGAGCGCGTTGGTCCCCGCGGGGGAAGCGGGGTCGGTGTTCGACGGATGCTGCGCCATGCGGCCGGTGCCATCGGGAAAGTAGTTGCGCGTGAGAACCAATCCGCGCGGCGACACCGCATTTGCCAGCCAGGCGAGCAGGATGCCTGCTGCACCGACCAGGATGGCTTCAAGCAGGATCTTTTTCATGACCCGCGCTGTCCGGTTCAGCAGGTATTGCCGGCAGGACTGCGCCGCCCGCGCTGTTCGAGATTCCAGGTCCGAAGGCGCGCTCCGTTCCGTTCGACAGGCCTGTGTCCTGTGAGGCAAAGCGGCAGCTTCGCCCTGCCGGATTCACCTGGAGGAACCGATGCCATCAACCCTGGGGAGCGGCCCGGAGCGTCGCGTTGGTTGCGGGCGCGGCGGGTCGGGTCGGGGCGACCGGGGCGCGCGCTGCCGTGGAAAGACGCCGCACCGGCACGCGAACCGACGGATAGTCCGGGTGCGACGTCTTGAACGTCAGTTCGCAGTTGTTTGTGTTCGATGAGAACTCCGGAGAGAAGGTCAGCGTGAGCGTGAACTGTTTGCCGGGTTCCACTTCCTTCAATTGCACATCGACGCCGGGCGCGTTGACCTTCGGATCGGACACCGTCATGGGATTCGCCGTGTTGTTACGAATCGTGACGGCGTACGTGGGGGCATGGGTGGCCGGGAGAACGATCTGTTGCGGGCTGACCGTGAGGGCGGGTCTGACCATGGCGATCATCGGGACGTGCAGCACCGGCGAGTTGGTGACGGATGTCCTGATGGTGAGCGTGCCCTGGCTTGCCCCGGGCTTGAACGGCGGGACCGCGTTCACGACCACTTGAAACTCTTTCCCGGGCCGGACCGTTTCCACTTTCGCGGTGAAGGTCTGATTGTTGCATTCCGGCGGCCCGAGGGTGACGGGCTCTTCGAGGTTGCTGACGATCCGGACGACGGCCGGAGCGTTTGAATCGGACTCCGGAAGGATATTCAGCACCACAGTCGGCGGGCTGACATCGAACGGCCGCCAGACGGTGCCTTTGATCTGAAGCTGGATCATCGGCTGGGTGGGGTCGTTGTGGACGACGGTGGCCGTCTTGACGACCGCGCCGGGGAAGCGCGTGGTGTTGAACTGCAGCGGGATGATGCCGGTGCCGCCGGGGGGCACCTGCCGGGTCCATTCGCCCGCGGTGGTGCAATTGCAACTGCCGTGCACGCCCGTGATTTCGAGCGTGGCGTTGCCGGTGTTCGTGAACACGAAATCGTGCTCGATGATCTCGCCTTCCGCCGCCCGTCCGAAATCAAAAACGGTCGAGGCAAATTCAATTCTCGGAGCGGGCGCAGTCGTCGCCGGAGCCGGGGCCGTTTGTGCCGAAGCCGGTCCTGCAGCGGTTGAGACCAGGAGGAACAGTGTTGTCGAAAACAGAAGCGATTTCATTGCTAGCGCTCTTATCCTCTGGCAGACGTGAGAAAAGTCAACAGATTCCATACCGGGGAGGCCTCCGAAGGCGGCATTTTTGAAACTTCCCGGTGGATCCGGGCGTCTCCAGAAACGAGCCTGTCCCCCCTCGCGGACGACGGCACCGAGCATATGAACAGACTTCTCAGCGCGGTTCTGGCGGGAGCGGCCGTGTTCGCATTCGGCGCGCATGCCCAGCGGCAAATGGAATACCTGGAGCGCGGCGTGGTGGCGGTGAACCAGGGACCGGTGATCCGCCCCGCGGACATTGCCAATCCCATTGCCCTGGTTGAACGGTTGTCTGCCGGCGCGGATCCATTCGCGCGGTTCCTGCGCGAGCGCCTTTCCGAGTTTTCCCTGGGACGCATTTCCAATAGCGCCCCGATTGACGACGAACTCATCGCGGCCATTGCCGACGATCTGAATGCGACGGTGCAGCAGGGGGAATCGATCTATTCCGCCCTTCGATTCACGAACGTCAATCTTTCCTCTGAAGCGACGCGATTGATCGAAGCGGAACGCACCACCGAAAACACGATCCGCCTGAATCGCCTGCTGTTGTCCGACGCGTTGGCCGGGATTCTGGCGCCTCCCGGCAGGGACCATGTCTTCGTGAGCTGGCGGTTGCTGGCCACGGATCCGGAGGACGTCGCGTTCAATCTCTATCGGGCGACGGATGGCGAGCCGGCGTTGAAGCTGAATCGGGAACCGATTCGGGATGTGACATGGTTCCTTGACGGGACGGCGGATCTTGCGCGGGTCAACCGGTATTTCGTTTGCGCGGTGGCGGGCGGCGTAGAGCAACCGCCGGGCAGAGCCTTCGTTCTCGCGGCCAACACGCCGGCGCGCAATTACATCTCCATCCCGCTGCAGCCTGTGCCGGGGAGCCGTCCAGGCGACGCATCGGTTGCCGACCTCGACGGTGACGGCGAATACGAGCTCGTGTTGAAGCACGAGATGCGCCCGCGCGACAACAGCGGCCGGGGCATGACGGGGGAAACGCGTCTTCAGGCCTACCGCTTCGACGGAACGTTGATGTGGACGATCAACCTCGGGAAAAACATCCGGGAAGGCGCGCATTACACGCAGTTCATGGTTTATGACCTGGACGGCGACGGCCGCGCCGAAATCGCGTGCAAGACGGCTGACGGAACGGTGGACGGGCAAGGCAATGTCATTGGCGATCCGGACGCCGATCATCGGGATCCGAGCGGGCATATTCTCAAGGGGCCGGAATACTTCACCATCTTCGACGGTCTGACGGGCGCGGCGCTGGCGACGACGAACTATCTGCCGGGGCGGCATCCGGACAAGCTGGAGCCGACGCGCGAGGAGTTGTCTGCGATCTGGGGCGACGGCAACGGCAACCGGTCCGAGCGTTATCTGGCGTGCGTGGCGTATCTGGACGGCGAGCGCCCGAGCGTGGTGATGTGCCGCGGTTACTACACCCGCGCGACGCTCGCGGCATGGGATTGGCGCGACGGAAAGCTGAGCCTTCGCTGGCTGTTCGACAGCGACGACGGCACGCCCGGGAACCGCGCGTATCGAGGACAGGGGAATCACAATCTCAGCGTGGCCGACGTGGACGGCGACGGGCGCGATGAGATCATCTATGGCGCGGCGGTCATCGACGACAACGGCAAGGGGCTCTACTCGACGGGCCTGGGCCACGGGGACGCATTGCACGTGTCGGATCTCGATCCGGAAAGGCCCGGGCTGGAGGTGTTCAATATTCAGGAACGCTTCGCGGATGCCGGCGCCAACTTCCGTGACGCGCGCACGGGGGAGATCCTGTGGAAGAAAGCATCGGTGGCAGCGGGCGACGACGGCGAAGGACCGGGACGCGGGTGCGCGATGAACATCGACCCGAGGTATCCGGGGTCGGAATGCTGGGTTTACGGGGCGGGCATCGCAGGCTTGTTCAGCGCGAAGGGGGAGCTGATCACCCAACTGACACCGAACTCCTGCAATTTCGGGATCTGGTGGGACGGAGACCGGTTGAGGGAACTGCTGGATCGGAACTACATCGTGAAGTGGAACTGGTCGGACAGCAGCGAGACGCCGTTGTTGACGGCGCTGGGCTGCGTATGGAACAACGGGACCAAGGCGACGCCGGTCATCAGCGCGGATCTGTTTGGCGACTGGCGCGAGGAAGTGGTGTGGCGCAGCGCGGACGATCGTGAATTGCGGATCTACACCACGACCATTCCGACGAAGCATCGGTTTGTGACGCTGATGCACGATCCGCAGTATCGGCTGAGTGTGGCGTGGCAGAACGTGGCGTACAACCAGCCGCCGCACACGAGTTTCTACATGGGCGAGGACATGGCGCCGCCGCCCAGGCCGAACATTGTGGTGAGACGTCCGGCGCGATAAGGGCTGACTTCAGTTCACAGAGACCGCGCCCCGGACCGCGCGGATTTGGCGATTATCAACCGGGGCATGGTCGGCAACGGGACCGGCGTGGGGATTGACGCAGGGAACGTGAGCATGGTGACCGACTGCGTTGTGCAGAACACGCGCGGCAATGGCATTCAAGGAGTTGCGGGTAGCACCATTCGGCGGAATACGCTCTCCAATATCGGTGTGGACACGAACCCTGCAGCGATTTTCGTGTCCGGAAGCGGAAACGTTATTGAGGCGAACACCGCGACGTTCTCACCGGCGTATGGCCTGCGAGTGAGTTCGGGCGGTGATTTGATTCTTCACAATAATATGCGCAACACCGCGGGCGGGTACAGTCAGGTTGCCGACGGCAACGACATGGGGCCGCTGCAGAGCCCGCCGAACGCCACCAGCGCCTGGGCAAACTTCGGTCTCTGAACTCAATCCTCCGGAGGCGGTTTGAGCGCGCGCAGGTCGTTGAGCCGCGCGGGCGACAGGTAGTTGGTCCCCACCTGGAACGAGGCGTTCATCCAGCCAAACCCTTCGGGCGCGATGTAATCGAATTTTGTTCCCACGTTGCCGTATTCCACAAACACGTCGTGTGAGCCGGTGACGACGTCCAGCTTCTCGGGGATCGTTCCATTGAAATCGCGGGCGTTCTTCGCAATGGCATAGAGCCATCGATACGCCAGGCGTTCGGCGTCGGCGTCCAGGCCGAACTGTTTCAATCCCTGCCACGCGAGCATCTGATGCGGCGCCCAGCCGAAGGGATAATCCCATTGCCGTTGATCGGTACGCTTCGCGGCCGAGACGGACTCCCGGGCGGTGGCGGCCAGGCCGGCTCGTTCTTCGAGTTTCTCGCGCGCGTAGGCGGCCACCCGCCGCGCCCGCGCACGATCGGTTTCATTGCCGGGATCCAGGACCTTCGCCCAGAGCGGATACAGGCCGGTGGCGCTGATGTAGGTGGATCGCGTCTTGCCTGCGAAGTCGTAATCGAAGAAGTAACCGCGTTCTTCGTCCCACATCAGTGCCGTGATGGCGGTTTTCCGCGCTTCCGCCCGTTTCCGCCAATACGTTGTCGTGGCTTCTTCGCCGTTCACGATCTCCAGACGGCCGTTGAACTCGCGCTCGATCAGTTCCGCGAAATCGGCTTCGTATTTGTACAGAAGTGAATTGAGGTCGATGGTGGCGAAATCGGCGGTGCGATCGTCGAAGCGATGGGTGGTGTCGTGACCCGACTCGCGGACGGCGCGATCGTGCTTGAAGAAGTCTCTGAGAGTCAGGCCGTCCACTCTGAGGTCGGCGTGTTTTCCGGCGTAGAGATATTCGTTCAGGAAACGGTAGGGAGTGAGCGCGGGATCTCCGGCGCTTCTGGCCTGCGCCAGCCACGGAGCGATCTTCTCATCGTAATGTCCAGGCTCTACCTCGGGACAGGGACCTTCGCCGGAATCGTAATAGCGGCTGAGTTCATGCGATCCGATCCGGACCAGGCGGCTGGGCGCCAGCCATACGTTCCTGTATTCGGCCATGGCGATCTTCAGAGCGCGCGCCATCCAGTTCCTATCGGCCGCACCGGCTTCGTACACGGAGCGCACGATGGATGTCAGAAACGGAGGCTGCGACCGGGTGAGGTAGTAGGTCCGGTTGGCGTTCGGAATCATGCCGTAGTGCTCGACCATGTAGAGGAAGTTGTCGGCCATGCCGCGCGCGAGATCGTGGCGCCCGTCCTGCAGCAGGCCGAGCACGATGAAGTAGCTGTCCCAGCAGTACACCTCGTTGAAACGTCCGCCCGGGACGACATACGGCACGCCGCGGATCCGTCCCTGCGCATTGGTCTCGAGCTTGAGACTGAGCAGGCCGTGGTAGCCGTCGAGGTTGCGGACGAATTCCGGCGTGATCCCGGCTGCGGGCGGCAGCACGACGACTTTGAGGGGCGGTGTGCGACCGTTTTGTTGCGCTTCCTTTTCGAGCGTTTGGAAATAGCGCACCGCGGCTGGATCCGAAGCCGGCACGTAGAGGTAATCGCCGCTGGTGACCACCTTGGAATCGACCACGACCTGGTCGATGTGGTCGGCGTCGATGCGCCGCGTGAGGGCGTCCCAGTACACTTCCCTGATGAGGCGGTGGGTGCGATCGACGATGCCTTCGTCGAGCCGCAATGCGTCCAGGGGCAGCTCCGGTTGTCCGCGCATTTCAGCGCGCTTGAGTTCCTGGAGGGCGACGGAGAGGCGATAGACATTCGTGAGCGTGCGGAGCACCTGGCCGTCGGTCGAGCGCAGTTCAAAGGCGGTGGTCCGGTCGCGGATGGTGATCTTGCGATCGTTGTCGGTGTCCTGTTGCGTTTCGAGCCGGCGCAGTGTTTCCGGGACGGAGAGCGTTTGAGCGGGAACGCCTGTGACGGCCATCAAGAGAAGGGTGATGCAAAGGGGCAGCGATACTGGTTTCACGGTGGAAACCATAACGCGAACGATGTGGATGGGGAAGAGGAAGGAGTGAAAACACCCAACATTCAGGGAAGGGAGCGCATTCATGCCGCTTCAATGTGCGACCGAAGCGGAAGGTTCGAGCAGGTCTGACGTGCCGATGCAAGGGACGTTGAAGCGACCTGAAGGTCGCGCCCCGGCGTTTCGCGCAAGGCCGACGGCAGATGACAATGCAGCCGAGCGCCAGGATACTCACGCTGATCGAACCGGTAGCGCGTCAATCGTAAATCGTAATCGCAATCGCCAGGTCACGCGGGCTTTTTCGAGCGAGGTCCGAAGAGAGCGGTGCCGACGCGGACAATGGTGGCGCCTTCTTCGATGGCGACTTCAAAGTCGCCCGACATGCCCATGCTGAGATGGGGCAGGGGCGCGCCGAGCAGTTCTTCAACCTTTTTCTTCAACTCGCGCATCATCCGGAACACGGGCCGCACTTTTTCCGGGTTCGTCGTGTAAGGCGGGATGGTCATGAGCCCGTGAATTTCAATACGAGGCAATGCATTGAGCGCGGGCAGGTCCGCCAGCAGTTTCTCCGGCGCATAGCCGAACTTGCTGGCTTCGCCGACGGCGTTGACCTGGAGCAGGACCGGCATCGATTTGCCGGCGGCGTCGGCGCGCCTGTTGATCTCCTCCGCCAGATGGAAGCTGTCCACGCTCTGGATCATTTCGAACAGAGCGACGGCGTCGCGGACTTTGTTCGTCTGGAGGTGGCCGATCATGTGCCAGTGGAGGCGGCCGGAGCAGAGCGGGATCTTGGCTTTGGCCTCCTGGACCTTGTTCTCGCCGAAGAGCGTCAGGCCGAGTTGCGCGGCCTGATTGACGATCTCGGGCGCATGGTTTTTGGTGACGGCCAGGAGGAGGACGGAGTCCGGTGCACGGCCGGCGCGTGCGCAGGCAGTCTCGATGCGCTTGCGGATCTCAGCGATTCTCGTTTCCAAATCCATGCGGCAAAGATAGGCGAGCGGGAGGAGAAGTTCCAAGTCGGGAACGGCGGGAACATTCAACATCCGACGCAATTCGAGGGATTGCATGCGGATCCCAAAGCACGCAGTGCTATCCACGTTGCTGCGGCTCATAGAGACCGCGGTCCGGAGCGCGGGTCTGCGACCGGCAGCAGCATATGAAGGTGTACGAGCGGAGGGGTTACATGCGGATCCCGAGTCACCGTTCCCGGCCGCGGTAGAAGCGCAGCGGATGGTTCGTCGCTTCGGGATCGATGAACTCGATGCGGTTGCCGAACGGTGTGTTGGTGAAGATGGGCGTCCAGATGCTGAAATTGGTGGTCGCTTCGATCACGTAATCGACTCCGTCCGCGCCTTCGAGCAGAAGGCCGAACCCGGCGCTGGTCATGCCCGAAGCCGCTATTCGGGTGGGGCCGCCGGACGCCGGCAGGGCTGTCACCTCCACGAAACAGATCTTGTTGTTTACCGCGCCTGCTCCGTTGCTGATGGTGAGCCGGCCGTCGCTGACACTGCGCACGCCAATGGCCTCGAACCAGCGGTTGCCGTTCGATGGCGTTCCGGCGAGGAGCAGGGTGCCTTCCACGTCGATCCGAAAGTCCCCATCAAAGAAGTCGGCGTCCCCCGACACGATGCGAATCTGGTAGAGTCCATTGGGGACGGCGATCTCCCACTGTGTGCCGCCGCCGGGTTTTTGCATGTGATTGAAGGTATCGTAGCGCGCGTCGTACGAATGCGAAGCGTCGCGCTGGCGGCTGTGGGCGGTGTTGTCGATGTCCCATCCGTAGGCGTAACCGTTGCCGCGGTCGTCATAGACCGCGCCCTGGTCCGGCAGATAACCGGCGAACAGTTCCGAAGAATCGGTCTGGAAATTCACGCGCGCTGAAAAGCCGTTTGTGCCGAGCGCGGTGTAAATGTTGACCTTCACCGGGGCCGAGGTTGCGGACGTGCCGAAGCTGTTGAACGCGACGGCGCGCAGATCGAATGTGCCGGCAGGGGGACCGATCCACAAAAACTCGTGAGGATCCGAACCGTCGCTCCCAAGGAGCGTCATCTCGCGCAGGAAGATCACGTTCGTGATCCCTCCGTTCTCAGAAGAAGCCTCCGCAACAAGCGGGATGTCGGCTCCGAACGGATAGCTCGCGCCGTCTGCCGGCGACAGCAGCGTTACTGAAGGAAGGGTCGGCGTTCCGGACGCGACGGTCACGTTGTCGAAGACGGAAGTGTTTAACGCGCCGTTGTTGTGCGCCGTCACGGCCAATCCGACGAACACCTGGTTCGACATGGTGATGGCAACGCTTCCGATCAGGGTCCAGGCGTCTCCATCCGGCGAGACTTCGGTGGTGAACGTGTCGCCGACGCGTGTGAGGCGCACCCAGTACGGCGCGCTCACGGCGGGTCCCGGAGTATGCTCGCTCGGGCCGGCGGTTGTCGGGCGGCGCTGAAACGCGGCCCCGTTGGCCGCCGAGATCAGCGCATACGCGTGTTTGGATTCCGCGCTCAGCGTTTCGCGGAACATCACACCCGCCTTGGCCCACGCGTCCGGGTTCTGCATCGACGCCACGCGCGCCACAATCTGCCCGTCGCCGGTGAACGGCATGTAAACGAAATGAAACCCGTCCGCGTTGTCCCAGATGTCCGCCCCCGATCCTGAAACAGTGAACTGTCCGCCTGCATGGGCGGCATCGCCGGGAATGCCGACGAAGCCAATATCGCCATGTTCCCACGGCGGGGGCAGAGAATTTGTTGGCGGCGGGAGCGTGCCGATCCATTGCTCGAGCAGCGCGACGGCGTTGGAATCGATTACGTTGCGCGCGAGCGGCGGCATCTTGATCGGGCTGAGCGTATTCACGCGCCGGTAGAGGATCGAGTTCGTGAGGCTTCCGCCGTGCACGACTTTCGCCGCGGGGTTTCCGAGGGTGTTGAGCACGGCGCCGTTGACGATGCCCTGATTCTCGAGGGGCGTGTCGAAACGCGCATCGAACAGGGCGGTCACGCCGCCGTTGGGCCGGTGGCACTGGGAACAGTTTGCATCCAGGTACGATCGCGCGCGCAACTCGAGCGGGGCGTTGGTGTCGCTCACGTCCACGAGGCGCCTGTAGTCCGGGATCGCCCCTTCATTCAGCGGGCTCGAGAACAGTCCTGCGTGGTTCCACGCCCGGAGCTGGTTGTCGGTGACGCCCGTGGCGGCGTAGTGCCAATCGCCGTTGAGCTGCCGCGTGTTCACGCCGAGCACGCCGCCGGACGGCGCTGTGTGACAGGTGAGGCAATCCTGCCGGCCCGGGTAGGACCACATCTGCGTGCGCACGCCGGTCGCCGTGGGGATGAGGAATGCCTCGTTCGTCATCGTATTCACGAGGTCCGCATCGCTGTAGTCCGGACGCCATCGGTACGTTGCCCCGTACACAAACCCGTCGATATCGCGAACCAGGATGCGGGTTTCCAGCCGCCGGAGGACGGACGCGTTCGTGTCATTGGCCGGGAGATCAAAGTGCTTGACGAACACCGTGCCATCGGGAAACGCCCAGGAACCCGTGGGAGAGAACGTGACGAACGTGTTGGTGGGGACGGCAATCCAGCGGGTCTTCAGCGCGCCATCCGACCACAGAGGCGCGTTCACCGCATACGGAATGAGTCCGGGCGCGGGCGTGAGCGTTGCGAGATCCGAGAACACGCCGGTTTCGGACAGCCGTTCCGGCAAGGGGCGTCCCGGTGGTTCTCCCGCTCGTGCGAGCTTGTAGATCCGCCCGCCGATGCTGCTCATCTGGCACAGGTAGAGTTCGTTGTCCGCGTCGATGCCGAACGAGGAAAGGCCGGTGTAATCCGAACCGGAGTTCGGGCCGTCGCCGCGGGGCAGGGTGGCGATGGCCAGTTTCGTGGCGGGCGTTGTGAACTCGTCCATCACCCAGATCGTCCGGCTGACATTGTCTCCGAAAATGTATCGCCCGCCGAGCTCGGCGGCGAATTCGTTTCCGCGATACACATAGCCGCCGATGACCGCGCGTCCGTCTGCGCGCGGATAATCCAGCACGGGCCGTTTGTCGATGCCGATGTAGGGCGGAGTCAGGTCGCCGTTCAATCCCTCGATGCGGCTCCACTGGAAATTCAGACCGGACTCGCCCGGCTCGATGATGTCGATCTCTTCGCGGGACCCTTCGCCTACATCGCCGATGTAAATGCGTCCGGTGGGAGGATCGATGGTCATGCGATGAGGGTTCCGCAGGCCGAGGCAGAAGAACTCTTCGAGGACATTCGGCTGGCCGACGAACGGGTTGTCATTGGGGATATAGTAATTCGCCGTGAACCCGAGGTTCGGCTGCCGCGGCGGCGGATGGCTGACCTCTCCGCCGCGCATGTCCACGTCGATGCGGAACACGCCGGAGAGGAGTTTGTTCGTGATGCTCTGGGAATTGCCGCTGTTGGCGTCGTCGCCATCCGTCCAGTAGAGGAATCCGTTTTCGGGATGGAAGAACAGCCCGCCGCCATTGTGCCATGCGTCGTCACCGGTCTGATCAACCAGCACGGTTTCGGAACCCGGAATGGCAACGCCGGACAAATCGAGGGTGAACCGGGACAGTCGGTCGTGATATTTGCCCGCTACGGTGTGAGGCGGGCGCGTGGTGGGGTCGCCGACGACGGTGCCGGGGGTGACCCATGTGTAATACACGAACATATGACCGTTGGTCTGGAACCCCGGATGAAACGCGACGCCGAGCAGGCCGGAGTCGTCCCAGCCCTGGCACTGATCGCTGATATCGAGCACCAGCGTCATTTCCGTCGTGTTCGAATGGTTCACAAAGGACCACACGCGCCCTTCGCGTTCCCACACGCACAGCAGGTCGGTTCCCGGAATGAAGGTCAGTCCGACGGCGTTGGTGAAGAGCAGATGCGGAAACGCGGGAACGACCGTCCAGTTGGCCGTGAAGACAGGAGCGGTCTCGGGCAGGGCATCGTTCAGGAACGGGCCGACATCCGGGCGCGACGTCATGCCGTACGGTTGAGCCGGCGCCCACACGGCGCTCGCCCACAGCGTGGCCGCGGCAACGTGCACGGCAAATCTTCGGATCAAGGGCATGGGAAGGGTGTAGAGCGATGGATGGCTTGCGGGGCCAAAATTCCCTTCTTTGCGGGCGCAGGTCAAGCGAGATGAACAGGAACGCGCAAATGGCTTGCTTTCGCGGGCATTCCTTCTTTTCCTCTTCAGCCAACCAAAGGGCGCTTTAGAGTGTTGTCATTAACGGGCGGCCGGTGCCGCCTGACCCGCAGCAGGGGACAGCCGCGCCACGCAGAACGTGGCCATCTTGCGTCCCGAACGGAACCCGAATCGCAATCGAATTACACATGGCTTACAAGAATGTGACCCCGCCGGCCGGCGGAAAGATTTCAATCAAAAACGGCAAACTGAACGTGCCGGACAACCCCATTATTCCCTTCATCCGCGGTGACGGCACGGGGCCGGACATCTGGGCGGCGGCGGTGCGCGTCTTCGATGCCGCGGTGGAAAAGGCGTACGGCGGCAAGCGCAAGGTGGCGTGGTTTGAAGTGTTCGCGGGCGAGGCGGCGAAGAACAAGTTCGACGACTGGCTGCCCGAGGACACGGTTCAGGCCTTCAAGGAATACCTGGTGGGTATCAAGGGACCGCTGACGACGCCGGTCGGCGGCGGCATCCGATCGTTGAACGTGGCTCTGCGGCAGATGCTCGATCTCTACGTCTGCCTGCGGCCGGTCCAGTGGTTCACGGGCGTTCCCTCGCCGGTGAAGCATCCGGAGCACGTGAACATGGTCATCTTCCGCGAGAACACCGAGGACATCTACGCGGGAATCGAATATGCGGGCGGCACGCCGGAAGCGCAGAAGGTGCTGGACTTCCTCGCGAAGGAATTTCCGAAGCAGTTCGACAAAATCCGCTTCGGCACGAAGGCGAAAGCGGAGGAATTCTGGAAGGCAGTTGGAGAGAAGGATTTTCCGTCCGACGTGAAGGTCGGCATCGGGATCAAGCCGGTGAGCTACAGCGGCACGGTGCGGCTGGTGCACAGCGCGATCAGTTACGCGATCCGGTACAATCGCAAGAGCGTCACCCTGGTGCACAAGGGGAACATCATGAAGTTCACCGAAGGCTCGTTCCGCGACTGGGGTTACGAGACCGCGAAACGTTACTTCGGCGCGGTGGAAATCGACGGCGGGCCGTGGTGCCGGATCCCCGAAGGCAAACCGGGCGCCGGTATCGTGATCAAAGACTCGATCGCGGACATCACCCTGCAGCAGGTGCTGACGCGTCCGACGGATTTCGACGTGATTGCCACGCTGAATTTGAACGGCGATTACCTGAGCGACGCGCTGGCGGCGCAGGTGGGCGGCATCGGCATCGCGCCCGGCGGCAATATCAATTACATCAGCGGCCACGCGATCTTCGAAGCGACGCATGGCACGGCGCCGAAGTACGCGAACAAGGACCAGGTGAACCCGGGTTCGGTGGTGTTGAGCGGCGAGATGATGTTCCGTTACATGGGCTGGACCGAGGCGGCGGATCTCATCATCAAGGGATTGAACGGCGCGATCGGCAGCAAACGTGTGACGTATGATTTCGCGCGTCTGATGGACGGCGCGACGGAGATCAAGTGCAGCGAATTCGGCACGAATATCATTGAGCACATGTAGCGCAGGGCGGTGTTCTGCGGTATCGTAGGCGCCTGACCCGGATGTAGCGCAGGCATCCCGTCTGAGCTGCGCAAAACCGCCCACCACTCGGCGGCACAACAACATGGTGCGGTCTCAGACCGCGCTCAGACGAACATGAACAGATTGCATGTCTGCCGTTGTGCGGCCTTTGTTGGTTCGTTCCTTTGCGTTGTCCATGCGCATTCAGCCCTCGTTTCCTGGGATGGAGGCGGTGGTGATTTCTCATGGCAAAACGCCGCGAACTGGAGCACGGATAGTCTTCCCGGGCCCACCGACGATGTGATCATCAACGTTTCGAGCAACATCACGGTTGAATCGAGCGCCAATGTCACCATCGCGAGCCTGCAATGCAGCAACCACCTCGCTCTGTCCGGCGGCACGTTTCGCCTGAACGGCAGTTCCGTCGTGCAAGGAACGTTCTCGACCACCGGCACGCCCATGCTGATTGCGGCAGGCGCAGGAACGGAAGTGGTGATTGCCGGGGACGTGAGTGTGGACGGGGCCGCCTTCGAGGCGCGCGATGGCGCGGTGCTGGTGATTCCGAACCTGGCGTCCTATTCCAGAGGCCCGTCATGTGTGGCCCGCTTGTGGCGGGCGAACGGCACCAACAGCGTCCTTTCGTTCCCGGGTCTGACGTCCGTTTCCGGCGGTTCGTGCAATTTTCTCGAGATCGAGGCGCTGGCCGGGGGCGCGGTCAACCTTGCGGCGCTTGCGTCGATCCCGACGGGATTGGTTTCGGTGCTGGCCGACGGCACCAACAGCGTCGTCTCATTGAGTTCACTCCAGGAACCGTTGACGGGCGCGACGTTTGAGATCGAGGCCCGAAATGGCAGCCTGGTCGATGCCCCGGTTTTCCTGGGCGGACCTGATGTTCATCTTGTGTTGCGTTCGGGCGCGGCCATGCCGATTGCCCAGCTCACCCAGGTCGCTTCAATCACCGTGGACGGCATGGAACTCCTGTTTTCGTCGGTGACGAATGTGAACCGAGGGAATCTGATTGCCACGGGCGGAGGAAAGCTCTTCCTGCCGTCTTTGACCGCCCATGATCAGGGTACCGCGTGCGCGGTCAGCCTTTGGAGAGCCACCGGAGCGGGGAGCGTGATTGACGTGACGGGGCTGACATCGCTTGTGGGCGGGAGTTGCGGTTCGCTCGCGATTGAAGCGAGGTCCGGCGGCCAGGTTCTGATGACCAGCCTGCCAGCAATTGCCGAAGGCACGCTGTCGTTTGTTGCGGACGGTGTCGGCAGCCGGGTGGACCTGAGTGCAGTGTCGAACTCTGCAGCGACGCTGCGCAATGTGACGTTCGAAGCGGCCAACGGAGGCGAGGTGGCGGTAGGACCGATCGATGGGGGCGCAACCGTGATTGTCGTCCTGCGCAGCGGAGGCGTGTTTCCCATTGAGCAGATGACCCGGTTGAAAGGTGTGACCGTCGATGCGATGAACGTCAGCTTTCCTGCGCTGACGAATCTCGGCAATGGCGACGTCGCGGCGCTGGGCGGCGCCGTGCTGACACTGCCCGCGGTTGAAACGCACACGCAGATTCCCGGATGTGTGGTGAACGAGTGGCGCGCGCAAGGCGCGGGATCCACGCTTATCCTCCCGGCTCTGGTGTCGCTGACCGGCAGCACCTGCGGCGAGATGCACGTCGAGGCGAACCTGGGCGGGACCGTGCTGTTGACGAATCTGGCCATGATTGCCGAGGGCGCGGTTGTGTTTCACGGGGGTGGTGCAGACAGCGTGATCGACCTGAGCGCGCTGGCCGTCTCGACGGCAACGCAGCGGCGCGTGGGATTTGAAGCGGTGAATGGAGGTGCCATTCTGCTCCCGCAGTTCCCGGGCGGCGAAGAGGTGGATGTGCTGGTGGAATCCGGTGGAGCGATGGAACTGAGTCAAATGACGCAATTGAACGGCGTCACGGTGAGCGCCGCTGAAGTGGTGCTGCCTGTGTTGACGAACCTGGGCACCAGCGCGGTGGTCGTCAATGCCGGCGGCGTGGTCCGCTTTCCCGGCCTGACCACCTATGACATGGGCCCTCCGTGCACGGTGACCGCCTGGGAAGTCAGCGGAGCGGGCAGCGTTCTGGATTTGTCTTCCCTGACAAACCTCGCGGGCGGAACGTGCGGCACGCTGTCGATCAGCGCGAAAGCGGGCGGTTTGCTCAACCTGAGCAATCTGACCACGATCACCGGGGGCGCCGTGGCGTTCGTGGCGGATGGAACGAACAGCATCGTTCGACTGGACGCGCTGCGCGAATCGCTGGTCGTTGATGAAACGGTTTCTTTGACGGCGCGCAACGCCGGCGAGATTTTCGCTCCCGATTTTCCCGGCGGCTCGACGGTGACCGTGAGCCTCGAGACAGGTGGCGTCATTCCCGTGGTCCAATTGAGTTCATTGGCCGAGATCCGTGTGAACGGCATGACCGCGACGTTTCCCGGGCTGACGAATCTGGATCGCGGCAGCATCGAAGCCGTCAATGGCGCGATGGTGACTCTGCCCGCGCTCACGGGGTATGCGCGCGGGGATTGCACTCTGGCAGCGTGGCTGGTGAGCGGGCCAAGTGTGGTGGACCTGCCGGCGCTGGCGAGAATTGACACCGGCGTGTGCGCTGCGTTCGACATCACCGCGCTGAACGGCGGAATGTTGCTCATGGGCAGCGTCACGAACATCGCCGGAGGCAACGTGGACATCCTCGCCGACGGCGCGGGAAGCCTGATCGATCTGCATTCGCTCTCCGGCTTCGTCAACACGGTGGATCAATCCCGCCTGATTGCCACGAACGGCGGAACGATCCTGTTGCCGCAGCCGGTGGTGTTTTCCGGAGTGACGGTGGATGTGGCGCCTGGAACACCAGGGTTGCCGGCGCAACGCATCGGGACAAACACAATCCTGTACGGCGCGCCGTGACACAGTTACCGGGTCGAGGTCCGCGACACGACGTCGATGTCAAACCCGTGGCAATT
Organism: Verrucomicrobia subdivision 3 bacterium UBA3939; assembly: GCA_002385705.1. GTDB lineage: Bacteria > Verrucomicrobiota > Verrucomicrobiia > Limisphaerales > UBA3939 > UBA3939. The sequence continues at coordinate 22,463 of DGDZ01000020.1, forward strand.
CTTCAGGCGCGTGCCGTTGACGAATGCGTTTCAGGTGATTGCGCCGCGGGCGGAGGCGAACCGCGAGTTCCGCGCATTCGAGTTCGTGGCGGATCCGTTCGGGCTCGAGTTGACGGTGTATGGTGGAACGAACTCGCAACTGATTCTGTACGCGCCGGCCGGCAACGCGTTCGAAGTGGAATGGGCGCCTGGCCTGAACCTGCCTGTCGACTGGGAGACGATTGAGCATGTGGAGATGACAAACACGTTCCGCATTTTTGCTCCGGAACCGCTCCTGCCGCTGCAGAGGTATTTCCGCGCGCGGCCCGATCCGTAGACCCTGCCCGGTTGCTTTGGCGGGGCGAACAGCCCGCCACGCCGAAACTGAGCGACGGCGGGGCACGGTACGGATACAGAGAAAGACAAGGGCGTGTTGGGTGAACCGCGAATGAACGTGAATGGACGTGAATAGCGTGTGAGGCGCGGACCGCCGGCGTTTTTCCTTCCCGCTATGGGACGCACTGATCGTAAATCGTAAATCGTCATGGTCGTGCGAGGGTGTCGTGCCGTGCGACGGCTCCGAGGACGCTCGCTCACCATACGGCAGCCAATAGCTGCACCAACCTGTCAATCGTCAATCCAGGGGCAAGATGCGGGCGGAGTTGTGCAACGAAGGGAGAGTTACAGGGTGCTTCAGCGAGTACCGTCGGCTCGGCGAGCGTTCCGTTCTTTCAGCGGGACCTCGTAAACAGTTGTTCTGCGTATGAATACGGTGTCCGGATTTCGTTGGTTCTTCACAGTTGCCGCAGTGGCGGCGGTTTTCATGGGCGGAGCAGAGCGGGTTTCTGGAGCGGGGGCAACGGCGGTGATTGAGGTTCAGGCGAATCAGCCCGGTCCCGCTATCAGTCCCGATCTGTACGGCATTTTCTTCGAGGAGATCAATTGCGCGGGAGACGGCGGTTTATATGCGGAACTGGTGCGCAATCGATCGTTCGAGGAGCCGGGGAGAACGAGTTACTGGCAGCAGGTCACAACCGGCTTTGCCACGGGTTCGATCAGCGCGGATGCTTCAAAGCCGTTGAGCGCGCGGAATGTGTGGTCGTTGAAGCTGACGCAGACGTCGGGTGGCGGATCGGTGGGTGCGGCCAACCCGGGATTCTGGGGAATGCACCTGAAGGCGGGCGAGGTTTATGACGTGTCGCTGTATGCGCGCGGCGCGGAGGGTTTCACCGGGCCGGTGGTGGTGCGGCTCGAGAACAGGGACAGCAGCCAGGTGCTGTCGCAGGTGGCGCTGGGGCCGGTGCAGGCTGAGTGGACGCACTTCAAGGGCGAGCTGGTTCCGTCGGCAACCGTGACGGACGGGCGGCTGGTGGTTGCGCTGCTCCAGCCGGGCACGGTCTGGGTGGACGTGGTTTCGCTGTTTCCGCGCGACACGTTCCGGGGTCGGACGAATGGCTTGCGGCGCGACCTTGGCGAGATGCTGTCGGAACTGAACCCGGCGTTTGTGCGATTCCCGGGCGGCTGCTGGGTGGAAGGCGAATGGATGACGAACGCGTATCGGTGGAAGGACACCATCGGACCGATCGGCGATCGCGCGACGAAGACCAACCTGTGGCGTTACATGTCGAACAACGGCCTCGGGTATCACGAGTACCTCCAGCTTTGCGAGGACCTCGGCGCGGCGCCCATGTTTGTCATCAATTGCGGCATGGCGCATCGCGACACCGTGCCGCTCTCGGAGATGGAGGAGTACGTCCAGGACGCGCTGGATGCGATCGAGTATGCGAACGGCGACACGAACACGACGTGGGGCGCGTTGAGGGCGGCGAACGGGCATCCGGCGCCGTTCAACCTGAAGTATCTGCAGATCGGGAACGAGAACGGCGGCAGCGCTTACGACGAGCGTTACGCGTTGTTCTACGACGCCATCAAGGCGAAGTATCCGGAGATTCAACTGATCGCGTGCGTGTGGGGCGGCACGCCAACCTCTCGCCCGCTCGAGATCATTGACGAGCATTACTACAACAACCCGGCGTTCTTCGCGAACAACGCGCGCCGGTACGACACCTACAGTCGTTCGGGGCCGAAGGTGTACGTGGGCGAATACGCCGTCACGTCGGGCAACGGGAACGGCAACCTGATGGGCGCGCTGGCTGAAGCGGCTTTCATGACGGGTCTTGAGCGCAACTCCGACATCGTGGTGATGGCGTCGTATGCGCCGCTGTTCGCCAATTTGAATCACAAGGTGTGGAACCCGGACCTGATCTACTTTGACAATTGGCGGGTGGCGCTCACGCCTTCCTACCATGTGCAGAAGATGTTTGCGCGCAATCGGGGCGACGTGGTGCTGCCGGTGCAATTGTCGGTGACCGAGCCGCTGGAAACAAGCAGGGTGCCGCGCGGCGCCATCGGCGTGGGCTCGTGGAACACATCGGTGGAATACAAAGACGTTGTGGTGACGAGCAACGGCGTGACGCTGTATCAATCCGATTTCAGCGCCGGCGCCGATGAGTGGGACGTTTACAATGGCACGTGGAACACCGCGGATGGGGTGTATCGGCAGACGAAGCTGACGACCGATTGCCGCGCGACGACCGGCAGCACGGAATGGTCGGGTTACACGATCCGGTTGAAGGCGCGCAAGGTGAGCGGGGAAGAGGGTTTTTTGATCCTGTTCAACTGGCGCAACGACGCGAACTGGACCTGGTGGAACCTCGGAGGATGGAACAACACGCGGCATGCGATCGAGGTCTGCCGCAACGACAGCAAGTCGGTGCTGGGCCCGGCCGTGAACGGCTCCATCGAGACCGGCCGCTGGTATGACATTCGAATCGAGCTTTCGGGAGACAACATTCGTTGCTACCTCGACGATGTGCTCGTGCACGACGTGTCGTATCCCAAAGAGCGAACCGGCGCGATCGGACTGGGAACATGGAACACGGCGGCTTCCTTCACGAACGTCGTGGTGACCGAGGGAGACACGGTCTTGTATCAGAGCGACTTCACCAGTGGCGCGAGCGAGTGGAAGGTGTTCCGGGGAACGTGGAATTCATTGGACGGGCTGTATCGGCAGACGGCGCTCATCACCGATTGCCGCAGCACCACGGGCAGCACGAACTGGAGCGACTACATGATCCGGCTGAAGGCGCGGAAGGACAGCGGCAGCGAGGGATTCCTGATCCTCTTCCACTGGAAGGACAACGACAACTGGACATGGTGGAACATCGGGGGCTGGAACAACACCCAGCATGCGATTGAGGTGTGTAAGGACGGGTCCAAGAGCATTCTCGGCTCCGCGGTGGCAGGCAGCGTTGTGAGCGGCGTGTGGTACGACATCCGAATCGAGCTCATCGGCGACCGGATCCGCTGCTTCCTGAACGATGAGTTGATTCATGACGTGCGGTACGATTCCCCCATGCCGGTCATGGTGGCCACCAGCAGCTTCGACGAGGCCACGGGGCAGATCATCCTGAAGGCCGTCAACCTCTCGGAACAGCCGGTCGAGGCGAAGGTCCGCATCCACGGCAGGACCGTGGCACCCGGGGCGAAGGTGATCGAGTTGAGCTCAGAGGATCCGACAGTCGAGAACACGCTCGAATCGCCCGACAATGTGGCGCCGGTGGAATTCGAGTTCAACGGGGCTGGGGAGAGTGTCGATTACACGTTCCCGCCGTATTCGTTGACGGTGTTGCGTCTTCAGACGCGGCCCGTCTTGCCACCCCGGGCGAGGATCGATTGCGACACAAATCAGAACGACCTGAGCGCGTACCCGGACGGACTGCCGGTACGTTTGAGTTCATTCATCACGAACACCGTGTCGGTGGACTATGTGCTTGAAGGGGCGGACAGGCGTGTTGTTGCGGCCGGCACGTTGACGTTTGAACCGGGCGATCTCGTCCAGCGCATCGAAGTCCCCGAGTCGATTCGTCGGCCCGGGACGTTCCTTCGAGTAACGCTGGTCAATCCGGTGGGGCTCGAGCTCGATGCGCCGACGCATGCGTATTTCGCATGGCCGGCATCGGCGGACGAGCCGTTGAGATTGGGGCTGGGTCGGTTCGACGATGAAGCGTTGTTGTACTGGCTGGATGCCGAGGCTGAACTGCAGGCGAGTCCGGATGTGCGCGGACCGTGGGTGGGGCTGAGCAATTATGTGTCTCCGGTGATGCTGGACTTCGCCGATCCCATCCGGTTCTTCAGGCTGGAGCGACGGTAGGGAGGGTATCGAACATCGAACATCGAACATCCAACGCCCAAGGAGAACGGCCTGGCATTTACGAATGACCATTTGCGAGTGACGCGGGTGTGGTGGGATTCGTTGGCGGAGCTTGATCGACCCGCAGTCCGGAGCGCGACTCTGCGAGTCGCAGCAACACACGACAGCTCCGCGCGCTCAGGGATCCGTACGTGATTCTCCCGCTGCCACGTCGTTGCACGCTGCTGCGGGCACAGACCCGCGGTCCAGAGCGCGACCTTCAGGTCGCTTCAGCGTATTTTGCTCCACAGTAGTTGGAGTAGTTCGGTCGTCCAACTCGTCTCGCACGTGGAAGCGGCATGAATGCCGCGCGCGCCGGTTTGCACGTTTTACGTGCTCCGGTGCCGCGGGACAATTCCTGTCGCATATGCGCGGGGAATTGTCCCGGCTTGTCGCGGGCCGTTATTCGGTCGCGGCGGGGGCGTTGGTAACGCTCGTGGCGTCGGCCTCGGCGTCCGCCTTCTTCTGCTGTTCCTCGGTCGTTGGTTTCTTCCCGAACCGCCCGCCCGTCCACTTGTGAATGAGGTGGAAGTCGTTCAGCAGGCTGTAGATGAAGCCGGCGATAATGAGGAACAGAACGATCTTCGGCAGAATGCTCGGGCGATCGCCGAAGCGGTCGGCGGTCGGCGGCATCGAACCGGGCGGCAGTTCGGCGATCTGAGTGAGGGACTCGCCGAACGGCACGTTGATGCGCGCTTTCGAGTTCACGGCCCAGCCGTTGGCGTCGAGGATGGGGCCGAGGTTGCGTTTGCGGAGCTTCAACCAGGCGATAAGCATCGACGGGCCGGAGATGAGCAGGAGCAGGCCCACGGCGCCGAGGCAGATCTGCCAGAACGGCAGATCCAGCCATTTGGTGATGAAGCCGGCGATGGCGGCAAACGCGGCGCCAAGAGCTCCGAATGCCACGCCCAACGCCGCGACGGTGCCGACGTCCACCTTCTTCGGTTCGGGCTTCGCCTGGTCCACGTTCGCGGCGGTCGATGCCGCCGTGGTGATTTTTGTATCGGCGGCGGCTTCGGCGGCGGCGGCGCGTTTGGCGACCTGCTCCTCGATCAGGCGCACGAGTTTCTTGTAAGGCGCCCAGAATGCCTGGCGGATGCTGATCGGGTTTTCGATCACCTTTGTGATGGTGGCGTCCCAATCGCGTCCCTGGCGGTCATAGAACAGGCCGTTGCGTCCGACCATGAGATTGTCGGAGTCGCCGTTGGTGAACGCGGCGACGATCTGCCGCGTTTCGCCGGTGGCTTTGCGGGTACAATCGCAATAGGCGAGGTACGTGCCGGCGAGCCCGGCCATGGCGGCGTGGCGGGCGGCGTCCTGGACGGGCAACACGAGCGAACAGGCGCGCTGGTCCAGATACAGCGTGCCCGCCTGGAAGATGGCGGGTTCGCGTCGCTGGTAGAAATCCTTGAAGTTGACGAAATTGATGCAGAGCTTGTGCAGGTCGCGGACGTAGCGGACGAGCTTTTCCACGTTGGCGATGGAGGCGGCTTCGGGTTCGAGGGCCTTGTCGCGCTGGATGAGTTCGGTGATGACCGCTTTGGCGCGGCCCTTGAGCAGGGCGCGGATGCGTTCGATGCCGAGTGGTTCCACTTCGGTGCCGGCGCGCGCGGACATCCAGTTGTCGTATGGCGCGAGTTTCTCCTGGAGGGCGAGCCAATCCGCTTCAGTCAATTCGCTCTTGTCGCCCAGCAACGGCTTGACGGCCTGAGTGTAGAGCGCGGCGACGGCGGAGGCGTGAGCGGGATTGACCGGTCCTTTGAGCGGAAGCGGTTTGTTGGCGGCGACAGGCGCGAGCGGGAAGTTGGCCACCTCTTCCGCGGTGATGCTGAGATCCGTTGCCGCGATGGCGAGATACTCTTCCTCTTTCCGGTTCAGGATGGAGACCGAACGGGGATCGAAGGCGGCGAGGCGGCAGCGACCGAAGTAGTCATCGACCTTTGCCTTGATCGCCTTGACGGCCGCGTTGGCGGCGGCGGTTCCCGCGCCGGCGGGAAGAATTGTCGCTGAATTGGTTTCACCGGCTTTCGTCCAGGCGTCGAAGGCTTCGCAGGCCGCGAAGAAGGCGTCCACTTTGGGCTGGTCGATGCCGGGTTTTCCCGAACGGTCCGTCACCGTGCCCATGCAACGCGCGATGTCGTTGATGGCGGCTTTCGTTTCATCGTCGGAAGCGGCTTCCGGGATGATGACGCCGTCTCCGTTGAAGACGGTGTTGGAGAAGATGCGGTCGGCGTCGGAGACGTCGGCCATGGAGATTTCCGTGGCGTCCTTTTTGCCGAGATCGGCGAGGATCTGGCGCGCGGCGGAGGCGATGCGTTTGCCTTCGGGCGTGGCGTCGTTGATGGCCGAAATGGGGATGGAATCGCGGCCTTTGACGAGTTCGTCCGGGTTTTTGAGCAGCCCGCCGGCCCACTTGACGGCGGCGATGAGTTCGGGCGCGCGGATGCGTCCGTCGTGGTCCGAATCGACCAGCGCAAGGGTGCGCGGGTCGAATTCGAGGCCTGTGACGGGGCAGGCGAGCGCGACCCAGAGTTTTTGATCAAGCTGATCGAGGTTGACGAGGTCGGCGCCGGTTTCGAGGCGGACCTGGTCGAAGCCGCCGGCCCGGAAGAACCGCCAGGGATGGGTATTGTTCGCGTTGGGCTGCATGGTTCGATGGGGTTGTTTCGGGTGCGTGCCGCCGCGCCGGGATGCGCCCCTCGGCCTAGAACTTGTAGGCGATGGCCGTGACCCACTTCACGTCATTGGATCTGCGGCCGGGCGCGGGTTCGTTGTCGTAGGTGTCCTGGACGAAGCTGCGCAGGCTGAGCTTTTCGGTGAGATCGGACTCGATTCCGAGTTCAGCATTGATGATGTAGTTGTTCCAGTCATCCACCTGGGGCAGGAACTCAGCCGACTGCCAGATGCGGGCGCGGTCGTTGATCTTGTAGTTGAACCGTTCCGCGACGCGGAGGGTGAAGTAGCCGCGCTCGTCGCCCGCCACGTTTTCGTAGATGAACGCGGGACCGACTTCGGCGCTCAGGTCCATGCGCGGATTCTTGATGAAGTAATAGCCGACGCCGGGACTGAAGGTGAACCGATAGTAGATGTCGGCGACGTCGTCATGGAGCGCGTCGATGCGGCCGTATCCGAAGAGGCGGTCGTTGAACAGCCGGTTGTACTGGCCGAAGGCGTGGACGGTTTCGGTGGTCTTCTCGGTTTTGCCGTCGTCCTGGTTCTTGCTTTCGCCGTAGGTGGCGGAGGCGCCCAGGGAGATTTCATTCTGATCCCACTTCTTGCTGGTGGCGACGTTGCCGGTGGCCAGGGCGGTTTCGCTGTTGCCGCGGGTGAGGGTGAGACCGAGGGCGGCGCTGCTGATCCATTTGCCTTCGGTTTCGGGATCGGCGGCGAGCAGCGGCAAGGCACCTGCGAGAATCGTTGCGAAAGCGATGACGTGTATGTTCCTTTTCATGATGCTTGTAAGTTGGCGGTTGTTCTGACGTATGGTTATCGGTTCAAAAGATTCCCAACGGCGGAAGCGGCGTTGGACACGGCCGGATTCGACATCAGTTGCTGCAACTGCGCTTTGAGGTTGTCAACGGTTTTCTGTTGCTCCGGCGTGAGTTTGAAATTGGAAAGGTTCGTGAGGGTCTTGAGGGCGTCCTCGTAATTTTTCTCCGCGATGAGGGTTTTGGCCTTGTCGATGAGCGATTGAGCTTCGGCCTGGAGTTGCTCGGCCTGGCGGGCGACTTCCGCGCCGGCCTTGTCGGCGGTTTGCTTGACGCCGTCCACCACCTGTTGGGCGGTGTCCTTCAGGCCGGCGGCGGTGTCGGAAAGGGTCGATCCGCTCTCGGAGGCGCCGGCGCTTCCGGAGTCGTCCTGCCGGTTGCAGGCGGTGAGCAGCGCCACGGCGGCGCAGAGTGCGAGGGAACGTGCGAGCGAAATGCTTTTCATAAGTAATGACGGGTTGGTCCTCGGCGCAGAGTTATCACAGGCAATGAACCATCTGCAAGGCTTTTCCGGGTGCGAGACCGGTTTCGGGGTCGCGCGGGCTGCGGATTTCGGAGGCGTCTTGCCGCCGGCTGCACTGCTGCGGACAACGCGTGGCAACCCGCTGGCGCGACGCCGGGGCGATGCCTGCGCTACGGGAGCGCGCACCTAACGCCTGTTGAAAGGCAGGGGACGTCAGACCAGCTCGGGTTCTTCGATGTGCCGCGGCGCCGGGACCTGCGGCGTGCCGTCCGGCGCTTCGGGGTATTCGAAGACCTTTCCTTCGTAGTTGCGGATAACGACGCGATCGGCGTTGTGGCTGAGAACGTATTCGGGGCTGACCGGCACTTTGCCGCCGCCGCCGGGAGCGTCGATGACGTAGGTGGGGACGGCGTAGCCGCTGGTGTGTCCGCGGAGCTGTTCCATGATGTCGAGTCCTTTTCGCACGCTGGTGCGGAGGTGAGCGGACCCGGCGATCAGGTCGCACTGGTAGATGTAATAGGGTTTGACGCGGCACATGAGCAGCTTCTGCACGTGGGCTTTCATGACGTCGGCGTCGTCGTTGACGTGCCGGAGCAGAACCGACTGATTGCCCAGCGGGATGCCGGCGTCGGCGAGGCGGCCGAGCGCGTCGCGCGCTTCCACGGTGAGTTCCCGCGGGTGGTTCGAGTGAATGCTCATGAACAGCGGATGAAACCTGCGGAGCATGGCGCACAGCGCGGGCGTGATGCGCTGCGGGAGAAAGATCGGGATGCGGGTGCCGATCCGGATGAATTCCACGTGGGGGATGGCGCGCAGCTCGGAGAGCAGGCGCTGGAGCTTGTCATCGCTGAAGAGCAGCGGATCGCCGCCGCTGATGAGAACGTCGCGGATGGTTTTCGTTTTCCGGATGTAATCGATCTGCTGGTCGAACTGCGGATGGAAGTCGTATCCGGTGGCGTTGCTGACGAGGCGGGACCGGGTGCAGTAGCGGCAATAGGCCGCGCAGCGGTCCGTGACGAGGAAGAGCACGCGGTCGGGGTAACGATAAACCAGGCCGGGAACGGGCGAATGCGAATCTTCCCCGCAGGGATCGATCATCTCCCAGGGAGCGGTATGCGTTTCCTCGATGCGCGGCACGACCTGCCTGCGGATGGGGCAATTCTCATCGGCCGGATCGATGAGGTTGAAGAAGTAGGGCGTGATGGCCATGGCCAGCTTGTGGTTGGCCAGTTGGATTCCGGCGTATTCCTCCGGAGTGAGCGTGGGCATTAGGCGCTCCAATTGCTCCAGCGAGGTGATGCGGTTTTTGAGTTGCCAGGCCCAGTTGTTCCAGTCGGAATCCGGAACGTTCCGCCAGAATCCGCGGCCGGGTGAATGAAACTGTTTCAGTTGGTCGAGCAAGCGTCGTGATGGAGGCTCCTCCCCATGGTCCCGTGAAGATGCGCAATACATTGTCTGTTTCTTAAAAAAACGGTTAGCGCACTATAGTTTTGAACCTTCTGCTGTCAAGCGACCCGCTCAGAGCATTTCGCGTTCGAGGCGCGCGACTTCCTTGCGGATCATCTCCATGACGCGGTGTTTGGCGAGGTAAACCTGGGCGACGGAGATACTGAAGGTTTTGGCGACGTTTCCGGGAGGCCAGCCCTTGTTCACGTAAACGTCGAACACCTGGTAGCGCTCCGGGTCGAGACGCCGTCTCACGCGCTCCAGCGCGGCGTCCAGGAGGTTTTTCTGCCATTCGTCCTCCCAGATCCGGTCGATGGTCGCGCCGGACGGGTCCGCGGCGCGCTCGATGAAGGACGAAGGGTCGCCGTCGTGGAGATCGGGCCGGGCGGCGTGGTTGCGTTTTCGGAGCTGGTCGGTGATGCGCCATTGCGTCATGTTCAGCAGCCAGGTCTTGAAGGAGCCGAGCGCAGGGTTGTATTTGAAGCCGGGGATCTGGCGCGCGACGGAAATCATGGTGTCCTGGACGACGTCCTGCGCTTCGGAATCGGTAAGGCCTCTTTTGCGCGCGAAGGTGTAGATCAGTTTCCAGTACGTGTCGAAGAAGTCCTGCCAACTGGCCTGATCCTGCCAGTCTTTGAGGCGCGACAACAGGCTGGCGCGCGTGGGTATGGCGTCGTCCCGATTCTTGTTCCGATTTCCCGGCATGACTCACTAATGGAACCGGAAGGAGGTCATGGCAAATAAAATAGCGAAACAGCAGGTTGAGTGATTCGGACGAATATGATTGAATCCGCCACTGCCCGTTGCATGCTTCCGGGCCGGACGGCATCGGCGCCGTGCTGGCCGTGGGCCGATGAACCTGACTAAACGGAAAGGGAACGAGTGAAGATCGGTCTTCTGACTGCCAGGGCGCGCCTGGCGGGGATAGTGATCCTCTGCTGGATCACGTGGTGCATAGAACCCCAGGCGCAGGGCGAGCCCGCCGCGACCAACGAGATTCGGATTGTTGAACTACAAGGCATTGTTGAAGTTTCACCCGCCGGCGCGCGCACGTGGGTGCTGACGCAGACCAACCAGTTGCTGTATCCGTTCGATCGGTTACGCACCGGGACGAACAGCCGCGTGGCGTTGCGATGGTCGGACAACACCATCGTCCCGTTTGGACCTTCAACGGAGCTGGAGGTCCTTCCGCCGCATGCGCCCGGGGCGCACGCCGGCCTGCATCTCATTCGCGGGATCGTCTCCTTTTTCCACCGGGACAAGCCCGGGCGCATTCGTGTGATCACGCGCGGCGCGGTGGCGGGCGTGGAGGGCACGGAGTTTGTGATCGGCGTGGACGCGTCCGACCGCACGCTGCTGTCGGTGATCGACGGCCGGGTGCGGTTCGGGAACGAGCAGGGGACGCTGGTGTTGACCAACGGGCAACAGGCGCACGTGGACGTTGGCGCGGCGCCGGTGCGCACCGCGGGATTCATCGCGAACAACGTTCTTCAGTGGAGCTTCTACTATCCTGCGGTGCTGGAGCTGAGCGAACTGCCGTTGACGGCGGACGAGCGGAGTGCGCTGGCGGAGTCCATGGAAGCCTATCAATCCGGGGATCTGCTGCAGGCATTGGAGCGGTATCCGGCCGGCCGGTCCGCGGTGTCGGATGCAGAGCGGGTGTATTTCGCGGCGCTGCTGCTGAGCGTGGGGAAGGTGAACGAGGCGGAGACGAATCTGACATCCGTCGCGGGCGCGTCGGAACGATTGGAACGGCTCTCGGGCGCGCTGCGCGTGCTGGTTGCCTCGGTGAAGCGGCAGGAGATGGAGCCGCAGTATGAGCCGCAGCTTGCGAGCGAGCTGCTGGCGGCGTCGTATTACGAGCAATCGCGGGCGTTGCCGAACGTGTCGCTGCCGGCGGCGCTGAAACTGGCGCGCAAGGCGGTTACGAACGTGCCGCAGTCGGGTTTCGCGTGGGCGCGCGTGGCGGAGCTGGAGTTTTCATTCGGGCGACGGGGGAGGGCGGAGGAGGCGCTGGAGCGGGCGTTGGAGCTGGCGCCGCGCAACGCGCAGGCGCTGGCGTTGAAGGGGTATCTGGCGGCGGCGCGCGGCCGGCCGGGCGAGGCGGTGGAGTGGTTCAATCGCGCGCTGGGGGCCGACTCGGCGCTGGGGAACGCGTGGCTGGGGCGCGGGTTGAGCCGCACGCGCATGGGCGACGTGGCGGGCGGGCGCGAGGACCTGCTGGTGGCGGCAGCGCTGGAGCCGCAGCGGGCCGAGTTGCGGAATTATCTCGGCAAGGCGTACGCGAGCGGAGGGGACCTTGAGCGCGCCATGGGCGAACTCGAGATCGCGAAGCGGCTGGATCCGGATGATCCGACGCCGTGGCTTTACTCGGCGCTGGTGAATTTCGAGGACAACCGGATCAACGAGGCGGTGCGGGATCTGGAACGCTCCAAGGAGATGAACGACAACCGGAGCGTGTATCGTTCGCAGCTGCTGCTTGACCAGGACGAGGCGGTGAGGAGCGCGAGTCTGGCGCGCATCTACCGGGACGCGGGGATGGAGGACGTGGCGTTTCGCGAGGCGGCGAGTGCGACGAGCGCGGATTACGGGAACTACTCGGCGCATTTGTTTCTGGCGGACAGCCTGAATCCGGGATTCAACCTTGTGAGCCGGCGCTACGAGAGCGCGTCCTTCAAGGAGTTTCTTCTGGCGAACCTGCTGGCGCCGGCGGGGGCGGGAACCTTTTCGCCGGCGTTGTCGCAGGCCGAGTATTCGCGATTGCTGGAGCGCAGCCGGCTGGGGCTCTCTTCGAGAACGGAGTACTGGAGCCGCGGGCGATGGGCGGAAAGCGGGGCGCAGTACGGGAACTTCGAGAAGTTCAGTTACGATTTGTACTGGGATTATCTCCAGGATCCGGGGCAGCGGATCAACAACGAGGTGGAATTGCGGCGTTTTGGTGTGCAGATGAAGCTGCAGCTCACGCCGGAAGACAGCCTCTTCGCGCGGGTGAGCACGGTGGATCTGACGTCGGGAGACCTGTTCCAGTACTACGATCCGGCGTTTGCGAGTCGGGAATTGCGGGTGCACGAGAAGCAGGAGCCGCTGGTCCTGATCGGGTATCATCGGGAGTGGAATCCGGGCGTTCACACGCTCGTCGCGGTGAGCCGGTTGCAGGACACTTATCGAACGACGAACGCCGCTACGCCCATCGTGCTCGTGGCGCGATCGGAACTGAACGATGTGGAGGCGGTGCTGGGGAGCAGCATACGCGAGCGGTTCAGGGGAGAGGCGGTGATGTATTCGGCCGAGGTGCAGCAGATCTGGCAGACGCCGGCGACGGCGACGGTGGTCGGCGGCCGTTTTCAGTACGGGGAACTGGATTCCGAGGTGATTCAGAACAATCCGAACCAGTATGTGGAGTTCTTTCCCATGCCGCCGGACAACGCGCTGGAGCAGGATCTCGGCTGGTTGATGAGGCGATGGACGGCGTACGGGTATCATTCATGGCGTGTGTTCGAGCCGCTTCAACTGGTGGGCGGAGTGACTTATGACCGCCTGGAAATGCCGGAGAACTTCCGGATGGCGCCGCTTTCGGCGGACACGACCACGATCGAGCGGGTCTCACCGAAGGCGGGAGTGATCTGGACTCCGCTGAAGGACACGACGGTGCGGTTTGCCTACACGCGTTCCCTGGGCGGGGTGACATTTGAGCAGAGTCATCAGCTTGAACCGTCGCAGGTCGCGGGTTTTGTGCAGTCGTATCGGAGCATCATTCCCGAGAACGAGGCCGGCGCGCTGTCCGGCGCGCGGTTTGAAACGTATGGTCTCTCGCTGGAACAACGTTTTAAAACCGGAACGTACCTGGCGATCCACGGGGAGATGCTTTATTCGGATCTCCGGCGGGTGGGCGGCGCCTACGATGTTCTGGAAACCGAAGACTTCGCGCTGCCGTCGAAGCTGCGGGAGGAGCTGGATTACCGGGAACACTCGCTCACGTTCACGGCCAACCAGTTGCTCGGAGCGCACTGGTCGCTGGGCGGGCAGTATCGGCTCAGCCAGGCGGTACTGAAGAATGATTTTGTGGACATTCCCGATCAGATGTCCGGGTTCCTGGTCAACTTCGTTCCGCGGCAACGGCGTGAAAGCGTGCTGCACCAGCTCACCCTGCATGCCGTGTTCAACCACGAGTGCGGCTTTTTCGCGCGGTCGGAGGCTCTGTGGCTGGCGCAGAGCGACGAGTCCTACGCGCCGACGCAGCCCGGCGACGATTTCTGGCAGTTCAATGTGTTTGCCGGCTACCGGTTCCCGCGCCGGCGGGCCGAGATTCAGCTCGGGATATTGAACCTGGGCGATCAGGATTACCGGCTGAGAACGCTCAACCTTCATTCAGACCTGCCGCGCGAGCGAACGTTCGCCGCGCGGCTCCAGTTCGATTTCTGAACGGTTGCGTTGCTCAGGGTTCGAAGCCTTCCAGAGTGATCGGGTAGGCGTTCGTCCCGGGAACGTTGTCCGGAAAGAAGATGGCGAACCTGTATTTCGGGCTTGGGGCCGGATCCGGCAGGACCACGGTGGTCTGCGCGCAGCCGGAGTCGAAGTATTTCCCCGAGTACGTCAGGGTGGTGTCGGAGCGGTTGAGATCGGTGGCGGCGTGATAGGTCGTGTTGGTGGAGGGCACCCAACCCCAGCCGAGGGAGCCCGATTTTATGTAGATGACGTATCCGGCATAGGCCCCGGGGCACGTACTCTGAGTGCCGCCGCTGGCGATGACCGGGCCGTACAGGGTGAAGGCTCCGTTGTCGCCGCCGCCTGACAGCAACGCCATGGAACCGTTGAAGGCCGGACCGGATCGCGGCGCGCGGCGCTCGCCCGCGCCATGAACGACAACGCAGAGCGCTGCGGCGCGGGAGAACTCGAACTTGTCCGCCTGCGCGACGCGGCAGAGATAGAGAGTGACGTCGGGGATGCCGACATTCGTCAGGGTCAGTGTGCGATTGGTTTCGCCGGACAATTCAACGTAATCGTTCACGTTCCAGCGGAACCATTGGAATGTCAGTTCGCCAAGCCGCGGTTCGACGCTGAAGGTGACTGTGTCGCCGGGTGCGGCTGTGAGGTCTTCGGGGCCGTCGGCCAGTTCGCCGGCGGAAGCGGGGGAGAACGCGATGGACAGGAGCACGGCCGCGAGAGCCGTGGGGCTTGGAGAGATGTGTTTCATATGTTTATTGGTTCCAATGGTCACGTGCCGGCTTGCCTTGTTGGTGCCTTGCGAGGGCGTGAGTGGCCGGCAACCGGTGCACGATGTGTTGAACGGGACACTTTACACCGGATCGGCCGTCGTTCATGAAAAAAATGCCGAAATGAATTGGCTGGTGCTTCGCGGGCATTCCTTACAAGTTGGCGGGCGTTCCGCAGTGTGAATTGGGAAGCGTTCAGTCCATCAACGAAGTTCCGTTCGGTTGCGGGGGCAGTCCTCGTGACGCTGACAGGCCTTCTGCTGACGTTCACCAACCTCGGCGATCCGTGGGTGAACCGCAGCTACGACTATCTCTTTCGCTTTGGCACCCGCCCGGCCACCAACGCGGTCGTGCAGATCCTCATGGACAACGAGTCGTACGACTACTTCGGCCAGGAGCGCGGGCAGATCTGGGACCGGGCTTTGCACGCGCAGTTGTTGTCGAAACTGGCGGCGGACAACGCGAAGCTGGTGGTGATTGATTCATTCTTCCGCGTGCCGAGAGATCCGGAAAAGGATGCGTTGCTGGCCGAGGCGATCCGGAAGCACGGGCGCGTGGTGTTGATGGCGGAACAGGCGGAGATTGTTCATCCGGAATTCATTGCGGCGCGGCCGACGCTGCCGGCGGACATCTTCCTGGAGGCGGCAAGCAACCGGTGGGGAGTGGCATGGCTCGATCCCGACCTCGACCGGATCGTGCGCCGGCATTGGCCCTTTCCTTCTCCCGGGCCGTATCCAGGCCTTGCATGGCGGGCGGCGGAGTTGTCGGGCGCCACGTTTGACCGATCCGTGCGGGAGCGCTGGTTGCGTTACTACAGCAAGGACGCGTCGTGGACCCGTTTGAGTTATCGGCTGGCGTTGTTGGACCAGGCGCCGGGATTCTTTCGCGACAAGGTCGTGTTCATCGGGACGCAACCGGCGACGTCGGTGGCGGATGGAGAACGCGATGAATTTGAGACGCCGTTCACGCGGTGGACGGCCGAGTCGAGCGGCGGCGTTGAGATCATCATCACCGCGTATCTGAATCTGGTGAACAACGAATGGCTGGAACGGGCGCCCTGGTGGATGGAAGCCTTGCTCGTGACGGCGGCGGGAATTCTGTCGGGCGGGTTCCTGTGCCGGATGCGGCCGATGGGCGCGTTGGTGACCGGAACGGCGGGCGGCATCGCGGTGGCTTTGGGCGGAGTGGCGTGGGGACATCACCAGTCCACGTGGGTGGCCTGGCTGGTGATTTCGGGCGCCCAGGTGCCGTGCGCACTCGTGTGGGCGCTGCTGATGCCCGCATTCCGGCGGGTTCGGGAGACGATCACGGTTGCCGGCTCGGCCGGGGCGGAGCCAACGCGAGCACTGCGGGAGTCCGGGAGCGGCGATGAAGGCGCTCCTGAAACGCCCGATTACGAGCTGGTCCCGAAACCGTTTGGGGAGGGGGCGTACGGGAAAGTGTGGCTGGCGAAGAATGCGATCGGCGAGTGGCAGGCATTGAAGGTGGTGTACCTTTCGCGGTTCCACAACAACCCGGATCCATTTGAGCGCGAGTTCAATGGGATCAGCCGGTACAAACCGGTTTCAGACAAGCATCCCGGGTTGCTGCGCGTTGACTTTGTCAGCCGCAAGCGGGAGCGTTGGTTTTACTACGTGATGGAACTGGCGGACGCTTTGGAGCCGGGGTGGGAGGCAAATCCGGACCGGTATCGGCCGCGCGATCTTTCGAGCGAGCGCCGCAGAGCCGGCGGACGGTTGCCGCCGCTGGAGTGTGTCCGGATCGGATTGCAACTGACCGATGCTCTGCGTTTCCTGCATTCGCAGGGGTTGATTCACCGCGATATCAAGCCGTCGAATATTCTGTTCGTGAAAGGCAGGCCGAAGCTCGGCGACGTGGGCCTGATATCCGAAATTCGGCCGCCGGACCGGGAGAGGACGTTTGTGGGCACGCCGGGTTACATGCCGCCGAGTCCGGAACGGCCGGGGACAGTGCAGGCGGACATTTATTCGCTTGGAATGGTGCTCTATGTGATGGCGACGGGGCGCGACGCAGGGTTGTTTCCCGAAATCGCGACGACACTGATCGACTCAAAGGAAGCGGCGGATTATCTCCCGTTGAATTCAGTGATTCTGAAGGCATGCGATCCGGACCGGAGCCGGCGATACGCGACGGCGGATGAGATGCACGCGGCACTGCTGGAGGCGGGCCGGAGGCTTGAAGAATCCCCAGGAATAGCGGGCGGATAGGGGGTTGCGTCGAAAAAATCGAAAGAGACTGAAAGAATCGCGCTGATGGTCCGTATAACAAGAGTGCAAGCTGTGGAATCAGCGTCCGCCCATCTTGGGGATGGTCACGGGCTTAAAGGGGTTGGGGCCGGATTGATTCCTCCAGCGCAGGGCTGTTGCCTGGCGACGGGCAACAGCCTTTTTATCGTCCCGAGGGGCCGGCGACCAGAGCGGCCCGGATTCGGGAAATCATGCTGTGCGGCGGAGTGTCCTGTGGAAAAACGGTATCCACACACTGCGTTACGGAGGACGGGAATTCGTCCTGGTTACAGCCGATGGCGCTCGCGAAGACCCTGAGGTTTCCCTTTTCCGCGCAGATTCGCTGGCAGACGGTCACGTCCGGCAGTTGCGCGAACAGCAGGACGATGCCGCTGAACTGATAGGCGGGCGAGTGCAGGGCTTCGAGCGCTTCGAACTCCGGCGCCACCGTCACCACGTAGAACCCGCCTGATCGCAGCAGGTCGGCCATGCGATCGCGCATTTCGCCGGGGTGCCCGACCACCAGCAGCGTGTGGCGGCGGAGAAAACTGGTTTCCGTCTCGCGTTGAGCTTCGGAGAAATCGGCCTGGGCAAACCAGATGTGAAAGGCGGTTCCTCCCTGTTCGCGCGTTTCCACCGAGATGGCGGCGCCATGATTCTCCGCGAACACGCGGGCATTGTAGAGGCCGAGACCGGATCCTTTGCCCAGCGGCTTTGTGGTGAAGAAGGGGTCGAAGATGGATTGCAGATAGCGCTCGGGAATTCCCGCGCCGGTGTCGCGGACGGAAAGCCGCACCAGGGGGCAGCGGGGGTACTGGCCCCGCAGCGGCGGCGTGGCGGGGGGCTGATCGTGACGCGCTGTTTCGACAGTCAGCACGCCGCCGTTCGGCATCGCATCCGCGGCATTCAGGGCCATGTTCACGATCACCTGGTTGAGTTCGACTGCATCGACGTAGATGGGAAGCGGGTCCGAAGCGAAGGCGCGGTGCATCCGGACGCGGCGACTCAGCACCTTTTCCAGGACCTGCATCAGGGAGGACGCCAGTTCGTTCAGATCGTGGTAGCCCCGTTCGCCGGGTTTGCCGAGATGCAACTGGCGAATGCGCTGTGAAAGCTCATTGGCCTGCGAGGCGGTCTTGCGAATCAGTCGAAGGGCGTTCCGAAGCGGTTCGTGTTCGGCGCATTCGGATTCGAACGTTTCGCCCAGAGCGACGACGGCGGTCATCACGTTGCCGAAATCGTGGGCGAGCCCCATGGTCAGCGTGACGAGGTTCTCCCTCCAGGACATGTCCAGCAGGCGCCTTTCCGCGATCGTCTGGCGGGTGACGTCGAGCCAGATGCATTCGTATCCGGCGATGCGGCCGGAGCCGTTTCGGACCGGTTGCCGATGCTCCCAGACGTACGTGACGCGTCCGGTTCGGCTGTGGCGAACGCGGTAGGTGGAAGCAACGCCTTCGGCGGCCGTCTCGAGCCGGCGAATCGTGTTTTGCAGGCTTTCGGTGTCGGCCTCGTGAACGATCTGCCAGAAGAGATCCGGTTGCGTGCGCCAGTCTTCCGGACTGATGCCGGTGATTTTCTCGATGGCGGGGCTCGCCACCGGCAGGGTGAAGTCGGGGTTCTGGCTGAAAATGACGCCCGGCCAGCGCTGCATGAGATTTTGCAGTTGCGCTTCGGCCCGCAAAAGGCGGGCTTGAACATTCTCTTCCGGATTGGAGCCTGGAGAGGGGGCTCCCGGACAGGAGCGCGAGTTTGAAATTGCCATAGTCTGGTTCAAAACGACTGATCAGGATGAACCCCTCACCAGACGCAGCGGGATTAGAGCGAATTCAATGGAGAGGAACAATTGAAAACGGATCTGCGCCTCCGTGCGCTGGTCCCTTCAGGGCCCTTCGAGAGACGAATCGCGAGCCGCCGGGCGACGCGGTCAAGCACGGCCTCGGAAGGATAGCTCGGGTCGGCAATCAGGGCCTGCGCCCGTTGGAGTCGATCCATTCGGGCGGCCGGCAGGTCGGGGGTCTGACCCGAATGGCGGTTAGTTTGCGCCGCGTGATTTCCGGTACTTCGGCCCGAACTTGCTGTTGAGGTAGTATCGGTTCTGGTGAGAGATCTCCAGAAACCGATGTCGATGGTTCATCAGGCGTGGGGCTGTCTCTTATACACATCT
>DGDZ01000034.1:0-4265 GCA_002385705.1 Verrucomicrobia subdivision 3 bacterium UBA3939
ACCTGAAACCTTCTGATCCGTAGTCAGATGCTCTATCCAATTGAGCTATGGGTGCTCCCCAGAAAGCGCCAAAAGGTACGAGGCAGATCACCGACGCGCAAGCGCTTATTTGCGTTCAACTACGTGTTCGATGTCGGCTTTTCCGACTCGCGGGGACGAGCCGTCCCGCCCCTGAGAACGGCGGGACGCGCCCCCGTTCTTCGCTCTTCAATTCTCCGCACCCACCGATCGCCGGAAGGGCCGGGCGCCCTCTACGGCAGGCAGCGACGTCTCGGGTTTTGGGCTTCGGATCTCTTTCGGATTGTTGGATGTTTTCCATCCGCCTCCCCCCGCCCTCTCCTCCATTCTACGAAATGGAGGAGAGGGAGCCGAAAAGAAGGTCAGTCTGCAAAGCCGCCTTCCCGGATCTCCAGGCGCCAGTAGCGCGCGCCGTCTTCGAGGCTTGCCGGGTGAGCGGACTCTAGTTGCCCGCCGGTCCCGTCGAGCGTTGCCAACGTTGTCCAGTCCACAAGGTTCGTGCTCGTCTGGACCCGGTAACCCCAGCCGACCTGCGATGCGAACGACAGCAACGCGGTTTGCCCGTCGTTGATCAGTTCCAGATCCAGCGCGGGCCGATGGGCGAAGTAGGCCGCGGCGTTCCATTCGAGCACGCCGATCTCCGCCGCCGTGTTCGCCGGAGGCGAATAGCCCAGGCCCGCCGACGGCTGGTAAACGATGTGCAGATTGTTGTCGAGCTCCCATCGCGCATGATCGATCACCGGCTCGTAGTTGCCCAGGTTGTCGGTCGTCAGGTCGATGGTCGTCCAGTTCGTCCGCTGCGGGTCCACTGCGTACGGCAGCGAATGCACGATCGTCAGGCCGTTGCTGATGAAGTTGTCGCGGTACAGCACGATCAGGCGGCCCGCGGTGTCGCACACGACGACCGGCCGGCCGAGGTCGCGGACAGACGCCTCGGAATACTTGATCTCGGGCGGATCGTTGGTGCGGTTGGAGACCTGGCGCACCTGCCAGACGCCGAACTCGTCGCGAAACACGACCATGTATTGCCGCCGGAAGTTGTTGGTCGCGGTGCCCGGGGCCCACCACGTTGCGATCACGGGCGAATTGTTCTGGTCCAGGCACATGCCCGCCTGGTTGATGAGGCTGTAGCCTTCCGGGATGGCCAGAATCTTTTCCGCCATCGTGTTCGGGTCGCCGTTCTCGCCGCGCTCGGAGATCGGCAGCGCATAGGGAACGCCGTTCGGGCGCAGCCACGTCAGGCCGCCGTTCGTGGAATACCCGTAGTCGAAGTCATGGTTTGTCTGGTAGCCGGATTCTCCGGCGGGCGAATCCGACTGGTAGCGCCAGGTCCAGACCAGGTGGAGGTTTCCGTCCGCATCCACCTGCGGCATGTTCGGGTAGGCGTTGTAGTTCGGGTTCCATCCCGTTCCCTTGATGAAGGGGCGCTGGCTTGAGCCGGACGTGTGAACGTTGCTCCAGGACTGCGACGCCACGTGATACCGGTTCAAATAGAGGTCGCCGTTGCCGGAACTGCCTTCGCGGAAGAGGTAGAGCAGATCCCCGTCGGGCAACCGCAACCATTGCGGATACGTCACCGAGTTCTCGTTCCCCGTCATCGTGGTGTCCGGCCCGAAAACGATGGCGTTGGTGCCGAACACCGGCGTGGTGCTCTTCGCGTAATGAAACGCGTCGCCGTGCATCCCCCAGCTCAGATGCATGTAGCCGGCGCCGTCGATGCCGAAGGACACCACGTCGTGACCGTCGTTGATGTTGTTCGCGGTGAACGGAGTGAAGAACACCTGCCACAGACGCGATCCCACGTTGCGGCGCGCGATGACAATCCGGTTGTTGTTCGGGTCGCTCGCATTGGTCGCGTGCCGGTAGTAGTAGGCGATGAACTGCTGGCCCTTCTCCGTGTGCAGCGCGTTGCGCACAAAGCTCACCGTGTTGATGGCCGACGCGCCGGCAAACCCGAATTCGCTGGTGAACGGGTTGCCGTCCTCGATGGGGACGTAATTCAGGATCGGCGTAACCGGATGCGACGTGTCGTCTGCCGGATCCGTGCCCGCCTCGTACTCGGCGATGTTGGAATGGCCATCGCCGTCGAAGTCGCCCTCGGCCGATTGATCGAGCGCTCCGAAATGGGCGAGTTCCCACGCATCCGGCAAACCGTCTCCGTCGGTGTCGCCGGGATTGGAAACCGGGTTGCCGGGGTGCGTGCCCGCGTCGAACTCCTCGGCATTGGTGAAACCGTCGCCGTCCGGATCGTCCTCCGCGCCGCTTGCCAGCGAGCCGAGGTACAGTTTTTCCCAGGCATCCGGCAGGCCGTCGGCATCGGTGTCCTCGGGTGTGGACAGCGGATTCGCGGGGTCCGAGCCTGCCTGATACTCCTCGATGTTCGAAGCGCCGTCCTTGTCCGGGTCATCGTCGGCGCCTTGCGCCAGGTTCCCGAAATGAATCGTTTCCCAGAAATCGGGGAGCCCGTCGGAATCGGAATCCTCCGCGACGGAGCTGTGGATCACAACCTCGGTGAGACTGTTCCAATCGCTTTGGGAATTGCCGTGGCCCACGATCCGGACGTAACGGGCCAGCATGCCCTCCGGGAGGATAAACGGCTCGAGGCCGAGCGTGGTGCCGCTGCTGACGGCATTGGCCAGCGCGGTCACCCAGTTTGCGTTGTCATTCGAAAGCAGCACGTCGAATGTCGCGGTCCGGATGTTTCCCTGGTAAAACGCGATGTCGATCGACTCCACGCGTTCGGACCGGCCAAGGTCGTAGGTGATCCATTGCCCGTCTCCCTGCGCCGACCAGCGCGTTCCCAGGTCGCCGTCGAGCGTGTTCGCCGGCACATTCGGTTCCTGCCAACTGCTGGCTTCGAGGACGGACACGCTCCGGAACACGAACTCGTTCGGCGCGCGCGCCACACTGCTGATGCGGACCTCGTCGATGAGCCCGATGAAGTTATCGGAAGAACCGCCGGTGGCCCGGCCTTCATTGCCGATGGCGAAGTCGCAAGCGGCGCCGGCCACGAGGTCATTGAACATCGTGCCGGTGCCGATCAGGTTCGCGACGGAGCGGTTTGTGTCGAGCAAGGTCCAGTAGAACTTGAGGTTGTTGGGCGCGCCTTCGTTTCCGTCATAGGTGACCGCGACGTGATACCACTTGTTCGAGGCAATCGCGTCAGGTCCGGAGTCCGGTATGGGAACCACGATTGTCTGGATCCCGGTTCCCTGCCGGATGTTGATGAATTCGAACCGGCAGACGCTGGTGTTGCCCGATCCGAACCCGACGGGAGCGAGCCGCCACTGAAACACGCGTTCCGCGTTAAAGTCCCCATCGCCGCTGAGAATCTGCATGGGGCTGTTCCGCCCGTTGGCCGCCATGTCGAGAGAAGGGTCGAAATCGACTCGAACAATCGCTTCGAACGTAAACGCGCCGCTGTCCGGATCCGCGAACGCCATCAGGACACTGTCGGTGTCATCCTCCGCGAGCGGCAGCGCGGAAAGCACCGCGTTCTTCGATGTGGGAAGAATCCCGTCCTGGCCGCCATCCACGGTGTTCAGCGCCGTTCCGAACCCGGCGAACGAGTCGGCGCCCAGCACTGCGCCGCCCGACAGCGCGGTCAGTTCGGTGCCGTCCTGGCCGGCGTCCGTGGATGGTGTCGATAACTCATCCAGATGCCAGAGATGGAGAGTTGCCGGGTCGGCGACGTAGGGACTCATCCGGGCTGCAAACGTCGCGTGCGCGCCGGACACCAGGAGAAGTGCGGAAAGACCGAGAACACACCCGGACGTCCGGCCGGAGTTTCTGGATCGGCGAAAGGGAATGAAAACGTGGTTGCTCAACGGGTATCGAATATACGTCAAGTGGGGAATTCGAGGAACCGAACGACTTCCGGGAGGTGTGCTGCGAAGACAAGGCCCGCCGGCGCATGAAGCCGCCGGCGGGCCCGGATCCTGACTGTTTCACCAGAGCGATCCTCGCGACAGGCGCGGCATTACTTGCGCCGACGGAGCCGCATCAGGCAGCCCAGCGCGCCAAATCCCAGCAACGCAGCCGTGGACGGCTCCGGAATAACCGCAATCCTGAAGTTATCGACGTTGCCAAGAACACCGGTGGCCCGCACATCGGCGTAGAGGCCGATGACATCCGCGTCATTGGCAAATATAGGGGTGCGCGTCACCAGGACATTGCGGACACCGTTGTCGTACCAACCGGCCTCGTAGGTGTTCTCCGCGACGCGTGCGATGAACAGACTGTCGTAG
>DGDZ01000034.1:4543-121228 GCA_002385705.1 Verrucomicrobia subdivision 3 bacterium UBA3939
TTATCGCGGGCGTAGATCGCCACGTAATCCTCCCGGACCAGAGGCGTGGGAACGGTTCCGCCGACGTAGAGGCCGATGTCCTGGGACGCGCCGCTATGGACCAGATCGATGAGCACCTCGTAGCCGACCTGAAGCGTGAGCCCGCCGTAGATCATGGCGTATTGCTGCACGCCGCCATCCGTCGCGGAGGTGTTGAGCTGGAGCGTCCCGCCGCTGATCTCCCAGGCGGAGGTGTGGAGCTCCCCGCCGTTGTTGTCCAGGATCACGGTGCTTGTCCATCCGGACAGGTCACCGCTGAAATCGTCGATCAACTGCGCCTGCGCGGCCATGCAGATCGACGACACTGCTATCGCGATACTGAGTTTTCTCATAGGCTGATTACTTTCTACTTTCTGTTCGTTGTTGGGACTGTTGTTTCCTACTGAACCTGCAGCAAATAGAACCGCCGGGGTTCGCCCGGGGTGACCGTGTTCGTCACCGAGAAATTCCCGTCCCCGTCGAAGAAGTTCGTGACGACGGGTGTCCACTGCGCCCTGGGAAGCGCGAGGTTGGTGGACGAAAGGACGTAGTAAAGGGCGCCGGCCGGGCCGTTGGTGCCGCTGAACGACACGCTTTGCGCGTCCACATTGATCTTCTCGATGACGGGTTTGGGCACGACGGTGGACGCAACGGAGATGCTTCCATTGACGGCGAGGTTGTTGTTCCAGACGACGCCGGCTCCGCTGACGGCCATTGTCGCGCCGTTCAGGACGGGTTTGTTGAACAGGGTGAACGTGTCGCCGACCTGCAGCGCCGCGCCGAGATTGTTCACCACAATGGCCCCGCCGCCGGCATTGGTCAGCACCCCGGACACGGTGAAGAGATCGCGAGCGGACCCGGCCCTGTTCACATCCACCGCCAGAGGTCCGGCGAGCGTGAAATCGCCGCTGACGGTCAGGCTGTCGATGGTGGCGCTGGGCGAACTGCTCTGAACCGTGACGCTGTCATTGATCGTGCCGGTGCCGGCCAATGCGCCGCCCGCGAGGGACACGCGGCCGGCGCTGTTGATGCTCGCCGCGGCGTCGAGGCGCAGCACGCCGCCGCTGACCGTTGTGGATCCGGAGTAGATATTGAAACCCTGGAGCGTCGCGGTGCCCGTTCCCTCTTTCGCCAGGTTGATGGTGGCGCCGGCGTCCTGGATGCTCCCCGACACGACGATATCCGCCGCGCCGTCGAGAATGATGGTTCGGGTGCCGGCGGCCGCGCCGGCGGGGATGACAGAGGCAATGTTCAGCACGCCGCTGGAGGAGCGCAGGCGATACTGCCCGCCGCCCACGACGAGTGTGAGGTTGCCGGCATAGGTGTTCGAGCCGGCGAAGTTCTCGATAGCGGGCGCCGCGTTGTTGCGGCCCGCCAGCTCGATGTCATGCGACATGAAGATGTTCCCGGCGGAACCATCCAACTGCAACGTGGACTCGCCGGCATTGTTGTTCCGAATCACGATGGGCGGCAGCACGCTCCCCAGAAAACTGCCGTCCACCCGCAGCGCGCCGTCATTCGCCGTGGTCGAGCCCGTGTCCACAAGCAACGGGCCAATCCAGGTCTTCGCTCCGGTCAGAACGACCGTGCCGGGCCCGCTGTTGGTGATCGGCATGAAGCCGGCGATGTCGTTGACGATGGTGAATGTCGCTCCCGCCGCGGCGTAGAGGCCGCCGCCGGCATTCGGCCCGATCGTGATGCCGCGCTGGCCGTCATTCAAAGTGACATTGGTCCATGCGCCCAGCGTGCCGCCATCCACGTTCACGTAGTCGGGGGTCGGCACGCCTGGAGCGGCGCCGAGAGCGCCGGACGCGCCGATTTCCAGCCGGCCGCCGGTGATGTAGGTCCTGCCACTGTAGTTGTTCACCGGGCTGAGCAATCTCCAGGTGCCGCCCGCGTTGACCAGCGCGCCGGATCCGAGATTCACCGGGCCGGTGATGTTGCCCACCGCGGTGAGGCCGTCTCCCGCGAGGGCGAGGTTCATTCCGGCGCCGCTGATGCCCGCCGGGCTTGTGAGATTCAGCGTGGCTCCGCCGTCGATCTCAATGGCGGCATCGGTCGTCAGGGTGATCGCGCCGCCCAGCGTGCTGGTGCCCGCGCCGCCCTTGCGCAACGCCGAGGGCACGGTCCCGGAAAGGGCAAAGGATTCATCCGGGATGTCGATGTTCACATCGAGATACACCTGGCCGCCCGGGTGAACCGTTGTGCCCGAAGCACCGGTTCCGAGAGCCGTCGGGCTGCGGGGATGCAGGACTCCGCCGGAGACAATCGTGGCGCCGCTGTAGCTGTTGCTTCCGGTGAGGACGACGTCGCTGATTCCCATGACCGTCAACTGCCCGGTGCCCGAGATCGCATTCGACACGGTCAGTGGAGTGCTGCGGGTGAATGCGAGCGTGGCGTTGTTGGTGACGTCGCCGGCGCTGAGGTTTCCGTTGGGTGTGCTATTGCCCAATTGGAGCGTGCCGCCCTGGATCAGGGTTCCGCCCACCATGTTGTTGGGGAGATCGAGAATCAGCGTGCCGGTGCCCTGCTTGACCAGCACGGCGTTGCCGTTGAGCGAGCCGTTCTGCGCGCTCGACATCAGCCAGTAATCCGTCGCCGCGTTTACCGTCACTCCCGACACCTGGACGTGTTCCACAACGTCAACGAACGGCTGGCCGGCCCCCAGCGAATCAAACAACGCGATATCGTAGGGCCTGAACGTGGTCGGGCTCCCGTCGCTCCAGTTCGGCAACGTGGTATCCCAGTTCGGACCCGCGGAACCCAGCCATGTCCTGGTGGCCGGGATCGTGAGGGTCAGCGTCGCATTGCTCGAAACCGCGAACGCCGTCACGCCGCCGACGTGGTTCGTCGCGCGCAACTGGAACGTGTGTCCGTTCTGCGAGGCGGAGGCGGTGAAGGTCAGCGTGGTGTTGGTCGCGCCGGGGATCGGGCTGCCATTTTCGTACCATTGGTACTGGATCGGCAGATGTCCGACAGCGGCGCCGCTGAAGGTGACCACTTGCCCGGCCGCGCTGACGGTATCGACCGGTTCCTTGACCAGCTCCACCGGGCCTTCGCTCAGCAGGACTTCGGGCCCAACCGCTTCCGACTGCGCGACGCTGGCCGGCGACAACGCGCCCGCGTAGATGCGCAGCTCATCGATGCTGCCGTTGAGATACGGATCCGCTTCGAACAGCGACCGGCCAATCCAGCACAACTCATCCACCAGCGAGGCCATCGACACGTTGAGGTTCGTGGTGAGCGCGGAGAGCATGCCGTTCGTGTAGATCGCCATCCGGCCGTTCGGAGGATCAACCACCACGGTCACATGAACCGTCCGGTTGTCCAGGATGCCGGCGCCGGAGAGGGTTTGCTGCGACTCGGAGGTCGAGCCGGTGATGCCCACATTGTGAGTTCCGCCTCCCGCCCGCGGCGAGAAAAACACATAGTTCTGCGGCGGGGGCACAAAGGGATTCGAAAAGTTGGTGTTCCCGAAGTCGAAGACGCGGCAGTTGTCGGAGTTCGGGCCGAATGTCGCCCAGAAGTCGAATGTGACCGCCGTCAAACCCTGGAGCAGGAACGGCGGCAGCTCCATGTAGGTTCCCGGGAGCCCGTCGAGCACCAGCGCTCCGCCGCTGACAACGGCGCTGCCGAACAAGGTCCCGTTCGCTCCGCCCACGCTGTCCGTGGTATTTCCATTGAAACTCCACCGGTGCTTGAGGAAGTTCGCGGCGCCGACCGTCAGGACCGCCACTTCGCTGATCGCGGAACTGCCGGTCTGATTCGTGATGACCACGTCGTAGTTGCCTGCATGGGACGGGTCCACTGCGGGGATGACATAGAAATTGGTGTTCAGCGCTCCGGGGATGGGGTTGCCGTTGAACCGCCAGGTGTATCCCAGCGCGGTGGTGCTGGTCGCCAGCACCTCGAATCGCACCGGCTCGCCGTTGTCGATGTTCTGGCTGGCGGGGTGCTGCGAGATGGTGACTGCCGGCGAGAAGAACTGCATTTCGTTCGCGGCCCGCGCGACGCTGCTGATCCGGACCTCGTCAACCAGCCCCGAAAGCGGTTCGTTGAATCCGCCCCGGGCTTCGTTGCCGATCACGAGGGGCACCAGCGGTGTTCCGACCGCGGCGGTGGAGGTCCAGGCAGCCTGCCCGATCTGATTGGCCGCACCAACTGCCGGATCCAGACGGGTCCAGTACATCCTCAGGACCGAACCGTCATAGGTCACCGCCACGTGATACCAGTTGTCCGGAACGAAAGCGTGAGGACCGTTCGTAGGAATCGGGAATTTCGGGTTGATGATGCTCACAAGCTGGTGGAATTCCAGTTGTTCGTTGCTGATGCGAAATTGGAATCCACGAGCGTTATGGCCGTCCGTGGCGACGATCTCCTGGTTGCCGGAGAGGGTGGACGGCCGGATCAACGCCTCGATCGTCCACGGCGAGTTGCCCGCGCCCAGCCCGAAGTTCAGGTTCGTCAGCGCGATCTCATCCGGTGACGGCACGTTGTTCTGGTCGCCGGTGAATTGCCCGTCCGCGTTGCCGTCGTAACCGGCGCCGCCGAAGGAGTCATTGGCGTTCAACGGACCGAGCGCGTTGCCGAACCCGGGATAGGAAGGCTGCCCCAACAGATAGGTGACCTGGGGCAGATCCCCGGCCAGGCCGTCGAATTCGGTGGTATTGGTGACCGTTACGACGTTCCCTCCCTTGCTGCCGACGTTGGCGGACACCGACACGCCGGAGGGTTCGTCGAAGTGAAAGAGATACAACGTATGCTCGTCGGGCGTGTAAGGCCCGACGAGATCCGCATTTGCCGGTTGAGCGAGCAGGGCACCGGCAATGGTGGAAACGAACAGCACTCGAACAGGAAGTTGCGAGAAAGACTGTTTCATAAAACGCTCTAGCGGTTCTTGACGTGCGGGCAGTGAAGCCGCCTTCGCTTGTGGAGGCAGTGGAAACACATCATGCGCGTTGGACTTTGTACTCCCTGGGCTTCCGCCGCGCCATCCCCCAATCGGGTGAGCGATGGATGAAAAGCCCGGGTTGGAGCCGGAAAATGGCCTGAAACGGCGGTGCAGCCGGCCTCAGCTCGACCTTGCGGACATGTACCTGGCCACCGCCTCGGCCCGGGAGCGGACGTGCATTTTCTCGTAGATATGCTTGAGGTGGCTGCGCACGGTCTCGACGCTCAGGCCCAGGCGCTCGGCAATTTCCTTGTTCGAATAACCCTTTGACAACAGCACCAGCGTCTCCTCCTCGCGCGCGGTCAGGCTGACGCTGTCGTCCCGGCTGTGCGTTTTCTGGCGGAAAAACTCGACCACCCGCCGCGCGATTTCGCTCGTCATCGGCGCGCCGCCGCTCAGCACGTCCAGCAACGCCGCCCGCAAATCCGCCGGCCGGGTCCGCTTCAGAAGATACCCGTCCGCCCCCGCTTCCAGCGCCAGAAAGACCATTTCGTCGTCGTCCGACCCGGTCAGAATCACGATGGGCGTTTTCGGCAGGATCGCTTTCAGCCGCGCCGTGCACTCGATCCCGGACATGCGGGGCAGGAAAATATCCATCAGCACGACGTCCGGCCGGGCCGAAGGGATGGTGTTCAACGCATCCTCGCCGGAAGGACTGGCGACCACGCATTTGAAATCGGGAAACGATTCGATCAGCCGGGTCCAGCTCTCCCGCATTTCGCGCTTGTCCTCGACCAGCGCCACGCGCAGCGGCGACTCCGGCGAGATGGCGATGGGTTTTGCGGGCCGTTCGGTCTTGTCTGTTCGCATATCCTATCCTGTCGTGCGGCCCCGAGCGGCATTCCGGGCACGGTCGGGCTCCGGCGCGCCGTTGAATGCCTGCCGTCCTTCAAACACACGGGGCAGCCAACGGAATCGGCCGCGACGGGAATACAGCAGCGGCATCCTGAATTCAACCCGGCAGCCTGCGCCGGGCCGGCTGAACAGATGGCACTCGCCGCCCAGCTCCGAGAGCCGTTCACTCATGTTCGCAAGCCCGTTGCCCTCCGCGCCCGATGCCGCCGGATCAAACCCGACGCCGTCATCCTCGACCACGACAACGACTTTGTCGCCGTCACGGCGGATTCGCAGGAACAGTTCTTTGGCGCCCGAGTGTTTCGCGGCATTGTTCAGCGCCTCTTTGACGGCGAGAAAGAGACTGCGCCGCACCGGCAGGTCGAAGACGGCGGCGCCCATGTCTCCCTGCACGTCCAGGCGGCAGCGGATCGGAGTGGAAGCAAGAAAGTTCTGCGCGTACTTGCACAGGTAGGACGAGAAATCCTTCAACGTGTCGCGCCTGGAGTTGACCGCCCACACAATCTCATCGAGCGCCTGTGATACCGCCCGCGCCCGGTCGCACAGTTCCTCGAGTCGCGCGCGGGCCGCCGAGTCCGCCGCCAGCTCGGTTTGCGCCACCTCGCCGCGCAATACCAGTTGCGTCAGACTCGCTCCCAGGTCGTCGTGGATGTCGCGGGCGATGCGCATGCGTTCCCGGTCCAGGAGTTCCTGCGCCCGCGTCTGCACCGCAAGCCGCGCAGCCAGCCGAACCGCCATGGCAAACGCCAGCGCGCACAACGCCAGCACGGCCCCAAGGAACCAGCCGCGCTCCCAGAACGGCACCCGAATCGGATGGATCCTGGGAGTCGGTATGATGCTGATGGGCCGCAACCACCACGGTTCCTGCCCGAGCACGCCGACCGCTTTCGCCTTCGTCCAGTTCGCGTCCGGCTTTTTCTTTCGCTCCCAATGCGTCACGTCGTTGGGCACCACGTACCAGGATTCATCGGAGAGCACCTCCATCCTTTCCCCGCCGGCGAACTCAATCCGCAATCCAAGCAACACCGCGCCTTCGAGACTGTCATTGAAACCTTCCACCGCCAGGACATGGCGGCCCGGGGTAATCAGCAAGGTCAGGTCGTACTCGGTAAGGCTCCGGTAATTTCCGCCTGAGCCGATTTCGCGTCCGTCCAGGTAGAACCGGTAAACGTTGTCGGCGGTGATCTTGAGTGTTGCCCGCTCCACCCGCGGGTCGGAAGGCACCTGGAACGAACGCCAGAACCGGACCGTCTGCTTGTCCGCGTAATTCGTCGTCCACATCCAGACGCCCACCCCGAGTTCCTCCGCCACCCGCACCGCTTCCGGAGTCGGTGTGGCGGCGACCGGCGGAAACAACTCACGGACGAACTCCCCGGCGCCCGCCCTGAAGACGAGGAAGCTGAACACCAGCACACCAGCCAGCCCGCTCAGGCATCGGCGTGGCGGCAATCCGCTGGAAGACTGGCGAAGTGTGGGCATGATCGCGGCCGTGGCGGTCCGATCCTACCTGACTGCGGCGCTCGAAAGCCAGTGGGAAAACGGCTCTCGGCCGGACACGGGCGCAACTCAATTCTGGTACACCGCTCCCGTTTTCCTCGAAGTATCGCGGTTTTCGCGGCGAAGCCACATGAGCCATGCAGCGGTTTCCGGCGAATCTTGTGGAGTCCAGTGTCGTTCGCCCCTTTACCGGGGTGAGGACGGGGCTCCGGCTCTGGTTGGAGTCATCCCGGAGGGATGCCAGACAGTAGCCGGAGGTTGAGCGCAGCGATACCTCCGGAAACCGGACAAACAGTCCGCGATGCACTGCTGCTGTTTCATTCGGATGTGATGACGTCGATTGGTTTGGTATACCCGCCTGTGCTCGGAATGATGCATCCTCCACCGGCAAGTTGGGTGAGAGCAAAGCAGAAGGAAAAGCCGAAAAACAAGGGCCACACGCGAGCGAGACGTAGATCCGCTTCTCCTTTGAAGAGGAAGGGAGAAGACGAACGCCGTCTTTTGGACGAGCCGTCCCCGCCCCTGCTCATGCGGAAGACATCAGCCGACGCTCGGCTTCCTCGAAAGAGATGCCGTGGCGTGCGCGCAAGACGGCAAGGCCCACCACCGGCGGATACGCCCGATCCGATTTCATCCGCGGTTCCACGTATTCCACGGCTTCAAACAATCGCCGGTTCGCTTCGTCGTAACTCAATCCCGTCAGCCGCTCGATGTAGCGCGTTGCGCGATCGATCAGCTTCAGGTTGCTGGCGACCACCCAGATCATGTAATTGCCCATCACGCGGCCGAGGCGGACCATCGTGCACGTGGACAACGCATTCAACACCATCTTCACCCCCGCCCGCGTCACACCGTCCAACAGCAGGCCCGACTGCGGCATTGGCACCGGCACCCACACGCCCGGCAGACCGTCCTTGTGCGCGGTTTCCACTTTCCTGAGAAACTGGGGCGAACCGAATCCGACCAGGCCCGTTTCCGCGCCGGACTCCTTCGCCGAAGACAACTGTGACCGAATGAATCCGTCCTTTTCGAGCCACAGCGCCTCTTCGCCTTCCAACACAATTCCCACCGCGCTGTCGCCTCTCCCCAGGCGCCGCGCTTCAAGGCCGTCCATTCCGATCCGGAATCGCAACAGTTGTTCACAGCCGATCTTTCTCACTGTCTCCAGCGCCGCCGGCGCTTTGGCTTCGCCGACAAGTTGCCGCACCTCGTCGGGGCTCCATTCAATGCATCCCGGCGGGCGCCTGAGAATGTGCTCCCACGCGGCCGCGGTGCCGGCTTGCGGCACGAAGAGAAACGCCCAGGACTCGGCAGCCGCGGCATCGTCGAACTTGCGGAACGGCGGAGTGCAATAGGTCGGCGACCGCTCAGTCGTGTCGGTCAGCACGTCGATGCCGAGCGCCGACGCGTAGTAGTTGTTGCGCCGGTTGCGGCGATAGGCCGATTCCTCGAGCGCGACCAGGCGGGCGAGCGCTTCGCGAACGGTGCTCGACCGCAGCGTTGCCTGCAGTTCTTTCAGGCTCGAAAGGTACTGTTCGGGCACCGTGTCCGTGTTTGCCCCTCTGGCATCGATCAATTCACGCACGACCATCTCGAGCACCGCCGACAGCACGCACAACTGGATGGTCGTCGCCTGCATCCGCGTCGATCCCGTGATCGCCATTGGCCCGGTGGTGAGGTTGATCTTCTCGATGCGCGGATCGTCGATGACTTCGCGGCTGCGTTGCACACGCGCGCGCAGAATGTCGTCGGGATTGTTATAGACGAAATAGACTCTGGCTCCGGCCTCGACGCCGCGCCAGGCGGTGCCGATCACGAAGGAAGTCTCGCCGCCTTCGGTGATCGCGAACACCACGTCGCGGGCCGACACGCCCAGGTCGCCGAGCTGTTTCCTGCCGAACGCCGCGAAATCCTCGAAGCCTTCCACGGACTTGATCAGCGCGAAATCGCCGCCGGCCATGACACTGAAGGCGCGTTGCTCCCAGTCCGCGGCGGCTTGTGAACCAACACGCTGTTGAATGCTCGCCCGTTGCCAGAACTCCCGCCACATCGAGACGAGAAGAATGCTCAACCGTCCGGTTGAACCGCACCCGGTGAAGAACAGCCTCCCGCCGTTGCGCAAGGCGCCCAGCACGGTGTCGCGAATGGCCTTCGCGCGGCCCGATTCCACAAAGCCCGCGAAGGTGCGCACCACGTCCTCGTCCACCTGAAAAAGCAGGTCCAGCGCTTCGGCGATGTCGCGTTCTGCCACCTCGCTGAGGCTCGCCGTCACAGGGTGGGACGACTCGGTGACAAGCGCGCCGAGTTTGAACTGGTCGCTGATCCTGAGGAATTCGTCCGACCGGCGACGGGCGTTCTTGCTCATGATTTCCCCTCCGCGAGCGAAGCCGTTGCGACGACGGTGTAGCGGCTTCCATTGGGCGACAGTTCACTGCGCACCAGTTCGATATCGCGCGCGACCCATTCGCCGAAAACGCGATCCGCCATGGACGCGGCGAGTTTTGAAAGCACTTCGGCCTCGCGCCGTTTCACGCGACACCGGCCGAGCGTGACGTGTCCGGTGAAGGTTTCCTTGCGTTGCTCCTGCGTCCATGGCTGAACGGCCCCGCTGACGACCGCCTGAACCTGCTGCAACTGTCCGGCAGCGTCGCGAACCGACGCCCAGATCACGCGCGGAAAACCCGCCGGCGGGAAGAACCCGATCCGTTCGGCCTTCAACTCGAGCACCGGGCAACCGGCGCAGGCGTTGCGCAAGGATGCGGCCAGCTCGTCCACGCGATTCACCTCCACGTTGCCGAGAAACACGAGCGTCAGGTGAAACTGCCCGGGCCGGGTCCAGCGCACGCAATCCTCCGGCAGCGCGCGCCGCAGTTCGGCCTGCGCTCTTTCAATTTCGCGCCGGACGGCATCCGGCAGCGGAATGGCGACGAACAGGCGCCAGGTTGTCGATTCGGTGTTCACATGAAGACAAACGCACGCGATTGCCGGACTAAGGGAGAGGTTCGCCGCGGGCCGCATTCAGCAGGCGATACCATTCCTCCCGGGTCAGGTCGATGTCGCAGGCTTTGCTGGCTTCGCGAATGCGTTCCGGGTTGGTCGAGCCGACGACCGGCATGATGCGCGCGGGATGCTTCAACAGCCATGCGAGGGCGATGACGACGCGGCTGGTTCCGCGCGCGGCGGCGACGGCGTCGAGTTCAGGGAGAAACTTCTCGACGCGATAACTTCGTTGTGCGGGCAGCAATCGCCGGGCGCCGTCGCCGATCAATCCCGCCGCCAGCGGGCTCCACGCCATGGGCGTGATCCTTTCGATCAGGCACTGATCGAGCGTGCCGTCGGTGAACGCATCGAGTTTCGCGAGGCTGATTTCCACCTGGTGCACGATCAGCGGCATGGGACAGGCCACCTGGACGGCGGTGAGGAGGCTCGGGCGGAAATTGCTGACGCCGAACCAGCGCGCCTTCCCGCTCTGGCGCAACTCGGAGAACGCCTGCGCGATCGCCTCGGGGTCCGCGAGGAAATCCGGCCGGTGCAGCATGAAGATGTCAACGGCATCGACGCCGAGCCGTTTGAGGCTTTGCTCGCACGACGCGACGATGTATTCGCGGGAGAAATTCCATCGATGCGGTGAGTCGGGGCGCGGATTGCCGGCGTGTTGCACGCCGCACTTGGTGGTGATGAGCACGCTGTCGCGCATGCCGGGGACTTCACGCAACGCCTGGCCGAGCACTTTCTCGGCTTCGCCGCCGCCATAGATGTCGGCGTTGTCGAAAGAGCGTGTAGCCCGACTCAAACGCGGCGATCACGGCTTTCTTTCCGGCGGCGAGGGATTCGGGCGTGATCGGGTTGCCGGCGATGCGCCAGCAGCCGTAGGCGAGCCGGCTGGCCCTGAGCGGACTGACTCCTACCTGGATCGTTTCCATTGCGGCGAGGGTAGATGGAAAAGCTGAAAGCTGAAACGCTGAAACGCTGAAAGCCGAATCGGCGGCAACTCGCGCCATTCGCGTCAGGGTGTTGACGTTGCCGTATGTCGTGTCGCTTTGTGCTGTCTGTTGGCTGCGCCTCTGGTGATCGCACGACGGCTCGCGAGGACCCGCCTTCGCTGAGCTTCGGCGTGGCAAGCTGCTCGCCCCATCGAACGCGTTTCAGCGTTTCCGCTTTTCAGCTTTTGTTGGTCAGCTTGCCGTCCACCAGGCGCCAGATGCCGAGCGGGTTGGATTCCTTCAATTCGTCCGGCAAAGCGGCGTCCGGGAAATTCTGGTAACAGACCGGGCGCGCAAAACGTTCGATGGCGCGCGTGCCGACCGACGTGGACCGCCCGTCGGAGGTGGCCGGGTACGGTCCGCCGTGCGTCATGGCGTGGCACACCTCGACGCCGGTGGGGAAGCCGTTGCAGACGAGCCGTCCCGCTTTGGTCGTGAGCACCGCCAGGAGGCCGCTGCTGGCATCGAGATCCTGCGGCGTGCCGTGCACGGTCGCGGTCAACTGGCCTTCGAGCTTCTCCGCCGCCTTGAGCATGTCGGCTCGCGATTCGCACTGCACCACGAGCGTGGACGGACCGAACACTTCTTCCATCAGGTCCGGAGTGGCGAGGAACGTCTTTACATCCGTCACAAACAACGCCGCGCTGGCCTTGCCCGCGCCGGGGTCGCCGTTGCCCGCAGTCGAGCAGCGCACGCCCGGTATCCGCGCGAACTTCTCCAGGCCGGAGCGATACGACGCGCACAGGTCGGCGGTGAGCATGGTTCCCGGAGGCGTCGAGGAGATCAGCGATTGCAGTTTCTGGAGGAACGCATCCGCGTCGGCGGAGCGCTCGACAAAGACCAGGCCGGGGTTGGTGCAGAACTGTCCGACGCCCAGCGTTACGGAAGCGTGCAGTCCGTTGGCGATTGCCTCCGCATCCTGTTGCAAGGCGCCCGGCAGGATGAACACCGGGTTGATACTGCCCATCTCGGCGTAAACAGGAATGGGTTCCGGCCGCGCCGCCGCGGCGTCCATGAGCGCGCGCCCTCCGGCGCGTGAGCCGGTGAAGCCCACGGCCTTGATCAACGGGTGTTTGACCAGCGCGATGCCCACTTCACGGCCGGCGCCGTAGAGCATCGAGAACACGCCTTCGGGCGCGTTCGCCTCGCGCGCGGCCTGTTGAATGAGCGTTGCCACCATTTCAGAGGTTCCCAGATGACCCTGGTGCGGTTTGACGATCACCGGGCAACCGGCCGCGAGAGCCGACGCGGTGTCGCCGCCGGCAACAGAGAACGCGAGAGGAAAGTTGCTCGAACTGAACACGGCTACGGGCCCGAGCGGCACGAGCATCGAGCGGAGATCCGGTTTGGGCAACGGTTTGCGGTTCGGGTCGCCGCGATCGATGCGCGCGTCCAGCCACCAGCCTTCTTCGATCAGCGACGCGAAGAGCCGGAGTTGTCCACACGTGCGGGCGGTTTCGCCCTGCAACCGGGCGAGGGGCAAAGCGGTTTCCTGGTTCGCGCGTTCCTGGATAGCGGTGGCGTTGGCTTCGATCAGTTCGGCGATGCGGCGCAGGAAAGCCGCGCGGCGTTTGGCGGGCCAACGGCCGTATTCCTGAAAGGCGTTCGCCGCCAGTTGGACGGCGCGCTCGACGTCATCCGCCGTCGCCCAGAAGTATCCGGGTTCGAGCGCCGCGCCGGTGGCGGGGTTGATGGCCGACACTGTTTTGCCCGCCGGTTTTGCCCGGCTGAAGCCCACGAAAGACAATCCTTCCAGTTTCATAGATCAAAGCGTTTGCGTTGCCGCGGAGCGGACTCGCGGATCCGGCCGGATCCGGTTCACACGCCGCGCAGTTTTCGGGCGATTCTTCAACGCGGCTTTCAGCGTCTCCAGCGCCGCCTTGCGCTCGGCGCCGGTGACGACCAGCCGCGGCGGGCGGACGCGTTCGCTGCCCATCCCGATTTCCTGCTGCACCAGCTTGATAAGCTGCACGAATTTGACCACGGTGTCCATTCGCAGCAACGGCAGGAACCAGCGATACAACTCGTCCGCCTTCTTGTGCTGGCCGCGCGCGGCGTAGTTGAACAGCGCGACCGATTCGCGGGGAAAGGCGTTGACGAGGCCCGCAACCCAGCCGGTGGCGCCCGCGCGAATGCCTTCGACGATGACGTCGTCGACGCCGACGAAGATGGCGAGGCGATCACCGCAGAGAGCCTTGAGAGCGGTGACGCGGCGAGCGTCGGCGCTGGATTCCTTGACGGCGACCATGTTGCGGTTCTCCCTTGCCAGTTCCTGGATCTGGGAGGGGAGGAAGTCGGTCTTGTACGAAACCGGGTTGTTGTAGAGCATGCAAGGCAGGTTGGTGGAGCGGATCACGGTCTGCATGTGGGCTTTCATTTCGCGCCAGTCGCTCGAATAGACGTAGGGCGGGAGGACCATGAGTCCCGAGCAGCCGGCCTGCCTGGCGGCGCGCGCCAGGCGAACGGCTTCGGCGGTGCTCAGGGAGGCGATGCCGGCGACGACGGGGGCGCGGCCGTTCAGGGCGCGGACGCAGGTTTCGAGAATGGCGACCTTTTCGTCAAAGCTCAGGGTGGCGCTTTCGCCGAGGGACCCGAGCGCGATGATGCCGGTGCAGCCGTTGTCCACGAGCCAGCGCGCGTGCTTTGCGATGAACTCGTGATCGACGCTGAGATCCTCTTTGAAGGCGGTGGTGATGGCGGGCATGACCCCTTTCCATTTCATACTCATGATGGCGATGTGTGTGTTCTGCGGTTCTAATTCAACATGGATTCAGACAACGAAACTGCGCACGCGAGGAGAGGCGAAACACCTAACCTAGCGAGGACATTCTGGTTGTGGCTGGATTGTGGCGGAAATCGGGCGGAGTTCAACCGCCAAGATGCTCGCGGACATATCCGGAAAACACGTGGGACAATTCCGCGCGCATATGCGACAGGAATTGTCCCGGCTAGGCCGCGGGCGGGACGTCGGCCGGGGCGCCGCCAAAGAGCGCGGTGCTGAAGTAGCGGTCGGCGCGATCGCACAGGAGGGTCACGACGCTGCCGGGGAAGCGGTTCTCGACGGCAAGGCGCAGCGCGGCGGCGACGTTGGCGCCGGACGAGGTGCCGACCAGCAGGCCGTGGTCGCGATGCAGTCGCCGCGTCATTTCCATCGCATCGATGCTGGCGACCTTGACCTGACCGTCGAGCCGGGCGGTCTGCAGCAGGGGCGGAACGAAGCCGTCGGCGACGCCTTCGATGAAATGGCAACAGGGGCATTCGCCGGCGAGTACGGCTGATTCGGCAGGCTCCATCGCGTAGATCCGCGCGGACGGATAACGCGCCTGGACGGCTCTGCCGACTCCGGCGAGGGTGCCCCCGGTGCCAAAACCAGCAACCACGCAATCGATGGGACCCGGGACCTGCCGCAGGATTTCCTGCCCGGTCCCGTGCTCGTGGTCCATCGCGTTCAGCGGGTTGTCGAACTGCGACGGCAGAAAGTAGCGCGAATCCTTCGCAGCCATTTCGCGCGACATTTCGATGCCGGTCTGATAGCGGCCTTTACTCGAGAACAGGATCAGCTCTCCTCCGAGCTGCTGAATGAGCCGGCGCCGCTCGTGGCTCGCGCCTTCGGACATGAGGATGACGACGCGGTAGCCCTTTGCGGCGCCGACCATGGACAAGGCGATGCCGGTGTTGCCGCTGCTGCATTCG
Organism: Verrucomicrobia subdivision 3 bacterium UBA3939; assembly: GCA_002385705.1. Classification (GTDB taxonomy): domain Bacteria; phylum Verrucomicrobiota; class Verrucomicrobiia; order Limisphaerales; family UBA3939; genus UBA3939. The sequence goes on from DGDZ01000034.1 coordinate 19,541, forward strand.
AGGATGACGGAATCGGGCTTGAGGACGCCGCGCCGTTCCGCGTCGATCACGACCGCGGCGGCGAACCGGTCTTTGATGCTGCCGCTGGGATTCAGGAACTCGCACTTGGCCCAGATCGTGACCTCTTCCGGCTCGAAGTGCAGCGGCACGACCGGCGTGTTGCCGATCAGCCGCAGCACGGCGGGGTCGAGCCGGTGTCGGACTGGATCTGTGGCGGGCATGGCGTTCAGAATCGGGGCGTGCTGCCTGACAGTTTGAGCACGGACCGGAGGCGGCGGCACTCGGCCGGCGTGACGCGGCGCAACGGGCGGCGGGGCGCGCCGAGGTCATGGCCCATCAGCCGGCAGCCCGCTTTCACGAATTGTGTGTATTTCCCTGCGCCTTCCATCAGCTCCAATGTCGGCAGTGCCTGGTAGAACAGTCGTTTGGCCGCGGCGAAGTTCTTTTCCCGAACCACGAGTTCGTATATGCGCACGTGGACTTTCGGGAGCACGTTGGCGACGCCGCCGACCCAGCCGATCGCTCCCACCATCAGGCTTTCGAGCGCGATGGTGTCGCAGCCGCAGAACACGCCGATACGATCGCCGCAGCGCCGGATCAGCTCCGTGATCCTTGCCATTTCGCCGGTGCTCTCCTTCACATAACGCACGTTCTTCAGCCCTGCAAGGCGCTCAATGAATTCCGGCGACATGTCCACGCCGGTGCGCCCGGGGTAGTTGTAGAGCATGATCGGAATGCCGATCGCGTTGTTGACCGCGCGGAAGTGCTCGAACAATTCGTCCGGTTGCGGCAGCGAATAGTAGGGAGGCGCCAGCATGACGCCGTCGCAGCCGAGTTCCTCGGCCTGTCTTGAGAACGCGACGACATCGCGGGTGGACCCGGCATTGGTGCCCGCCAGGACGGGCACGCGGCCGCGAGCGGCCTCGACGACCACCCGCAGCACGCGCTCGCGCTCGGCATGGTCCAGGGCATAATACTCCCCGGTGCTTCCCAGTGGAATGAGCCCGTGCAGGCCCTGATCGATGAGGTATTCGGAGAACGCGGCCAGCTTCTCGTAGTCCACGTCCTCGTTGGGTTTCATCGGCGTTGCCATCGCCGCGAACACGCCGCGGAACGAGGTGTGGCGGGGTTTTCTCGTGTGAGTGGTGTTCATGGTCCATCCTTTCCTAGGTGCCCTGAACGAGCTGCATCCAGACGGTCTTCAGCTCGGTGTATTGATGATGGGCGAAAATGGATTTGTCGCGGCCGAAGAAGCCCGACTGCTTGAACCCGCCGAACGGAGTCGTGATGTCGCCCTCCGAGAAGCAGTTCACGGACACCGTGCCCGCCCGGAGCGCGCGCGCCACGCGATGGGCCGTGTTCACGTTCCGGGTGTACACCGAAGCGGTCAGGCCGTAAGGCGTGTCGTTGGCCAGCGTGATCGCCTGCGCCTCCGTGTCAAAGGTGAACACGGACAGGACCGGGCCGAAGATTTCCTCGCGGGCGATCGTCATCGTGGGCCGCACGTCGTCGAAGATGGTGGGTTCGACGAAGAACCCGCCGGTGCGCTCGAGGGTGCGCTTGCCGCCGATCACCACGCGGGCGCCTTCCTTCCGGCCGCTCTCGATGTAGCCGAGAACCTTCTCCATGTGGCTTCGCTCGATCATCGGCCCGATCCGTGTCTTCGGATCGAGGGGATCGCCGACGATCCATTCGCGGCTGACCTCGATCATTTTGGCGAGCAAGCGTTCCTTGAGCTTGCGATGCACGATCAGGCGGGAGCCGGAGCTGCAGTTCTCGCCCATGTTCCAGAACACGGAATTGCACGCCTGAATCGCGACGTAGTCGAGGTCGGGCGCGTCTTCGAGAACGACCTGCGGGTTCTTGCCGCCCAGCTCCAGCACGATGCGCTTGAGGTTGGATTCCGCCGAGTAGCTGAGCAGTTGCCTGCCCACCTCGGTCGAACCGGTGAAGGCGACGGCGTCCACGTCCATGTGCCGGCACAGCGCCGCGCCGATGCGCGAGCCGTCGCCGGTAACGACGTTAAGCACGCCCTCGGGCAATCCCGCCTCCATCGCCAGCTCCGCCAGACGGAGCACGCTGAGCGAGGTCTGACGGGCGGGCTTCACGACGACACTGTTGCCGGTGGCGAGCATCGGGCCGAGCTTCCACGCGGCCATCTGAATCGGGAAATTCCAGGGGAGAATGGCGCCGACAACGCCGAGCGGTTCGCGAACGATGAGCGCGACGTTGTCCGGACCGGTGGGCGCGACGCGTTCGTATTCCTTGTCCACGGCCTCGGCGTGCCAGCGGAAGCAATGCACGGTGTCCGGCAGATCCATCGTCAGGCAATCGGTGATGGGCTTGCCGGCGTCGAGGCAATCCAGCAACGCCAGTTCGTCGAGGTGCTTTTCAATCAGATCCGCAAACTGCAACAGAACCCGTTTGCGCTCGGAGGGCGGGCGTTTTGCCCACACGCCCTTTTCGAAACTGCGCCGGGCCGCGGCGACGGCTTTGTCCACGTCCGCCTCGTCGCACGCGGCGATCGAAGCGAGCACGCGGCCGGTGGCGGGGTTGATGGAGTCGTAGGTGCGTCCCGATTGAGCCTTGACGAACTTGCCGTCGATGAAGGCTTTGGTTCGGAACTTGATTTTCGCGGCGGCGGCGCGGGTGGCTTTGAGGTCCAGTTTCATGGTGTCAGAGTTCGTGGTTCAGGTTTTGGAGAGAGGAGACGCGGCGGGACCGTTGCTGTTGCCGTTCAGGACAAGAAGAGCTTCAACACGGGCGGGCAGGATGGGCGGGCGCACCGATTCCATTTCCCAGCCGAGAACCACCTTTGCGGCGGCGCCGCAGATGCGTCCCTGGCACGGTCCCATGCCGCACCGGGACTGAAGCTTGGCGTCGCGCCAGCCGCTGAAGCGCCGCACGCGCGCGAGCGTCACGTCCTCGCAGCGACACAGGATGGTGTCGTCGCTCGCCAGTTGGCGCACCTCGGTCCGCAACGCGAAAGCCTTTGCGAGCCTTTCGCGGAAGTGATGCCAGTGTGCGCGCTTGTAGAACAGGTCGGCGGCGCGGGACCGTTGGCCGGTGGCGGCGTAACCGGCAACGAGACCTTCGATCAGCGCGCAATCGGCGCCTCCGATGCCCGTGGGTTCGCCGCAGCAGAACACGTCGTCCACCGTGGTGGCCTGCCATTTGTCCACCTGCACAAAGCCGTTTTGCAGCCGGCATCCGAGCGCGAGCGCCAGCTCAACATTGGGCACCAGGCCAAAACCGCAGGCCAGCGCGTCGCAGTTTTCGGTCCAGTTCTTTTCCCCGTTGGTGAGGGTGACGCGGCGCACCTGGGTGTCGCCCTCAGCCGCGACGGGCCACACGCCGAGCCGATAGGGAATCCCGAGCAACCGCCATTTGATCTGGATGCCCTGCCAGAGTTTGGAAGGGTGAGCCAGCAACGTCAGGCCGAACCCGGCGACCTGCGCGAAGGGCGCCTGTTCGTTGATGGAAACGATGCGCGCGCCGTGCTTGCTGAGGCCGTCCGCGACGGCCAGCAGCAAGGGCCCGCTGCCCGCGACAACCACGCGCTGGCCTGCGACGGGCCAGCCGTTCTTCACAAGCGACTGCATTCCGCCCGGGCCCATGACACCGGGCAGCGTCCAGCCGGGGAAGGGCAGGAACAACTCGCGCGCGCCGGTCGCAAGAATCAGTTGCTGCCATCGGATGGCGCGGGGTCCTTCGGGGTGTTCGGCTGTCAGCAGGCCGCGCCTGGGAACGGCAACGACGCTGGTGCGATCGAGGAGCGTGACGCCGGTGGTGCGAAAACGTTCAATCCATTTCCGCGCCTGGGAAATCGAAGGCCGGGCCTGTTCACCGCGCCAGATCTGGCCGCCCAGCCAGGGCGTGTCGTCCAGCACGGCGACGCGCTTGCCGCTTTCCGCAGCCGCGCATGCCGCCGCCAGGCCGGCCGGGCCGGCGCCGACGATCACAATTTCGAAATGGTACGTCTTCATGTCGTCCACACATCCATTCCCGGCGCGCAAAGGGTCTGACAGCTCCGGCTGTGAGCGTCGCCATTGATGATGACGCGGCATTCCATGCAGATGCCCATGCCGCACAACGGTCCGCGCGGCGCGGCGAGCACCGAGGTTCGGAATTTCACGACACCCGCCCGCGCCACGGCGGCGGCAACGACGGTGCCCGGAGGCACCTTCACCGGTGTGCCGTTCACGCGCAGTTCAATTGACTCGTCCATAACCGTTCACTCCGCCCGCTTCGCCGCTACCTCGTGCCCGACCGCGTGTTTCCCGGATTCGAATCGCTCCGGCTTGAACGGCTCCGGATCGATCTCGGATTTGCGCCCCAGCAGGAGATCGGCAAGCAGTCGGCCGGTTCCGAGGGAAGTGGTGATGCCGAGCCCTTCGTGGCCGGTGGCCAGCCAGATGCGTTCGCTGGCGACGCTCGGACCGATGATCGGCAGCTTGTCCGGCGTTGCGGCGCGATGGCCCGTCCACGCGCGAATGGCCGACAACCTCAGCACCGTCGGCAAATACTCCGCCGCCCGGCGCAGCATGCGATCCAGGATGCCGGGATCGATGGCCGTGTCCTCGACATCGAACTGGCGCGAGGAACCGATGAGCATCTGCCCGGTCTTGCGCGGCTGGATGTTGAACGCGACGGAATCTTTTCCCATGGAATGGGCGCTCTTGAGATATCCGAGCTCGACAATCTGATGCCGAACGTAGTCGGGGTAACGATCCGTGATCACGAGGTGGCCTTTGCGCTTGCGCACCGGCAGGCCGGGCGTCAGGGCAGGGGACCATGGCCCGGTGGCGCTCACCGAGCGGTCCGCGCTCAAACGCGTGCCGTCCCTGAGAAGCACGCCGCCGGAGGGCAACAGCTCAACAACTTCAACGCCGGTGCGCAACTCGGCTCCGTCCCGGGCCGCCTGTTCCAGCAGAAAGCGCGCGGCGCAGGGCGGATACAGGACCGCATCGTCGGGCACGCGCAGACCGCCGGCCATGTTCGGACGCAGGTTGGGTTCCCAACGGCGCACCCCTTCCGCATCGAGCACTTCAACACGAACGCCGCGGTCGGAATAGAACTTCTGTTTCCGATACACCTCGGCCATTTCCTCTTCGTCAGCCGCCACCCACAGCGTGCCGCACGCGTCGAACTCGACGTCGGCGGGCAACTGCGGCGCCAGTTCGTGCCAGAGCCGTCGCGAAAAGGAACTCAACGCAAACTGCGCTTCAGAATCGTCCATGACGACGATGTGCCCCATGCCGGCCGCGGTGGTGCCGCCGCCGATCGTTCCGCGCTCGAGCACGAGCACCTTCAGACCGGCGCGCGCGCATTCGGCCGCGCACGCCGCCCCGACAATGCCCGCGCCAACGATGATGACGTCGTGGTTCATGTCATGAGCGAATGCCCCAGCAGAACGGGTCGCGTTCGTCGAGGATCTGTGTGATTTCCGCGTTGACGAACGCGGTTCCGGTGATGGTGGGCGCGATTTTTCCGGCCGCACGGTCGAGCCAGCGGAACCGGCCGGTGAACGTGCTCCCGATGATGCTTTCCTGAATCCAGGGAGCGTTTTCTTCGAGCTTTCCGTCGGCGGCGAGGCATGCCAGCTTCGCGCTCGTTCCCGTGCCGCAGGGCGACCGGTCGTAGGCTTTCCCCGGGCATTGCACGAAGTTGCGCGAGCGCGCGCCGGGCACCGTGGGCGGACCGAACAATTCCACGTGGTCCACTTCGGGGAAGGCCTGCGCATTCACCGCCTGGCGCACGCGCCAGCAGTAGTCAGTCAGTTTCTCCACGTTTGCCAGCGACAAATCCTGCCCGTGCTCTTCAACGAGAAAGAACCAGTTCCCGCCCCATGCGATGTCGCCAGTGACCGGACCGATCCCGTCCACATCGACCGTGACGGCTTTGCGTTCGCGCCAGCCCGGGACGTTGTCCACGGAGACTTCGCCGTTGGGATGGAGCGTTGCGGTGACGATGCCCACGGGCGTTTCGAGGCGATGCTCGCCCGACTGGATGCGGCCCATGTGAGCCAGGGTGACGATGAGGCCGATGGTCCCGTGACCGCACATGCCGAGGTAACCGACGTTGTTGAAGAAGATGACGCCGGCGGCGCAGGACTTGTCCTCGGGCTCGACGAGAAGCGCGCCGACCACGACGTCGGACCCGCGCGGTTCGTTGACGATCGCCGAGCGGAAGCGGTCAAACTCGCGCTGGAATCGGTCGCGGCGCTTGTCGAGCGGTCCCGTGCCGAGGTCGGGGCCGCCCGCAATCACCACGCGCGTGGGCTCGCCGCCCGTGTGCGAATCAATGACGGAAACCTTTCGAATCATAAGCGCTGCCCACAATTGAGCCCCGGCCGGCGCGGCTCGTCTTGTGGATTTGGCCAGTGACCGCTAGGATTTCGGCACAAATGACGCCCGCCGACCTGCAGAACGAGTTGTTTTCGCAACTCGCCGAACCCTTCACCGGCGAGGCGTTGTTCGACTGTCTTCCCGACGTGGTGTTCTTCATCAAGAACCACCGCGGCGAATACGTGGTGGTGAACCAGACGCTGGTGGAACGCTGCGGCCTGCACGAGAAACGGGAAATCCTGGGCAAACAGGTGCACGAGGTGTTTCCGCTTTCGCTCGCGCGCAGCTACCGCGACCAGGACGAGGAGGTGCTGCGCAGCGGCAACCCGATCTCGAACCAGCTCGAACTGCACTTCTATTCCTCGGGCGGCCGCGGCTGGTGTCTGACGAACAAGCTGCCGTTGCGCGACCGCGAGGGACGCGTGGTCGGCCTGGTAGGCGCGTCCAAGGACATCCATCCGCCGAACGAGAGGACGGAGGATTACTCGCAGGTGGCGAAGGTGATTCAGCAGATCCAGACGCGCTATGCCGAGCCGCTGCGCGTGCGGGACCTCGCCGCGCAGGCGGGCCTGTCCGAATACCAGTTCGAACAGCGGATCAAGCGGATCCTGCAACTGACCCCGGGGCAGTTGATCCAGAAGGTCCGGATGGAAGTGGCGATCCGCAGGCTGCGCGAGACGGACGATTCAATTGCCAGAATTGCCCTGGATTGCGGGTATGGCGATCAAAGCGCGTTCACGCGCCAGTTCCGGCAGACCACCGGCGTGTCGCCCTCGGAGTATCGGCGGAGTCTTCGGCGAAAGCCGGGGTGAGCGCGCCGTGCCTTCCGCGTTCAATTCCCTCGCCCTCCACAGAGGGTGCCGACGAAGCTTCCGACAGAGACAAGGCGGGCGCTATACCAACTGCCGCTCCAGTCGTTCTTTCAAAACGCCGACGAGCTGGACCACGTAGCCGGCCACGGCCAGGAAGATGCCGATGCTGGCATACCGCAGGTTCTGCGTCAGCAGATACAGCAGTACCACCAGGCCCGCGCTCAATACAATGAGCACCAGGTTGGATTGCAACCGGGTATCCGTCCTGAGGCCGAGATACGGCAGCGCGGCGGCAGCCACGCCCAACACCAGCACGATCCAGCCAAGGCCGTGACGGACGTCTCCTCCGGCGACGCTCACCACGGTTTGGGCGAACACATCCGGGAGGTTCATGTTACCGCGCATGCCGGGCATCCCTCCCTCCATCGTGCGCTGGATCTCACGACCCGGGTTGTAGGTGAACCACGGGAGGAAGAATCCGATGAGCAGGATGGCGGCGCCGATGAGCACCATCCGCGCTAGCGGCGCCCGCGGTTGAACTGTGTTACCCAAAGCATTGAGCAGTTCCGCTCCCTCTTCGGCTGTGATTCGGCCTTCGTCGAGCATTCGCATGACGCGCTCGCGTTCGGAGGACAATTGACCGGGCCCGCGATCATCCGGCGGGACGGCCGGCGGCGCCGAGGCAAGATTCAGGACCGGGTATGCCACCAACGCCAATATCAACAGCCCGAGCACGCCTACGAACGAGTATCCGAATCCAATCCATGCGCAGGCCGCGATCAGGAGCGCAGTGATCACATTCAACGGGGACAACCACGCGCGGAATCCGTCCGCGCCACGGCGCTTCTCCGCTTCCGTCGCGCGCCCGCCGATCCACTTGAGATGCAGGCCGACGACGAAAGGAATCCCGAGCATTGGGAGCGCCGACACCGCCGCCAGCGGGAGGAGGCTGTTGTGGGAATACTGCGGATGCGCGTCGAACCAGAACATGGCTGCTGTGATCGCTCCGCCCAGGGAAACCAGTAACAGCAACGCGGCCTGGCCTCGGGAGCTGGCAAGTTGCCGTCGAAACGCCGTTGTCGCCGCCACTGTGAGCACGACCGCCACAACGGCAATCAGGATGGCAACGACCATGGTTGGACCGTGCGAGCGGTATATATCCATGTGGAATGGAAATTGTGGGCTCATGTGGATCTCTCCTTCAGAAGTTGAGTGGCTTCCTGCACTGTGATCTCACCGCGCTCGAGTTGCTCGAGGATCCGGGTGCGGTTGATGCGCGGCCCGCTGTGACCCAACAGTTCATTCACCATGTCCAGCCGCTTGCAGACCGTCGGATACGAAATCCCCAGTTCCTTTTCCACATCGCGGATTTTTCCCTGGCATCGAAGGAACACCATGACGAAATCCTGCAGGTCCGGCGGAAGGCGGAAGAAAGCAGGAACCTCGAGTTGCGAATCGATCTGCGTGTTGCAATGGCCGCACCACAGACGGGCGATCGTCAGCTCACCGCTGCAGAACGGGCAACGGGTAATCAGCTTCTTGTTCACTGCCTTCATTGAACTTTCGGAGTATATAATTGAGATATTTAATGTGTCAATTGAATAATTTAAGTTGGATGGAGGGTGGAACGAACAAGCCTGACGGGTGCGGGATCGGGATTCTTATGCAGAAAAAGCTTGAGGCTCTTGCACTTACGTGCAGAATCCCCGCCAGATCCATTGGCACCCGGAAAGCTGAAGCTCACTAGTGGACTTTCTTATAGTGGCATGTGGCCGTAGGCATCAAGGGTTGAGGGCTGGTCGGAACATGGGCCAGGCTCGTCAGTCCGGAGCCGGAATTCTCGCTGGCGCATGGAATGCGTCTCTGCGCCTGCTTCTCTTATCCCTTCTCGCAGCCGGCACCGCTGTTGCCGCTGACACCGCCAGCTCGGAAGACGTGCTCGTTTTCAAGAGCATGACGCTTGCGGAATTGATGGATGTGGATGTGACCACGGTGACGAGAACGCCCCAGAAGTTTTCGGACTCGCCTTCGGCGGTGCAGGTGATCACGGGCGAAGGCATCCGGCGTTCGGGCGCGTCCAGCATTCCGGAGGCGCTCCGGCTCGCCGGCAATCTGCACGTGGCGCAAAAAGGTTCGCACACGTGGGCGATCAGCGCGCGCGGTTTCAATACGGATCTGGCCAACAAACTTCTGGTGCTGATCGACGGCCGGAGCGTTTACACGCCGCTGTTCTCCGGCGTGTTCTGGGACCAGCAGGATTACCTGCTCGAGGACATCGACCGCATCGAAGTCGTCAGCGGACCGGGCGGCACGCTTTGGGGCGCCAACGCGGTCAACGGCGTCATCAACATCATCACCAAAAGCGCGAAGGAGACGCAGGGCCTTTACCTGGAGGGCGGCGGCGGTTCGGAGTTGCGCGGGTTCGGCGCCATCCGCTACGGAGGCGCGATCAACTCGAATGTCTTCTTCCGCGTTTACGGCAAGTACCTCAACCGCGATGCGGCGGTGTTTCCGAACGGCGACGGCGCCGGTGATTCCTGGTGGATGGAGCAGGGCGGTTTTCGGCTCGACGCCGAACCGTCGTCGCAGGACAGGTTCACGCTCCAGGGCGACGCGTATTACAACAACAAGAACCTTCCCACCGGCGGCTACTCGGAGGCAAACGGCAACAATGTTCTTGGGCGGTGGACGCGGGTGTTTTCCGACACCTCGGATTTCAGCCTTCAGATGTACTATGACCGGACGCATCTGCGGAATGACGTGCCGGCGAATGATTTTGCCCCGGCGGGTGTTCTGCGGGAGGACCTGCACACCTACGACCTGGATTTTCAGCAACGGTTCTACCTGGGCGAACGCAACGAGATCGTCTGGGGCCTGGGCTACCGTTTCACTCGCGACATCGTGGACGACGCCCCGGCGCTGGCCTTCTCCCGGAGCCGACTGGATCAGCATCTCTACAGCGGTTTCATCCAGGACCGCGTGGCGTTGTTGGAGAACGTGTGGCTCACGCTCGGCACGAAGATCGAGCATAACGATTACACGGGCTTCGAATACGAGCCGAGCGGGCGTCTGGCATGGGTGCCGAAAGACGGCCACACCCTCTGGGGCGCCATTTCCCGCGCCATCCGCGCGCCGTCGCGTTTCGACAGGGACCTGCGTTTCCCGACACCGGGCGCCGCGCCTCTCGTGGAAAACCTGCTGGTCGGCGGAACCAATTTCCAATCCGAAACCGTGATCGCCTATGAGCTCGGGTACCGCACCCGCCTGGCGGACCGGGTGTCAGGATCCATCTCCGCGTTCTACAACGCGTACGACAATCTCCGCAGCACGAGCTCCAGCCCGCCGCCCGCGCTGTTCGGGCTGCCGCTGTATTTCGACAACAACCTCGAGGGGGAAACCTACGGGTTTGAACTCAGCGTGCAGTACCAGGTGCTCGACTGGTGGCGGGTCCAGGCCAATTACACGCTGTTGAAAGAGGACATCCGCGTCAAATCCGGCAGGACGGACTTCAACAATGCGCTGAACGAAACCGCCGACCCCGAGCACCAGGTCGGGTTGCGCTCCTCGATGGATCTGCCGGGCAACATCGAACTCGATCTCGGCCTGCGCTGGATCGATTCATTCGTGTTCAATGACGTCGGCACGCCGGCCACGGTGCCGGATTACTTTGAGCTCGATGCCCGGATTGCGTGGCGGCCCACACGAAACGTGGAATTGTCCATCGTCGGCCAGAATCTTCTGCACGATCATCATCTCGAATACGTGATTTCGAGCCCGAATCCCCGCGAGGAGATCGAGCGCGGGGTTTACGCCAGGATTGCGGTGCAATGGTAGGCGGAGGCACATGAGATTCCCCTGGGCAAATCTCCTGTGGCTCGCAATGGCACTGCTGTGCTGCCCGCTGTCCGGCAGCGCCCAATCGAGGGAATACCAGGTCAAAGCCGCGTTCCTCTACAACTTCGCCCAGTTCGTCGAGTGGCCTTCGAACGCCTTCACCAACGCCACCCAACCGTTCCGGATCGGCGTTCTGGGCGACAACCCGTTCGGCGACGCGCTGGCGAACATCGTCCGGGGCGAAACGATCGGCAAACGCGAAGTCGTGCTGCAGCAGTCCAACGCGCCGGAAGACCTGTTGGGCTGCCAGATGGTTTACATCGCGATCTCGGACACCAACCAGGCGTCCCGGATCCTGGCGCATTTCAATTCCAGGCCCGTCCTCACAGTGGCTGAGCTGGACGGTGCCGGGCGGCACGGCGCTATCATCCGGTTCTATCGGGACGGCCCGAGAGTGCGTTTTGAAATTGATCCGAAAGCGGCGGAGAAAGCGGGGCTGAAAGTCCGGTCTGAAATGCTTCGGCTGGGGCGGATTGTGTCGGAGTCCGCGGAGGCACAGCAATGAAGTGGCTGGAGGACATGCCGTTGAAGCGCAAGGTGACGTTCGTCATCCTCGTCACCTGCTCGACCGCGCTTCTGCTGGCGTGCGGCGTTCTCGCGGCGTTTCAGATGGCCGATTTCCGCCGGACGATTGTGCGGGACATGACCGTGCTCGGCGACGTCACCGCGAAGAATACGAGGGCGGCTCTGGCGTTCCACGACGACCGCGCCGCCGCGGAAACGCTGCTGGCTCTTCAGTCCGAACCCAACGTCATCGCCGCGTGCCTGTACGACGAAGAGGGGCGGCGCTTTGCCACCTACATTCGGTCGGGAGAAAGCGTGCAATTCCCTGATCAGGCGGGCGAGGATGGCGTTCGGTTCGAGGGAGACCGCCTGGTTTTCTTCCGGCCGGTGATGCTGAACACGCGGCGGCTGGGGACGTTGTTCATCCACGCGGATTCGGGCGAGTTGCGTGAGCGGTTATTGCGGATTGCGGGCATCGCGGTGCTGGTGCTTCTGGGTTCGTGCGCGGTGGCCTTCCTGGTTTCAGCCCGTCTTCAGCGCCCCATCTCTCAGCCGATCTTTGGCCTGGCCGAGACCGTCCAGTCCATCGCGGAGCGGAAAGATTATTCAACGAGAGTCCCTTCCGGCGGCGGTTACGAGATCGGCAAGCTGACGCAGGCGTTCAATCATCTGTTGAGCAGCATCGAGGAACGCGACCGGGCGCTGAGTGCAGCAAACGAGGATCTCCGGCAGGAAATATCCGAGCGACAGGCGGCCGAGCTTCGTGTCCAGTCGCAACTGGCCCGGCTGGAAATGCTGCATCGCATCACCCGCGCCATCGGCGAACGGCAGGACCTGCGCAGCATTTTTCAGATTGTCATCCGGACATTGGAAGAGCGTCTGCCGGTCGATTTCTGTTGCGTGGCGCTCTACTCGCCCGCTGCCAATACGCTGACCGTCACCAGCGTGGGGATCCGCAGCGAAGCGCTGGCGACGGAACTGGCGCTGACGGAGCAATCGGTGATCCCGATCGACCAGAACGGCCTCAATCGCTGTGTTCAGGGAGAACTGGTGTACGAGCCGAACATCGAGAAGTCCGACTTCCCGTTTCCGAAGCGGTTGTATCGAGGCGGGCTGCGCGCGTTCGTGGCGGCGCCGCTTCTGGTCGAGAGCCAGGTATTCGGGGTGTTGATCGCGGCGAGGCACCCGGCCGAGAGTTTCAGCAGCGGCGAGTGCGAGTTTCTCCGGCAACTCAGCGAGCATGTGGCTCTCGCCGCGCACCAGGCGCAGATCTACACCGCCCTCCAACAGGCGTATGACGACCTGCGGCAGACCCAGCAGGCCGTCATGCAACAGGAACGCCTGCGCGCGCTCGGACAGATGGCCAGCGGCATCGCCCACGACATCAACAACGCCATCTCGCCGGTCGCCCTCTACACAGAATCCCTGCTCGAAACAGAGCCGAACCTCAGCGCCCGCGCCCGCGATTATCTCGCGACGATCCAGCACGCGATCGAAGACGTCAGCCAGACCGTCGCGCGGATGCGGGAATTCTATCGCCAGCGCGAACCGCAGCTCGCGCTCGCGCCGGTTCGCATCAACCCGCTGATCAAACAGGTGCTCGACCTCTCGCAGGCCCGGTGGAGCGACATGCCGCAACAACGGGGCGTGGTGATCAACGTGGCCACCGACCTGGCTCCCGATGCGCCGGCCATTTTCGGCGTGGAAAGCGAGATCCGGGAGGCCCTGGTGAACCTCGTCTTCAACGCGGTCGATGCCATGCCCGAAGGAGGCACGCTCACGCTGCGAACCCGTGTCCTGATCCCGAGTCCGAATACGCCCGCCGTCGTCAGGGTGGAAGTGTCGGACACGGGCATTGGCATGGACGAGGAAACGCGCCGGCGCTGCCTCGAACCGTTCTTCACCACCAAGGGCGAGCGTGGGACCGGACTCGGCCTGGCCATGGTGTATGGAATTGCGCAACGCCATGGCGCCGAGGTGGAGATCGAAAGCGCCCCGGGCAAGGGAACCACCGTAACCCTCAGCTTCCCGGTGGCTCAGGAACACACCGAAACCCCTTCAAAGGAAAGCAAAGCGCTGATCATTCGGAAGTCGCTGCGAATTCTTGTCATCGACGACGATCCGCTGTTGATCAAGTCGTTGCGGGACACTCTCGAGATCGACGGGCATCGTGTCACCACCGCTACAGATGGTCGGACGGGCGTTGCGGCGTTTCACGAGGGCCAAAGCAGGAATCAGATCTTCGATGCCGTTATCACGGATCTCGGCATGCCGGGCATGGATGGCAGGCAGGTCGCCGCGAGCATCAAACAGGCGGCGCCCGGATGCCCCGTGATTCTCCTGACCGGTTGGGGACGGCGGCTGGTGGCGGAAGGCGACGTGCCGGCCTGCGTGGACTGCGTTCTCAGTAAGCCCCCGAAACTCCGCGATTTACGCGAGGCGTTGGCACAATGTGTGCCGCATTCCGCAGTGTCATGAGTGCTACGGGTTCGAACAGGGTTGCTTCGGACAGGGTATCGGCACGCCTGGTGGTCCTGGACGACGAGGCGGCGCACATGAGAGCGTTGTGCGATACCTTGCGCGAGCAGGGCTACGAGGTGTCCGGTTTTGCGACTCCCGGCGAAGCGCTCGCGGCCGTTCAACCCGGAAGATTCGACCTCCTCCTCGTCGATCTGATGATGCCGGAGATGGATGGCATTTCCGTGCTGAAACGAGCGGCCGAGGTCGATCCCGACATCGCCAGCGTTGTCATGACCGGGCAGGGCACCATCGAAACGGCCGTGCGAGCAATGAAGGCCGGCGCGCTGGACTACATCCTCAAGCCTTTCAAGTTGAGCGCCATCCTTCCCGTGCTGGCCCGCGCGCTCTCCATACGCCAATTGCGGGTCGAGAATCGCGAACTCAACCGCCGCGTGCGCGAGCACGCGTTGGAACTGGAGGAGGCGAACAAGGAACTGGAATCGTTCTCGTACTCGATTTCGCACGACCTTCGCGCCCCATTGCGCGCCATCGAGGGATTCAACGGCCTGGTCCTGAAACGGTTCTCGGCCGAGCTGCCTCCCGACGCCCTCAAGCTGCTGACCCAGGTGGATCGCAACGCCAAAAGGATGAGCCAATTGATTGATGATCTGCTCCGCTTTTCCCGGCTCGGACGCCAGCCGCTGCAGAAGCAACGGATCGATGTCCAAAAACTCGTCAATGAAGTCGTCGAATCGCTCCGCCTCGAAGCCGCCCAGCGCGACGTCGAGGTCCGGCTCGGCGAACTGCCCGCGATCCGGGCCGACCTCCCGCTCTTCAGACAGGTGTTCGTGAATCTCCTTTCCAATGCTTTCAAGTTCACGCGCAACAACAGCAAGACCATCATCGAAGTCGGGTCCCGCAACGGAGCCGGCGAAGTGATCTTCTTCGTCCGCGACAACGGCGCCGGGTTCGACATGAACTATGCGCAAAAGCTGTTCAAGGTCTTCCAGCGGCTGCATAGCGAGGACGAATTCGAGGGCACGGGCGTCGGCCTGTCGATCGCGCATCGCATCGTTCATCGCCACGGCGGACGAATCTGGGCCGAATCGCAACTGAACAAGGGCGCCACGTTCTACGTCGCGATGCCCGCGGAGCCTGCCCATGACTGACGACATCAGGGCAGAAGCCATCAGGGTCCTGCACCTCGAGGACAACGAGGCCGATCATCTGTACGTCCGCGAAGCGCTGGTCGCGGAAGGCCTGCGTTGCGACGTGGAGCTCGTCAAGACCCGCACCGCGTTTGAAGCCGCTCTGAGGAAGAACCGCTACGACGTCATCGTTTCCGATTACTCACTGCCTTCGTTTGACGGGATGACGGCGCTTTCGCTGGCAAAGGAAGCGAGCCCGGAGACGCCCTTTTTGTTCTTCTCGGCAACCATCGGCGAGGAACTTGCCGTGGACAGCCTGAAGGGCGGCGCGGTGGACTACGTGTTGAAGCAGCGGCCCCATCGCCTCATTCCGGCAATTCTCCGCGCGTTGAAGGACGCCGCGGACCGGGCGCGCCTGCGCCAGGCCGAGGAACGCATCCGCGAGCAGGCCGCCCTGCTGGACAAAGCCAGCGATGCCATCATCGTTTGCGATCTCCAGCGCCGCGTTCACTTCTGGAACCAGGGCGCGGCACGCATCTACGGCTGGAGCGCGCGCGAGGCCGAAGGCCGGCTGCTCGACGACCTGCTGTCCTGGAGCCTGCTGCCGCTCGAAATCCAGAGCCTGATGGTGACCCTGGAACAACGCGGCGAATGGAGCGGCGAAATCCAGAACGCCACCCGAAACGGACGCACGGTCATCGTTCAAAGCCGCGCGACCCTCATTCGCGACGAGAACAACCACCCGAAATCGCTCCTCATCATCAACACCGACGTCACCGACCGCCGGCAACTCGAGGAACAGTTCCTCCGCGCGCAACGCCTCGAAAGCCTTGGAGTGCTGATCAGCGGCATTGCCCATGACCTGAACAATGCGCTCGCGCCGGTCCTCATGGGCACCAGCGTCCTGCGCGCACAGCCCCGGCCCGAAGATATGGCGCCCGTTCTCGACATGATCGAAACCAGCGCCCGTCGCGGCGCCGAGATGGTGCGGCAGGTCCTTGCCTTTGCGCGCGGCACCGAAAGCCGGAAATCGTTCATGCGCGTCGATCAGCTCGTCAAAGAGGTGGGCCGGATCATCGCCGACGTCTTTCCGAAGAAGATCAAGTGCCGCACCGTCAACGAAGGCGACTGGATCATCGCCGGCAACGCCACGCAGTTGCACCAGGTGCTCATGAACCTCTGCGTCAACGCGCGCGACGCCATGCCCGCCGGCGGCACGCTGACGCTTTCCACCCGAAATGTTCAGCTCGAGCCTTCAGATCTTTCCGTCCATCCCGAAGCCCGGCCCGGCCGCTACGTCTGCTTGACCGTCGCCGACACGGGAACCGGCATCCCTACCGAGCAACTCGGCCGCCTGTTCCAACCTTTCTTCACAACCAAGGCGCCCGGTAAAGGAACCGGTCTCGGCCTCTCGACCTCGCGCAATATTATTCGCAGCCACGGCGGATTCATCACCGTCAACAGCCAGGTGGGACGCGGCACGGAATTCAGTTGTTACCTCCCCGCCGTCGATGAAGCCGAACCCCGCGAGTCCCAGGCAACAACTTCTCCTCTGCCCGCGGGACAGGGCGAATGCATCCTGGTGGTGGACGACGAAGAAGCCCTCCTCGCCATCACCAAGGCCACACTGGAGAGCTTCCGATATACCGTGCTCACCGCGGCGAGCGGACCCGAAGCCGTCGCCTGCTTCGCTGAAAAGCGCGACGACATCAAGCTGGTGCTGACGGATATGGCAATGCCGCTCATGGACGGCGTTGCGACGGGTCTTGCCATCCGCAAGATCAGTCCGAACGTTCCCATCATCATTATCAGCGGTCTCGATCCTCAGAAGGACGAAGACACAACCCGCAGACTGCGCGCGGCGGCGTTCCTGCCGAAACCGTTCACGGCGGAAGTTCTGCTCCAGCTCATCCACGACGTTCTCACAAAGAACCCGGCAGACGGTTGAACGGGAACGTGTCGGACGCGGCCGACTTCCTCCCGAGCCCGTCACGCATCGTTGACATCAGGGCTGCATAAATCTCTTGCCAAGGCGCAGGATGTTGTCACAAAAGTGGGTCCATAAATCCACTTATGGGCACACGTGCGCCGCATTTTGTTCTGAACCGACACCGGAAGGAGGGGTTCCGCCGTGCAACAGACCGTCCTTCTCGTTGAGGACAACAACGCCGACGTGGCGCTGTTCGTAAACGCGTTCGCGCTGGCCAGGTCGCCGTTCGCGCTGGTCACGGTTCGCGACGGCGAAGAAGCCATCAAATACATCACCGGCACCGCGCCTTACGACGATCGCGCACGGTTTCCAATGCCCACCCTGGTTCTCCTGGACCTGCAGATCCTGCGCATGGACGGGCTCAGTCTCCTGAGCTGGATGCGATCCCAGCCCGCGTACCGCCACCTGCCGGCGATCGTCCTGTCGGGTTCCACCAGCGAAAGCATGAGACAGAAGGCGCTGGAACTGGGCGCGAAAGAGTACCGCGTCAAGACCGGCGACCTGGACGACCTGACGCATTGGATCAGTGGCCTGAACGCGAAGCTGGCGGAATGGTCCGCCTGCGCCAGCGGCGTGGGCAGCGAATCAGCCTGATTATACACGTTAGGCAGATATTCTTGCCCGCCGTAAACTGCGCAGGATCGGAGACGCGCCCGGAGCGCGACTGTGTCCCGCCAGAGCGGGACCAGTCGCAGCGTGTCAACGAAGCCAGCAACTCCGGGTTCAGCAAAGCGCACGGCGCACCACCATGGATCCTGTTGAATGTCCGCGCATTGGAAGACGCGATTGCCTTGAAATCCCTGACTGCTTAGAACCATCGGCCGTTGCTGCGACTCGCAGAGTCGCGCTCCGGAGCACGGGTCTGTGACCCGCAGGAGCGTAGGGCAGCATGCAGGCACAGGACTACACGCGGACCCATGCGCGACGCTCCGCAGCGGCGGCGTTCCGCCATTCCACTTCAACTTCGTCGCAAGCTTTGTCGGACGCTTCGTCGGCCGTTCCCCTCAAGCCTGACGCTGTCCCCCGTGCGAACTTTTGTTGTATATACAACAAAAGTTTGCATTTCCTTGATGATCCGGTGTTTGCGCGAGCGCTGAGGGACGACGAACTTTTGTTGCATATGCAACAAAAGGTTGCAACCCATTGAAGTGCTTGGGGATCGGATGCAGGAGGAAGCGATCGTGGAGGCGGACATCCCTGCCTGCCGTAAAGGGCGTGTCCAGCCGCCCGAGGCCGGCCGGTCCGATTGCGCCCAAACGTGTCCAACATTTCCGTGTCCAACATTTCCAGGCCTGGGCCTTGTGCAAGCCTGTTTCTAGTACTCCGCGGTGGACCTGAGGCCCCGAGTTTGAGGCCCCGAGTTTGGCCTTGCGAAGCCGGGAAGGCGTGCTTCATTATTCCCGCCCTGAGTGCGCATATGGCGGAATTGGCAGACGCGCTACTTTGAGGTGGTAGTGGGGCAACCCGTGCAGGTTCAAGTCCTGCTATGCGCACCATCTTCTCCCCGGAAATCGGCAAATAAATCGCCTGCCCAGACTCTTCGAACCCTTTCGGATCGGCCATCATGAAGCTGGGTCTGGCTTCGAAGGGCGAAATCAGTTCCGTCGCACGCCATCGCACACAACGTAGGTTGACGAAATCCCGGCCCTTCCACTTCCAACCGGTCGAGGCGCGCGGAAAGAAAGAGGGCGGTGGTTGAACGACCGCTCATGCCGCTCTCCGATGGAGAGGTGTTGAGAAATCCCGAGATGGGGTTGGCGTGGCGACATGCGGCCGTCTATCGTGTGCGCGTCTGGACGGTATGGCTGAATCAGTGCCTGAAATCTGTAAACATCGGACGTCTTGCCGTTTATGAATGCCTTTGAGTTTGCCGCTCCCGGCGCCTGTGCGACGGCCATCCACATGCCATGCCTCTGAGACGCCTTCTCCTTCCGGCCATCGCCGGGCTGCTGATCTTCGGCGGTCCCACCACCGCCGCGGAACCGCCGCGGGTCATCGTCTCCACCGACATCGGCGGCACTGACTACGACGATTTCCAATCGCTGGTTCATCTGCTGGTTTATGCGGACCGGCTGGACATCGAAGGCATTATTTCGTCGCCCTACGGACCGGGACGCAAACGCGACATCCTGACTGTCATCGATCATTACGAACGCGATTACCCGAACCTGAAAACGTATTCGGACCGTTATCCGACGCCGGACGCCTTGCGCACGATTTCGAAGCAGGGAGCACTGGAATCCGCCGGACTGTCAGGTCACGGCGTGTCCACGGAGGGTTCGGACTGGATCATTCAATGCGCGAAACGCGACGACCCGCGGCCGCTCTGGATCCTGGTCTGGGGCGGGATCGACGACCTTGCCCAGGCGTTGCACGATGATCCCTCCATCGTGTCCAGGATCCGTGTGTACTTCATCGGCGGACCCAACAAGAAATGGTCCGTGCCGGCGTACGACTACATCACCCGCGAGCATCCGAATCTGTGGATCATCGAAGCCAACAGCACGTATCACGGCTGGTTCAACGGCGGGAATCAGAGCGGCGACTGGAGCAATCAGGGCTTTGTGGCATCGCGCGTTGCCGGGCGCGGCGCGCTGGGGGATTACTTCGCCGGATTGACCTTTGGCGGGAGAACTCGCGCAACGTTGAAGATGGGCGACACGCCGTCCGTGATGTACGTGCTGGGCGATGCGCCGGAAAATCCGGCAGAGAACAATTCGTGGGGCGGCCGCTTCGTCCGCGCATGGGAACGTGCGCGCGTGCGGTTTGATCATGCGGAAACCAATCCTCCAACCTCCGAAGACAGGGTGGAAACCTTTGGCATCGTCGAAATGGTCTATCACTTGCCGGCATCCGCCCCCACCAATGCCGTTGCGGCATTGGTGATCGACGGCCAAAGCTTTCCCGGCTTTCCGGATGAGAAGGGTGCCTGGCATTTTCTCTTTTCACCGAAGGAAGCGAAGAGCTGGAGTTACAAGATCAGCAGCACGGTTCCGGAACTCGACGGCCGGACCGGCGGGTTTACCTCTTATTTGCCGGGCGCTGAACTCGCAGCGAAACCGTCGTTGCGGTTCTCCAACTGGTGGACCGACAATCCCGATCCGGCGCTCATGGAGGGAGTCCACCAGGGCGCAAGAACCATCAGCAGCCGACGCGAGGAGTTCCTGCGCGACTTTGCGCTGCGGCTCGAACGGTGCAAAGCGCCGGCAACAACCGCTACGGAATCGTCACCGTGAAGACTGAAGACAAACCTGGTCCGGCGCGTTCGGTGGACGGCAGGGTTGGCATCGGTCACGTTCATTTGAAGGTGGCCGACCTCGAACGGGCGCTGGCGTTCTACCGCGATGTGCTGGGGTTTGAAGTGACGCAGTGGTACGGGCGCCAGGCCGTGTTCCTTTCGGCCGGCGGCTATCATCATCACATCGGATTGAACACCTGGGAAAGCCTAGGCGGCTCCCCTCCCGCTCGGGGGACAACGGGGCTTTATCACGTCGCGATCCTGTATCCGACGCGAGCGGCTCTGGCGGACGCGTTGCGGCGGCTGATCGCTGCCGGCATCCCGCTCGAAGGCGCTTCCGATCACGGCGTCAGCCAAGCGTTATACCTGCGTGATCCGGACGGCAATGGGATCGAGCTCTATTGGGACCGTCCCAAAGCCGAGTGGCCGAGAACTCCGGAAGGCAATCTGGCGATGACAACGGAGCCACTCGATCTGGAATCCCTGCTTGCCGAACCGCCGCCTGCGACAGGAGACCGTGACGCTGCGAGCGGGCCATAGCGCCGGACGCTTCAAACCGAGGGCATTTCAATACTTGTACTGCTCCCCGCTTGCTCCGAAGTATCGCCATTTCGGGCGAAAACCGAGGACGTGGTTGTGGCATCAGTTGGAGTCATCCCGATGGGCTGCCGGACAGTAGCCGGAGGTTGATCGCAGCGATACCTGCGGAAACCGGACAAACAATCTCCACGACCCCGAAGGGGTCGCAGAGAGGACGCAGTCCTTCACAGAGGATATTTCGAATCGTATTTAACCCGTTTTTGGCGCGCCCGTTGAATGTTCTTGCACCTCCCTTGGGGTGCAGATGTTTTGATGATTCGTTTGCGGGAGGTCTCCGCGTTGCTTCGACCTCCGGCTACCATCTGCCAACCCTCCGGGTTGAGTCCCTGGGCGCATTTCAATTTTTCTAGCCGCCGCTCCCGTTTTCTCCAATGTGTCGCGGTTTTCGCGGCGAAAGCACATGAGCCGGGCAGCGGTTTCCCACGAAATCTTGTGGAATGCACAAAACTGATGCGCCCCTTTCAAACCGCGCATTCGTTCCCCATCTTTCCGTGAGCCTTCCACTCGGCTATCGTGCTGGCGCAGGTATGCGCGGAAACGTCAGCATCGAGCCGCTCCCCGAGCGGAATCTGATCCGGCTCTCGTTCGAGGGTCGCGTTACCGCCGCCGACATGGACAAGGGCGAGGCCACGCTGGCGGCGGCACTGAAAGCCTTGCGCCCGGGATTTGCATTGCTCACCGACTTCACCGATCTCGAGTCGATGGAGCTGGATTGCATGCCGGCCATCGAACGGACCATGAACCTGATGACGGCAAATCGGGTTGCGCTGGTGGTGCGGGTCATTCCCGATCCGGCGAGGGATATCGGGATGAACATTCTGTCGCTTTTTCACTACCCGCAAGGGCAACGCATCATCACCGTGCAAACCCGCGAGGAGGCCGGAGAGATTCTGAAACAGGAACGTTGATCAGCCAGGTTCGTCCGCAGGCCGGACCCGGGCTTCGAGGAAAGCTTTCAGTTCGGCGGCCGCTTTGCCGCCGAAACCGGGCACCTGGGCGATTTCCTCGACTGTTGCGGCGCGGATGCGCTGCACGGACCCGAACTTTCTGAGCAACGCCGCCTTTCGCCGTTCTCCGATGTTCGGGAACTCGTCGAGGATGCTTTCCGAAATGCGCTTCAACCGGAGCTGCGCGTTGTACGTGTTGGCGAACCGGTGCGATTCATCCCGAACCCGCTGCAGCAGTTTCAGCGCGCCCGATTCGTGCGACAATCGCAGCGGCTCGGGGGCGCCCGGACGGTAGATCTCTTCGAACTCCTTTGCCAGCCCGATGACCGGGATGTGTTGCAACCCGAGCTTCGCCAGCTCCGCGCACGCGGCGTTCAGTTGTCCCTTGCCGCCATCAATCAGAATCAGATCCGGCAGATGGATGCCCCGGCCGGGTTCGCCGGGCGCGCGACGTTCCCGCACCGTCACCGCGGAGGCGTCCGTGTTCACGTCGCTGCGGCCGCGTCCCCTGGCCGCCGCGCTGACGTCGTCCACCATCGCCTGGAGCGCCTGGGGAATGGGTTCTCCGCCATCGTCGCCGGATTGCCGGCCCCGCGCCGCCGCTTCCTTCAGCAGCCGCGCGTACCGTCGTCGCACCACTTCCGCCATCGATGCAAAGTCGTCCTGTCCTTCGACCGTCTTGATCCGGTAACGCCGGTAGTTCGCGCGGTCGGGCCGGCCGTTGCGAAACCGCACCATCGACGCCACGGCGAACGTGCCGCTGATGTTCGAAATGTCGAAGCCCTCAATGCGCACCGGCGGAGCGGTCAATCCCAGCACGTCGGCCAGTTCCTTCAAATCGCGCTCGGGATCGATCGCCGTCAGCGGCAGGCTGTAGGGAAGCCGCTCGAACTTCTCCGTCTTGCGCGTCGTCCGCCGCAAATCGGCCAGGAGGTCGCGCAGTTCGGCTGCTTTCTCGTATTCCTGCCGCGCGGCCGCCTGCTTCATCTCGGCTTCGAGCCGTTCCTCCATCTCCGCGCAGTGCCCGGCGAGAAAGTCGCAGGCTGCCTTCACCTGTTCGAGGTACTGTTCGCGCGTCACGTTCCCGATGCACGGCGCGGTGCAATACTTGAGATGCGCATACAGACAGTGCCGGTAATCCCGCTCCGTCGGCGTCAGCGGCCGGCAACCCCGCAGGTGAAACTGCCGGCGCACCAGCGATAACGTGCTGCGCAACGCGCCCGAATTCGGGAAGGGACCGAAGTACCGCGCACCGTCGTCCTGCTTCAATCGCGTCAGCGTCAATCGCGGAATCGGGTCGTTCAGATTCACCTTCACCATCAGGAACCGTTTGTCGTCGCGGAAACTGACGTTGTACCGCGGGTGCAATTCCTTGATCAGCCTGCCCTCGAGCAGGAGCGACTCCGGTTCGCTGCGGACGACGTGGAAATCGAAATCGTGGATTGCCTCCACCAGAGCGCGGAACTTCAGATCCCATCCCATGCGGCGCGAGGGCTGGAAATACGTGCTGACCCGCTTTCGCAAATCGCGCGCTTTGCCGACATAAATCACAGTCCCGAAGCGGTCGCGCATCAGGTAAACGCCGGGCTTGTGCGGCAGAGTGCTGAGTTTCCTTCGAATCTGTTCCGTCAAAGCAGGGACAATTTCGCGCAAATGACCGGACACGCAAAGCGTTTTCCCGATCCGATCCCCCAACGGGCGCTGCGGATCGGCGTCATGCGCGGAGTCGTTATCTCGTCGCCTGCCAGAAAACAGGATCTAGCGGGCCGCCAGGCCCTCCGGCGGCACTTAAGCGCTTGCGTTACAGCTTCGGCCGGCGGCGATGAAACAACGAGACAAGAACCAGCCCGCCCGCGGTGGTGAACAGAACGTGCTCGGACGGCTCGGGCACGGCCGGCACCGGCGAGAATGGAAGCGACATCGCCCCGAGTTCCGACCACTTGAGACTGGAGTGGTTGCCTCCAACGGCTCCAGCGATGTCCTGGTTCAGAGTGTTGCCCTGGGTGGCCGTCGCGCCCACCACCTGTATTTCACTCGATTCCGTGATCGTGATCCCCTGCAACTCCAGCGCGAGCACAATGCTGGAGAAAGGGACGTAGAACGACAGGAAGTAGTCCGTCCGGTTGTCACCGTTGAGATCGAACGAGGTCGCGGTCGGATCGATCGTTGGTGTGACCGGCGTGAAGCTGTAATTGAACGACGTCTGCGCAAAGCTCTCGAAAAAGCTGCCCGAAAATGTGGTCGTGCTCGGCGAGATGTTCAGCCCCGGCCCCGGATACCAGATGCCGATCGCGTCCTTGCTGCCCTGGTTGTTCACGCCGACAAACAGGTCCAGCGAACCGTCCAGGTTCGCATCAATGCCAATGAGAGCAACCCCGTCGAAGCCGCTGGGATTGGCGTCCGCGCCGAGCCGGAAACGGAATCCGAGAAAGTCGTTGGTTCCGCCTTCGATCTCTCCGAAGGACACGTACAGAGCCGGGTTGTCCGCGTCGCCCACGATGTCGGACTCTGCGCTGCCCGTCTGCTGATCATTCGACGCGTCGGGATAATTCGTCAGACCGAATGAAGCAGTCGACCACTGCGTCGTGGGCGAGTCGGGGCTGTTTTGTGCGCGCGTGGGCGGCGCGCCGGAGAGGACGCAGACAAGGCTGATCGCAATCGCCGCCAGCCGCGACAATCGGGTCATCGCGATACAGCGGCGCACCGCAACGACAGGGGCGCAGATGGTCATGGGCGCGGGCTCAAGCACCCGATGTGCCCGGCTTCACAATTGCCTGTACTAAAGGACATTCTGATAGGCACCAGGGCGCTCAAGTCCAACATCTGAGCAATGCCATGCGCAGCCGTGCACTCTTTGCTGACAGTGCGGGGCGGGTGAAGTTCCAAATTCCAAACTCCAGGTTTCAAATTCAGCCACGGTGGGCCGAGCGTGCTCGCAAGCCGTCGTGCCATGTTGTTTGTTGAAACGCCGCACTGGCCATGATTGGCCGCGCGATACATCGATCTGCTACTTCGCACGACGGCTCGCGAGGACGCTCGCCCCACCTTGAAGGCCTCACCTCAGCACGGAATTTGGAATTTGGAATTTCGCCTGAACGGTTTAGTCTGCGCGCATGAGCTTGCTCCAGCGCGTGGTGGATGAAGCGGTCGCGAACATTCGCGGACTCGTCCGGTTTGAAGCCCAGCTCGACCAGGCTGCCGCGATGGTCAGCCGCTGCCTGCTCGGCGGCCACAAGCTCCTCCTCTGCGGCAACGGCGGCAGCGCTTCCGATGCCACCCACCTGGCGACCGAGTTTCTGTGCCGTTACCAGGAGGATCGCCGGCCGTACCCGGCCATCTCGCTCACCGCCAATGGCGAGTTCATGACCGCTGTGTGCAACGACTACTCGTCCGATGAGATTTTCGCTCGGCAGGTGCGCGGGCTGGGGCAGAAGGGCGACGTGCTGATTGCGTTCACGACGAGTGGCCGGTCGAAGAACGTGCTGCGGGCGATCGAAGAGGCCTCGAGCGTCGGGATGGAGAGCATTTGTTTCTCCGGACGCGACGGCGGATTCACGAAGGGCCTGGCGACGCTCGAATTGCTGGTCCCGGGCAACAGCACCGCCCGGATACAGGAAGCGCACAAGCTGCTGTTCCACGTTCTGTGCGAGATGGTGGAGAAGGAGTTGCCGAAAAGCTGAAGCCCTGGGCCGCCCCTCGACTGACGATTGACGATTGACGATCGTCAATCGTAAATGCCGACATGGACCGCCGATGTCCCAGGCTCCCGGCCAGGATCGCTGCATGCGATCTGTCCAATGGTGGTTCTGGCCGCACCCGCGGCCGCTCGTCGATCGATTCGGACCGGAGTTTTTTCGGCAACTGCCCGCCGGCCCGGGCATCTATCTCCTGTGCGGTCCTGCGGAAGGCGTTTTATACGTTGGAAAGGCTAAAAATCTGCGCCGCCGCCTGAGCAGTTATCGGGTCGCCAACCCGGACCGGTTCCCCCGCCGCATCATCCGGCTGCTTTGCCGGGTCACGCGCATCGAATGGGACGAGTGCGCGGACGAAGCCGCAGCGGCGTATCGCGAGGAGATGCTGATTGCGGTTCTTCAACCGCGGTTCAATTCCGCCGGGAACGTCTGGCCGAAGCGCCTGTGAATAACTTTCCCAACATTCCTTTTGCCCTCATGGAACCGGAAACTAGACTGTAATCGACCGATTATGCCCGCAGCCAATGTCATCCAGTTGCAACAGCTCCTGAAAGCGAAGCTGCCGCAACTGCGATTGGGTTTTCAACCTCCGGGACAGCGTCAAAACCTTTGGGCTACGGGCATTTCGCGCATCGACACCCCGCTCGAAGGCGGCCTGCCCCGCGGCGCACTCACGGAAATCGTTGCCAGCCCCGGGTCCGGCAGCGCCCTCCTCATGGCGCATCTGCTCCGGAAAGCCGCGAACGAACAACAGATCATTGCCCTGATCGATGGCGCGGACTCGTTCGACGTCATCGCCATGGAAGACGCGGTGCTGGCCCGGTTGCTCTGGGTCCGGTGCCGGTCCGCCGACGAGGCGTTGAAGGCGGCCGATCTGATCCTGCGCGACAACAATGTGCCGCTGGTGTTCCTGGACCTCGCCGCCAACCCCGCCCGGCAGCTTCGAAAAATCCAATCCACCGCGTGGTTCCGGTTCCAGCGTATTCTGGAACAGGCCTCCACGGTCTGTGTCGTACTCACGCCGGTGACGATGGTTTCCGCAGCCCCGGTGCGGATCACACTCAAGCCCGCCGCCTTCTCGCTCGATATGCTCGAGCGCAACCGGGAGGAGTTGCTGGGCGAATTGAAGTTCGAGATCGCCGACGCACGCCGGTTCCATTTCAAAGAAGAACGGTTGCGCCGGATTGCCTGAGAATGCCGGATGTTCGCCGTCGCTTTTATCCCGGATTTTTCCCTGCGCGCTCTGCTGCGGCTCGAACCCGAGTTGCAGTCGCGGCCTGTGGCGCTGCTGGATTCGGAGTCGCCAAAGCCGGTGGTGATCCAGCTCACCCCCGCCGCCCGCGCGCGAGGCGTGGAGGAAGGCCTGACCGCCAGCCAGGCCATGGCGCGCTGCAGCGATGTGCTGATTCGAAGCCGGTCGGCGGCTCGTGAAACGGCCGCCACCGAGGCGTTGCTGCAAACCGCCTACGCCTTTTCGCCCGTGATCGAGGAAACCGCGCCGGGAGTCTGCACGCTGGAATTGAAAGGGCTCGCGCTCGATACCGATTCCGCTCTTCACACCTGGGCGGAGCGGCTTCGCCAGGCTCTGGTTTCGCTGAATCTCGACGCGCAAATCGGCGTTGCAGCCACACCCGCTCTGGCCGCGCTTGCCGCGCGCGCGGCCGCTCCGGTGCGGATCGTGCGCGATTCGCTGACATTCGCGTCCGACCTGCCCGTCGCCGCGCTCGATCCTTCT
The DNA here is from genome assembly GCA_002385705.1 of Verrucomicrobia subdivision 3 bacterium UBA3939. Classification (GTDB taxonomy): domain Bacteria; phylum Verrucomicrobiota; class Verrucomicrobiia; order Limisphaerales; family UBA3939; genus UBA3939. The sequence continues at coordinate 46,908 of DGDZ01000034.1, forward strand.
CCGGAAACGGCAAATCTCCTCGAGCGCTGGGGCATTCGAACGGTGGGCGCGTTGCTCGCGCTGGACAGGCCCGGTCTTGCCGAACGCCTGGGCAGCGATGCATTGGCCCTGCTCGAACGCGTTTCGCCGGGACGCACCCGACCACTCAGGCAGGTCGTGCCCCGCGACGTCTTCGAGGAACGGATCGAGTTCGAGAATGAAATCGAGACTGCCGAACCGCTGTTGTTCGTTCTGCGCCGTTTTGTGGAACAGCTCGCGCGGCGGCTCGAAGTGATTCACCTGGTTGTGGGCGAACTTCATTTGAACCTCGGGCTCTCTTCCGGCGCCGTTTACGAGCATGCTTTCCGGATCCCCGCGCCGACCAGCCACGTTGAGACGCTGTTTCGCATGCTGCAAACGCACGTGGACACGCTGCGCACCGACGCGCCGATTGTCTGGCTGCGGATGGAAGCCAGGCCGTGCCGGCCGAAGCTGCATCAGTTCGGCCTGTTCGAAACCACGCTCAAGGATCCGAATCAATTTGCCGAGACGCTCGCGCGATTGACGGCGTTGTGCGGTCCCGGCCGGGTAGGCACGCCGGTGCGGGAACCGACGCATCGCCCGGATGCGTTCCGCCTGCGCCCGCCGCAGTTTGACGCGCCGCCCGCGCCCATAGCGCATGACGAACTTTTGTTGCATATGCAACAAAAGTTGGACAAAGGGCTGCAGCTCAGGAGGTTGCGTGAGGCGGTGGAAATGGAAATCGAGTTTTTCGGAGAGCGGCCGATCCGGGTGCACAGCCGCGTCGTCAGCGGTGTGGTGGCGCGCGCGCGCGGGCCGTTTCTCAGTTCGGGCGAGTGGTGGGACGACAACCGCTGGTCGCGCGAGGAGTGGGATGTGCAAATGACGGACGGCGTCCTGTATCGCGTTGTCCGGTCGCCGCAGGGTTGTTTCCTGGAAGGAGTGTACGACTGATGCGCTACGTTGAACTCCATGCCCGCAGCGCGTTCAGCTTTTTGCGCGGCGCATCCACGCCGGAGCAACTCGCGGAGAAAGCGGCGTCGCTCGCACTGCCCGCGATGGCGCTCTGCGATCGGGATGGCGTTTACGGCGCGCCGCGGCTTTTCGGTCGCGCCACCGAAGCCGGCATGCGCGCGATCGTCGGGGCGGAGCTGTCGTTGGAGGACGAGACCGTGTTGCCGGTCCTGGTGGAATCGCGCAAGGGTTACCAGAACCTCTGCCAGTTGCTCACGCGCGCTCATTTGCGAAGCGAAAAGGGCAAAGCCCGCGTGCGCTGGGATGAACTTCCGGAATTTGCGGAAGGCCTGATTGCGCTGACCGGCGACGAGGAAGGTCCGCTGGTGAAGGCCGTTCATCGAACCGACCTCGGCCGCAAAGCGAATTCCAACAGCCCAATCGAAACGCCATTCGAAGTCCTGCGCCGGTTGAAGAACGTGTTCGGCTCAGAGCGGGTTTATGTGGAGATTCAGCGGCATCATTTGCGGGGCGAAGAACGGACGAACAACGCGCTCCTGCAACTGGCGCGTGCGGAGGGACTGCCGTTGCTGGCGACGAACGGCGTGCTGTATGCCTCCGTCGCGGAACGCCCGGTGCTGGATGTGTTCACATGCATTCGCCATCACACGCACCTGGACGCGGCGGGGCTGTTGCTGGCGCAGAACAACGAGCGTTGTTTGAAATCGCCGGAGCAGATGGTTGCGTTGTTCCGGGATTGTCCCGAGGCGATCGAGAACACGGTGCGCCTGGCCGAGCGGCTGGAGTTCACGCTCGAGAACCTGGGTTATGAGTTCCCCGAGTTTCCGGTGCCGGAGGGGCACACGATGGATTCGTTTTTGCGCGAGCAGGCGCTGGCCGGCGCGCGGGAGCGTTACGGGCACGTTCCCGAAAAGGTCCGTCACCAGCTCGATCACGAGCTGGCGTTGATCCGGAAGCTGAAGGTGGCCGGTTATTTTCTCATCGTGTGGGATATCGTCCGGTTCTGCCGCGAGAACAGGATCATGGCGCAGGGCCGGGGCAGCGCGGCCAACAGCACCGTCTGCTTCTGCCTCGGCATCACGGCGGTCGATCCGCTCCGTTTTCACACGTTGTTCGAACGGTTCCTCAGCGAAGGCCGGAAGAACGCATGGCCGGACATCGACATTGACCTGCCGAGCGGCGAGCGGCGGGAGCGCGTGATCCAGGAGGTGTATCGCCGGTATGGCCCTCAGGGCGCGGCGATGACGGCCAATGTGATTACGTTCCGCGGCCGCAGCGCCGCGCGCGAGGCGGGCAAGGCCTTGAACCTGCCGAACGACGTGCTGAACCGTTTTTCGAGCCTGTATGCGAACGGCGACTTTCCGCACACGCTGGACCTGACCGCGCAGATGGAACGGTCGGGGTTACCGCGGGAGCATCCGCGCGCGCCGGCGTTTGTCGCGTTATGCAGAGCGATGCAGGGATTGCCGCGCCATCTCGGGCAGCACTCCGGCGGCATGATTATTTCGCAGGGCAAACTCAGTTCCATCGTGCCGCTCGAAAACGCGTCGATGCCCAACCGCGTTGTCGCGCAATGGGACAAGGACGACTGCGAGGACCTTGGAATCATCAAGGTGGATTTCCTCGGTCTGGGGATGATGTCGGTATTGCAGGACAGCGTGGAGCTGGCGCGGGAGCGCGGGCGCCCGGTGGACCTGGCGCAACTGCCGCAGGATGACGCGCGCACGTTCGAGATGATGCAGAGCGCGGACACGATCGGCGTGTTCCAGATCGAGAGCCGCGCGCAGATGGCGACGTTGCCGCGGATGAAGCCGAAGTGTTTCTACGACGTGGTGATCGAGGTGGCCATCATCCGGCCGGGCCCGATCCAGGGCCGGCTGATGCATCCGTATCTGAAGCGGCGGGCGAAGCGCGAGCCGGTGACGTATTATCATCCCGATCTGAAGCCGGTGCTGGAGCGGACGCTGGGCGTGCCGTTGTTCCAGGAACAGATGCTGGAGATCGCGATGGTGATGGCGGACTTCAACGGCGCCGAGGCGGAGGAACTGCGGCGCGCCTTGAGCTTTCACCGGTCGCAGGAACGAATGCAGCGTGTGGAGAAGAAACTGCGCGCGGCCATGGAACGGAAAGGGCATCCGCCGCAGATGATCGAGGAGATTCTGTCGGCGATCGGTTCGTTCGCGTTGTACGGTTTTCCCGAGTCGCACGCGATCAGTTTCGCGCATCTGGCGTACGCGTCGGCGTACTTGAAGGCGCACCGCGCGCCGGAATTCTACGCGAGCCTGCTGAACAACCAGCCGATGGGGTTCTATTCGCCGGCCACGCTGGTGAAGGACGGCCAGCGGCACGGCGTCCGGTTCCGCCCCGTTTGCGTGTTGCGATCGGACTGGAACTGCACGGTCGAGGACGATTCCGGGGACGGCAGTGTGCGGCTGGGTTTGTGCATTGTGCGCGGCCTGAGCCGGACAGGCGCGGAACGGTTGCTGGCTCAACGGCGCATTCGGGCGTTCACGTCGCTCAACGACATGAAACGGCGGGTGCGGTTGAACAAGGACGAATGGCGCGCGCTGGCCGAAGTGGGCGCGTTGAATTGCTTTGCCGCGCACCGGCGGGACGCGCTCTGGGAGGTGGAGAAGGAATTGCGCGAAGGCGATTTGTTCGATGAAGTGGCCCTCGCGCAAACAGCGCCTCCGTCCACGAACGGACAGGCGGAGAAGGCGTCGCCGCTGGCGCCGATGAATTACCCGGAGCGCATTCGGGCGGATTACAGCGCAATGGGTTTGACGACCGGCGCGCATCCGATGGCGCTGCTGCGGCCGCGGTTGACAGGGATATTGCGCGCGGCGGACCTGCCGGGAGCGCGTCATGGCGCCCGCGTCCGGATCGCCGGCAATGTCATCTGCCGCCAGCGCCCCGGAACGGCCAAAGGCTTTGTGTTTGTGAGCCTCGAGGACGAGACCGGCGTGAGCAACGCGATTCTGTCGCCGCCGTTGTTCGAGGCGCAGCGTTTGCTGGTCACGCAGGAGCCGTTCCTGGTGATCGAAGGGCGATTGCAGCACATCGACAACGTGACGCATGTGCGCGCGGAGCGGATCGAACGACTGGAACACGACACGGCGGTGGCGGTGCCGTCGTACGATTTTCATTGAGCAGGAGCGCACCAGCGATCCCAGGACAATTCTTGTCGCATATGCGCGCAGAATTGTCCTGCGTTCGAAAAGGCGGCATTGTGTAAGCGTCAAAGGCCAAGGTATTTGGCGATTTTCGCAAGACAATTCCTGTCGCATATGCGCGCGGAATTGTCCTGGTCGGGATACTGCCGTCGCGGGGCCACTGGGCTCTGTGATGGAATCCCTTCGGGATTCAGGGTGTTTGGTTCACGCGCCTGCAGAACCCGGAGTCACACACTTCGTCCACGTGCTGCGACTGGTCCCGCTGTGCGGGACACAGTCGCGCTCCGCCGCCCATTGGCGTTGATTCGCGGCTCGCTCGCCGTTGCCCGTGGCGTTGGTCCGGAGCGCGTCCAAACGCATCCTTTTCTAAGCCGAGCACGGTTCATAGACTCGGCGGGTGCATTGGCTGGAAGCGATCGATTTCGAGTTGCTGCGTCTGATCAACCAGACGTGGGCCAATCCGTTTTTCGACGCGTTGATGCCGTTTGCCAGCGGGAACGCGTTCTTCTTTCCGGCGCTCATCCTTGGGGGGCTCGTTTTCCTGTGGAAAGGCGGCACGCGCGCACGTCTCTGCGCGCTCATGCTCGCGCTTGTCATCTGGCCGGGCGACTCGTACGTGTCGAACACGATCAAGAAGGCGGTCGGGCGCCCGCGCCCCTACATCACGCACACGGACGTGCGGCTGCCGTCCAGCCGGACCGGTCAGGACCTGAACGCGGAAGAGGAGGAGCCGGCGGAAGAAACCTTTTCCGAGAATGCCGCATCCGCGGGCGCTTCACTTGGAACGGCGTCCGAAGAGGATCGCCCCGCCCGGCGCAAATCCAGGCGCGGGTGCAGGAGCATGCCGTCGTCGCACGCGTTCAACTGGTTTGCGGCCACGATGATTCTGCTGGTGTATTACCGGCGGAGCGTGTGGTTCATGGTTCCGCTCGCGTGTCTGGTGGCGTTCTCGCGGGTTTACAACGGCGTTCACTATCCCAGCGACGTGCTGGCCGGCGCCATTCTCGGCGCGGGTTGCGCGGCGGCGGTTCTATGGCTGCTGGACACCTTATGGCGCCGGGCCGGTCAACGCTGGTTTCCGCTCTGGTGGCAGCGTCTTCCGTCTCTCGTCAACGTTCCTGCCCGCGATGAGGCAGGCGAACCGGAGGATCGCCCGGCTCCGGCTCCCGGGGCCTCGGGGCCCGTTTCGCTGGACACGCATTGGCTGCGGGCCGGTTACGTGCTGATCGCCGTGATGCTGCTGGGCAATCTGCTGTACCTGCGCAGCGGCGCGCTCGAGCTGTCGGGGGACGAAGCCTACCAGTGGATCTGGTCGAAGCACCCGGCCTTGTCGTATTACAGCAAGCCGCCGCTGATTGCCTTCACGCAGCTTGCGGGAACGACGTTGTGGGGCGACAACGAATTCGGCGTGCGGTTTTTCGCGCCGGTGATCAGCGCGGTTCTCGGCATCCTTCTGTTGCGATTCTTTGCACGGAATGTCAACGCGCGCGCCGGGTTTTTCCTGCTCTTGATCGTCATCACGACGCCGTTGCTGGCGGTCGGCACGATCCTGATGACGGTGGATCCGTTGTCGGTGCTGTTCTGGACGGCGGCCATGATGTCGGGGTGGCGGGCGATGCAGCCGCAATCCGGTTTGAAGCCGTGGCTATGGACCGGGCTGTGGATGGGGCTTGGTTTCCTGAGCAAGTACACGGCTTTGTTTCAGTGGTTGTGCTGGGCGGTGTTGTTTGCGCTTTGGAAACCCGCGCGGGTTCACCTGCGCCGGCCCGGGCCGTACGTGGCCCTGCTCATCAACCTTCTCTGCGCAACGCCTGTGATCGTGTGGAACGCGCAGCATGACTGGATCACCGTGTCGCATGTCGTGCACGACAACGCGCAGTTCGGCAGGCGCGCTGACGGCGCATCCGCGGCGCCGGCCGCCGCGCCGGGCGATTCATCGGCCGGCTCCGGAACGCGAAACCCGTTCCGGTATGTGTTTGATTTTCTGGGAGCAGAGGCGGCGCTGTTGAATCCGGTGTACTTCGTTGCGGCGTGGTGCGCGGCGATTCTGATGTGGCGGCGGGGCCGGCACGATCCGCGCATGGTGTATCTGTTCAGCATGGGCGCGCCGCTGTTTTTGTGTTATCTCGCTTTCTCGTTCCGCGCCCGCGTGCTGCCGAACTGGATTGCGCCGTCGGTGTTGCCGCTGTTCTGCCTGATGGCCGTTTATTGGGACACGCGCTGGCGGCTTGGCGTCAGAGGGTTGAAACCGGCGCTCATAGCGGGATTGCTCATTGGGGGGATCATGGTCGCGTTGCTGCACGAAAGCGATCTGATCAAGCACGTGGCCGGCCGCCCCTTGCCGCCGAAGAAGGATCCGTTGACGCGCGTTCGCGCCTACAGTGAAGGCGCGCGCATCGTGGAAGCGGCGCGGCGGCGGCTGCTGGCGGAGGGCAAGCCGGTATTCGTCATTTCACCGAGCTACCAGACCACGGGTTTGATGACGTTCTACATTCCGGAGGCGCGGACCAATGTGCGCGAGGTGCCGCTCGTGTACCAGTTGACGTCCGACAGGCCGCAGAACCAGTTCTATTTCCTGGCGGGTTACACGGAACGCAAAGGGGAGAATGCGATCTACGTTCAGGAACTCAGCGCCCCGCCGCTGGTGGACGGCTGGCTCTTCAAGTGGCTTCGGGGCGAAACGAACCTGCTGCAATATCCGCCGCGCAGCCGGCCGCTGCCTCAAACGCTGACGAACCAGTTTGAATCGGTGATCGAACTCGGCCAGTTCAATGCGCTGTATCGCGGGCGTATTTTTCACACCTACCAACTCTTTGAGTGCCGCAATCTCCGATAGCTCTCGCGCTGGAACGCAGTGCGTCACCATCCCGGTGAGCGACTACGACCTCGCGGCAACCCTGGCGTCGGGGCAGGCGTTCCGGTGGACACAGAAGGGCGACTCCTGGCACGGCGTCATCGGCCGGCGCGCCGTGCGGCTCACCCCGGTGACGGACGGTATTCGCGCGGAAACGGCCGCACCGGTGACGGATTGGGGCTGGCTGAAGGAGTATCTCCAGACCGATGTGATTCTGCAGCAGATCCTGGAAACGTTTCCCGACGACGAGCCCATGCGGATGGCAACGCGGGCCTGCCGGGGGTTGCGGTTGCTGCGGCAGGATCCCTGGGAATGCCTGGCGTCCTTCATTCTTTCCTCCACGAAACAGATCGTGCAGATCCGGCAGATTGTGGCGTCGGTATGCGAGTGTTACGGCGAGCCGATCCCCGGGTTTGAAGGTGAGACGGCATTTGCCTTTCCCACTCCGGAACGGCTGGCGGCGGAGAGCGAACCTGGTTTGCGCGCGTGCAAGATGGGTTTCCGCGCACCCTACCTGCTGGCCACCGCGCGCATCGTGGCTTCCGGAAAGATTCAATTGAATGGGCTGAAATCGGTGCCGCTGGAAACGGCGCGGGCGGAGCTGATGTCGCTTCCGGGGGTGGGGAGGAAGATTGCCGATTGCGTCCTGCTGTTTGCTTACGGGTTTCCGACCGCGTTTCCCGTGGACGTGTGGATCCTGAGAGCGTTGCGGCAATTGTATTTTCCCCGGCGCCGGCCCAGGCCGTCGCGGCTGATGCGGTTCTCGGAAACGTACTTCGGGCCGAACGCAGGATATGCCCAGCAGTATTTGTTTCACTACATGCGGACTGTGAACTCGCGCGGCGGGGCGGGAGCGGCCAGACTGAACCCGGCATGACGATCGAAGTTCTTTTCACACCGGCGGATTTCGGAGCGCTGAAAGCGCGCGCTCTCGAGGGCACGTGCGCCGTCGTGTTCGATGTATTTCGCGCGACCACTTCCATGGTCACGGCCCTGGCCAACGGCGCGACGGCAGTGGTTCCGGTGGTCGATATTCCCGACGCGCTGGTGTTGCATCGCTCGAATCCTGCCGTGTTGCTCGCAGGCGAGCGCCAGGGCGTGCGGATCCGGGCCAGTGTGAGCGGAGGAACGGACTTTCACCTGGGCAACTCGCCGAGGGAATTCACAAGGGATCGGGTTGAGGGAAGAACGATCGTGATGACGACGACGAACGGGACGCGCGCGCTGCGGGCCTGCGCGCACGCGGACGCGGTGTGGGTGGCGTCGTTTCTGAATCTGCGGGCGGTGGCGGACGCGATCCTGCGCCGCCGGCCGGGCAAGCTGCTCGTCGTGTGCAGCGGGACGTTCGAGGAGGCGGCGCTGGAGGACGTGCTGGGCGCGGGCGCGTTGTGCAGCCTGTTGGCCGGACACGCGAACGGCGGGTTGAGCGATTCGGCGTTGATCGCGCTGGACGCCTACGCGGCGGCCGAAGGAGATCTGCTGCGGGCTGCGTCCCGGTCGCGCAACGGCCGGAGGCTGCTGGCCAATCCCGATCTGCGGGAGGATGTGGCGTTTTGCCTGCAGCGCGATGTTTTCGACTTTGCGGCGGCGCTGGATGCCGAGGGAGTGGTGCGCCGCGTGCGGATTGGCGAGGACTGATGGTGGGGCGAGCGTCTCTTTCTCTGGTGGGGGAGCGTCCCCGCGAGCCGTTGTTCGACGTGGCGGGTCGAACAGCCTGGCCTGAAGACACTGGAAAACGGGATTTCTGCCTCCCTTGGACGCATTGCCGGCGGACGATCTGGGCACTCGGATAACGGCTCGCGAGGACGCTCGCCCCACCGATAGAAAAGGCTGAAACGCTGGAACGAAGTGGAAAATATCCAAGATCCAACAATCCAGCCAGCGGCTCTGACGTCCGCTGATTCGCAGTGTCGTGTGACAAGCGCCGTCCGGCGACGGCTCGCGGGGACACTCGCCCCACCGATAGGAAAGGCTGAAATGCTGGAACGAAGTGGAAAATATCCAAGATCCAACGATCCAGCCAGCGGCTCTGACGTCCGCTGATTCGCAGTATCGTGTGACAAACGCCGTCCGGCGACGGCTCGCGGGGACGCTCGCCCCACCGGATGCAGAGGAATCAATTGTCCGGCTGCTTGTCGGGGTGGTCGCTGCGGCGGTAGCTGGCTACCACCCAATCGCTTAGGACGCGGTCCGGCGCTTCAACGGTATCGCGGTCGATCACGAACGACTTCTGGCCGGAGTTCTGCACGATGAGTTTCAGGCCGAACTGGAAGTCCTTGAAGCGCGTCGCGCACAGGTCGCGAACGGATTGTTTCTTCTCGATTGCCTCGGCGACGAGGCGTTCCGTGGCGGCTTCGGTGAATCGGATCTCGATCCCGTGCGCTTCGCGGAACCGCCGGGCGAATTCCTCGACTACCTGGCGGGCGACGGCTTTTTCCTCGAGGTTCGGGTCCGCCAGCATCTTCGCCAGTTCGGCCACCGGGTTGTCCACAAGCTCGGGGGTGACGACGAACCGTTTCACGGCGGTGGACGGCAGTTCAAACTTGATGTCGCGGAAAACGCGTTCGCACACGGTCATGAGGCCGCGCGCGCCGGTCTTCTCCTCGCTCGCGCGCTCGGCGATCCGGCGCAGTCCCTCGTCCGAGAAGAGCACTTCAATGCCGTAGGCGGCGAAGTCCTGCTCGTACTGGCGGATGATGCTGCCCTCCGAGTTCTTCAGGATCATGTACAGGTCGTCCGTGTTGAGCGCGTGGCAGACCACGCGGACGGGCAATCGCCCGATGAACTCCGGTTCGAAGCCGAACTCGATGAAGTCCTGTGTTTGCGCGGCGTTCAACACCTCCTCGGGTGTCTCGAGGGGCTGCTCCTTGGCGGCGAAGCCGATTGCCGCTTCGCGGAGGCGCTTGCGGACGATCTTCTCGAGCCCGTCGAACGCGCCGCTGACGATGAAGAGGATGTGTTTCGTATTGATGGTGCTGGGCGCTTTCCGGCCGCGCTGCGTCATGTCCATCATCGCCTGGATCTGCCCGGCGATGTCGTTGGGCGAACGCGCCGGCACTTCCGTCTCCTCCATCAGCTTGAGGAGGTTGGTCTGCACGCCGCGGCCGCTGACGTCGCGCCCGCTCGCCGTGCTCGCCGCGGCGATTTTGTCGATTTCGTCGATGTAAATGATCCCGTATTGCGCGCGGGTGATATCGTTGTCCGCAAGGCGGAGAAGATCGCGCACCATATCCTCGACGTCGCCGCCGACGTAGCCGGTTTCGGAGAACTTGGTGGCATCGGCTTTGACGAACGGCACGCCGATGAGTTCGGCGGCGCTGCGGATGAGGAAGGTTTTGCCGACGCCGGTGGGGCCGATGAGGATGACGTTCTGCTTGGCGTAATGCGGTGTTTCCTTGCCTTCCAGCGCGAGCCGCACGTGATGGTAGTGATCGCACAGGGCGACGCTGAGGACTTTCTTGGCTTCGTCCTGCCGGATGACGAAGCGATCGAGAAAGGCTTTGATGTCGCGCGGTTTGTAGTTGAACTGGAAGCGATCGGCGCCGGAGCGCGCACCGGATTCGTCTCCGGTGTCGGCCGGCTGCGTTTCGGGCTGCTGGGCAGCGCGGCTCTGGAAATGCTGGCGGACGAAATCGGAGAGCTGACGCTGGAATTCCTCCGGCGTGAGGGGGCTGTTCGATCGCACTGGCTTCATCATAAATCACGTCCGGCGTGCTGCCATCGAATCAGGAGCACTTTGGACACGTAACTCTTGCCACAAGAAACCGCTTTTGCAATAAGACGCCGCGTGACAGACGCATTTTCTCCGGAGAACGCGGAGCGATTCGAAGCCGCATTGCGGCGGTTTGACGAGGAGAACGCGCGGGATCCGAACAAGGAGGTGGTGAACGGAGTGGAGCAGCCGCGGGAACTGGTTTACGCGGAGCGGCTGACGGAATGGGTGTTGCGGTTGCGGCCGGACGCGTCGGAGGTGTTGCGCCTGGCCGCGCGCTGCCAGCATCTGTGTCGCTGGATGATTCCGCGAGAGTCGTATCCGATGACGAAGGCGGGTTATCTCAAGTGGCGGCAGAAGCTGAAGGAATTTCATGCCGAGAAATCGGGCGCGATTCTTCGCGAAGCGGGTTATCCGGAGGAGACGGTTCAACGCGTGCAGGCGTTGAACCTGAAGAAGAACGCGAGCACCGATCCCGAGATGCAGGTATTGGAAGACGCGCTGTGCCTGGTGTTTCTCCAGTATCAGCTCGCAGACCTTGCCGCGAAGAGCACGGAGGAAAAGGTGGTCAACGCGTTAAGAAAGTCGTGGGAGAAAATGTCTCCGGCCGGGCGAGCCGAGGCACTGAAGTTGTGTTACGGCGCCCGGGAACGCGAACTGATCGAGAAGGCCGTGGGAAATCTTCCCTGATCACCGGCTTCGCTGTCGAGCAACCAAGGATCCCTTCCTTGCGCTCACTGGGGTTCGAGCGTCAGTGACGGATGGCCCTTCGAAGGAGCCCAGGGAGGGTACCGATCTGAAACCATGATAGGGTACGTCCGGCCGGCAACGACCTGGAATTGTGTGCTGCCCCAGAACGGCTCGATCGCCCGTTTCAGCGAGCCGGAAGCGGCGCCGGTATAAATCCCGAAAGCGATGGTCCAGTTGTCCCAACTGAGCGTCGCGATCCCGCTGGCCGGAGCGATCCACGACCACCACAGCGTTGTCCCGTCGAAGTCATCCTTCAGCCAGCGCCTCCGTTGGTCTGAATGCTCACTCCTTCGAGTTGGAAACGGCCGGCGAAGTCGTCGTTGGCAGGGCGCGGGGTGAATTCCAGATGCAGGTTGAACGGTGTTGTGGGCATTCCCAGGACCTGAATGTGATAGGTTGTGCCCGACTTCACGTCAAACGAGACCGGTTCGCTCAACGCGATTCGCTTCAGGGATTTCACGCGCTTGCCAGTGAAAAGCCCAAAGCAACGGGTGTAGGTATCCTCCGTGCGCTAGAGCACCACGGTTCCATTGGCAGGCGCGGTCCACGAGTACCAAGTGTCTCCGCCTGGCTGATCGGTGTGCCCTGAGGCGGGAAGAAATGGTGGAGCCGAGGGGAGTCGAACCCCTGACCTTCTCATTGCGAACGAGACGCTCTACCAACTGAGCTACGACCCCATCCACCGAAAACGAACACGCATAGATTTGGCACAAAAATGCCATAGCGCAACTCGTTTTCTTTGCCCCCGGGCACGCCTTTGAGGCGGCGGGAGGCTGCACTCGCGCGAGGGTTGCCTGCGCTCTCAAGTCTCGGGTGTACCGGCTCCGAGACGGTGCCATGAACCCAGACGAGAGGTCTGCCATACGGGAATGCCGGTTTTGCTCGCATTGGAACCGTTCCCTTGTCCAACGTATGCGCGGATGAAGAGAGAGAAGCTGCTGAAATCGCTCCTTGTGGTGTTCGTCGGCACCGTGGCCTTCTATGCAGCAACGTACTTCGCAATCGAGCACGCCAGGCACAGGAAGGGGCCATGGATCGTGACCTTCACCCGCAGCGTCGCGGGCGAGCCTGAAATCGTGATCCACCAGCCCGTGCTGGGCATCAGCAACGTCACGATCCGGTTCGCAGGCGAACCGCCCGCTGCGAATCTCTCGAGTGCCGGGGAAAGCAACGGCGCCACCCGGACCAATTCGGCCTCCACCACGATTGCCTTTGATTCGCCAAAACCGGTGCCGTACGACGTGCCCTTCGGGCAGTGCATCTTCATGGACACAACGTTCCTGCCGGGCACGGTGGTTTTCGACCTGTTCGGGCACGAGATCCAGTTGATTCCGCGGGTGCTCACGGTGGATCGGGAGGAAAAGGCGTGGGTGTCAGGGGCAGTGCATACGTTGACCAGCGTGAACACAAATGCAGCGGGCACGCGGTGAGTCAAACAAGACGGATGGGAAGTATCGCTCCGGGCGCTTAAAGCTTGCGCCAACGGAGGGCATTGCCTAAAAACTCCGGCGCATGTCTGTTGCGCGGCCCACTTCCAATCCGAAACCCGAAACGCCGTTCGACCTCGCAGCGTTTCTTTCAGCGACGACGAAATCCGTCAATGCGGCGCTGGACCGTTTTCTGCCGTCGGAGCGGACGAAGCCGGCCACGATTCATCGCGCGATGCGGTATTCGCTTTTCGCCGGAGGGAAGCGGATGCGTCCGGCGTTGTGTCTTGCGGCCGCGGCGGCCTGCGGCGGGCGGGAGGAAGACGCGATGCCGCTGGCGTGCGCGGTGGAGTGTATTCACACCTATTCGTTGGTGCACGACGACCTGCCGGCGATGGACAACGACGATTACCGGCGGGGCAAGCCGACGAACCACAAGGTATTCGGCGAAGGCATCGCGGTGCTGGCGGGTGACGCGCTCCTGACCCAGGCGTTCGAGATTGGCGCGCAATGCCGCGGCTGGCCGCGGTATCCGCATCAGCGGATCGTGCTGGAACTGGCGCGCGCGGCCGGTTCGCTCGAACTGATTGCGGGACAGGTGGCGGATCTCGAGGGCGAAGGAAAAAAGCTTTCTGTTCGCGAGCTCCGCTACATTCATGAGCGGAAGACGTCGGCGCTGCTCTGTTGCTCGGTTCGCCTGGGTGGCATGAGCGCGAACTGCTCTCTCGGGGAACTCGAGGCGCTCACCCGGTTCGGTTACCACGTCGGACTGGCCTTCCAGGTGATCGACGACATTCTGGACGTGACGCAGACGAGCGAGAAGCTGGGCAAGACAGCGGGGAAGGACACCAAAGCCCAGAAGGCGACATATCCGTCGATTGTGGGGTTGGAGAAGTCGCGACGGATTGCGCGGGAACTGACGGGCAAGGCGTTTGCCGCGCTGAAGCCGTTCCGCGGCCGGGCGCGCGCGCTGGAAGCGCTGGCGGAATACTTGTTGGAGCGAGACAGGTAAAGGGAAGTTCCAAGCTCCAGGTTCCAAATTCCAGGTTCCGCATTCCAATTCCCAATGGTGGGGCGAGCGTCCTCGCGAGCCGTCGTGCGACGTCGCTGATTGAACGGCACGGATAGAACGCTCTGGAAAACAGGATCTCCGCCTTGTCCCTGAACGCATTGGTGGCAGACGACCAGGGTGCTCGGGCAACGGCTCGCGGGGACGCTCGCCCCACCGAAGAGTTCTTTGGAATCTGGGACCTGGAATTTTAAAGCTTAGCCCTACCTCCGGCTAGGCGCGCCCTTCGTAGTAGGCATCGACTTTGGCGGCGACGTCGCGGTAGCCGATGTCGGTTTCGTAGATCAGCTTGAACTGTTCGACGGCTTCCTCCTTCTTGCCCATGTTCTCGAGCACGGAGCCGAGGTTGTAGATGAGATCCTTTTTCTCGTCGTCGAAGACGGTCTTTTCCTTGATGGCGTTCTGGAGCGTGCGGGCGGCGAGGTCGTACATTTTTCGTTTGGCGAAGCATTGGGCGAGGTAGTTCATGGCGACGATGCGCCGGTGCGGGTTGGCCTGCGCCTTCTGGAATTCCTGGATGGCTTCGCTGATTTTGCCGGCCTGGAAATAGAGCACGCCCATTTCGAAGCGAATGGACAGGTCGGTAGGGAACCGTTCGACGCGCTTCCGGCACTCGGTGATCTGGAAGTTCATCTTCTCCGCGTTGATGGCGTCCACTTTGGCGCTGTACTCGGGGTCGGTCGGGTCCAGTTTCTCGATCTCGTGCTCGTAGCGGCGCACGGTGGTTTCGGCGATGGCGGCGTCCAGGGAAGGATCGCCGCTGCCGGCTTCGCTGGCCTTGATTTTTCCGTAGTACTCGAGGGCGCGGTCGAACTGCTTCTTCTGCGTGTAGAGCTCGCCCAAGGACCGGAGGAGCCGCAGGTTGCCCGGTTCGGTCTTCAAGCGGGCTTCGTACTCGCGGATCAGACGGTCGGCGACGTCCTCGGATTTCTGGACGCGCTGTTCCTGTTCGAGGGACACGGCCTCGCTCTCGTTGCGGAGGATGTCGCGATAGGATCCTTCGCCGCTGGACAGAGCGTCGTAGCCGCCCTCATCGAGCGTTTTGCGCGCGGAGACATTCTTCAACGCCTGCGCGATGTCGGGATCGTTCGGCATGAACCGGGAGATTTCGACGAGGACATGTTCCGCGCGGCCGGTTTCGCCGACTTCGGCCAGGGCGTAGGCGTATTGGATGGCGAGGTCCTTGTCTTTCGGTGAATTGAGGATGAGCTGTTCCAGCGACATCAGGGCGGTGCGCGGCATCTGGAGGGCGTTGGCGGCTTCGACGATGATGCGATGGGCGGCCGAGTTGGTGGCATCGTTGTTGAGGACCTGCTCGGCGATGTGAAGGGCCTCGGCCGGATTTCTGTGGAGAGCGATCTGGGCTTTGGCGATTTGCGGGGAGGCGGAGGCGCTGCTCCAGACTTTTTTCAGCAGGCCGCGGCCGCCGCCGGACTTCTTGTGTTGCGCGGAGCGAAGGGCTTTGCGGGCGTCGATCAATCCGGGTTCCTTCTGGAGCACCTGATTGAGCAGATCGATGGCGTAGTCGATGTTCTCCCTGAGCAACGCATCCGTCCCTTTTTGATAGAGCAGCCTGACTTCCCTGGATATTTCGTTCAGAGTTTTCTCTGCCATGGCCGTATGTTAGCGCCACGGCAAAAGGAAAATCCACTGCAATTCAGGGCACCCGGCAAGGCGCCTTAAACGCCGCCGAACGGCCGGGATGCAGCGCGTCACGACCAGGACACCCGGCTGGCATTGACCGGTTTTTCTGGTAACGGCTCTTGGCGTGCCGGCCGGCACAAGCTTCGAGCCTTGCAGCCTTTCGAACCCCGAGATAGTGTCGGGGCACTGCTCCGATATGAACTACAAGCTGATCAAGGTGGAGGATTACGCCCCATTCATTGGTGACGCGGCGGTGGAACGCATCCTGTCGAAGGCCGCGCGGCTGCGCGGCTTTCACGTCACCAACATCAATTCCACGTACTACGGCGGAGGCGTGGCGGAACTGCTCTCGTCACTGACGCTGCTGATGAACGGGCTGGGCATCCGGGCGGGATGGCGGGTGCTGCAGGGTTCGCCGGATTTCTTCGGCATCACCAAGAAGATGCACAATGCGCTCCAGGGAATGCCTCTCGAGTTCTCCCGCATCAAACGCGAGATCTACGAGAACGTCGTGTTTCAGAATTCCATCCGAAACCATCTCGACCACAATCTGGTGCTGGTTCACGATCCGCAGCCGCTCCCGTTGATCTGCCATTACAAGAAGCAGGCGCCGTGGGTCTGGCGCTGCCATATCGACATCTCGCATCCGCACGCGCAGCTCTGGGCCTACCTGCGGCGCTTCGTCGAGCAGTACGACGCCGTCATCTTCAGCACGCCGGAATATTCGCAGAAGCTGCCGATACCGGAGCTGTTCTTCCTCCCGGCGATCGATCCGTTCACGACGAAGAACCGCCGGCTGACCGAGAAGGAGATGAACGGCCGCCTGGCGCATTACAACATCCCGACCGATCTGCCGCTGGTCGTGCAGGTGTCGCGATTTGATCCGTGGAAGGACCCGGCCGGGGTCATCAGAGCGTTCAAGCTGGCGCGCAAGCAAGTGGACTGCACGCTCGTGCTGCTCGGCAATTTCGCCTCGGACGACCCCGAAGGCGCGCAGATCTACGAGCGAGCAACTGGTCAGCGAACGCGACGAGCGGATTCTGATCCTGCCGCACGGCGACGACACGGCGCTGGTCAACACGCTGCAAACGAAAGCGGCCGTGGTGCTGCAGAAGTCGATCCGCGAAGGCTTCGGGCTCACGGTCACGGAAGCGATGTGGAAGGGGACCCCGGTGATCGGCGGCAACGTGGGCGGGATCCGGTATCAGATCCGCGACGGCGTGAATGGTTTCCTGGTGTCGTCGATCGAGGAGACGGCGCACCGGATTGTGCAACTGGTGCGGAACCGGAAACTGCGCGAGCAGATGGGGCGCAAGGCAAGGGAAAGCGTTGCGAAGAACTTCCTGCTGAGCCGCTATCTCGAGCAGTATCTTGATCTGTTCAACGCCTTCGAGGCGAGCTTCCATCTGAACAAGGCCTAGCTGCGAACGCACAAGCCGCCGCGGCCGATGTGACACATGAAGAGCGCGCAGGAGAAATTATCTCCGAAACAGCAGGAGGACCTGATCCGCATACTGAAGGATCGGTTCGAACAGAACCGGAACCGCCACAAGGGCATCGATTGGGCAACGGTCGAAGCGAAGCTCCTGGCCAGCCCGGAAAAGCTCTGGTCGCTGAACGAAATGGAGCGCACCGGCGGCGAGCCGGATGTCGTTGCCCGCGACCGGAAGACCGGCGAATTCATCTTTGTGGATTGTTCCCGGGAAACTCCGAAGGGGCGCGTGAGCGTTTGTTACGACCGCGAAGGCTGGGAGTCGCGCAAGGAACATCGGCCTCGCGACACCGCCATGGACATGGCCAACGCCATGGGCATCGAGATGTTGTCCGAGGAGGAATATTTCGATTTGCAGAAGCTCGGAGAGTTCGACACGAAAACGTCGAGCTGGATAAGGACGCCGGGCGAGATCCGCAAACTCGGCGGCGCGCTGTATTGCGAGCGCCGCTATGGCCGCATTTTCACGGGGCACAATGGCGCGCAGTCGTACTATGCCGTCCGCGGGTTCCGCGGGTCGCTCCGGGTCTGACAGGCAGCGTGTCTCAGGGATTCACCTGTTGAACGTGAGATCGTCGGCTTTGTAAACGGCGAGCCGGTAGATGCGGCCCGCCTCGAGATGGACGGGCGCCGGCAACGGCACTTCCGCCCAGCCGACCGGGTTCGTTAACACGCCGCTGGCCAGCAACGTTCCCGTTTCCGTCCAGAGCGAAACCTTGTCGCTGTTATAGCCGGGCAAGGCCGCCACGCCGCTGAAATTGGTTGCCTGTGGTTAAATCCCAGACCCGGACATTATTGGTCAGAGAAGTATCGGACGTAACCAGTTGATTGGTGTTCGGCGCGAACACAACGCGCGTGACACTCGCGCCGGGCACCGTCAATGTGCGCAACAGCTCGCCCGTGCTCAGCGACCACAGGCGCGCTGTGTCATCGCCGGCCGACGCGAACATTTGTCCATCCGCCGAGCATGCCAGGTCCGAGATGGCTCCGATGTGTCCGCTGAAAGAGCGGATCTCCTCGCCTGTTTCCGTGTTCCACGCGCGAACCACGCTGTCGTATCCGCCTGTGAGAAGCACCTCGCCGTCGGGAGAAAAGCAGATCGCCGACAGGCGCACGTGATGCGCCTCGAGCCGATGCTGCACTGTGCCGGATTGGAAGTTCCAGAGGAACGCGCCGCCTCAACGCAGGCCCTTGGCCCTCTCCGCTTTGCGGTTAACAAGCCGTTTCGCGGTTCAGCGCCGTGATGAAGTGCAGTTCACGGTTTGATCACGACGAACGTGATGGCCTCCAGGTGCGCGCGATGTTTGCGGAACAGGCGGCGCATCGAGAGAACGCGTTGCCTTGCCTCCGGCGTTCGCAGCACGTTGAACACAAATCGCAGCGCGCGGAAGAAACCTTCGTCGCGAACCAGGCGGCCCGGTTCGAGCAGGTGCATCGGCGCGGTGGCTTCAAAATCGATCCTGAATCCCGCGCCGGTCAGCAGCTCGCGCCATTCGCGGGCCGTCAACGGGCGGGCGCCGACGTGAATGTTGCGCGACATCTCGCGGCTGATGTCCTCCTGCACCGCTCCCGGCAGGTCGTCCGGCGTCAGGCTCAGCTCGTGAATGCCGTAGCGGCCGCCGCTTTTCAGCAATCGATACGCCTCAGCTATGATGCGGCGTTTCTGTTCCGGCCCCTGCATCGTGAGCATTGCCTCGCCGTACACAACCGTCGCGCAGCGATCGGGCAAGCCGGTCTGCTCCGCGCTGCCCAACTGACAGCGCCGGCGCGGGCCGGCGAGGTACTGTCGCACTTCGGCCGCGGCGGTTTCGTCGCGCTCGACCGCCGTGTAGCTGAAGGGCTCGCGCTTCAATGTCATTCGCGCCGTGACACCGAGCCCGGGCGCGAATTCCACGACGTCGTCTCGGGATTGGATGTCGAGCCGATCGAGCATGACGCGGGTGAGCTCGAGCCCGCCGGGTCGCAACACGCGCTTGCCCATTCTGGCCAGCAACCAATGGCCGGGCATCTTGTGCATGTTGTCCTGCGGAAGGACGCGGGTTTCGGAAGCGGGTGTGCAGACGGTGCAGTTCATAATGCTTCAGAATTGCGGTTGCGTTTTCGGAGCGCCTGTCGGCCCGGCCCGATGGCAATCGATGTGATAAGCCGTTGCCTCTTCATGCGCCGTCAACATAGGACTTTTCCGGCAGCGCGCTTCCGTCCGCTTGTCATGCAATGTCGGGCAATTGCGAAAGGCGTGGTTTCTTGACTTAAGTCAAATTCAAGACCCCGAAGCGCGGCTACGACAGCGGATCGAGGAACCTGACTCCCTGCCGGGGACAAAGGTCTGCGGCCATAAGGTGAAGCACTTCAGGAACTGAATGTGTCAAATGGCACATTGTCACCGCACGGCAGGCTCGGGGAGAATTCATCCAGACCACCGGAACCACGTCTGGCACAACACGCTACGTCGAACGAACTCGCTGGGGGGAACTCGACTTTGGATCCAGCCTGTCAACCATCCAATGGCGCCGCAGACCAGTGGCTGCCTCTTGTTTACGACGAGCTCCGGCGCATCGCCGCCGCGCGAATGGCCTGTCAGTCCGCGGGTCATACTCTGCAGCCGACCGCGCTGGTGCACGAAGCGTGGATGCGAATGCAGGGTGCGGGCGAGGAGCGCACCTGGACCGATCGGACTCACTTTGTAAACGCAGCCGCCGAAGCCATTCGGCATATTCTGATCGACCACGCCCGCCGCAAATCCCGCCTGAGGCACGGCGGCGGGCACCAGCGCCTCGACATCGAGCATGTGGAGATTCACGACGCTTCGCCTGACGACAGGATTCTCCTGATTGATGAAGCGCTGGAAATCCTGGAACGCGAGCATCCGGAGCGCGCGCGTGTGGTGGTTCTCAAGTTCTTTGGCGGCATGACCAACAAAGAGATTGCCGAAACGATGGAGATCGCAGAGCGCACCGCGAATCGCCATTGGATCTGCGCCAGGACCTGGTTGTTCAACAAGGTTCGCGCGAAAGCGAACGCATAATCGCCCTGTCCGTGTCCGACACCTGGACGGAACTCGTTGAAGAAATCGTTTGCGCCGCGCTGGAATTGACGGCGCCGGACGAGCGCGCGGCCTACCTCGATGCCGTCTGCGGAGCGAATTCGAGATTGCGCGCGGCGGTCAACTCGATGCTCGAGGCGCAGCCGGCGGTTGAATTGTTCTTCCGGGAGAGCATCCCGGCCCTGCCCGTGCGCCTGAACGTTGTTGCCCGTGAATCCGCGCCGTCAAACCCTCCGGCCGGCGCCGATGATGCCGAGGCGCTCTGCTGTGGATGCGAGGACGGGGATCGATTCATCGGCCCCTACCGACTGCTTCAGAAGATCGGCGAAGGCGGGTGCGGTTCGGTGTATCTGGCGGAGCAGCAGGCGCCGGTGCGCCGCCGCGTGGCCTTGAAGATCATCAAGCTCGGGATGGACACAAAGCGCGTGATCCTGCGATTCGAGGCCGAGCGGCAGGCGCTGGCTCTGATGGATCATCCGAACATCGCCCGCGTGCTCGACGCGGGCTCCACGGCGGGCGGACGCCCTTATTTCGTGATGGAACTCGTCCAGGGAATCCGGATCACGCGCTACTGCGATGAGCATCGGCTCGACATGCGCGAGCGGATCCGGTTGTTCATCGAGGTCTGCAACGCCGTTCAGCATGCCCATCAAAAAGGCATCATTCACCGTGACATCAAACCGTCGAACGTTCTGATCACGAGCCGGGACGGTGTTCCGATGCCGAAGGTGATCGACTTCGGGATCGCGAAGGCCACGCGCGGGCAGGCGCTGACGGAGGAAACCGTGTTGACGGATCTTGAGTTGTTTGTGGGCACACCGGCCTACATGAGCCCCGAGCAGGCGGGAATGGGCCGCCTGGACATCGACACCCGCAGCGACGTTTACAGCCTGGGAGCATTGCTTTACGAACTTCTGACCGGGCGCCCGCCATTCGATCATCAGGAACTGGTCCGCTCCGGCATCGATGAAATGCGCCGCACGTTGTGCGACCGCGAACCTCTCCGCCCGTCCGCGCAACTGGATGCCCTGCGCCGTGATGAGCTGACTGAAATCGCGCTGCGGCGCCGCGTCGAACCCGGCAGGTTGAAGTCGCTTCTCGCGGGCGACCTGGATTGGATCGTGATGAAGGCATTGGAAAAGGACCGCGCGCGGCGCTACCAGACGGCGAACGCGCTCGGCATGGAGCTGCAGCGTTACCTGAATCGCGAGCCCGTCCTCGCGCGCCCGCCGACGCGTTGGTATCGCTTCAGCAAGACCGTTCAAAGGAACAAGGGCGTGTTCGCCGCAACGGGCGCTGTGAGTCTCGCGCTGACAGCGGGGTTCGGCGCTTCAAGCTGGCTGTTCATCAGGGAACGCGAGGCGCGCCACCAACAGGCGCTCCTGCGCCAGGAAGCGGAAGCCGCGAGAGGCCGGGAAGAGCAGCTTCGGCTCGAGGCCGAGGATCGGGCCAGGATCGCGCGGGCGGCAAACCTCGTGACCCTGGGCAGATTGCGTGATGCGGACAACGTCATGAGCCTCGTCCAGACGCCGGTCACGCGCCCTTCGATGGATGCGGCCCACGCGTTCAGCCGCCTAGGGGATTGGCACGCCATTCACGGGCGCTGGCAGCAGGCGGCGGACTGCTTTGTCAAATTGCGCCTTGCCAATCCAATTGACGACAGCGATCTGACGGACAACGCGTCGCGGGATCTGCTGCGGGTTGCGCCGACATTGGTGATCGCCGGCGACCTCGCCGGTTACAGGCGCCTGATTCGCGAGACGGCGGCACGCTTTTCTCGATCGACGCATCCGGTTGCCGCCGAGCAGATCCTGAAGATCAGCACCTTTGTCCCTCCCGAACCGGATATCCTCGACGCGCTTCAACCCCTCGCGTCGGTCGCAGAAAACTCGATGCGCGACGGGCTTCAACCTCCGCAACCGGCGTTCGATCCCGCCTGTGTCGTTGATTTCGACGCGTGGCGTGCTCTGGCACTTGCGATGTATCACTATCGATGCGGGAACTTTGCTGCGTCCGCCCGGTGGGGACGACAATCGCTTTCGGCCGAAGACAGGACGCCGACGCGCCGGGCGATGGCGTATGCAATCGTGGCAATGGCCTCCTGCCGGATCGATGCGGCGGAAGGGCGCGCAGAACTCGCGTCTGCGGAAGCGCTCGTGAATGCGGCATTTGCCGGCAACCCGTATATCCCTGCGACGGGGAACGACCAGTCGGGCTACTGGAACGACTGGCTGATGGCGCGGTTTCTGTGCGAGGAGGCACGCTCGATTCTGGGGGGGCGCACCGAGTAATCCCGGGGCGTCTGAATTTGCAGGAGAGGAGGCAACGGATCTCGCTCTTTTCGGAGCGCGGCTCTGTGAGCCGCAGCACGTGCTATCAAGGTGCGCTTCGCGTTCTCCACTCCTCTGCGCAGTCGAATCTGCTGCGGGTCGCAGACGTCGCATACCCGCGCTCCATTGCCGATGCCATTGGCAAAAAGTTGGCGCAATCGGCCTGTCATTTGACGTAAGGAGGAATGAAGCATGTGTTTTCCGCGGCAGCCACCTCAAGCCGGGAAACAGCTCAATCAACAGGTCGAATGGAACAACAACCCACACCATGAAATCAGCCCGAAACACACTCTGCGCTGCGGTTCTTGTCGCAGCCGCATTGACTCCCTCCCTGCAAGCGTATCAAGGCAGCACCACGCCCCGATTGACCGCCAACGGACGGTTCCTCCAGGATCCCAGCGGCAAGCAGGTGGTGCTTCACGGCTGGATGCAGCCCACGGAAACGTGGTTCAACGGCGAAGGCCACCGATACAGCAACCCCACCGACTGGAACAACCCCGCCAACGTCGCCGGCTTGTTGAACTTCATGCGCGACGCCGCCACCGTCATGACCGACACGAGCCCGAAATACGGCCGAAGCCACGGTTGGTACACGACCTTTGTCCGTGTCAACGTGGACAACCCCGGCGGCTGGACGGCCGAGGGAGGACTGGTGAACCCCAGCCAATTCAACGGCTGGATCCAGAACTTCGTGGTTCCTTACGCCAATCATCTCAGATCGCGCGGGCTGTACCTGGTGCTGTGCGCGACGGGACCGATCAACACCCCGAACAACGGCGCGCACAATTGCGGCCCTGTGGAGCAGCAACGCCTGATCACCTTCTGGCAGACCGTCGCCAATGCGCCCGGCGTCAAGAGCGTGGACAACATCCACTTCGAATTGATGAACGAGCCGGTCCAGATCGAGACCAGCTTCGGCGCCAACAACTGGGGCAGCGGCAGCGCGCCCTACTTCCAGGCGTTCAGAAACTTCATGCAGCCCGTGATCAACGCGATCCGCAACACGGGCGCGAACAACTTCATCTGGGTTCCCTGCCTGGGCTGGCAGGGTGAGCCACACGGATGGGTCCAGTATCCGTTCAGCGGGTCGAACATCGGTGTCGCGGCCCATTTCTACCCGGCGTATGGCGGCGTGCACAACAACCAGACCGCGCTCCAGAACCTGTGGAACTCGAATTACAAACCCGCCGCGGATCGCTGGCCCATGATCATCACCGAGTGCATGTGGTTTCCCAACGCTCCGGGAGGTTACGATGACCTGTTCAACGGAACCACCGCCGGCTTCGGCCATGCGATCAAAAGCGCCATGGACAATCAGGGCAACGTTTCCTACGTCGTCGGCTTTCTCGCGGACCTGCTCGTCAACCTTGTGAATTCAACGCCGGCCAACTGCACACTCGGATCCCACGAAGGCGCGCAGGCGTACTTCCGATGGCTGCCGGGCTACGTGGGCGCCGCTCCGACAGGATCGAGCGGAATCATTCCCAACGGAACGTATCGCATCATCGCGCGGCACAGCGGCAAGGCCATGGACGCCTTCGGACAAGGCACCGCGAACGGAACCCAGATCATTCAATGGCCCTACACCGGCGGCGCCAATCAGCGCTGGATCGTGACGAATCGCGGCGCCGGACAATACAGCATCATTGGCGTGCAGAGCGGCCGGGCGGTTGAGGTCGGAGGCTGGGCGACGGCCAACGGAAGCAAAGTGCAACTCTGGGACTGGCTCAATGGAACGAACCAGAAGTTCTTCTTTGCGCCCACCACCAGCGGCTATTACCGCATTCAGGCCAATCACCTGAACGCCGCGAGTTCCTGCCTCGACGTCGAGGGCATCTCAACCGCGGACGGGGCCCTCGTCCATCTTTGGACGTGGCACGACGGAAACAACCAGCAATGGGCCTTCCAGGCACCCTGATCTTTGCAGCACACACAAGGGCGGCAGCGACATGCTCGCTGCCGCCCATCCTCGCTCTTGACCGGCATGCAACGAATCACATCCCGCAAACTCCTGGTTCTCGCACTCTCCACCGCAACCGCGTTGACGGCTGCCGCGAGCGAACCCGGTTCCTCGACGAACTCGCTGGCCGCCCGCATTGAAAGCGCGCGCGCTGAAAAGCGGATCGACAATCGCCTTCACTCGCTCGCGAGCATCGCAAAGGAGCTGCGCCTCGCGGAAATCCCGGACGCACTCAAAGCCGCAGACAACCTGAGTTCCCTTCGCGAACGCCTGGCTTTGAAAGATTCCGTTCTGAAACGCTGGGGCGAGCTCGCGCCGGCCGACGCCCTCGCGTACGTGTCGCAAATGCCCGAAGGTCTCTCGAAAACCGAAGCAATGCGCCATCTCTCCACCGCCTATGCCCGCACGAACGGTGCCGACGCCGCCGCCGCCGTGCTGAAGATGAAACCGGGCCGGGCGCGCACGGAGGCAATTTCGGCCGTGGCGGAAGCATGGGCGGGAACCGACGTCAGGGCCGCGTTGAAATGGGCCAACGAACTTCCCGACGACGGTCTCCGCCAGCCGGCTCTGCGCCGTATCTACTTTGTCTGGGTTCACGCCGATCCCGTCGCAGCCTCCACCACCGTCCAGACTCTGCCGTCGGGTGACATCAAGAACGCTCTCCTGATCAACGTGGCGCAGAACTGGGGCGTTGTGGATCCCGCCGCCGCCATTCGATGGGCGCGAACGTTGCCTGTGGAAGCCGAGAGAGATCTCGCCATCGTCATCGCGACCGAATCCTGGGCCGACTCCGATCCGCGAGCGGCCCTGAAGTTTGCCGAGGAGCTTTCGTGCGCCGAGTTGCGACGCCGCGCGGCGCTCGTGGCATTGGAACGCTGGGCGACTCAGGATCCCGAAGCGGCCTTCAATGCCGCGGTCAGATCTTCAGATCGCACCGTGAACGAACAAGGCATCATCCGCGTGTTGCAAACGTGCGGCGCGGTCTGCCCGGACGCAGCCGTTCACTGGGTCGAAACCCTTCCCTCGGGAAGGCTGCGTGACAACGTGATCCAGGCCTGCGTGGAAGCAGTCCATGTCTGGCAGCCGGAAGCAGCGGCACGTCTTGCTGCAAAGATCACCGAATCCAGCGCGCGCGAATACAACATCGAAAAAGCCCTCGCTGTCTGGCTGCAACTGGACGGTGAGGCGGCAAAGCGCTGGCTTGCCGATGCCGCGTTTTCGAACGAAACCAAAGCCCGCTGGATCGCTTTGAAACCGGAGTCGGATTTCTAACCCCATCAAGAATGAGACTCGTTACCTCGCCTCTTGCCCGATGAAAAAGTTTCTGATTGTCTGCTTCCTCGCGGGATACGTCCTGGTCGCGATTCTGATCCGCTCTGAAGAGCCGGAGCCCGTTGACCCGGGTGCGAGAGATTCCGCGGCGGCAAACGCGAACCGCGGCTATGAACACGACAGTAAACCGATGCGCCCTCGTGTTCGCCCGCGCGGCAATTTTTTGCACAGCCAGAACTCTTCGCGTGAGGAATCCGCCGCGATCCCCGCAAGTCCGCCGGCGGATCCGGACGAAGCACGCCAATGGGCGAGGGAGAACCTGGAGCAGGCCATGGCCTGGTTGATCGCCGCGCCTCCATGCTCGGAGCGGGATACGGTGGCCGAAATGGTCTGTGCAAGAGTGGCCGAGTCCGATCCTGCGGAAGCCGTCGCGCTCGCCGAGCGCTACGCAGGCGGCTGCAGCAATCTCCTCGAAAATCTCGTGCATCAATGGGCGGCGCAGGATGAACCCGCCGCTCGCGCCTATGCGCTGGCCAAACCGCCCGGCGACGAACGCGACCGGTTGCTCAGCCGCGTCGCGCTGGTCCAATCGAAAACGGATCCTCTCGACGCTGCAACGCTTGTCGTTGAACAGATCGCTCCCGGCGAGGTTCAGAACGAAGCGGCGTTGAGCGTCCTGCAGCAATGGGGATCACGCGATCCAGCCGGCGCCCTTGCCTGGGCGCAAACGTTTGGCGACGCCCTGCGAGACCGCGCGATGAACGAAGCCGCGCCCCGGGCGCCCCAGGTGCAGAATGAAGAGTGAAGAATGAAAGATCCTCTGCTCCGTGCGCCTGCGTGCTCCACGTGTACCATTCGACATTCCCGGGGACGGGCCGTCCCCGCCCCTGACGATCGGCAGTCTTCTACTCCCCACGCTTACTCATCACAGACTCGCCGACCTCCTGGCCGCCTCAGCGGCCCGGCGGCCGGAAGCGCCCTGCTGCTGGTCCGAGAGAACTTTACGGACTTGCGAGACGGAAGAACGCCGATTCACCCGTCACGGGAACAGTCGTGTAGCGAAGACCGTTGGAGACCAACACGGGCGTCGAAACGAGGGTCCAATGCACCGGCGGCGCGAGGTTTGTGGTGGACCAAAGCATCCAGTCATCCGCCCAGTCCGGCCACAGCAATGTCAGCGCGTCCGAGTCCAGCGTCGAAGCAAGAACAGGCTGCGACACAAACACAGCTACGGGAGCTGAGAAATCGCCGATGCCGCACGCGCCTTGCGCCGCCACTCGGTAATAATTCGTCCGGCCGACAACCGCGTTGCTATCGACGTAGCTGGTGCCCGTCAGACCGCCGACGACCTGTGTGTACGGTCCGGCGCTGTTGAGGGACCAGTTCAACCGGTAGCTGGTGGCGCCCGGCACCGGGGCCCACTCGAGGCGCGCCTGGCGGTTGCCCGGAGTGCCTATTACATCCGCCGGGGTCGCCGGCGGCGCGCCCTGGCCCAGTCCGTACTTGCAGCGCAACGCGTCCTCCTCGGCGATCCGCGCCCACGGCTCGAGGACGGCGTCGTAGATCTTCACCTCCGCAATGTCGCCGGTCAGGAAGTTGAGAAGCGTCTGCTGCGCGCCCAACACCAGCTCGGCCGGAGCGGTCAGCGATTGTTTCCCGGCTGAGACCGAGCCGTGCAGATTCCCGTCAATCCACAACTCGATGACCCCCGTCTTCCGCTCGCGTGTAAACGTCACAATGTGCGGTTGTCCATCGTTGAAGTCCCCATTGGTGGAAACGAGGGTCACATCGGGACTGCCGACTCCGGCCAGGATCCGGCCATTGGCGTTGAGGCTGATGGCGAAATCGTTCACCTGATTCGGCATTTCGCCGCTCACGAGGCCCGCCCCCTGATAAAAAGCGGTTCCCGTCCCGACGCCCTGATCGCTTCGGAACACGCAGAAGATTGTGAAATCATCCTCCACCGGACGACTGAACGAGAGCCAGGTCTCGTCGCTGGAATCGAATCGAACCGCCGGCCGGCCATTGATGGCTGAATTAACAAACTTCGGACGCCGCGGCTCGTTCTCCTGCGTGGCATGGCGGGCGTAACTGCTCGAATCCGGCCAGACCGCGACGGGCTCGCCATTCGTCAGCCCACCGATCGCATCCGCTCTGAACCACGCCGCGATCACCGGCACCACCGGCGGAGGCGGGGGCGGCGTCGTAACGCTGATCTCGGCCGAATCCGCGCTTTCTCCCGTCGCATTCAACGCGGACACGACGTAGTAATACGTCGTGCTGTAATCCGCCGAGGTATCGGTGATGGCGTTCACGGCGGCCGGGATGCCGATGTCCGTGTAAGGGCCGCCACTGACAAGCGAGCGTTTGACCCTGTAACCCGTCGCGTGCGGCACCGTGTTCCAACCCAGAGAAACTCCCAGTGCGCCCGCCGCACCCTGCAAGCCCGTCGGCGTTTCCGGCACCGGCGGCGGGACTGTGACCAGCTCGCTTTCGCGCACCGTGAGGCCGACATCGATGAACTGCCCGCCTCCTGTCTGGCGGCAGTGAACGGCGATCACGTTGTTCTCGTTCGTCTTGAGTGCCGCTTTCCCTTCCGGTGTCAGCGGAATGTACCCGTACGTGGTCGTGTAACTGGTGCCGCTTCCCGCCAATACGCCGTTGATGTAAATCTCAACGTCTTCGTCATGGTACACCCGGAAGAACAGGTTGTTGATCTGTGAAGGGGTCAGCGGTCCCGGATTAAACGTCCGCCGGATCCAGATGTCCGGCGTGTTCCACGTTGTGCGAACGAGCCCTGCCGTGTTGGGCGGATCGCCCGCGCCGAAACCCGCCTGGCCCTCGCTCCATCCCGAGTCGTCGTAATCGGGATTCATCCATTGCGACGGCGGAGTTGTGGTTCGGTATTTCCAGGTTTGACCGGCGGCTTCCGACGTCGGCATGACCTCGGTCAACAGGACCGGCGCGCTCGCCAGGGCGACGGCGGCGCGAATCCGTTCCACATCCGGTTTGCGCACCTTGCGATCGTAGGTGAGAAATCCGTTCAACTCGATTTCCACGTCCGTGATCTCGGTGTAAACCGCGGCGCTCAAACCGCGGTTCTGAACGAACTCGGAGAGCTGATAACAAAACGCTTCGAACCGCGCGGCGAGATCGTCGGCGTTCGTCGCCGCCACGTAACCCCAGCCCGGCGCCCACGTATGATTGGTGATCGGCAGGCCGACGCCGCCGAACTCGCCGCACACCACCGCCTGAGTCGGGCTCGAGGGGCAGCTCGGGTTCGGGTAACTGTGCCAATCGAGGATATCGCCGGACCCGGTGAAGCTGCCGCCGCTCGCTTCATTCACCAGACGCGAGGGATCCATGGCTTTCACCATGTCCACGAGCGCCGCGGTGTCATGCTGGCCCTGGGATTCGTTGAAGATCACCCAACTGATGATGGACGGATGATTCCAGTGATGCCGCACCATGCGCGCGAGTTCGGTTTGAAACTGCGGTTTATCAATCGGCTGCGGATTGCCGGTGTAGGAATTGAGGCTTGGCATGTCCTGCCAGACCAGTACGCCCAGTCTGTCCGCCCAATAGTACCAGCGCGCGGGCTCCACCTTGATGTGCTTCCGAATCATGTTGAACCCAAGCAGTTTCGTCTGCTCGATGTCGCTCTTCAGCGCGTCGTCCGTCGGCGCAGTGTAAATGCCGTCCGGCCAGAATCCCTGGTCCAGCGGACCGAACTGGAAAACGAATTCGTCGTTGAGAAGCATCTTCACGAAGCCATCGCGCGTCCCAAGGCTGATCTTCCGCATGCCGAAATAGCTCGCGACCGAATCGACGCGCGCGGTTTCGTTCGAGAGCGTGATCTCCAGGTCGTACAGGAACGGGTTCGTGGGCGACCAAAGCACCGGGTCCGGCACCGGCAAAAGGAGTTCAGCACCAGGCGCTCCCGAAATGGATCCCACGACGTCGCCGCCGTTCTTCGCCATCACATGAACTGTGATGTCGTTGGTCGGACCGTCCACCTCGACTGTAACGGCCAGGTGCTCGGCGTCGATATCGGGAATCAGCTTCAGGTGCGACACGCGCGTCGCTGGAACCGGCTCGAGCCAGACGGTCTGCCAGATGCCGCTGGTCGAAGTGTACATGATGCCCTGCGGGAAAAGCGTCTGTTTGCCGCGCGCCTGGCCGTAGTTGTCGGTCGGATCATGGACGCGCACGATCAGTTCCTGCGGGCCGCTGCCGGTCAGGTGATCCGTGATGTCGTACGTGATGGGATCGTAACCGCCTCTATGGATGCCCACGCTCACGCCGTTGATGAACACCTCGGATTCCCAGTCCACGGCGTCGAGGTGCAGAAGGATGCGCCGGCCGTTCCACTCGGGCGGGACGACGAAGGTGCGCCGATACCAGGAACGCGGGTGATGCTGCATCACACCCGAAAGCGCCGATTCCATCGGGAAAGGAACCAGGATTTCGCCACTCAGCGTCTGGTTGGTGGGAACGATGTCGTTTGCCGCGCCCGGCTGGAACTGCCAGATGCCGTTCAGGTTCAGCCAATCTGGACGGACCATCTGCGGACGCGGATATTCCGGCCAGGGCGCGTTCGTATCCACCAGTTGCGCCCAATCGGTCATGAGCGGCGCCTGCTTCATTTGCCACGCGGCTGGAGAGGCGTCGGGAAAGAGCAGGAGGAGGGCGACGCCCGCGAGAGCGATGCGAATAAAGTCACGCTTGCTGGATCTTCTGTTCATTACGTCACGCGGCCGCGCTCTGGAATCAGCGCGCGGCAGCCGATGGATTCTAATGACGCGCCAACAGACGCATCACGTCGCATGATTGGGTGACAGCCGCGATTCGAACGGTGGCATTCTCTGAAGCGGAGGCTGCTGCGGGGGCTAAGTTACTGCAACCGAATAACTAACAGCAATCCAGGATCAGGGCTGCACCACCAGGATCCGAGGCCTTGCCTCGTTGGGGAATCGAATCCACACCAGACCGTGCTCACTGGAGAACTCGAACTCATCTATTACCCGCCCGTCCAGGGAGATCTTCCCGGGAGCTTTCGACGCACGCATCAGCACCACGGCGGGAGTGTCTGCGATCCCTTCCACCGCCAGCGAGAACGAGTCCTCCGAACGCTCCGTGACCAGCGCTCTACAGGCGGAAGCGATCAACGTCCGATCGCGCATCTCGGGCGCGTCCAGGTCGCAAAGGAAATACCGCTTGCCCGGCTCGATCCGGACGCTCCGCATCACGCGCAGGTTCGGGTCGAACAGGTTGACAAATCGTCCGCGCAGTTCTTTTGGCTCCCCGTCGATGGATTCGTCCAGGCCGGCTCCGACGACGTACGGCCCGCGCCGGAGCAAGAGATAATTGGTTTCGCGCCACGCGAGCTTCGCGCGATCCGCCGCCTGTTTCACCAGCGCGACCACCTGCGCGTCGCCCTCCCGGCTCGCCGCGAAGTCCGCCGGGTTCTTTCGAACCCAGACGACGCTGCCCCGGCCGCATGGCCATTCGATCCGGACCGGCTTTTCGTCGCGAACACTTGCCGCGTTCGTGAACCCGATCTGAGCAAACAGATGTTCCCGCGGCGTGGCGTAGTTCAACCCATCGCTGTTCCACCATTCGCGCACCTTGTTGTAGGGATCGGTGTCGTCGTCGCAGACGATCAACACGCCGCCGTTCCTCACCCATTCGGCAATCGGCGCGTGCACGTCGGGCGTCAGCGGTTTCATTCCGTGATAGCTCAGGAACAGCACGCGAAACCCGTCGAGATAGTTCGGCACCGTCACGTTCTCCAGTTGAACGGGGGCAACCGGCATGCCGCGTTTGAGCAGCGGCAGCGCCGGACCGTACACGTGGCTCAGGTTCTGATCACTCGCCACCGGATCTCCGCGTTGAAACATCAACGAATCGCTGATCACCAGGCCGATGCCCGTCGTGCCGCAGTCCCACTCAACGCGATCCTGTTTCATGTCGTTCAACGCGTTCATTACGATCTGCAGTTCGGTTGCGTAGGCGGGCGGGATGGGTTTGCGATCTTCGCGCGGCGCGGACCTGGGGTAACGGCCGGTGAACACGCGTTCCGGCCACGGCGCCACTTCGTACTGCCACACGTCCGGCTGCAGCAACGACGCCACCATCGTCGACTCCCAGTTCCGTTGGTAATCGTCCCAGTCATGGTTCGGGTTGTCTTCGATCGGATCGTTCAGGTACCAAACGGTGCGCCCGGTCGCGCGAACGAGGTTCTGCATCGCGCCGTATTCCATGAACGCGGTCTCAAAGGTGCGCTCCTTGCGCACGCCGCGAAACAGGTTCGGTTCGCGCGCGGTGCCGGTCCAGACCTGCGCGATGTAACCGTCGCAACCGTTCAATCGCGCGAGGCTGGATTCGGGGCTGACGATTTCCCAGTGCGCGTAGTTCAGCAGGCTGTGGGTGGGAACGTAGCAACGCACCCTGCTGCCGGTGCGCCGATTGAACTCCTGCACGTGATCGAACACCTGCTGCAACGCGCGGCGGTAGAGAAAGTATTTCAGCTTGGACGCGCGCCATTGAGCATCCACAGAACTGTGCGGCGGGCGCCAGGGTTCGTTGTAATAGGCTTGCCATTCGCGCTTGAACGCAGCCGAGTAACCGGTGTTGACCCAATACTCCGGTTCCTCGAGATGCAACGCTTCAATGCCCGCATCCAGCGCGCGCTGCACGCCCGCGCACAGGTAATTGCCAAAGTTCGTCGTGGGGCACATGTAATACACGTCCCCGCCGTGACTGGCCCGGCGCCCGTCGCTGACGCTTTGCGCTTCGTCCTCGTGATTCACGCCGTCGAAGCGGCCGTAGAGATAATCCTGGTAGTTGCCCCACGAAACGCCCGTCATCACGTGAATGCGATATCCACGCTCGCGCCAGGACCGGATCCGATCCGGTAACTCTGCGTCGATGCCGTAAACGATGGCGACGTCGGAGCGCAGGTTCCATCGGCCGTCCCAGGCTCGCGCGGTCTGGAAACACGTTCGTTCCAGGTGCTGGTTCGGATCGGCGGGGAAGACGGTCAACGTCGGTGAATTCGTTTCTGCTGCTGTGGCGGACGCGAGGGTCGAGAGCAGCGCGAAAGCAACGGTGACTGAGCTGGAACGGACGTGAATGGGTGGCATCAACGGCATTGGGTTCCTGAATTTATGGTTTCGGGAGCGCGACCGTCAGGTCGCCTCGCGGGCGATCGCAAGGGGACGCAGGACTCCGATCCAACCGTCCGCATGCAAGCGGTCGCCGAAGCGGCATAAATGCCGCGTTCCCGCCAGTAACGGCGCACGACGGTGTCCCGCTCAGCGGGATGAACGCAGCTCGTAACAGTCTGTCGCACGTCGAATCCAAAGTGCTATTTCGTTCGGGCATGCTGCGGCGGGTCCCGCGCTGCGGGACACAGCCGCGCTCCGCCGTGCGATCGTCAGGTCGCTTCGAATTCGACTGAACCGGCATTGTGATTTTGAAGTCGGACATTCTCATGCAATCGGACGATGAAGCGGGCTGAAGCCCGCGCCCCAACTTCACTTCGTTACGAACACCAGCGTCGGGTCCACCGGGTAACGACCGAAGCGTTCGCCGTAAATGGCCAGACCGCCGGGGAGAGCCGAGTCCACTTCAAGCCGGATCACGAACTCCCTGGTCTGCGCCGCCGTCGCCAGCGCTTCCGCCGGAAGTGTGGCCTGGACGAGATACCCGTACGACCCCGCCTCGCGCAGCTTGCGATCGCGCAATTGAGAGTGCCACGACAGAATGCCGCGATGATCCGCGGGATCGTCCGGCAGATGGAACGTGCCCGCCACAACGCCGTTCACCCGCACGCGAACTTCACTGGGAAACGTGATCGTATCGGTCATCGGATACGAGTTCGGATTCGAGCTCGGGTCATGCGTTCCCTGCCCGCGCATGAAATCGCCCTCGGGGAGTCTGGCGCCGTCGCGGTCCTTGCCGAACAGTTGTTTGGCGGACGCTTCCATAATAAACGACGCGCCGGACACGCTGTTCGCATTCAAGCCGTCGGGCCATGAAACTCGATATTCGAAATAGCCGTTTCCTGCTCCGTTGACCTTCAGTCCGTCCAGAACGTTCCAATGCTTCTGCGACCACTGCGCGTCGCTGAACGTGTTCGGGGCAAAACGCACAACGCGCATCCTGCTCCCGTTCGATTCGATGGTTTCAGACCTTGGCGCCGGACCGTCTGCGACCAGGAACGTCGTGAAGTT
The DNA here is from genome assembly GCA_002385705.1 of Verrucomicrobia subdivision 3 bacterium UBA3939. Lineage (GTDB taxonomy): Bacteria > Verrucomicrobiota > Verrucomicrobiia > Limisphaerales > UBA3939 > UBA3939. The sequence continues at coordinate 80,846 of DGDZ01000034.1, forward strand.
CCGGTGCAGCACCACGCCGGCTTCGTTCTCGAGGGACATCGCGAGCACCGCCACGGCGGGCTTTTGCGGCATGCTCACCTTCAACGGCGCCAGCGCCTTTGCCATCCAGGGTTCGAAAGGAACGTCCTGAGTGCTGCGACTGTATGTCTCCCGGCGCCCAAGTGTGTCCCAGCCATGCAATTCGGTTCGGAGCACGAGGCGGTTCCCCGGCCGACGATCCGTCAGGAACGACGCGAACAGCGGGACGTCCACCGTATCACCCGGCTTCACCGTGCGGCAGAGCTGGTCACCCGTTGAAATGTAGAACGGGCTGTGCAGATCGTTGAGCGTCATCCCCGGCGCGAGCGCGTCCATGCCGGTGAACTTCTCTGAACGATCGTAGCGATAATAACCGTTCCATTCATTGATGACATCGTGGTGCTCGGTGTACAGCCAGCCGCAGATCTTCGGCTGACGCCGGAACTCGTTCATCATGATGTGATAATCCCAGCTCCAATCCACGTCGCCCGTGCTGCCTTCATAACCCCACACGTTGCCGCATTCGCTGTTGAACAGCGGCTGATTGCCCTGCTTGCGACCGCCAATGAAGTTCCACGTCGAGCCGGGATACGTGTCGCGCACGATCTGCTCAAGCCGCTCCCGCCACGCGTAACCCGGCAGGTAATCGTGCCAGGTGTTGATGTCGGTCTCGGTGTGATCGTAGTTGCACGGCGAGTTGTCTTCGACGAGCCGGGTCGGGTCGAGCTGCTTTGCAAGGCGGTACATCTGGATTACCCACTCCTGCGTTTCGGGGAGATAGACGCGCTTGTCGTCGCTCTGTTTCGTGAACAATCCCCAGGTCTCGTTGAACGTGACCCAGCTGAAAATGGAGGGATGATTGAAGTCGCGCGCGATCATGCCGCGCAGAGCAAACTCGCTTTCCTTCCGCGCCTCGGGCGTGGGTTCGCCCCAGAAGTTCGGCACGTCGGCCATGATCAACAGCCCGAGCCGGTCCGCCCAATACAGTTTGCGCGGAACTTCGACCTTGATGTGAATCCGGTTCGCGTTCAGCCCGATGCGTTTCGATCGAAGGATTTCGTCCCGCATGAACTCGTCGCTGGGGAACGTGTAGAATCCGTCCGGATGATACGACTGATCGAGACTCATCTGGAGGTAGATGGGTTTGTTGTTGAGCGTGACGTACGGGAATTGCGTGCCCGGGAGGTTGGCAACCCCGATCCTGCGCATGCCGAAGTAGGTTGCAACCCGGTCCTCCGCATTCTCCGCGCTCAGCACCGCGTCCACTTCATACAGAAACGGATCGTCCAGCGACCACAGACGCGCGTTTGGAATTGCCACGTCGAACTGAAATTCCCTGGCGCCACTGGCCACCGCGTGGGTCACGTTCGGAACGCCTCCGGTCTTGAAGTGCAACATGAGCCGCGTGTTCGCCGCGGCCGCATCGCTCAACCGGCCTTTCACTGTCACTTTGCCCGTGTCGATGTCCGGAACGTAATGGATCGAAGTCAGGTGCAGCGCGGGCCGTGCTTCGAGATAAACCGTCTGCCAGATGCCTTTGGCTTCGCCGTAACCCTGCTTGCCTTCGAGCTTGAACGGATGTGGCGAGTCGTCCACCCGCAGAACAAGCTGCTGCTCCTGGCCCCATTTCACGTCAGGCGTCAGTTCGAACTCGAACGGCGTGTAACCGCCCTGGTGTTCGCCGAGCTTCCGGCCGTCGAGCCAGCCGCGCGTCAGCCAGTCGCACGCGCCGACCACAAGGAATACACGCTTGCCGCGCCACGATTCCGGCACGGTGATCGAGCGCCGGTACCACGCGATATGCGCGGCGTTGGACACACCCGACAGTTTCGATCCCCACGGGAACGGCACCGTGATGGTTTCCGGAAATTCCACGCCGGCGCTGAACCAGTTGGCGTTCTCCCCCGCGTTCTCTTTGTCGAAACGGAACTGCCACGGACCGTTGAGGTTGATCCATTCCGCGCGCTCAAAATCCGGCCGCGGATGTTCCGGCAGCGGGATCGCAGCCGTCGCGGATTGGATCCCCGCGAACGTGGCAACAAACAACAGGACGGCATCGGGAAATCCCCAAAGGTGGTTTTTCCTGTACCAAACTTTTGAACACGTGTTCAAAAGTTTGGTACACCGGTTTCTCTCCGCTCTTTGTGTTGTTTGCGGTTGAGCCGCCTTCAGGACCAACGTGTTCATTGTCTTCATGAATTCCAGTTCTGTTCTGTGCTCTTCACTTCACGCGCCACTCGAGAATGCCGCCCGAGAAACCGGGCTGAAGATCCACTTCAATTCGCAGGGCCATGGTTCTCACGGTTTCGAATCGCATCCGGTTCCACTGATCTTTTGTCACATCGTCGGCGACGGCATTCGGCACGGGCTTCCAGCTGTCGTTCTCCCGGTGCAGCACCCGCCAGGAACGCGGGATCCGACATTGCCCGATGCCGGTGTCGTCGAACCAATACACTTCCACCTCGGAAACCTCTCTCGCCTGATCGAAGTCGTACTGCACCCATTCCTTCGATCCGCGATGATTCCACCAGGTGAAGCGCGGGATGCTGTGATCGTTCGAGGTCGAGGGTTCGAGCCCGTCGCTCAGCGCGTCCAGAGTGTCGCCTTCAAACGTGTGCGAAGCGCTGGCCTTGTAGAGCGGCGGCTGGGGCAGTTGCGGCGGGGTCCACCGGCGCGCATCGGGCCCGTCCCCAATCACCGGAAAAGCCGAGATGCGCAGGCGCGCGGCGCCCATTGGAATCAGGGAAACGGTTTCGACCGGTTCATCCGAACGAACCGGACTGTCCTGCAGCACCGCGCACAATCCGTAGCGATCGAGCGTCCATTCGGGAATGCGCTTCGCTTTCGCCTCCATCCTGATGGGCGCGGCATCGGTCGTGAACGGAAAATCATCAGCCGGCCACGAACCGTGTCTGACCGTGAACGACGTCTCCGGGTTTGCCGCGTCGAGCACGAGACCGTAGTTCCAGGGTGTGGTCGGATGGATTTCCCAGGACGGCCATTTGGACGGATCGGCACCGGCCTGCCATTGCGAGTCGCCAATGGCGGTTTGCACGCTGTCGTGACGGTCGTAACGTTCGCCGATTTTCAACGAGAAGGTGAGCGGACCGTAATGGACGCTCACGCTGTTGTGGTTTCGCGTCCACTGCGTCACGCGCACCTGCATGGGGAGTTGAAGCGTGACCGTGTCGCCGTCCTGCCATTCGCGTTCAATGCGGGCGAACTTGCCGGACGCCGCGCTCAACACTGTGCGAGTGCCGTTGATGGAGAGCGCCGGCTCTTTGCACCACGCGGGAATGCGCAGATACAACGGGAACCGCACGGACTTCGGTGCGCTCAACCGGAACCGAATGGTGTCTTCAAACGGATAACGCGTCTCTTCCGCAATGCGCACTTCGGTGCCGTCGCCGACTTTGACTTTCACCTCGCTGGCGCTGTAGAGCGCGGCGAGCACGCCGTTGTCCGGGGTGGCCATCCAGAGGTGTTTGTTGAAGTACGGCCAGCCGTGCGAGTGATTGTGCTGGCAGCAACGCGAGCTGAACGGGTTCATCATCAGGAACGGGCCCCGGTTGTCGATGCCGGGCGAATGGTTCTTCGCGTCGCTGACCACCATGTTCGGCGCCGTGAGATAGCGGAGCGCCTTGAAATCCGGCATCACCGCAGCGGGATAGGTGTTGAACGCCACCTCTTCGCAGTGATCCGCCCAGAACGGATCGCCGCTGATCTGAAGCAGCATCGCGTCCGACAGCATCTGCTCGACGATGCCGCAGGTTTCGATGGCCTGCCGCGGATCGTCGTATCCGGGCCGGCAGTTCTCGTCGCCGCCGAACATGCCGCCGGGCACCTGGCCGTAGCGCTTGCGCACTTCAAAGAAGTTGTCGTAAGCAGCCTGGAGATCAGTGGGATCGTGTGTTTGCAAATAGAATTGCGCCGGTTCGCGGAAGCACTGGGCGATGTTCACGTTGTGCCAGTTCGGAAGGTCGCCCTTCATTTTCCAGTTCGCCGTGCAGCGATGGATCTTTTCGGCGATCTTCAACAACTCGGGATCGCCGGTGCGATTGTAGAGCCAGTGAATGCTGAAAAGGTTGTCGCCGCCGCGCATCCGCTGCCAGTAATGCGTCAGCAACTCGCGATCGGGGACGGTGGCCTGGTACTTGAAATACTTTGACATCAGCTCCAGCACGCGCGGGTCGTTCGTGCGCTCGTAATACGACTGGAGGCAGAACAACATGATCATGTTGGCCCAGTAATCCCGCGTGTTGTCGTCGCTGAATCGCTGGTCCGGTCCGAAGTCGCCGTTCTCGCGCTGGCTGGCCAGAGCGCCTTCGATCCAGATATGGCTTTCTTCAATCATCTTCGGATCATTGAAGATGTAGGCGAGCTCGATGTACCCCTTGAGCCAGTACGGCATTTCCTCCCAGCCGTACTTGCCTTTGCCGTCTTTGCTGAGCCACGCGTTGTCCTCCTTCTGCAACCAGGCGCTGATCTCGCCCAGGTGCCCGGTCAGCCCTTCGCGCTGGCGCCGGAGCATTTCGCGAAGCCACCCGCGCGGCTCAACGGAACCCACCGGGAGCGCGATGAACCGGCTCGGCACCAGCGGCGCTCTGTTGCTGACGTAAAAACTGTTCGTCCGCTCCACGCGCGGGCGGTCAACGATCTCGACGGCGGCGTGCATGCTCGTGCACGTCAGCGCCAGCGCCGCGACCAGGCCAACGATTCGTTCAGCTCTCATATTCCTGGCAAACGCTCCGGGGCGCGGCCCTCAGGTCGCTTCGCGGCCGACAGCAAGAGGACAGTGAAATTGTGATTCGAACGCCGGGATGCAGCACGCTGAAGCGGCGTAAATGCCGCGCTCCCGTTGCGGCAAGCCGCCCACGGCACCGCCTGAAGGCGGAAATCCATGCCTTGCGGCCCGGCGCAGACTTCGTTCAAGGGTTTCATTCGAATCGTACGTTTGCCCGCGACGGTTCCTCAAGCCACGCGCTCAGTGGAAGTGGATCGCCGAAGTTGGGTGTTCCATCCGGGTTCCACCCAAACTTCTGCACGCGCGTGGTTCGCCCGCGATACGTGTATTCCGATGTGGTCTTTGCGTGGTAAACGATCCAGTCCTCCGTGCCGTCGGGCGAGCGGAAGAATCCGTTGTGGCCCGGACCGAACACGCCGTCCGCGTCGTCCCGTTCGAACACCGGACGCGGATACTGTTTCCACGATGCGGGGTCGAGCACGTCCGCGTTCTCGTCGGCGATGAGCATGCCGAGCTTGTAATCCGGCTTGCCTGTATCGCAGGCGGAATAGACGAGGAACAGTTTGCCATTTCGGTGAAGCACAACCGGGCCTTCGCGGACTTCCTGGCAACCGAACCCGGACGCAGGGATCACAACACCGTGGCCTTCGATCGTCCACGGGTTCGCCAGCCGCGCGATGGTCAGCACATGACCGGGCCGGGCCGCCCAGATGAAGTACCAGCGTCCGTCCGGCGTTTGAAAAACGGTGCCGTCGATGGCGTAGTTGTCGTTCGCCGGATCGAACAATCGCCCCTTGTAGCTGTAAGGACCGAGCGGGTCCGTGCCCGCGCTCTCGAGCACGTGCATGCGATGGTTGTCGTCGCTCTCGTCGCTGGACGTGGCGGTGTAATACAAATACCAGCGATTGCTGACGAAGTGAAATTCAGGCGCCCAGATGGCATGCGAACGCGTCGGATCCGTATCCTTCCACACCGTCACCGGCTTGGCCTTCTTCAGCGCGGAAATCGTCGCGCCCTTCCACATGCGGATGGCGTCGCGTTGAGTGGTGGTGAGGTAATAGCACCCCTCGTAAAAGGTCATCCACGGATCCGCTCCACCATTGATCGGATTTTGAAACTCGTCCGCGGGCAGCGGGATCGGCACACCGGGCGCGACAGGCTTTCCGAAGTTCGGCGAACCATCTTCATTCCACGTGAAGCGCTGCATGTGGACCTGTCGGTTCCATCCGGCGCCGCGATGTTTCGCGACGTGGTACACGATCCAGTCCTCGGTGCCGTTGGGTGACTTGACGAAGGACGCGTGGCCGGGGCTGATCACATCGTCTGTTCCCGAGAACACCGGTGTCGGTTTCTTCACCCATGACTTCGGGTCCAGCACATCGCCGCCGGTCCACGTGAGCTGGCCCAGGCAATAGTGATCGCCCCAACTGCCGCTGGCGGAGTAAATGATGAACAATCTGTTGCTGTTCCACAGCACTTCCGGTCCTTCGTTCACCAGCGGCCGGCCGTGCTTTTCCCAATCGTATTCCGGCGTTGAAATTCGCACGCGCTCGCCGCTGATTGTCAGCGGATCGCTCATCGGCGCGATGTAGAGGTGTTGCGCGACATTCTCCGTGCCTTCCCATCCGGACCAGATGAAGTACAGCCGGTCGTCGGGCATTTGCAGCACCGTGCCGTCGATCGCCCAGCGGTCGCTCGGCGCGGCGATCCTGCCGCGAAAGGTGAATGGCGCCAGCGGATCCTGCGACGTTCCCTCGAGGACGTACATGCGATGGTTCGCGTTGTCGCCGTCGTCCGCGGCGACATAGATGTACCACTTCCCGCGGAGGTAATGCAGCTCCGGCGCCCACAAGTCTCTTGAGTATTCGGTTCCGGGTGGCGGCATCCACACGCGCGCGGCTTCAGCGTTCCCGATTTCGACGAGGCTCGTGGTCCTGCTGACCCACACGCTGCCGCGGCGCGAATAGCAGTAGTAGTAATAGCCCTCGTGCTGAACAACCCACGGATCCGCGCCGGAAGTGGCGACGGGATTGGTGAAGGTGCTGGACTGTCGGGTCGGGGCAAACGTCTCTGCTGTTTGCGCGTCGAGCCTTAAGCAAAAGACAAGAACGAGCCCGAACAGTGCGAGAAGTCCGGCGGCGTTGCGAGGTTCGGGAACTCCACAAGAGCCGGTGGGGTTCAGGGCATTTACAATCTGCGGCCTGGCGCACTGCAATCCAGCAGGCTGCCAGTCTGTGTTGACAGGCCGGGGTGCGGATGTCGGGAACCTCATTGCATCTCAACGCGGGCCAGACCGAAGTCGATAAACTGGCCTCCCTCTGTCTGGCGACAATGAATTGCGACAAGATTTTTCCCGGGCTTGAGCGCAACCCTCGCAGCGTCAGAAAGCGGAAACGCATCGTAACCGGTCGTAAACCCGGTGGTCTTCAGCACCAGCACGCCGTTGATGTAAATCTCCGCGTCTTCGTCGTGATGCAACCACGCGTGGACGTCGTTGGTCAGGCGGTCGGGCAACTCGATTTCGCGCCGGAGCCAGATGTTTCGCGTGTTCCATGTGGTGCCGACGACGGCGCCGGGGGTTTGTCGTGTGCCGAAACCGGACCGGCCCTGTTGCCACGATGAATCGTCGAAGTCCGGCATGTACCATCCGTCGACCGGCCGCCTGGTGGTGTATCGCCAGGTCGACGGCGTGTGATCGGCGGCGGGCACGATGACCGTGACCTTCGGCGGCTTCGGCATCGGCGCCCAGTTGGCGGCCTTTGTCACATCGCGCGAAGCCCACTTCTTCCAGACCGCTTTGTCGTAAAGCAACGGGATGAACACACCGCCGACCACGGGGCGCGCGGTAAACCCGCGCTTCTTCGCGTTGTGCGTCCAATACCAGTCGGTCATCGGGGAACGATCCGGCGTCGTGTTCAGAAACTTGAACACGGGATCGACCAGCGCGTCGAAGTCCGCGCGATCCTGCGTGAGCGTTGCCGTCCAGAGAACCCAATCCAGCTTGGTGTAGGTCTCGCGGTTGTCGAGCGGCAGGCCGAACTCGTTCTGTTTCCTGCGGTAAAACGCCATTTCCTTCCGCGCCACTTCAGGAGAGAACAGGTTCAGCCCCAGAATGCGGTCCCACACGAGGTTGTACTTCTGGCTCCATGTCCCCGGCCGATCGAACGCCAGCCGGAAATGATCGCCGTCGTCAGCTTCCTTCACCCATTTCGCCGCGAACTCTCTCGCGACTCGCCAGTACTCCCGGGCCTTTGTGGTGTCACCGCGCATCTCGCACAGTCTGGCGAACGAACCGAGCGCGCAGATCGCCTTGGCCGACAGATTCACGTTGTGGGCGAGATGACCGGCGAAATCATCCGTGCACAACTGATTCTCCGGATCGAATCCCTTCGCCTTCAGATACTCGGCCCATCGCTCGAGCTGCTGCCAATACAGGCCCGCGAAACCGGCGTTGCCTTCCATCTCGGCGACGGCGCCGAACAGGATCAGCAGGTTGCCGGTTTCCTCGACGGGCATCTGATTTTCCTGCGAGCGCTCGCCGCCGCCATAGACCTGGCCGTTGGCGTGCGGGTATGTGCCGAGATCATGCGGCGCGAAGGGGAATTTCCAGCGATCGCTCGACGCATAGTTCATGAACGGCACAATGAATGACTTCGCCAGCGACGGCCCGAACAGCAGGAACTGCGGCGACATGGGATAGAACACGTCCGACGTGCCGATGCAGCCGTTGGAATGATTCTCCTTGCAGAACTGGAGCGGCTGGCCGTTGTCGTCGGCCACAAACTTGCCGGCGGCGAAGCACTGGCGATAGGCGAGCGCCGCCAGCCTTGCGTATTTCTCTCCGCCCGCCCGGGTGAGATCCGCCGTCAACTCCGCGTCGAAACGCTCGCAGCGCGTCCTGAGCGATTCATACTCAGCCGCAGCCTTTGTCAGCAATGCCGCCGCGTCATCGCCGTTCCTGCGCCAGTACGGCCGCAGGTTCTTCTTCATGTATTGAATGGAGTATTCGTCGTCGTAGGCGAGCAGGACCCGGCGCGAGACCGGATCGGATGAGACCATGCCGACGGAGAGGGCGATTGCTGCGGACAACTCGCCACCGGTTGCCGGCGCCGCACCGGGGTTCACCTGAACGGAATGCATTTCGTTCTCAACAAATCCTGCGCGGATCGTTTCCGGTCTGGCGAAGACCGCAGAGGAAACTTCAGAACGCGGCGCGGCGACGTAGAGATAGCCCCAGTCGATCCGGATGTCGTCCCCGCGTTTTGCCAGAACGGGCTGGGCTTTCGATCCGACTTTCAACGCCACCAGATTGCCGGCCGACTCGCTGGAGCAGGTGACTTCCTCATGCGGAAGGTTCACGGCGAGTTCGCCGGACGCGTCGAAATACACCTGCACGTCACGGCTCTTTCCATCCAGCGACCTGAACTCGTAAATCAAATACGTGACGGGCCGGGACAGGATATCGATGTCCTCCGGAAGCGCCGGGGTCAGGAACGTGAGGGTCAACCGGATTCCGCCGCCCTCGAACGTGTAGATCGTCCGCGTCGGCAGCACTTCGAGACCCGTCTGAGGCAGCGCCGGCACGTTGGGCGGGCTCTTGCCCATGACACGGAATGTTCTGCCGTCGATTCGCACCATGCTGGTGAGGCGATGCGCCCTGCCGGTCCAGTGCGTCGTGTCCGCATCCGTCAATTTGTCTGCGGGCGACCAGATGCTGAAATAGGGATCGTGCGCCACCAGCGGGACAGCCGGTGGGCGGAGAGACTCCGCGGCGGCGTGCTGTGCCGCGAGCGCGACGCAGACAAGGGAAAGCAGAGCGGACCTGAGCAGAAGCTGAAACGGAGCGCGGCATTGATGCCGCTTCAACATGGTCATCATGAGTGCGTTGAGAATCCCGTCATCGTCTGCCTGCGGGCCTTGAAGCGGGCTGAAGCCCGCTGGCCTTTAGCAGTCACGGGTCGATTTGTGCTTCGAGAGTCCAATTGACGGTCCAGTTGATCTCGGTGTGGGGCTGGTTGTCGTTGTTCCAGCGGCTCCGCCAGAACAGGTTCGCGGGATCAATCACTTCGTTCCGCCTCGGGGCCTCCGCATGACCGTCGGCAAACAGGATGTTCGAGCGGCGGTTATGGCGGTTGGACGGCCATTGATCCATTTGCTTGGGATCGACATCTCCATCCCATGCCCGGTCGGACTTGGAATCCGCCAGCATGATCATGTTTACCGGACTGCGCACCGCGCTTTCGTTGACCTCTGGCACGACACCGATGTCGCCCCCCGGGCCGAGCTGCCCCTGAGTTCGCGAGTCGCCGGGCTCGCGCAAGCCCCAGTCGTTATACCCGTAACTGAACTTCGTGCCGTTCGCCGAGGCGATGACGTAATCGATTCCGCGCGTGAACGTGGGGTTGACGTTGGTATCCCACTGGGCATCCAGGGGAGCAACCGGACACCAGAACGCATTTCGTTGTCCGCTCATGACCGAGTACAACCGCCGCGGCCAGAGGTACGTGAAGTAGCCCGGCCCGGGCAGGGCATCGATGCACCCCGGATACTTCCTGTAGTCATTCACATACATCAATGTTCCAAGGCCGATCTGCCGAAGGTTGTTCAGACAGGCGGTTTGCTTCGCTCTGGCCTTGGACCTGGAAAGCGCAGGCAGGAGCATCGCCGCCAGGATCGCGATGATAGCAATGACGACAAGGAGTTCAATCAGCGTGAAAGCGCAAGGACAACGCCGCCTGTCCCCGGTCGAAGGCCCATTCGGCATTCCGCCTCCGCTCAGGCCATGGTCGGCGATCGGCCCGCGATGTCGGTTCCCGTTCGCATTCATGTCTCTTGCTGCTTCATCGTTTGGTCCGAAGCGAAATCTGTCTTGTTCGCGCGGACTGCCGGGCGGCAATCGTTCATCCTCCGCAGCGGCCCTCTGCGGAGGATGTTCGCAATGCTGGACTGCCAGTCTGATCCATCGCGCCAGCAGGGCCTGCTTCAAAGGCTCACGGAGATCGGATCTGGAAGAACCGCTGCGGCTCCGTGCGATCGACGGGCAGGCTGTTGGAGAACGCGCCCGACTCGCTGAACGTGCCGGTGGCGTTCGTGGTCCACGTTGACAACGGAGCCGCCAGGTTGGTGGACGACAGGATCGAATACGTGCTTCCCGCCGCGCCGCCGCCGCCCGTCAGAATGAGATTGCCGTTGGAAACCGCCGGCGGATCGAATTCCACCACCGCCGCCACAGCCTGCAACGTGATGGAACCGTTCACATTCAACTGGTCTGTGTCCCAGATGTAGCCCGCCGGCAGATGGACCTCGGCGAACGTCGCCGGGGCGATGGTGCTTGCGTTGAACAACTGGAACGTGTCGCCCACCTGGAGCGCGTTGGTTCCAATATTCACCACGTTGAGCGTGCCTCCATACGTCAGCGTCGTAACCCCCGTCACCAGGTCGCTCGCCGGCGCTCCGCTGTCACGGCTGATTTCCATGACCGTGGTTCCAGCCAGCGTCAGCGTGTTGTTGATGGTCAGAGTGCCGATCGACGTGCCGGGCGCCAGTGTACCGCCGGCCTGAACGTTGACGGGTCCGGCGATCACGCCAATGCCGCCCAGCGCGCCTTCGCTGACCGTCGTGGGGCCGGTGTAGGTGTTGGCTCCATTGAGCAGCAGCGTGCCCGAGCCCAGCTTGGTGAGCCCGCCTCCGCCTCCGCCATTCAGCAACGGCTGCGAAACCCAGACCGTGTTCGCTTCCGTGTCGAACACGACTCCGCCAGCCAGCACATTGGCCGCGGCCAGGTTGAACATGAAGTTCGTGTTGTTCGCGTTGCGGGCGATGAGCCGGCCCCCGTTGAGATTCAACGTGCCCTGGAAAACCCCGTTGGTCTCGGTTCCCTCTATGAAGCCCGCCGCAAGCGATCCGCCTGACAGGTTGATCTCGGCCAGAATCGGCGTGACCGCGTAACCCTGCCAATGCCTGCCCATGATTACGCCGGACCTCGCCACAACGGTTGCGTTGTTTGTAATGTTGAATACCCCGACCGCGTCGTCGTCCTTGCCCACAAAGATGATGTTGGCTTCGACATAGGCATTGTCCTGCGCGATCAACGTCGCGGTGCAGGGGCCAACGTCGGTCACGTTCAGGTCCGTGCCGGCGATGAACGTTCCGCTATCCTTCACGACCATCGAGGCCACACCTCCCTCATTCGCCAGGGAGAAATGGGATCCCACCCGCCACAAGGCGGATTCCGCGATTTCAACCGCTCCGGTGGCTCCCGCAATCGAGCCGCCGGCCGCAACGGCGACCGACGCGTTGAGCGAGTTGGTCATGCGCGAATTGCCCTTCAGGAGCACGCTCGCGGTGGAACCGCGGCGTTCCGCGATGAAGATGCGGCCGTCGGCCACGTTCAGCGCGGAATTGCCGCTCAACGTGATTTGCTGGCGCGCCTGCACCATGATCCCGGCATTCAGCGGCAGATCGGCATCGAACCCGGCGGAGAAACCGCCGCTGCCGATATTGATCGTTGAATCCTCGAGCCGCAGCGTGGACAGGAAATCGCTGTCGCCATTGCCGCGGCCGACCGCCACCCAGCTCGAGCTGTTGAGAATGGTGTTGCTCAGGATCATCGATGCGCCGCTGCTGGTGGTGCCGCCCACCCAGACTTCACCCTGAACATAATTGGTCTGGTCTCCCGCCCTTCCGTCCAGGACCACGGTGCCGGCCGCGGCGTTGTACGCGGCGAACGTGGCGGGGATGCCGCCCGAGGCAATCAGGTTGGTGCCCGCTTTGGTGTAGGTCAGCGTGCCCGAACCGGTTTTCAGAAAGACACTGTCCGGCGCCGCGGAAACGCTCCCGCCCAGGGCCAGGTCGCCGTCCGCCTGAATGGTATTGTTCGTTCCCGAATAGGAATAACCGCGATCACTGCTCGCCGGAGGACCGGAATAATGGAACGTTCCGCCTGCCAGCACGAGGTTGGCGGGATCCGCCGACGAAGCGCCAATCGCGCTGGGGCTCCCCCCGTTTGCAATGTTCGTCACGCTGAGCATGCCGCCCTCAATCAGCGTCGGCCCCGTGTAGTCGTTGCCGCCGGTGTTGTGGATCGTCAGGACTCCCGCTCCTCGCTTTCTCAGACTGATGGGACCGCTGATCTTCCCGGGCCCTGCGAAGGTGTAGTTCAGAAGATCGTTGTCAACCGACACACCGTTCGGGCTCACCGTCGTCGTGAGGTTGACCGACGTCGTCCCCAGCGCCTCGTCGTTGAAGATGGCCGGGTTCCCGTCCGCAAAGGTCGCCGGCAGCAGCGTGCCCGTGTTCACCCAGTTGGTGGTCACGCCGATGTCCCAGTCGCCGTTCACCAGTCCTTCCCAACGAACCGCGTCCACCTGCGTGATGTTCAGATCGATGCTGCCGGCCGCGGTATTGGTGACCAGCGCGGCCGCCACCCCGACCGGGAGCTCTCCCAGCACGAAACTGCCCGAACCGGTCAGCGATCCGTACTGGACCAGCGGGAACTGCCCGACCTGCGGCAGATCGTGCCGGATGCTCACCGTCACCGTTCCATTGACGGCGAACGTGCCCATCACGTTGATCGGGGCCACAAACGGATTGCCGAACGCGCCCAGATCGAAGTCGAGCGTGGTCGGTCCCGAAGAGCCGAGCGTCAGGTTCGCCGGGACAATCTGGGTGCCTGCCGCGGCCACGATCACGCCAAACCCCGCCTCGTTCGCCACCGTGTAATTGCCATTCGCAAATCCCATCGTGCTGACCAACAGCTTGCCGCCGTTGACGACCGTCGGGCCGCCGTAAGTGTTGAATCCTGTCAGGCGCAACGTGCCGGAGCCGTTCTTGGTCAATCCGCCGCCACTGAAGGTATTGTCCGTCAGGCTCGACGCGATGGTGATGTCAAACTCCTGGGAATCGATGATCGCGCCGCCCGCGTGGATGTCCGCGGTATCCAGCCCCACCATGAACGCGTCGTTGTCCTCAAGAGCGCGCAACGTGCCGCCGTTGAAGTTGAACGTCGCGAGGCCCGCGCTGGACCCCTTGCGCACCTGCACCGCGCTCAGCGTTCCACCGCTCAGGTTGAATGTGCCGAAGGAATTCTCCCGCTGAGCGATGATCATGGTGCCCACGGTCGCCTGGCCCGCGTTCAGGTTCCAGAAACCCGACGAGACCCCCTGTTCTCCCAGCCACACCTCGCCGTTGGCCACTGTGAACGTGCCCCCGTTCTGGTTGATGATGCCGAGCCCGCCGATGTTCAGGTTGCCGGTTCCGATCACCAGGTTGCCGTTGCCCGTCTTGGTCACCGAGGCGTTCCCGGAAAGATTCAGCTCGCCAACACTGTTCTCGCGGCCGATCGCCATCCAGTGATTCACGGTCAGCGTGGCGTTGCCGCTAATGTTGTTCGTTCCCGCGGCCGCTTCGCCGTTGCCTACCCAGTACTCCGCCCCGATCGTGCTGATCGAACCGCCGCTGAAGTTGAGAATGCCGACGCCGCCGCCGGTGCCCGCGCGGTCGCCCACGATAAACGCCGGCTGCCCGCTCCCGTCCGGGTCCACGTGCGTGATGACGCCGCCGTCCATATTCAACGTGCCCACCGCGCCGGCGCGACTGACGACGAACCAGTTGCTGGAGTTGATCTCGCCGGCATGCAGGTTGTAAACGGTCGTCGCCCCCGTGAACTGCCCGATCCACGTCTCGCCGTCGCTATTGATGGTGCCCCCGTTCTGAGTCACGATCGTCGTTGCCGAATGCTGGCCGCCCCAGCCGCCGTCAGAAAAGTTCAGGCCAAGCCCTCCGCCGGTCTTGTTGATGACGCCTCCGTTGATGTTGATCACGGTCAGGCTGTTCGCGCCTTCACCCGTTTGAAGACGGCCGCTGAGGTTCAACGTGCCGTCATTGAGGGTGTACGCCGCGGTGGAATCGGCTGCCAGCGCAAGACGAAACCACCCGTTGACATTGAGCGTGGAGCCGTTCTGCTCAAAGGCGCCGCCGGTGCCGGCCACCGTCCCCGCCAGCGGATCAACGACGGTCCATGCGGGATCGCCCGCGTTGATCTGAACCGCGTTGTTGGTTCCGTTGTTGTTGACGGCGTTATCCGACGGGCCGGGAACGGCATTGGGACTCCAGCGGGTCGGATCGTTGTAACTCGCGGTGCCGTCGGTCCACAGGATCTCCGCGGCCCGGGTCGTAACCGCAGCCGACGCGAGCAGCACTACAGCGGCGACCGCGCGCACGGCGGTTTTCCCCGAAATGGAGAGACGGATGTTGCTAAGGCAAGTGTTCATGTCAGGGCAATGGTTGGGACGGTTTCAGTGAGGGAACACATACAACAGGGTCCAGCGACGCGAGCTGGGTGCGAACTGGCGTTGCGAAGGCCGCAAAACACGGGAACGCAGCCATGATTTCACAATCAACTCTCGACGATGAATCCTGGGCCACGATGGGAGCTTAGGAGCCGGGTGCGGCAGTGTCCTGTCGCATGATTGGGTGACAGCTTGCGCGGCTTCCGAAAACAGGGCCTGAAATGGGTGTGGCGCGGCCCAATCCCGAGCCTTCAACCCCCTCATCTGAGAACTGCCACAATGCACGCCGGTCGTGACACCCGCGCGCTCCGTTATCGGGGGCGCGGCGTTCACGCCGCTTCAGGGCACGCCGGCACAAGAACGTCCGATTCCAACCTCACCGTGCCTGTTCAGCAGAACTCGAAGCGACACGAAGCGCACCGGAGCGCGGACCCCCGAGTCAGTGTCGGCTGTCAAAACGGGTTCGTTACTCCGTCTTCCACCCGAGTTCATCAGTTCCCAATCTCCACCCGATAGAAAGTATGCGGGTCGCCCGGCGGACCCGGCAGACTCACTGAAAAGGGTATCTCCGGCGGGTTCGTCACAGAATGCGTGCTCCAATCAACCAGATTGGTCGAACTGCGAATCGCGTAGGTCAAACCCGGATCGCCTTCGACCGCGAAAACAAGCGAGCCCGCATTGACAACAGGCCTTGAAAGAACCGGCGTGACCGGCGACCGCACGAAGATGTTGAACGTCGTTGTACCACTCAGGCTGGGCGTGCCGTCGTCGGTCACCCGCACAGTCACGAGGTTTGTCGTATTTGCGTGAGCAAGTGTCGAGGCCCAGGTCAGAACGCCCGTCACGGGATCCACCGCCGCGCCTTCCGGGCCATCGATCAGCGTGAACGTGAGCGTCTGCGGCGGAACATCCGGATCGCTCGCTGTGTTGGTCAACACCAGCGTCTGGCCCGCCACCATGAACACATCGGGAATTGCACCAGGCGTCGGCGGCTGGTTCAGCAGCAATTGAATTTCCTCCTGGCTCAACGCCCTTCCATACACCCGGGCGTCGCGGATGATGCCATGAAAAAACTCGTCGCCGCCGGGAAGGTCGGCGCCGATCACCAGCGGCTCGTTCGTGACGCCGAAGCGCAGCGCTGCCTGCGGCTGGTTCGAATCCAGCCTGCCATTGAGATAGAACCGCACGCGGTCGCCGTCGTACGTCACCGCCACATGCGTCCACTGGCCCAGGCTCAGCCTCATTTTGGAATTCCACGACCCTTCGCCGATTCCGCCCGCGGGCATTCCCCAGTTCGCCGTGAAACGCAGCGCGCCATTGCCCCAGATCTGCATGGCATAAGGAGAAACATTGACGCCCTTGGTGAGAATGCCCGCCCAGTCCCTGAAACTGTCCGGCCGAACCCAGGCGGCCAGCGTCAGGGTGTGTTGCACGTCGTTGCCCAGCGCGCGGCCGCAATCCACATGCGTGTTCGTGCCATTGAAGATCAATCCCGGATTTGCCCAAAGCCTGGCACCAAGGATGGTTCCGGTGCGACCGCAGACCGTGCTGGCCGCAACGCTTCCATTGGTCTCCGTCAAAGGAAAGTGCGCGACCAGGAAGTCGGGATCCTCGGTCACTACCGAGCCGTACGGGACGGGTGACCCGAAGTCCGGCATGCCGTTGCTGTTCCAGAACAGACGTTGAGCGCGGATCTGCCGCTGGTTGGCGCAGCCCTCGCCCGGGTTGCTGTTCGCGTGGTAAACGTTCCACCATTGCCCGAACGGATCCACGACCAGGGAATTGTGCCCGGGGCCATACGCTCCGGGCTTCTGTGAAAACACGGGCCCGGACTTGGTCCAGGAGGCGGGACTCAACAGATCCGGCCCCGTCAACGTCAGCAGGCCCAGTGCGTAATCGTCGGTCCAGCAACCGCTGGCGGAATAGACGATGAACAGCCTTCCATCCCGCTGAAATCCCCAGGGACCTTCATTCACGTCAGGATGACCAACGGTTTCCCAGCTTTCCGTCGGCGTGGAGATCACGACCGGAGCGCCGCTGAGCGTCCACGGATTGAGCATGGGCGCGATGCAGATCTTCTGCTGGCCGGGCACCGGTTCGCCGGAAAACACGTAATAGAGCCGATTGCTCCAGGCGAACACACTGCCGTCAATGTTCCAGTAGCCATTGAAGAGAATGCCGCGATCGATGTACGGACCGTAAGGATCCGCGCCTTCGCTTTCCGCGACGTATCCGCGGCGATCCAATCCTCCCGTGCCCGGGTTGGCGTTCAGTGTGTAATAGAGGTACCAGCGGTTGCTGATCCAATGAATCTCCGGCGCCCAGAGTTCAGAACAGCCCGGCGAATGGATAACTACATTGGGTGCGGCCGCCAGCTCACTCAGCGTGGAGGCGCGCCGCAAACGGATGTTGCATCCATCGCTCTGAACCAGATGAAAGTAACCGTCGTGGTAAACCACGGCCGGATCCTGTCCCTGCATCATCGGGAGCGTCAGACAGGCGGCAGTGGCGTTCAACGCCGCGCAGAAGAGGATCAAAGCTGCTGTCGGACACGAAAGCCTGCCCGGGCCAGGGGAGTGGTGTTCACGCCGCTTCAACGCCCGAACGCACAACACATTGGACAATCGCACCACCAATCGAATGCAATCAATCAAGCAGGTTGAAGCCCGCACTCCCTCGCAAAACAGGTGCGGGTTTAAAGCGCCAGGCTTCGACGTTCGTTTGCCGCTTTCACTTCTCTCGGGCCGCACGCCGGAACAGTCTAGTTGTCCAACGCAAGAAGGGTCGCGTCGCATGAACGGGTGACAGCCAGGAACCGGCGGCGAACAGCCTGCCACGCCGTAGCGTAGTCTCTGGTAACGGAGCGCGACTGTGTCCCGCTTTGCGGGATCAGTCGCAGCACGTGACAGTGTGTGGGCAGCCAGAATCCAAAGTGATTGATGCGGGTGTTGTGCGGACGGGCGGGTTGCGACTGCCGTGCGCTCGGGGGCGCGACCTTCAGGTCGCTTCGCCTGCGAGGGCAAGAGGAGGCACGACCCAGATCGAGGCGTCTTCTGCGTCGTCCGATGACCTTGCCCGTCCGACTCGACAGCGTCACAAGACGATTTCCGCGTTTCAAAGCCGATTCTGCGCTCTGCATTCTGCATCCTGCAATCACCTCGCTTCCCCGCCTGCCAGCAGTCCTGCGTCGATGTATTGTCCGCCGCGGGTCTGGTGGCAGTGAATCGCGATCCAGTTCGTTCCCGGCCGCAGGGCGGCCTGCGCTTCCTCGGTGAGCTCGATCACTTTGTAACCCACCGTGAACCCGCTCAACCGGGCCGCCAGCACCCCGTTCAGGTACACCTCGGCGTCCTCGTCATGATGAATGATCAGCGACAGCTTCCGCGGGATCGGCGCCCGAAGCGTGAACTCCCGCCGCAGCCAGATGTCGATCGAGTTCCATTCCGTGTTCACGTGCGCGCCGGGCGTCTCCCGCGTGCCGAATCCTCCCGGCGCTTGCTTCCAGTCGGACGCATCGAAGTCGGGCAGCATCCAGCCATCGGACGGCCGCGCAATCGTGTAGCGCCAGAAGAAAAGGCCGGATTGCGCGTTTGGAACCAGCATCGCTCCGGCTTCCATCGGCGGGTGCCGGCTGTTCACCTCGTGAACGCGATCGACATCGACCTTGAGCACTTCCCGGTCGTAGGTGAGAAATCCGTTGCACTCCGTCTCGACATCGGTGAGCTGCGTGTACACTGCGGCGGCCAGTCCACTGGATTTTTGCAGCGACCACACTTTGTCGATCATCGCGCAATACCGCTCTGTGAGCGTCTCCATGTTCTCGACGCCCTGGTATCCCCATGTCCGATCCGACCATTTGTGCCCTTCCACGGCCAGGCCGAGTCCGCCGAACTCGCCCAGAACGGAAGCGCGCGACGATTCCGTCGCCGGAGTCAGCGGATCCGGATAGCTGTGCAGATCAATGACGTCTCCAACCCTGGCATCGGTCCAGCCGCTGGCGTTGTTCACGAGGCGCGTCGGGTCGGAAAGCTTCACCGCGCGGACCAGCCGTTCGGTATCGAACTGGCCCCAGCCTTCGTTGAACAGAACCCACATGACGACCGAAGGATGATTCGACAATTGTTCCATCATTCTGTGAAGCTCCGACTCGAACTGGCGGCGGCCTTCGGGGGTCGTGTTGTTGCCGCTGGGCATGTCCTGCCAGACGAGCAAGCCCATTCGGTCCGCCCAGTAGTACCACCGCGCCGGCTCCACCTTCACATGCTTGCGGATCAGGTTCATCCCCAGGCGTTTCACAACTTCGAGATCGAAACGCATGGCCTCATCCGACGGCGGCGTGTAAAGCCCGTCGGGCCAGAAACCCTGGTCGAGCACGCCGATCTGGAACAGGGGTTTCCCGTTCAAACACAACCGCTGATAGCCGTCCGCATCCGTGGCAACGCGAATCTCCCGCAGGCCAAAATAGCTGGTCACGCGATCCACAGTCTGCGTCCCGCGCCGCAGGCTCACAACGAGGTCATACAACGCGGGTGAGTCGGGACTCCACGGGTTCACGAACTGGAGCGGCACGATGATATCCGTACCAGGTCTTCCCGAAGCTCTCCCGGCGTCCCTGCCTTCGAAACTGGCAACACAGTCAACCACGGTTTCGTCGTCCGTTGCCGGGATATTTGCCATGACCCGCAGTCGGAGCGCTTGCGCCGCAAGATCGGGCCGCAGATGCAGCGTCTGAATGCCGCCCACGGGCACCGGTTCCAGCCACACCGTTTGCCAGATGCCCGAACTGGAAAGGTAAAAAATGCCCTCGGGTTTGCGCGATTGCTTGCCGCGCGGTTGATCGCCTTCGGTCGGATCCTTCACAGAAACGACCAGTTCGTTCGGTCCGCCCCACTTGACGGCCGAAGTGATGTCAAACGTGAACGCGTCGTAACCGCCCCGGTGCGAACCGATCTCCCGGCCGTTGACGAACACGGTCGTCTCCCAATCCACCGCGCCGAAGTGCAGCCTGATGGATTGACCGCGCCAGTCCGAGGGCACCGTGAAGTGCCTCCGGTACCAGATCACGTCGTGCTCCGTGATCCGCCGACCCACGCCCGACAAGTGAGACTCGATGGGAAACGGGACGAGAATCCTGCCCTCGAATTGAGCGGGCGCCTGCCGTGAGTTCGAGGTCACCGCGTAATCCCAATGTCCATTGAGATTCAACCATCGCTCGCGCACCATTTGCGGCCGCGGATACTCCGGCCAGACGTTCGTGGGGGAAACCTCGGCCGCCCACCGCGTCAGCATCGGCGCTGCGGATGTCGTTCGAATCCCTACCACCGGCGCCGCAAATGCGAGCAGCAGAATCCAGGCGGCACGGAGTCCCGGCTTCGGCCGGTTCCCGCCGTTCTCACGAATCTTCACCGAACCGGCCGCAGCCGGAACTCTCCGCGGGTGTCGGATTCTCATGGGCCTTGCGTGGGTTCTCCGCCTTGCTCGCCCAGATAGCGCACGACCGCCTCCGTGCGGGAATGCACGTGGAGTTTTTCGTAGATCCGCCGGATGTATGTGCGCGTCGTGTCCATGCTGACGCCCAGCTCGTCGCCGATCTGTTTGTAGGCGTAGCCCTTGGCGAGGAATTCCAGCACCTGACGCTCGCGGGCGGACAGCGCGTCGCTTTCCTTTTCCGCGGGGGGCCCTTTTTGAAAGGACTGCACCACTTTGCGGGCGATGGGCCCGGACATGGGCGAGCCGCCGGCATGCACTTCGCGAATCGCATCGAGCAGCCGCGGCGGCGCGGCGCGTTTCAGCAGATACCCGCTGGCCCCCGCCGCCAACGCCCTGAAGATCTTGTCCGTGTCCTCATACACCGTCAGCATCAGGATCTGCGAGTCCGGCGCCGCCGCTTTCAAACGGCGCGTGCACTCGATGCCGTCCACGCGCGGCATGTTGATGTCCATCAACACGACGTTCGGTTTGTCGCGCGGAATTCCGGCGATTGCCTCGCTGGCGGAACCGTAGGTGCTGACGCAACGAAAACCGCGCGAGGTGTTGAGAAACTGCGCGATGCTGTCGCGCTGCCCCGCGTCGTCATCCACAATGGAAACCGTGATCGTCATGAGTCATCGTTCATTCGTGGTTGGAAGCGTTGCGATTTTTGGAACCGGAGGAAAGAACACGGCCGTTTGACCGGAATGAGCGGAAGCCGGAACCGCGCCGGTTTTCCACTGACGGACGGAAGCCGTCGAGGGGAAACTCCAGGCACACGCTGGTCCCTTTGCCCGGTTCGCTCGTCACCGTGCAGCGGCCTCCAACGGCGCGAAGACGGTCGCGCATATTCCGAAGCCCGTCGTGGCGGCCGGAATTGCTCGGCGCGGCGGGACACACAAACCCGGCGCCGTTGTCCCGCACAAGAATCGCGAACGCGTGCGGCTTCAAGGTCATGTCAATGCCGACTCGAGTCGCGCCCGCGTGCTGGAGGGCGTTGCTCAGGGCCTCCTCGAATGCCAGGAAAACGTTGTGCCGCAGCTCGGCGCTCAGCGGCACCTCGGGCAATTGATCGGGCACGGTGATGGCGCAGTCCACGGCGGTTCCCTGGAAGTATTCGCGCGCGTGCTGTTCCAGATACCCGGCAAGGTGCTCCAGGTTGTCGTTGCGCGGGTTTACCGCCCAGACAATTTCATCCAGCGCCTGGAGCAATTCGCGCGACGTGTTGGCGATGGCTTCGACCTGCGGCGCCGCGGGATTGTCCGGAACGGTGGCATTGCGCGCCGCCTCGCTCAGGAAAGAGATGCGCGTGAGCTTGGACCCGATCTCGTCGTGCATGTCCCGGGCAATGCGCGTGCGCTCCCGTTCCATCGCGTGCTGCTGCTCGGACCGCCGCAGTTGCGCCCGCAGCCTCCGGAAGGTGACATACCGGACAATCGCCCAGATCACGCCCACCGTGCCAAGGCCCACCAGCGTCAGAAACCACCATGCCCGCCAGAACGGCGGGACTACGATGATCGAAATCGAATCGCCCACCTCGTTCCACACGCCATCCGCATTGGCCGCAGTCACCCGGAACCGGTAACGCCCGGGCGCCACCGGACCATAGTGCGCCCTGCGCGCCGTGTCGCTCTCGACCCACTCCAGGTCCGAGCCCTCCAGCATGTGGCGGAAGCGGGTTTTCTGCGGCGAATCAAAACTGACGGCGGTAAACGAGAAATCGAGACTCCGCACTCCCGGACCGATCCGGAGGGTTTCGGTTTGCCGGCCCAACGTCGATGACAACACCTGTTTGCCATCCACCTGGACTCTTTCAATCATCACGCGAGGCGGCCTGGCAACGCGCGTGCGCATGGGATCCACCGTCAACAAACCTTGTCCGGTCACAAAACAGAGTTTGCCCTCCGCGGTCCGCAAAGCGTGAGCCCACCCGGCGCCCTCTCCCGAAAGGTCCGGCCCGTCCTCCCGGCGGCTCAACACCGGCGGAGACGCCAGTTGCCCGCCCCGCAGCAACTCCTCCACGTCTCGCGCCTGCAAACGGCAGAGTCCCCTCGCCGTGTTGAACCAGAAGTGCCCCGCGTCATCCTGTATCACCTGGGTAATCACATCCGAAAGCAACCCCTGTTTCGTCCCGACTCCAACCCAGTTGCCGCCGGCAAGGCAGAACGCGCCGGCCCCGGCGGACCCCGCCCACAACCGACCCGCCCGATCTTCCATGAGACAACTGACCGCGCTTTGCCGGAGCTCCGGCGGAACCGGCACATTCTCGAGCTGCCGGCCATTCCACCGCATCAGGCCGCCGCCGTCCATACCCGCCAGAAGACTGCCATCCGACGTGGCCAGCAGGCACGTGATCGGCCGGCCCGGAAGACCGTCCGCCGTCGTCAGGCTGAAGACATTGGTCTCGCCAATGCGATGAAGACCGCCCGACAACGTCCCGGCCCAGACGGCCTTGCCCTTCCGCTCCGCGGCCAGGGCAAGGACGACGTCATCGCTCAGACCGTCCGCAGTGGTGTATCGCCATTGCAGGCCGTTCAGAAGCCGGAACACACCGGCTCCCCACGTTCCCACCCAAAGCGCGCCCTGTGAATCCGCGCACAGGGCCCGCACGTGAACGGCAGGCGTGAGCGGTGGGCCCGTCGCAAGCGGCTCAAATCGCTGTTCCGTCCATCGCAGAATTCCCGCATCGGCTGTCCCAACCACCAACTCGCCCTCCGAATCCGTGGTCAGCGCGGTAATCCGGGTCGAGGCCAATCCCTCGTCGCGGCCGAGAATTCGCCATTGCTGCGCCCGCAACCGGGCCAGACCGCTCCCGCTGGTGCCAATCCAAAGGTTGCTCTCCTCATCGGCGTACAGCGTCCGCACATCGCATTGGTCCAGCCCCATGCGCGTGCCGACGACATCAAATCGTCCCTGGGAGAACCGCACCAGCCCGCGGCCGCTCGTCCCGATCCAGAACGTGCCGTCCTTCTGTTCGCCGATCGTCCACACGCGCGACGTCGCCGGATCGAGAGAGCCAAACGCGTTGTAGCGCTTTTCCTGACCCAGATTCAGCAGAAAGGTCGCGCCATACGCCCAGAAATTGCCGGCGCGATCCTCGTAAACGCCGACGAAGTCCGTGTTGCGGCCCTGGAGCATCTCCACGGAACGAAATGTTGCCGCCGTGTTGTGGTGCACGCGGTACACTTCGAATCGCGTCGTCACCCACAACACGCCGGACCGGCCCGCATGCAGCGCGGTGATGGGTTCTCCCGGCCGCAGCGTGTCGGAGACAAACAGCGCCAGGCGGCCCGCCTCCCATTTGTGCAGCCCGCCCTGGGTTCCGATCCACACAACACCGTCGCTGTCTTCGGCCAGACTGGTCACCGATGGATCAGTCAGGCCCTCCTGGCGCGTGAACAGGTGCACCTGGCCCTTGTGAATGCGCACGGCGCCTCGTTCCTGGGTGCCGATCCACAGTCCTCCTTCGCGATCCTCGAGCAAAGCGGTGATCCGCGCGCCTTTCAGAACCGGGGCGGTTTCCTCGCCAACAACCGTGAACACCAGACCGTCAAACCGCGCCAGCCCGGCAGGAGTCCCCACCCACAAATACCCATCCCGCGTCTGATGGATCGCGTTGATCGTGTTGTCCGGCAACCCGTCCGTCGTTCGCCAGAAGTCCACGACGTAATCCAGTTCCGGGACGGGAGCAGGCGCATTGGCCAGGACGGCGGCGGACGCCGCGCAGGCGGATCCGAGAGCCAGAAGAAGGGTGCTCCCGAATTGCAGGCTGAATCGTCTTGCGCCTGGTCGCTGAATGGCCTGGTTGCCCCGACTCTGCACAGGGTCACAGTATCAACGGCCGCTCCGATCGGGCAAACACAGAACCGAAGTTCATTCCGGGCCGACCGCGCCTGCAAACCTTTATCTTTGTCGGAAACCGCTTCGAAAACGCTGTCGAGAACCTCCTGCGCAAACAACAGGACTCCATTCGAGCACGATTGGCGGCCGAGGTTGCCGACAGGTTCAGGAAGGGCCGATCAGCCTCGGTTCCGACGGCGGGTGGCGACCGCGATTCCAAAGCCCACCAGGCCCAGGGCCAGCGACGAAGGCTCCGGAACCATCAGAAACTGGTCCGGAGTCAGCGCAACGTCGGAAAGACGCACTTCGTCAATGAACCCCCAGGCGCGATCGGTGTGCCCACCAGCGTACAATCCGCGGCCTACCGAGAAGTTCCCCGCGTCCCAGTCCCCGCCATCTCCCGTGCCGGGAGTCAACGCGGTGTTCGGACTGCCGCTCGCCGTGAGGTCAAGTTCGGCGACCAACTGCCAGCCCTCGCCCAGTTCCACATTGCGATAGTACAGCCGGAGCGTGGAGCCGTCGCTGACCGCAGCCGCGCTTTGCCATTGCCCGGTGAGGCCATCGTTGTCACTGCTGAAGGTGAATCCCTGAACCAGTCCCGGAGCGGAGATGGCTTCGTGCCAGTAACCGCTCACGTCGTTGAACTTGATGGCCAACGATTCGTCGGGCTGGATCTGCAGATAAAGCGCCGCCAGGTCCGGGTTGGGCGACGGCCCGGCCGTGTTCGCCCCCTGGCTGTCGCGCCCCACCAGCGTGCGGTAGCTGTCGGACAGCTCCGGCTGGAACGAAACTTCGATGGTCCACGTCAGCGGCGACCACGCCTGCAACGCGGGCGATTCTGTCCACATGGCCGGAAATCCGCCGGTGTTCTTGACACTGAAATTGTTAGGCGCGCCCGTGAGCGGAATCGTCGGACTCGCCACGTCCGTCCGATAGGCATAACCGGCGCCGCCGCCATCCGACCAGACGGAAAGATGATAGCCGTTTCCCGATTGATCCTGAACGGCCGGATAAAAGACGCCATCGCTCATCCCGCCGCGCGCGACGTTCGCTCCCGCCGGTCCCTCCTCGAAGTTCCAGTAGGCAATGGTGTCGGCCTGAGCCCCGAAAACACCCGCCAGGGCTGCAAGAACGACTGTCGCACCAGACAAATACCGCCTCCGGGTTACAGGTGAAATAGTTCTCATGTTCGTGTTCGGGTTGGCTGCGGACAACTGATTAGACTATGAGCAGCCTACGGACCGGCCGCATCAGCGTCTTGTCGCATGAATGGGTGACGAGAGAATACGGAGGGCGCGGCCCTTTCTGATCGTCATTCCATCCTCCCGCCGCTTCGGAAGCCGCTCAGATTACTACTACTTACGACGCGAAGCACTCCGGAGCGCGGCTGTGTCCCGCTACAGCGGGACCAGCCGCAGCATGTGCGACGGGCGGGCCCCGTGAATCCTACGTGCTCACACACTCCTACGCGCTGCGACTGATCCCTCAAAGCGGGACACAGTCGCGCTCCGTTATTGGGGCGCGGCGTTCACGCCGCTTCAGGCTACGCCGGCACGGGAACGTCCGATACCATTCTCACCATGCGTGTTCAGCACAACTCGAAGCGATGCGAAGGGCACCGGAGCGCCGCAGTCATGCCGCATCCAGGCGCGACTGCTGCCGGACGCCTCACCTGGGTTCCGCCATTCCCTTGGCCTCGTACGCGAAGCGACCTGAAGGTCGCGCCCCGGGAGCGCGCCCCTGCGACTCACCACCGTCGCAGCCCCCGCCCGCATAACACCCGCGTCAATCGCACATCGCGATTCGTAAGTCCCTTAAACTCCCTCCATCCGGGCGGCTCGAAGCACGCCCTTTTCACCATTTCAGCGTTCACCATTTCAGCGTTCGGCGTTTCCCATTCCCTCCGTCGGCGGGCAGACCTGCAGGATCACCACCGAGCTGCTGCAGCCCCACGAATACCGGATCCCCGCCGGCGTCGGGGATTGCCACCGTGGCCAGGAAAGATTGTCTGACTCGCGGCGAACGCTCCATGCCGCGTCCGCGTTCCTCTGCAGCCATGATTGATAACGGTTCTCCAGTTTCCGCTCTTTCATGAACTTCGCCAACCAGCGCGCGCATATCCCATTGAACCCGCCGCCGTCGCCTCTCTCGCCATAGTGCGGCATCAGGCCTCCGCGACTCAGCGTCTGCATCGTGTAATCCGCCGCCAGCCGGGCTTCGTTCGTGTAACCCAGCAGATGCGCCGCGCCGATGAATGTTCCCTGGTTGTAGCTGAAGATCCTTCGGTCGAGTTCGCCGTCCGCTTTAATGTGGTCATACACCGCGCCGGTACTGGCGTCGAACAGCGTGGCTCGTTGCCATTCGAACAGTCTCCGCGACTTGTCGAGATAGTTCGTGTCGCCCAGGATCCGATAGAGCAGATACGCCGCGATCGCACCGGGACCATTCGCACACGCGTTCTTCGAACGATTGTCCGTCTTCCACCACAACCCGCCGCCAAGGTCGTCCGACCACGCCCGCGCAAAGCACCTGTCGAAGTTCGCCCGCGCCGCGTCGCGAAACGCCGGATTGCCCGTGTGCTCAAAGCCCCGCGCGCAGGCAATCACCATCCACAGGATGTCGTCGTTGAATTCGTTCCTGCTCCAGTTCGGCGTGTGATCGGTAATGAATCCGTTGAACAGGTTGCTGAACATCGTCAGGCACGCGCGGTCGCCTGTGCGTTCATACACGTCCAGCACCATCTCCATCTGCTCAGCCCGTTCCCAGAACCACGTCTTTCCACCCTCTGTCGTCGCCCGGTAATACCCGTTGGTGCCCTCCTCGAAATAGAACGCCTTGTTGTAACTCGCGAAGATCGCATCCGCATCCGCCGACGTGAACGCCTCCGCGCTCAGCGCCATTCCGCAGACGAGAACGGCGAACAATGTTCCTGATGCCGGATTTCGCATCATCTCAGTTCAACAGCCGCGGCCGTTCGCGAAACGTCTTCAGCACAAATTCGCCAAACAGCGTGTTCGCCCACGCGAACCACGACCGCGTGAACTTCTTCGGGTCGTCTTTGTGAAACGCCTCATGCATGAAACCGGTGCCGGCGTGCGTGCGCCGCAACGTCTCCAGACATTCCCGAATCTCCGCATCGCTCGTCGCCGTCAGGCCCTGCATGATCACGCCCAGCGGCCAGATCATGTCCACACCCACATGCGGCCCGCCCAATCCACTCGCCGCCTTGCCGATGCAGTAATACGGATTGTCGGCCGACAGGAGAAACCGGCGCGTGTTCCGATAAACCCGGTCGTTCCGCCTCACCGCGCCCAGGTAGGGAAGCGAAAGCAGGCTCGGAATGTTGCCGTCGTCGGTGCAGTAGTAATTGCCGAACGCGTCCACCTCGAACGCATACACGCGTCCAGCCCTGGGATGATTCACAATGGCGTGTTCGCCCAGCGCGCGCTCCACTTCGTCCGCCAGCGCGCGGCATTGCCGGGCCAGGAGGCTGTCGTTCCGGATCTGCTCCACCATGTCCGCCGCCTGGCGCAGGCTCACCACCGCGAAGAAGTTGGACGGAACGAGAAACGGAAAGATCGTGGCGTCGTCGCTCGGTCGGAACATGGAAAAGATCATTCCCACCGGACGCGCCGGGTTTCCATAACCTCTGCCGGGCACAGTGTCGGTCGCGATCTCGGTCCGGCGCATGAAACGATACGGCCCGTTCCCGTTCTTGCGCTGTTGTTCTTTGAACGTTTGCAGTGTCAGCCGGATGGCTTCGTGCCAGTTCGCATCGAACGGCGACGTGTCTTTCGACAATCTCCAATACTCGTGCGCCAGGCGAATGGGATAACACAGCGAGTCGATTTCCCACTTGCGCTCGTGCACGCCGGGTTTCATCTCGGTCAGATCATCCTTCCATTCGCCGCGCTTGTTGTCGTCCTTGTAAAACGCGTTGGCGTAGGGATCCTTCAAAATGCAGCGCGTCTGACGATTGATCACTCCGGCGATCAACTGCTGCAACAGCGCGTCGTCCTGCATCAACTGCAGATACGGCCACACCTGCGCCGAGCTGTCGCGCAACCACATCGCGTCGATGTCGCCCGTGATCACATAGGTGTCGAGCCGGCCATCCACCATTCCGAACTCGACCGTGGTGTCGAGTGTGTTGGGGAAACAGTTCTCGAACATCCACGCGATTTCCCTGTTGCCGATGCTCTTCCGCACCTCATCAATCACGCGCTCAACTGCGGCGCTTCTGAAACGGCGTCGATCCGGCGGCGTTCGCACAACCGGAAAACCCGATTCAACCGCGCCCAGCCGCGGCGCGAGCACAATCGCCGCCGCGGCAAGTGTGGTGTTCTGGATGAATTCTCTTCGATTCATGGAATCCTTTCTAACGCGATGACCGCGTGTTTTGGTCCAGCGCTTTCAACGCAAAGGCATAGGCGCCGATTGCTATCGCCCGGCTCGTGCCCAGACGCGACAACCCGACCCCGATGCGCCGGTCGGCATCGTATCGCACCGTCCGGCGCGTTCCGGGCACGCGCACTTTCCGGACTTTCCCGCCAACAAACCTCCGCCGCTCCCTCGGGTCTTCGAGATTGAACGCCGTGGGAATCAGTCTCCGAAACGGGCGCCCATCCGGTCCGATGTAGGTTCCGTTCAATTCATCGACGAGCGCGGGAAGGAACAATGGCGCCGCGCCCGAAATGCCGCCGCCGATAACGGCCAGTCCGTCCACGAGCGTGAGCGCGTTCGCCATGGCGTCGCCCGCCACTTCGCCCAAACGCCGGAACGCTTCGCGCGCAGCGGCGCGATGGCCGCGTCGTTTGCCCATCCCGATCGCGAAGATCTCTTTCGGCTCCGGCGCGTCGTCGAGCGCCATGCCCGCCCGCTCCGCATACACGCGCCGGACCGCGCGAATGCTGGCGCCTTCCTCCGCGTTCCTCAGCGGATCGAGCTTGTTTCGAAGCAGCCACATCTCCCCCGCCGCAGAGTTGTCGCCGCGGAACAGTTCTCCATTCCGCACAATGCCGCCGCCGAGCCCGGTTCCCAATGTCACACCTAACAGATTGTGATATCGCTTTGGATTGCCTGCCGCCGCCAGGAGCCCGTTCACATACGGAAGGAAACCGGCCATCGCCTCGCCATACGTGAACAGGTCGCCGTCGTTGTTGATGAACACCGGGATGCCGAAGCGCTCCTCCAGAAGCGGCCCGAGGGCCACACCGCCCCGAAACGCCGGCAGGTTCGGCAGATCGCCTATAATGCCGTCCTCGTAGTCCGCCGGACCGGGAAACGCGAAACTGATCGCTACCGGCGGACGCGCGCATTGGCGGCGAACGCGCTCGAATCCCTCGATGATGTTGTTCAGACAACGATCGAGATCGTCCGCGCAGGACGGCAGCGCCGTCGTGGGCGTCACCGGCTGCAGCCCGCGCATGGCGCAGAACCGGAAGTTCGTTCCGCCGGCGTCGAGCGTCAGAACGATGCGCTTGTCAGACTCCAGGGCGCCCATCGTTGTTCAGAGGTCCGTCCGGCCGATGCGATGGCCTTTGGCGCCGTAGAAAGCGACATAGGCATACGCAATCAGCGGCACGATGAACGAAATCTGAAGGCTGCCCGCCACGTCGGCGATCAGCCCCTGCAACGGCGGCAGAACCGCTCCGCCCAGGATCGCCATCACGAGCAGCGACGACGCCTGGCTCTTGTAAATCCCAACACCTTCGATCGCGAGCGAGAACGTGTTCGACCAGCCGATCGACGAGAACAACCCCACCGCCACCACGCACCACATCGCCGTCGTGCCGCCGGTCACAATCGCGGTCAACAACAACAGCACGACCGTGCCCGAAAAGATCATCAGCGTGCGCCCGGCCAGCGCTTTGCCGAACTGAAACGCCAGCCAGCACAATCCCACAAACGGCAGATAGTTCCGGAACACCGTCCAGTTCTGAACGAACCGCTCGCGCCACAGCGTCCAGACCGAGCCTTCCGCCCCGCCGCGCATCGCGTCCAGCGGCGCGCTCTGCGCGATCCACAACAACAGATAGGCCAGCAGCGGAATCACGATCAGCGCGATCTGCTTGGTCGCCTTCTTCATTTCGCTCAGTTCCACTGCGCCCATAAAGCGGCCGATCATCAACCCGCCCCAGTAGAGCGACACGTATTTGCTGGCTTCCACCTCGGACAACCCCGCCACGCCCGGTTCACCGAGGAAATTGATGATCGCGCTGCCCACGGCCACCTCGCCTCCCACATACATGAAGATCGCCACGATCCCGAGCACCACGTGCGGATATTTCAACGCGCCTGCGCCCCGCTCGATCCGCCCCTCGCCCACGTGTGGCAGGCGAATGAAAAAGAAAACTGCCGCCAGCACGAGGAACACAATGCAGAAGGCAAGGTAAGGAACCTTGACTGAAGCCGCTCCGTGCGCGTCGCTCCGCGCGAAATACTGGAAGATGAGCCATCCGCCAATCAGCGGTCCGATGGTCGTGCCGATCGAATTGAAACCCTGCGCGAGGTTGAGCCGGCTGGACGCCGTCCGCTCCGGTCCCAGAATTGTGACATACGGATTCGCGGCGATCTGCAGCATGGCGAACCCGAGCCCTACAATGAACAGCGCCGCGAGAAACATCGGATACGACTCGGCGCCCGCCGCCGGCCAGAACAGCGCGCTGCCTGTGGCGGAGATCAACAGCCCGATCACGACGCCGTTCTTGTAACCGAGCCGTGCAATGGGATCGCCCGTCGTCGCCGAAATGACGAAGTACAACAGCGAGCCGACAAAGTACGCGCCAAAGAACGCGAACTGGACGAGCATCGCCTGAAAGTAATTCAGCGTGAACGCCTCCTTGAATCGCGGGATGAGAATGTCGTTGAACACGGTCATGAACCCCCACATGAAGAACAGTGAGGTCATGATCGCGAATGCGCCGCGATAGGTCGGGTTGGTTTCCGCGGCCTTTGCCGTTGCCGTCGTAGCGAGCGTAGCCATAGGTCGGGGGCTGAGGTCTATTGGGGTTTGCCGGTCTGCGATGACATCAGGCTGAGTGCCGACATGGCCGATCCAGGACGGCTTTCGGGCGCTGTGCCCCATTTTGAAGGCGCGGAGGTCATTTCAAACACGAGCTCCCCTCCGTTCAGGATCTCCTGATGCGTCAGGTATGTCTTGTTGAACGGCTGTCCGTTCAACGTCGCGCCCCGAATGTACGGCCGCTGCGGTCCGTTCTGCGAAGCCACGATCACAAACTCCCTGCCGTTCGGCAGCGCGATGGTCGCGCGATCGAACAACGGGCTGCCGATCACGTATTCGGGCGTGCCCGGGCACACCGGATAAAAGCCCAGCGCACTGAACACGTACCACGACGACATCTGGCCGGTGTCTTCGTCGCCGCACCAGCCGTCGGGCGTCGGCTGATACAGCAGCGTCATCACCTGCCGCACGCGCGACTGGGTTTTCCACGGTTGCCCCACGTAGTTGTAGAGATAAATGGCGTGCTGGATGGGTTGATTGCCGTGCGCGTACTGGCCCATGTTCAACGCCACCATCTCGGTCATTTCATGGATCATCCGCCCATACGTTCCCACGTTCACGTCGGGCGGCGTGTAGAACACTCCGTCGAGCTTCCTTCCGAACGCTTCATCACCGCCCAGCAATCGCACCAGGCCAGGCACATCGTGAAACACGCTCCAGGTCCAGTGCCACGAATTGCCTTCCGTGAACGGCCCGCCCCATTCGGTCGGATCAAAGTTCTCGCACCACGTCCCGTCGGACTTCCGCCCGCGCACGAAGCCCGATTCGCGATCGAACACATTCGTGTAATTCATCGCCCTTCTCGCGAATGCCGCCGCTTCCTTGTCCCGCCCGATGGCGCGCGCCAGCACCGCCGCGCAGAAATCGTCATACGCATACTCGAGCGTCTTGGCCGTCGCTTCGCGCACCTCGGGATACGGCGCGTAACCGATCTTCTTGTAGAATTCCGCACCGTCGCGCCCGATTGATCGGCAATGGTCCGGCGCCTGCGTGTTGGCGTCGTGCACCATCGCCTCCACGGCTTTGCCGGCGTCGAAGTTGGTAATGCCTTTCACCCACGCGTCCGCCAGCAGCGAGAAGGCGTGGTTCCCGATCATGCAATCGCGATGGCCCGGGCTCGACCACGACGGCAGCCAGCCGCTCTGATCGTACGCCGCCAGCAGCCCTCGCATCATCTCGGCGCTCAGCTCGGGGAACAACAGATTGTAAAGCGGATGCGACGCGCGGAACGTGTCCCAGAACCCGGTGTCCGTGTAGAGATGCCCTTCGTGCACCTTGCCATCGTACGGACTGAAATAAACAGCTTTTCCATTCTCGTCGTATTCGTGAAAGCGATGCGGAAAGATCAGGCTCCGATACAACGCGGTGTAGAACGTCCGCTGCTGTTCTTCGGTCCCGCCTTCGACCCGGATCCGCCCGAGCACTTCGTTCCACCGTGCGTCAGCCCGCCGCAGCACCGTGTCGAAATCCGCGTTGCCGATCTCGCGATCCAGGTTGCGCTGCGCCTGCGCGGGACTGATGTAGGACGACGCGACCTTGCAGTTCACCGCTTCACCGGGGCGCAGTTGGAACCTGAACCACGCTCCGACGTGTTTGTCAGCCCGTTTCGTGTCGTTCGTCCGCACGGTCTCGGGCGTCCAGGTGCCATAGGCAACAAACGGACGATCAAACACCACGACGAAGTGATTCGCGAAATTGTCGGGCACACCGCCGTGGTTGTTCCGGCACACACCCAGAACCTTGTTCTGTCCGGGAACGATCTCCACCGAGGAACCGTTGTCGAACGCGTCGAGCACCACATACGCGTCGCCGCCTTCTTCGAACGTGAACCGGAACCGCGCCGCCCGTTCCGTCGGCGTGACTTCCACAACCGCCTTCCACGTGTCCAGTCGAACCCGGTAATAGCTCGGCCGCGCCGACTCGGTGTCGTGCCGAAACACCGACGCGCGATCGTCCTCGGTGACCGCCAGCCGGCCCGACACCGGCATGAGTGAGAAGTTCGCGTAATCGGCGATCCACGGGCTCGGCTGATGTGTCTGGCGGATGCCGCGGATCCGGTTCTGGCGATACTGATAGTAGAACGAATCGCGGGCCGGCTGCGTGTATGGCGCCCACACATTCATCGGAAAGGGCAGCGCGATGGCCGGATATGTGTTGCCGTGCGAGAACTCGAACGTCGAATCCGTTCCCTGCATCGGGTTTGCCAGAAAGACCGGTTGTGCCGCCGAAGCCGAGAGCGAAAGCGTGAGAAGGCTGATGACCCGATATGCTCTTTTCATGATTGCCTGATCCGGCGCCTGCGTCTCGCCCGGATCGCACAAAGCGACCGGTGATCGCATGAACATTCGCCGTGGCTGGCAGTCTTAAAAGAAGCGCCCACGCGGTCATGTCGCATGAAAGGGCTACAAAAGAGCCGCGCTGTTTTGCGGGGGAGGGGTCCCCGCCGCCAGGCACTTCGGAGCGCGGCTGGGTCCCGCAACGGCGGGACACAGTCGCGCTCCGCTCTCGGGGGCGCGGCGTTCACGCCGCTTCACGGTGCGCCGGCACAAGAACGTCCGATTCCAGCCTCACCGTGCCTGTTCAGCACAACTCGAAACGATGCGGAGCGCACCAGAGCGCCGCAGTCATGTCGCTTCAAGGCGCGACTGCTGCCTGACGTCTCATCTCAGTTCCACCATCCCCTTGCTCTCGCCCGCGAAGCGACCTGAAGGTCGCGCCCCCGAGCGCACGGCAGTGCGCCTCACGACTCCGGCGGCCAGGTCACGCCTTCCAGTTCTTTGGGCAATTGCTTCGGATCCGTCGGATAGATCAGCGAAAGATCCACGCCCGTGGACTTCGACCCTTTCAGAAACTCGAGTTCTTCCGGCGCGCCGATGATCAGCCACAACACTTCCTCATCCGTGTCGTTGAACACCTGGCGCAATTGATCCGGCCCGACCAGCACGGCGCCGTAGCGCGGTACCGTCAACGTCTCGCCGCCCACACGCATCCGGCCTGTGCCTTCCAGCACGAAATAAAACTCCTCCGAACGCGGATGTTTGTGCAGTGTGCTCGCGCTTTTCGGCGGCAAGCGCCAAAGTCGCGCACCGATGTTCTCGCTGCCCGTGCGCTCCAGATAGTCCGCGTTTGGAATGCGCATGAGATTTGAAGGCCGCCAGTGCAAATCCTCCGGCCGAATCAATGTATACCCTTGAAACGTTTTCATGACATAGTTGGTTCTGAATTGCGCCGCTTTGCGCGCTCGTTGTTCCTGCCCGCCATCCGCGCAACCAGGTGCCCCAGCACGCCGACTGCGCGCTCGATCTGCGGGCTCCACGGATAGCCACAATTGATGCGAATGAAGTTGGTAAACTCGCCCACCGGCGAAAACATCGGACCGGGCGCGATGCTGATGCCGGCCGCGCGCGCCTGCTGCGCCAGCTGAATCGCGTCCACGTTGGACGGCAGTTCACACCAGAGCAGAAACCCGCCCTTCGGACGCGACAGGCCTATCCCGGGCGGAAAACTCTCCACCACCGCTTCGCGCATCTTGTCCACCTGCTGGCGATACGCCTGCCGGATCGCGCGCAGGTAGCGATCGTATCCGCCGTTCTTCAGAAATTCCGCGACGGCCAGCGCGGGCAACAGCGCGCCGCTCAACGTGCTCGCCTGTTTCAACGCTTTCACGCGCGGCTGCCACCGCCCCGCGGCGATGTAACCGACTCGAAATCCCGGCGCGAGCTTCTTGGAATACGAACCGCAGAGCACGATGGAATCGGCGTCGCCAAATGCTTTCAACGACCGCGGACGCGGGCCTTCATGCTGCAGATCCGCGTAGGTGTCATCCTCGATGAGCGGAATGTCCCGACGGGCGCACAGCTCCACCAGGCGACGCTTGTTTTCGTCGGGCATGACGAAGCCGATTGGATTATGGAAATTGGCAATGACCACGCACGCGGCGACGCGGGTCTTGCGCAACGCCCGTTCCATCACGTCCAGGTCCATCCCCGTGGCCGAATGCACCGGAATGGGCAGCGCCTTCAACTGCAGCTCACGCAGCATGCTCGCCAGGCCGAAGTAAGTGGGCGATTCCACGGCGACCGTGTCGCCCGGCTTGCAAACGGCCCGCAGCGCGAGTGAAACGGCTTCCGTCGCTCCGACGGTCACAATGAAATCATCGGCATGCAGCGCGCAGCCCCAGTCGAGCGACCGCCGCGACAGTTCCCGCCGCAAGCTTTCATGCCCGGGGCTGACGTCGTAGCCGACGCTCTCCGCACCGAGCCGCCGGCCAATGGCCGCCACAATTCGCGCAAGCCTGACTCCGGGCAGCAGCTCGGCGCTCGGCAGGGCCGCGCCCAGCGGCACCAGTCTTTTGTCCGCATGATCCGCCAGCAGCGAGGCCACGGGATCGTCGACGCCTAACTGGATGCTCCTTGGCGTCGCCGGGAACGTCATGCGCGGCTCGCGAATCAGATCAGAGAGCC
This sequence comes from Verrucomicrobia subdivision 3 bacterium UBA3939, assembly GCA_002385705.1. GTDB lineage: Bacteria > Verrucomicrobiota > Verrucomicrobiia > Limisphaerales > UBA3939 > UBA3939. The sequence goes on from DGDZ01000034.1 coordinate 116,693, forward strand.
GCGCCCGGACATAGAATCCCGACTTCGGCCGCGCCTCAATCAGACCGCGGGTTTCGAGTGTTGCATACGCCTGCAACGCCGTCGGCACGCTGACGTTCTGCTGCCGGCTGAACTGCCGCACGGAAGGCACCCGCTCGCCCGGTCGCAACGACCGATTGGCGATCATGCCTTCCAGCGCGTTCGCCAGCTTGAGATAAACCGGCTCTCTGCCGTTGGTTTTCGGAGAACTCACGCCCGCAACCTACGCGATCCCGTGTCGGATGAACAGATACAGATGGCTGAAAGGAGACCTTGAACAGATGCCGTCGGGAAGATTCTGTTCAAGCTCGAAACCTTCCGGTCTGTGTCTGGCCGCTGTGCGGCCGGCGCGCAAGCTTGCCGCGTGAGACTCAACACCGTCCAATCCATCCTGCTCCGCCAGTTGCGGCAACAACGCGATCAACGCCGGAAGACACCCGCATCCACGCGGCCGGACAGCGCCGGCGCGACCTCTTCCGAATCACCGGCCCGCGCGCGACGGAAGCCGTTTGCGAAGCTGCGCCGTTTCTGGAATGCGATGAACGACTGGCTCGCCGCCTATTACAACGTCTGCGGCCGAACCGGGCTCGAGTCGTCGGTCAAAACATCATTCCCTCGAACGACCTCTGATACGCGTCACCCTCTCGATGCCGGCGCGGACACAGCGGATGCACCCGTGCCGACGGCAGAACCCTGACTCCGAACGGGATACCACGCCACTCCCACCGGCGCTCTGGGATCAGCGAGTGATCCTCCGTGTGCAATGCGGTTACCTTCAACATGAGCCTTCATGGAGTGTTCAATCAACAATGCCGGGCGGTAGTGTCGCGCATCGTTGCCCGCGTAATCCTGCGCTCGCATGCTGCCGCACGCTGCTGCGGGTCGCAGACCCGCGGTCCGGAGCGCGACTCTGCGAGTCGCAGCAACGGCCGATGGCTCAAAGCAGTCAGGGATTTCAAGGCAATCGCGTCTTCCAATGCGCGGATATTCAACAGGATCAATGGTGGTGCGCCCGCGCGTTTGCTGAACCCGGAGTTGCAGACTTCGTCGACACGCTGCGACTGGTCCCGCTCTGGCGGGACACAGTCGCGCTCCGGGCAGGCGGAATGACGCTGCGGAGCGTCGCGCATGGGGCCGCGTGGAATCCAAACTTCTTCGCGGCTTCGCGGCTTCGCGTGAGGCAAGTGCCTTTTCGTGTGGCTTCGTGCCTTTCGTGGTTAACGTCGCTTGCCAGGCCGCAGCCCTGGCGAAGGCTGTGGTGTGGCATGAGTTGAGAGCGGATAGTTGATAGTTGATGGTCAGATCAATTGGCGGCGGGGACGCCTGGCACTACGTGCTACGCGCAATAGCCAATTCGGATTTCGGGCTTCGGAATTCTTTCAGATTTCGTTGTGTTGCGATTGCGGAAGCATTCCGCACTGAATACTTTCCGCTCGTGCGTCACACCCCTGCCGTTGAGAACTATCGCTCGCTTCGGAGCATCGTGCGCCTGCTCGCATCCCGCGACTGGGAACGCGAACCATCCCTGCCAGTCAGCGGGAGATCCATTCGCGACGGCATCCAGCGACCTGTCACAACCCCGTCCGAAACCAGTCAAAGCACTTAGACCATGATTGACTCTCAGTCTGACGATGACCTGGTGGCGAGGGCCATTGCCGGCGGTATGGACGAGCTGGATGCGCTGGTGCGAAGACACCAATCGTGGGTGTTTAACCTCGCGCTGCGCATGTGCTGGCGCCGCGAAGTGGCTGAAGACGCGACCCAGGAAATCCTGATCAAAGCCGTGACGCGCCTGAACACGTTCTCGGGCAAGAGCGCCTTCCGCACCTGGTTGTACCGCGTTGCGATCAATCACCTCCTGAACGTCCGTAAATCGGAGATGGAGCAAAAGGCCATTACCTTTGCCGATATGGCCGCCTCGCTCGACAACGTGCCCGACCAGGATCTGCCCGATCCAAAAACGTTACCTGTCGAAACCGCCCTGTTCGTCGAAGAAGCGAAATTGGGCTGTATCACCGCGATGCTGATGTGCCTCGATCGGCGGCAACGTCTGGCCTTCATCCTGGGTGAGATCTTCGGCGAGACCAGTGAGGCCGGGGCAGAGACCATGGAAGTTTCTTCTGCGAGTTTCCGGCAGTTGTTGTTCCGGGCCCGGCGCGATCTTTATCAGTTCATGAACAACAAATGCGGCCTGGTCAATCCGTCCAATCCATGCCGATGCGCGCGCAAGGCGGCCGGGTTCATGCGCAAGGGTTGGCTCGACCCAAACAATCGCCAGTTCTCGAAGGATCGGGTCGCCTCAATCAGGGATCTGGCTCCAGACCGATTGGAAGAACTGCAGGACCTCGACCGAAAGCACGCTGAACTCTATCGAAGGCAGCCGTTCCTTGCGGGACCCGATTTGACAAACCGATTGCGCGAGATCGTTCTGCAGTCCGGCTTCGCCCAGGGCTGAAATTGTTTGTTGGAATCGTCACAGCACAATTTCGTGGATGTCCAAACGATGGCAGCCCTGCAGGGTGAAAACGAAAGACATTCATGAATACTGAAATCATCACAGAAGTAGCGCACGAAACCCAGAGCGGGAACATGACGTTTCCGGAAGCCATCGGCAAACTGATGGCTGCCGGCGTGGAATACTATCACGTCGACTATATGACACTCCGCAAGACCTGTTACCGGCCGTACGGTGAAGCGGCAACGCTGCCGATCAAGTTCAGGGACCTGCCGCGTGTGGCTGCGGTCCTCTCGGTGACGGGCCTGAAAGCGGCGATCGCGGACAGCCAGGAACACGGGCAGCATTACCGGGATTTTTCCCGGCGCGCGATGGAAGCTGGCGTTCAGGGCTACTTTGCGTTCTTGCGCGGCAGACGTGTCGTGTATTTGGGAAGAACCGGCGATTTGCATGTAGAATGGTTCCCGGACACTTAATAGTGCAAGGCATGAGACCGCAGGATTGTATGCAACAGCACCGCCTGAAGGCGCGAACATTCAACACTCAACATTCAACGCCGAACATTCAAGGAAAGGCATCGGTTGAAACGCTGAATCAGAATTCGCGGCAATTCGCGCAATTCGCGTCACGGTGTTGACGTTGCCGTGCGCCGTAATCTTTGCGCTCTTTGCGTTCTCTGCGGTTAACAAAGATGTAGCCGTGCCTTCGCGCCTTCGCGCCTTCGCGTGAGGCAAACGCCGTTTCGTCTTAATGGTTGAGCGCCGTTGGCCGTTCTCTGTACCTCTGTGCCTCTGTGGTAAAACCGCCTTTGCTGTTCTGTTTGGTTTCAACCACGCCGCTGCTTCAGCAGTTCGGCCAGCGCCTCGAACACGTCTCGCACCGTTCGCACCCGTTCCCAGCGTTCGTCAGGGACCGAGATGTCGAAGCGCTCTTCAATCGCCATTGTGATTTCAATCAGTGTGAGCGAGTCGGCTCCAAGATCTTCCATCAACCGGGCTTCCTCGGTCAATTGCTCGCCGCCAACATCGAGTTGATCGGCCAGAATTTCTGCCAGGGCTCGAGCGTCTTTCTCGGAGAGCAAATCATTCATGTGCCGACAGTAGGCGTCCGCCCGCGAGCTTGATAGTTGGATTTGCGAAACCTACTGTACCGGCCAGTCATGTTCTCGAAGCTCTTTGCGGAGAGCGGCCTTTCGCTGGACCGCCTGAAAGCGCTGCTGGCAGTCGGCGCCGCCGGTAGCATCGTTAAGGCGGCCGGCGGCGACCCGGTAAAGCAGAGCCAATACAGCCGGCAGATCAAGGAACTGGAGGATTTCTTCCGGATCAAACTGGTGGAGCGGCACGGGAAGGGGATCCGGCTCACCGCGAATGGGAAGGAACTGGCCCGCATCTCGCGGTTCTTCCTGCTCGGCCTGTCCAACTTCCAGCGCGGTTGCCTGGCGGAGGAGCAGACGTTTCGAATCGGAGCAAGCGCGACCTTCATCCAACAGTTCCTGCTGCCGATCGTGTCCAGCGCCGGAGTGGTCCGGGGCAACACGCGCTACGTCGTCGAGGTGGTCGGCGACGACGAAATTGAGCGGCGCCTGCACGACCTGACGCTCGATTTCGGGGTGACGACGCGCGCGGCAGTCAGTCGTCCACTGCAATTGAAGGAACTGGGCAGGTGGAAGCTGGCGCTATGGGTGCCGCGCACGTTGCACAAGACTGAAAAGAGCGCCGCGCTGGCATTCAAAGAACGGCGATTGCCGCTGGGGCTGGCGGCGAAGGAACTTGCCGATTGCGGCGCGGATCTGTTCATCGACCACGACACTCGCTTCGTGTGCGACAATTTCCTGCAAGCGCTCGCCGCGTTGAATGAACAGCAACTGGCCGTCGTTTTGCCGGACTTCCTGAGTTCACCGACAGAGGCGAATTCATTTTTCCGCGTGCGCATGCCGGAGATTGACTCGCGCGTATTCCACTTCCGACTTGCGTGGAATCCCCGTTTGTTGCGGCTGAATCCGCATGCCGTCAACGCCAGAGACTTTCTGGCCAGAGCGCTGTGAAATGGACCCCAAAATTTAG
>DGDZ01000015.1 GCA_002385705.1 Verrucomicrobia subdivision 3 bacterium UBA3939
GAATTTGTGATATTTTTCACAAGCGGGCGCATTTCAATTTTTGGACAGGTCGGTGGGCGCCGAATGAGGAAAAAGCACCGGCCATCGTCGGTTGCGCCAGAATGTTTCCAGACATATCAACGCTTCATCGCCCTCTCGCGTCCAAAATTGCCCCGGTCTCTTGAACCGACACTGGTATTGTCGACATGTCGATTCGATGGCACCGCTGCCCAGCGGCTCGCCACGTTTGCCACCATCCCGGTAGCGCATTCGATGCAGGTTGGATCCGAAATAATTGATCTCTCTCTTCACAGCTTCCCGGCTGCTGCCCCTCAGATGCGCCAACTGCTCTTCCAGAGTCGAAATAACCGCCTCTGCCCGGTCGCGCTCCAAATCGCGCAACAGTGGCTTGACCCATGCCTGTGCCTTTTCGGGCTCCTCCGGATAGAGCGTTTGCGCCACCGCCCAGAGGTGTTCCTTGGCATGAAAGAGATCTAAACGCTGCACTGCGCGCTCAAAACGGTCTTCAACAAGGTTCCAAATCCATACCGCACCGTCGGCTATCACCAACACCCGAGCCGCCCGCCCCAACCCGTGTCGCATCGCTTCAGCCCACAGCTGCGTTTTCAATGCATCAATGCCCATCCGCGTCATCACCGTTGCCCGGCTGCAGATGACCGCCCGCTCACCCTTGGTGATCCGGTCATCCAACCGAAAACAGGTAGCCGCATAGACCCAGTGCCATCGTTCCGGCTTCTGTCCAGCCCGTATCTTTTGCGCTGTCAAACCCCAGTCATCCCGCTCCCGGATGTTCCAGGCATCCAGCTCAATAACCAGGGTAAAGGGCTTGGTCTCATCGCTCACATGGATCTCCTGCGCCGCCCCCAATGCGGTCTTCATCTCGGCATCAAGTTGATCGCGCAACTCCTGTGCTCGTTTGCCCTGCCGGGCAGCTTCCCGATGCAACGTGGATTGAGGCAATGTTACCCCGGTCAGCCGCTCAATCACGGCACTGGCTTCTGCTATTGGCATCTTGCTGCCCACCAGTGCTGCCATTTCCTGCACAGAAGGAGAGGAACTTCCTCCATCGGCAACGCCCAGCAGATCATCCGCAGGATAGCGCCACTGCTTGCACTTGCGACACCAACCCCGGCTTCGCTGGATGGTGATCTCGCCAAAACGTGTTTGAATCGTGCGTTTGTGCCCATGCGTCAGCCGGCTCAATCTGCCCTTGCACACAGGACAAATCGGTGGTGCCGTGTCAGCCTTCTTCTGTGCAACCTCTTGTGCGACGGTGCGCTCCAAATCACGCGTCTTGCGTGCGATCTCTTCTTCGATGTGCCCCAGCGTCTGGCCCGGGTCATCCACACTCCGGTCAAGGCCGGCGATAAGGCGTTTCTGCCAATCCAACAAAGGTTGTCCAAACGCCTTTAAACTGCTGTCGGGAGGAACCGATTGAATGCAGCAGTTACTCATGCCCCTCTTCTATCAAACCCCCGTCCTGCTGGCTGCTCAAAAAATGAAATGCGCCCTTCACAAGCCTGGACAATCCGTGGCTGCTCCCGCCCTCCGGACCATGGGTCAAGGACCCCACCAGCGTGCGCGCAGGCCCCGGGAGGCGGAAATGTCCTGAGATCCCTGGAGCGGGCTGCGGGCCATTGCGGCGGCTCGTCGAGCCCCCCGGGTCCGGTTCGACCCCCAATTTTCGATGGGGCGGATTTTCCCCTTGCTTCAACGAGCCGGGCGCCTATCTTCTACGCGCCTGAACTCCGCGGGTGCGGAATGTTCGCAAAGGCTGAGAAAAGTGAAGTTAACGCAGAACCTGACCCTCAACCTCCGTTGCCCACTCGCAACGTTTGGTCCGTTAGGCAACGGAGCCCGGCAGACCAACGGCTGACCAGGCCCGTCTCTCGTCCCGACTCCCTCAAAGTATGCTCACAATGGAAGAAGCCCTGAAGCAAAGCAATATGCGCTTTGCCGCAGGCGAAATCGTCAAAGGCACCATCATCGAAGTCCGTCCCAAGGAAGTCCTCGTCGATATCGGCTACAAAAGCGAAGGCGTCATCCCCGCCTCCGAGTTCGACGACATCAAGACCGTCAAGGTCGGCGACGAAATCGATGTCCTGATCGAAAAGCTCGAAGACCGCGAAGGCATGGTCGTCCTCTCGCGCGAGAAGGCTGAATTCAAGAAGAACTGGGAACGCATCCTCACCATTTGCAACGAGGGCGGCACCATCAGCGGCAAAGTCAAAGCGGTCGTCAAAGGCGGCCTCCTCGTCAACATCGGCGTCGAAGCCTTCCTGCCCGCCTCCCAGATCGACATCACCACGCCGAAGAACCTCCAGCAGTACGTCGGCAACACCTACGAGTTCAAGGTCGTCAAGATCAACCAGGAACGCCAGAACATCGTCCTCTCGCGCCGCGAACTCATCGAACAGGAACGCATGGAGCGGCGCCAGAAGCTCCTCGCGGAGATGACCCCGGGCGACATCCGCAAGGGCACCGTCAAGAACATCACCGACTTCGGCGCGTTCATCGACCTCAACGGCATCGACGGCCTGCTCCATATCACCGACATGAGCTGGGGCCGCATCGGCCATCCGTCCGAAATGCTTAAGGTCGGACAGGACATCGACGTCGTCGTTCTCGACATCAATCGCGAGAAGGAGCGCGTCAGCCTCGGCCTCAAGCAGAAGATGGCCAATCCGTGGGACAACATCGAAACCAAGTATCCCATCGGCGCGCGGGTCAAAGGCCGCGTGGTCAACCTCGTGCCCTACGGCGCGTTCGTGGAACTCGAGCCCGGTGTCGAAGGCCTCGTCCACGTCACCGAACTCTCCTGGACCAAGCGCATTGCCAAGCCCTCCGACGTCCTCAAGCAGGACCAGGAGATCGAGGCCGTGGTGCTCGGCATCAATCGCGAAGAACAAAAAATCTCCCTTGGCGTGCGCCAGCTCGAGAGCAACCCGTGGGATCATGCCGAGGAGAAGTATCCGCCCGGAACAAAGGTCAAGGGCAAGATCCGCAACCTCACCAGCTACGGCGCCTTCATCGAACTCGAGGAAGGTCTCGACGGCATGATCCACGTCTCCGACATCTCGTGGACGCGGAAGATCAATCACCCTTCGGAAGTCCTGAAGAAGGGCGACGAGGTCGAAGCCGTCGTGCTCGAAGTGGACAAGGCCAACCAGCGCATCGCCGTCGGCATCAAGCAACTGACCCAGGACCCGTGGGAGAACATCGACCAGCTCTACAAGGTCGGCGACCTCGTCACGGGCCAGGTCACCAAGCTCGCCAGCTTCGGCGCGTTTGTCGGCCTCCAGCACGATATCGACGGCCTGGTGCACATCTCGCAGATCAGCGAGGAGCGCGTGGACAAGATCAAGAACGTGCTCAAGGTCGGCCAGGAAGTCACGGCGCGCGTCATCAAGATCGACCGCGCGGACCGGCGCATCGGCCTTTCGATCAAGGCCGCCAACTACTCGCCCGAACAGCTCAAGGCCGAGCAGGCCGTGCTCGACGCGCTCAAACCCGGCGAAGACCTTGTCGCGCTGCAACATGCCTTCGACGCCGCCGACGAAGCCCGGCAGCAGGAGGAACAACAGCAGCAGCAGCAGAAGTAAGCCGGTTGCTACGCTTCATCCCTCCCGTCCCGCTCCCGCGGGCGGGAGGTTTCTTTTTGGCTGCATTTCTACTTGGACTTTTCGAGGCCCGCACCGCAGATTCAAGCCATGCCGTTTACGAAGTTAGGTTTGTCTGAACCCGTGCTCGAAGGCGTTCGCGCCATGGGTTATGTCGATCCCACGCCCATCCAGCTCCGCGCTATCCCGCTGATCATGGAGGGCAAGGACGTGATCGGCAGCGCCCAGACCGGCACCGGAAAGACCGCCGCCTTCGCGCTGCCGTTGCTCACCAAACTCGTCCGTCACGAGCCCGCGGCCCGCGTGCTCGTCCTCGAGCCCACCCGCGAGCTCGCCGCCCAGGTCGAAACCGCCATCCGCGATTTCGCCCGCTTCACCAACATCCGCACCGCCGTCCTCTTCGGCGGCGTGGGCTACGGCCGGCAGATCGATTCGCTTCAGGAGGGCGTCGATATCATCGTCGCCACTCCCGGGCGCCTCCTCGACCATCTCGAACGCGGGACGTGCCGGCTGAACCATGTCCGCCATCTGGTTCTGGACGAAGCCGATCGCATGCTCGACATGGGATTCCTCCCGGACGTGCGCCGGATCATTCAGAAAACGCCGCGCGAGCGCCAGACCATGCTGTTCTCGGCAACCATTCCGCCCGAGATCGAGACGCTCATCCAATGGGCCATGCGCCACCCGCAGACGGTCGAGATCGGCGCGCGCCGTTCCCCGGCCGAAACCGTCAGGCATGTCATTTATCCCGTCGCGGAATCGCAGAAGACCGATCTGCTGCTGGCGCTGTTGGAGCGCGTGAACTACGATTCGGTGATTGTTTTCTGCCGCACCAAGCACGGCGCGGATCGCATTGCGCAACTGCTCAAGCGCAACAACCATTCGGTGGCCGTGCTGCATTCCAACCGCACCCAGCGCGAGCGCGAGCAGGCGTTGCGCGGCTTCCGCGAAGGCCGCTACGAACTGCTCGTCGCCACCGACATCGCCGCGCGCGGACTCGACATCGCGGACGTCAGCCATGTGATCAACTACGACGTGCCGCATCACCCGGAGGACTACATCCATCGCATCGGCCGCACGGGCCGGGCGGAGGCGAGGGGCGATGCGTTCACGCTGATGGTGGCCGAGGATGTGAAGCACGTGGCGGCGATCGAACGGTTCATCGGCCGCAGGATCGAGCGCGTGAAACTGGAAAACTTCAACTACCGCTATACCGCGCTGTTCGACCAGGACAAGCCCGGCCAGCCCGCTGCGGCCGGGCGCGTTCAGGCGGTGCGCGTCCTGGGCGGCTACTACTTCGGCCCCGCCCGGCGGCGGCGTTGAGTGCAGGCAATCCGGAGCGCGACTCTGCGAGTCGCAGCAACGGCCGACAGCTCCTTCCCGCTCGGGTTTTGCAGGTAATCCGCCTGCGTCACTGTATCGCCCCGACGCGAGGCGGGGCGTTGGTGGGGACTGGATTGCCAAGGATGTCGCGCCCGCCGTTGTTCGGGACGATGCGACCGAGCGGCAACTCCGTTCCGGGGCGCGCCTTGTAGGCGATCAGTGATTCAAAACCATTGCCGGCGCCGCCCGGATGGACCAGCGGCGGGCGGTTCGTCGTCCCGAGCGGATCGTCGGGCCGGTTCACGTGCGTTCCGTAAAACACATTCGCTTCAAATATCGTGTTCGTGCTTTTTCCCCAGTCGTATCGCACGCGGCCGTCCACGTAGAAGAGGTTGTTGAAGAAACGGGTATTGCTCGCGTTGCCGCGATCCCATTCGGTGCACAGGATCAGCGGGAGATCCTGTCCGGGGCCGACGTAGATCGTGTTGTTGTAAACCTGCGTGTTCCTGGCGCCGCCGCCGAAGTGAAACACCCGGGCGCTGTTCAACCCGTCGTTCTGGCTGATGTTGTAACGAATGATCGTGTCTTCGTTGTAGGAATTCCCGGGCGCGCAAATGAGAATGAAGCCGCCTTCGTTGTCGTGGCTGTAGTTGTACTGGATGATCGTGCGCCGGCTCTGGTAGTCGGAATCAAATCCCTGGCCGTCCTTTGTGCCTTTCATCCCGGAGACTTCGTTGAACTGAATCACCGTGTCGTCGCTGGCAAACGGCCAGATGCCGGCCGCGTAATCCTCGCAACGCATGCGGCCGCCGCGAAGGACGTTGTATTCGACCAGCGCGCCGTTGCTGCCCCAGATCTTGATGCCGTCGCCCCCGATGTCCTCGAGCAGGTTGCTGCGGATGATGACCCCGAGACTGCGGGCGCGTCCGGAGGTGCGCTGGCAGATGCCGTTGCGGTCGGTGCGCACCACATGGCAGTTCTCGATGATCAACCCGTCGAAATGCGATTGATTGGCGCCGCGGCTCTCGAAGTAGATGCCGCACCCCTCGTGCGACTTCCGCAAGTCGCCGTTTACGTCGTGCACAAACAGGTTGCTCAACCGGATATGGCGCATCTTGCCGAAGCCGTCGGACTGGATGCGAACGCCGGTGCGCCACGGGACGCGGTTGGTGCCGAGGTTCGTGATTTCAAGGTCCCGCACTTCCCAGAACTCCACGTTGCGCAGCAACAACGTGTCGAGATACAACCCTTCGCCGTCTATTCGCGGGCGGTCGCCCTCGCCGTATTTCCCGATCGCGATCACGTTGGTCCTGCCATCCTGGATGGCGCCGGATCCCTGCGGACGCAACTGGCCGGTGTAGCGCGTTCCGGCCTTGAAGAGAATCCGATCGCCGGGCTGGAACACTTCCCGATTCACCCGTTCCAGGGTTTTCCACGCGAGCGTCGGCGAAGTCCCGTTGTACGCGTCGTCGCCGGTTGACGCGTCCACGTAATAGGTGGCTGCGCCGGCCGCTTCAGATGCGACGGCGAAGAGGATCGCGACGGCGCCGGTTTGAAAGGAGCGGATGAGCCAAGAACGCATGGAGTGGAGCATCCATGAAACGACGCAGAAACTCAACAGCCCGGAACGGCAAAGCCCTTACAGCTTCACCCACTTGCCGGTCTTCGAGGAGCGCTGGACAGCTTCGAGCACCTGCTGATTCCTCAGGCCGTCTTCGAACGTGGGATGCACGGGCTTGCGATCGATGCAGGCATTCACGAAGTCGGCGACGGCATGGACGAAAGTGTGTTCGTAGCCGATCGGATGGCCGGGCGGCCACCAGTGGCCGACATACGGGTGGATGCCGTCGCGTTCAGTGACGAGGATGTCGCGGAACCCCTGCCGGTCCCTGGGATCTTCCGCGTTGTAATATTTCAGGCGGTTCATGTCCTCGAAATCGAACAGCAAGGAGCCTTTGCTGCCGTTGAGTTCGATTTCGATGTGGTTCTTGCGTCCGGTGGCGTATCGCGTGACTTCGAGATTCGCGAGCGCGCCGTTTTCGAGGCGTGCCATGAAGAGCGCCGAATCCGGGACGGTGACCTTGCCCATCCTGCGAACGGGTTTCGTGCCGGCGTCGGCTTTCGGCGGGGTCGGAAGAGGGCGTTCGGGGATGAAAACGTGGGTCAGCCCGCAGACCTCTTTGAATTCGCCGGCGAGATAGCGACCGAGGTCGATCAGATGCGAGTTGATGTCGAAATGCACGCCGCCGCCGCTGGTTTCCTTTTGCAGGCGCCAGTCGAGCGGGAACTCCGGGTCCACGAGACGATCCTGCGCGTAGCGCGCGCGGTAATGGAACAGCCGGCCGAGGGCGCCTTCGTTGATCATCCTGCGCGCAAGCGCGATGGCGGGGACGCGCCGGTAGTTGTGGCAGATCATGTGCACCACTTTGGCCTTCTGCGCGGCGGCGAGCATCGCCTGCGCCTGCTTCACATCCATGGCCATCGGCTTTTCGCAGAGCACGTGTTTCCCGTTCTGCGCGGCGGCGATCGCAATCTCCGCGTGTGAATTCGTGGGCGTGGCGATGTCCACGATGTCGATGAGGGGCGATTCGACGACTTCGCGCCAATCGGTGCACACGTGCTGCCAGCCGAGCTGGGCGCGCACTGCCTGGACAGCGGCGGCGTTGCGGCCGCAGAGGGTGTGCATTTCGATGTGGGCCTTGAGCGGGAAAAACCTGGGCGCCTGGCGCCAGGCGTTCGAATGAGCTCTTCCCATGAAGCGGTACCCGATCAGCCCGACGCGGAGAGTCCTGGCCATATTGAAGTTGGGATTGAAATAGCGACCGCCGACTTTATAGTGAGGCTCGATTTTCAAGTCAATCGGCGACTCACCGGGTCATTAAATCGCGGATTGATTATAAACATTTGACGCTCAGAAGGTTCCAGAGCGAATGCGACTCTATCCATTCTAAATTATGCCGTTTACCGCCGCCCGCATTGCACAGGAAACAGGTGGAGAAGTCATCGGCAACCCTGACATCGTGCTGAACAATTTCGCCCCAGCGGATCACGCGAAGCCGGGAGACCTGACTTTCGCCGAGAATGCGGATTACTTCGGGCGCGCGGAACAGAGCGGCGCTTCGGCGATCATCGTGGACAGCGCGTTCACCTCGTCGAAGGTGTTGATTCGCGTGCCCAACGCCCGCGTCGCCTTCGCCAAAATTCTGTCGCTGTTTTTTCCCGAACCTTCCTTGCCGCCGGGAATTCATCCGAGCGCAGTGGTGTCGGGCACGGCGGTGGTGGATCCGACGGCGCATGTCGGACCGGGTTGCGTGGTCGGTGAGCGGGCTCGCATCGGAGCGCGAACCGTGCTGCACGGCGGCAATCATGTGGGGGCCGATTGCGTCTTAGGCGAGGACGTGCATCTGTTTCCGAACGTCGTGCTTTACGCGCGCACCGAGGTCGGCCATCGCGTGCGGATTCATGCGGGCAGCGTGATCGGCTCCGACGGATTCGGTTATGTCCAGGACGGCGGCACGCATCGAAAAGTGCCGCAGATCGGGAACGTGGTGATTCAGGATGACGTGGAGATCGGCGCGAACGTGACGATCGATCGCGGCGCACTGGGCCCGACGGTGATCGGGAAGGGGACCAAGATCGACAACCTGGTTCAGATTGCGCACAACGTGGTGCTGGGGGAGAACTGTCTGGTGATCGCGCAGGTGGGCATTGCAGGCAGCACGCGTGTGGGGAACGCATCGATCTTCGCAGGGCAGGTCGGCGTTGCCGGGCATTTGCGGATCGGCAGCGGCGTTTCGGTCGCGGCGCAGTCGGGCGTGATGAACAACATTCCGGACGGCGAGAAATGGCTGGGATCGCCGGCGCAACGCGACTGGGATGCCAAGCGGCAGATGATCGCGCTGCAACGGCTTCCGGACCTGCTGCGGCGCGTCCAGGATCTGGAAAAGCGTTTGAAGAACAGCGCTCCCAGCGCGGCGTCGGAGTGAATCCGGGCGCCCGGCCGCTGCGCCAATATCTTCGTGTTCCGGGGTTGCGCTTCATCGGCCAATATTGTCATATAGCCCGTGATCCTCAGCGATCACGCCGGAGAAACCTCCGGAATCCGGGTTCACGTGTGTCCCGGATTGTTCCCCCGCCGTTGATCAGAGGACTGTCATGCGGACACAGAGCCCATCGAATGCAGACACGGGGCAACAGGGTGTTCTGGTCGAGAACGCGCTCCAACCCGGAGTCGCGTGGGGCGTGATGACGGTTGACGCGACCGGCCAGGCCGTTGAATACAATTCGGAAGCGGAGCGCGTCTTGCGCCTTGCCGGAATGGCGACCGTGTCGCCGGGTTCAGCCCTTCCGGCGGCGCTGGACGCCGCCGCGAACGAAGCGCGCGCGGCGGGAAAAATCTGCAACCGGCGCGTCACGCTGCCGACACCCGGAAACGGCGACCTGGTGCTCGATGTGGCGGCGGTGCCGCTGGGCGCGGCGGCGGATTCGAATGGAGCGATTCTCCTGTTCCGCGATGCGTCCACGGGCGCGCGCTATGAGCCCAGCCTGCGGCGACTGGATCGCCTCGCAAGCGTCGGTACGCTCTCGGCCAGCATGGCGCACGAAATCAAGAACGCCCTCGTCGCCATCAAAGCGTTTGTCGATATTCTCCTCGAGAAAAACCCGGACGCGGACCTGGCAGGGATCGTCCGCCGCGAGATTGGCCGCGTCGATTCCATCGTCAGCCATATCCTGAACTTCTCGATGGCGGCCCAGCCGTCGTTCGCGCGCGTGGATCTGCACCGGGTGCTGGATCATGCGTTGCGCCTCGTCCAGCATCGGGTCGGTCACAAGGAGATTGTTTTCGAGCGCGAGTTCCTGGCGCGAACGGCCGGGTGCCACGGGGACGATCACCAGCTCGAGCAGGCTTTCGTGAACATCCTGTTCAACGCCGTCGATGCGATCGAATCCACCGGCACACTGCGCATCTGTACGGATCTGCTGGGTGAGGATTCTGCGGCGCCGGGCAGGGATGGCTCGGGGAAGTGCCGCATTCGGGTGCGCATTTCGGACAGTGGCTCGGGGATTTCTCCGGAGAACATGAGCCGCATTTTTGAACCCTTCTTCACAACCAAATCGAACGGCACGGGATTGGGCCTTGCGGTGACTCGACGCATCGTGACCGAGCACAGGGGAACCATGCACGTCGAGAGCCAGCCCGGCAAGGGGACCACCTTCGTCGTCCTGTTGCCCGCCGCCGAGCCGGATGCCGGCTGATTGCGCTCGTTCGGAATGCGGGACCTCGTCACGATCGCTGTCTGCAGCGACATCCATTATGCCTGTCGCGCCGAGCAGGCGCGGGGCAATCACTATGAAAGCAACGCGGTGCGGAATCCCGCGGTCCGCCTGCTGATCCGTGCGTGGCGGCACTTTATCTGGCTGCGCGCGCCGGTGCACCGGAATGATCTGCTGGACACGTTTCTGCAGCGCGCCGGAGACGCCGACTGTGTGGTGGCCAACGGCGATTATTCCTGCGACTCGGCGTTCATCGGGTTGAGTGACGACGCGGCGTTCGGCAGCGCCCGCGAGTGCCTGGAGAAATTGCGATCCCGTTTCGGTTCGCGGCTGAGACTGACGATCGGCGATCACGAGCTCGGGAAAGTCATGTTGGCGGGCGGGTGCGGAGGGATGCGGCTGAGAAGTTACGAGCGGGTTGTGACCGACCTTCAATTGGAACCGTTCTGGAAAACCGAGTTTGGCCGATACGTGCTGATAGGCGTGACGTCCTCTCTGCTGGCGCTGGAGGCGTTCCAAACCGAGATCCTGCCGGAGGAACGCGCGGCATGGGAGCGCCTGCGGGAAGAGCACCTCCTTCAGGTGCGGCACGCGTTTGCGGCGTTGGCTCCCGGCGCCCGCATTGTGTTGTTCTGCCACGACCCGACCGCGCTGCCCTTCCTGTTGCGGGTGGAAGAGGTGCGGGCGCGGCTGGATCAGGTCGAGCTGACGGTGATTGGCCACCTGCACTCGCCGCTCATTTTCTGGGAGAGCCGCGTGCTGGCGGGCATGCCGCCGATTGGTTTCCTGGGCCCGGCCGTGAAGCGCATGACCTCGGCGCTGCGCGAGGCGCGCTGCTGGAAGTCTTTCCGAACGCGGCTCTGCCCTTCACTGGCGGGGATCGAACTGTTGAAGGACGGAGGGTTCCTGATGCTTCGGATGGATCCGGAGGCGCGGATGCCGCTGGCCGTCGAGCGTCACCGCATTCCGCGCTGAGAGTATGTTTTACGCGCGGGTGTTGGACCCGCGCGTGTGGTGGCGAGAGGGTTGCGCTCTAGTCTTCCACCGGGACCTGCTGCCGGTTCTGGTTTTGCTGGTTCAGTGGATTCTGCTGCTGGCCGGACTGGTACACGTTGTTGGTGCCGCCGGTGGGCGTCAGACCGGTGTCGGGTTTCAGCGCGATATTGTTGATCACGCGAGTGACACCCTGGACATTTTGCGCCAGCTCGCCCGCCCGGTTCTTCTGCTCCTGGGTGTCCACGAACCCGCTGAGTTGCACCACGCCCGCAAAGGTTCTCACATCCACACCTGTGAACTTGTACAACGGGTCTTCCTTCAGGCGATCCTCCACCCGTTCGGTGATCGCTTTGTCGTCGATGATCCTGCCGGCCGTCCGGTCGCTGGTGTCCCTGGTCTGGCAGCCCGTCAGGCCCGCAAGAACGACGGCGGCAGTCGAGCCTCCGATGAGAAGTAGCTTCTTGAGATTTGCCATAGATGCATTCCTTTCTTGCCCATCCTACGTGATCGCACTGCCGCTTCCATGGGGTTTACTACCCGAGAACGAAAAAGAAACAACCGAGGCGCGGCGCCGTGCGCTCCCGCGCGTGCGCGAATTGACTTGAAGTGGCGCTTTGTTAGCGTGCAGGTGGACATGCCCAAGAGCTCCATCTTCCAGAGAGTTCGCGAGCGCGCGATGGCGTTGTGGGACGAGAGTGTGCTCGGGACCGGAAATGAGCCCACGCGCCTTTACAGGTTCATTCACTTCTGGCAGCTCGTCATCAAGAGCTTCGTCCGGAACCGCGGTCCCGTTCGCGCTTCGGCTTTGTCCTACTCGACGCTTCTGGCATTGATCCCCGTGCTCGCCCTCGCCATGAGCATCACCACGGGCCTGCTCAAGGACGAGGGCGCCGACGAAATTGAGCGTTTCATTGAGCAACTGGTGGATGCCGTCATCCCGCCGGCGGTGATCGATACAAACGTCATTTACTCCGCCAGTGAGGAAACAGGCGCGCTGCCCAACGAACTGGACATGGCGGAGTCGGATGGCGAAGGCGTTGTTGCCGAGGAGGGAGCTGCTGCCGTTGAGGGCGAAGTCATCGCATCGGACAGCGGATCCGTCACGAACTTGCCGTCCGCCGGCGCGCCCGGAGATCCGGCCGGGGCGGTGATCACGGACAACGCGCGGGTGGTCCAGGCGCAGCGGGACGCGGCGCGCTACATCAAGCAGTTCATCGACAACTTCAGCGGCGCCGGGTTGAGCCTGTTTGCGATGATCATCCTCATCTACCTGGCGGTGTCGATGCTGTCGAGCATTGAGGACACGTTCAACGACATCTGGGGCGTGACGCAGGGCCGGAGCTGGCCGACGCGCGTGGTGCTGTATTGGACGACGTGCACGCTGGGGCCGTTGTTGCTCGTGGCGGCCCTGGGGTTGTCGAGCGGTCCGCAATGGCAGGCGGCGCAGACATGGCTGGCGCGATACAGCCTGGTCGGAGCGGTGGTGTTCAAACTGATTCCGCTCGTCCTGTTGTGGCTGACGTTCGCCCTGTTCTACAAGGCGGTTCCGAACACGAAAGTGAACTTCAGCGCGGCGTTTGTCGGCGCTCTGGTCGGTGGCACGTTGTGGTACCTCAACAACCTCTTCGGTTTCCTGTACGTCTCGCGCGTGGTGACGAGCTACAAGATCTACGGCAGTCTCGGCCTGGTGCCCGTGTTCATGTTCGGCCTGTATCTCTCCTGGCTGATCCTGCTTCTTGGCGCGCAGGTCGCCTACGCGTTCCAGAATCGCGCGCTCTATTTCCAGGAGAAACTCACCGAGAACGTGAACCAGCGCGGGCGCGAGTTCGTCGCGCTGCGGCTGATGACCTGCATCGGGCAGCGTTTCGAGGCGGGGCTGCGCCCGCCCAGCGTACGCGAGATGTCGGTTGAACTCGGCGTGCCCAGCCGGCTCGTTCAGCAGGTCCTGCAAACCCTGCTGTCGGCGCGGCTCGTCACCGAGGTTTCTGGCACCGAGCCCGGCTACGTGCCGGCGCGCCCGCTGGAATCCATCAATGCCCACCACGTGCTGATGGCCATGCGCGCGTTGCAGGGACAGGAATTGCTGACGCGGGACGAGCCTGTGCGCGAGGAGGTTTACGGCGAGTTCGCCCGCATCCAGGAGGCCGAGAAGGCAGTGGCGTCGTCCGTGTCGATCATGGCCCTGGTGAGCCGCGCCATGACGCGCACGGAGCTCTCGCCGCCGCAGGACGGGCAGGCGATCAAGCTGAAGCCCGCGCTCGTGCCGTCTTCTTCATCGGAGCGGCAGGAAAAGCCTCCTCCTCCGGTGCAGTCGCTCGCGGCGGCCACGGCTCCTCTTTCGCCTCACGATCTTCCGGCCCAGGAATCGGCAGCCGCGCCCGCTCCGGACAGTTCCCAACCGGAGCCGTCGCCACCGTCGCCGCCCCCGACAGAGACCGTCGAGGAAGAGCGGGATTTCCCGTTATGATCATCGGGGTTCCGAAGGAGATTAAAGAACAGGAATACCGCGTGGCGTGCCTGCCGTCCGGCGTCTATCAACTGGTGCGGCGCGGTCACACCGTCGTCGTCGAGCGCGGCGCCGGCGCCGGGGCCGGCTATCGCGATTCGGAATACGAGCACGCCGGCGCCCGCCTGGTGGATTCGCATGCTGCCGTGTTCGAGCAGGCGGACCTGGTGGTCAAGGTCAAGGAACCGCAGCCTTCCGAGTTTCCACTGCTGCGCCCGGGCCAGATCCTGTTCACCTACCTGCACCTCGCGGCGAGTCGCGCGGTTACCGAAGCATTGATGAAGTCCGGCGTGACCGCGCTTGCGTACGAAACCATCGAAGTGAACCGGCGTCTCCCGTTGCTGGAACCGATGAGCGAGATTGCAGGGCGCATGTCCGTGATCGTGGGCGGTTATTTCCTGGCCAAGCATTGCGGAGGCAGCGGCGTGCTGCTCGGCGGCGTGCCGGGCGTCCTGCCCGGAAAAGTTGTCGTGCTCGGGGGCGGCACGTCCGGCATCAATGCGGCCCGCATGGCGCAGGGCGTGGGAGCGGACGTCACCATCCTGGAAGTGGACCTCGAACGGATGCGTTTCCTCGATATCACGCTGCACACCGCTCACACGCTGTATTCGAATGAGACCCACCTGCTCGACCTGTTGCCCGAAGTGGATCTGCTGATCGGCGCCGTGCTGGTTCCGGGGGCGCGGGCGCCGCAATTGATTCGCCGCGACATGCTGCGGCGGATGCGCCCGGGGAGCGTTTTCGTTGACATCGCAATTGACCAGGGCGGCTGCGCCGAGACGTCGCGCGCGACAACCCACCACGAGCCCGTTTTTGTGGACGAGGGCGTGACGCACTACTGCGTGGCGAACATGCCGGGCGCGTATGCGAGGACCGCCACGCAGGCGTTGACAAATGTCACGCACCGGTATGTGGAACTGCTGGCCGACGGCGGCCTTGCGGAAGCCTGCGCGAAACAGCCGGCGCTGGTCAGCGGGATCAATGTCCAGCGCGGCCGAGTCACGCATCGCGCCGTTGCGGAGGCGCATGGATTGGAATACGCGGAGCCGGACTGCGGCGGGGCGTGAACGCGGGGACGGTCAGCGCGGCTGGCCGATGAGCCGGGATAACGCGGTGCGCAATTGCTGGCGCGCCCGATAGAGGCGCATCTCGACGGCTTTGGCCGAGCAACCGAGCGCGGCCGCAATCTCCGCGTGCGACTGTTGCTCGTATTCGAACAGAATCAGCGGAACCCTGAGTTCTTCGGGAAGGGCCGCCACCGCGTGGCGCACCGCGGCGGCCCGTTCAGCCTGTTCCAGCTTCTCCTCGGGACCCGGGCTGTCGTCGGGCAATACGTTCGCCAGTCCGGTGTCCTCGGGCCCGTGCGCATCGAGCGGCACCTGCGGCCGACGGTTCAGGCGGCGCAGACGATCCCGCGCCAGGTTGGTGGCGATGGCGAAAAGCCAGGTCGAGAATTTGCGGCCGGGCTGGAACCGGTGGCGGTGAAGATAGACGCGAACGAACGTTTCCTGGGCGAGATCGGCGGCCTCGTCTTCGTCCTGGAGCAGGCGAATCAGATAACGATGAACCCGGCCCGCATGGCGGGTCATCAGTTCGTTCAGGGCGCTCTGCTGCCCCGAACGAAGCCGCTCCATCGCGGCGGTATCAAGGGCATCAGTGGTGATGTCGCCCATGATGTGCGGCGGGCGACGCGCCGGTCATGCCCGCATGCGACGGTCCGAACGTCCGCTCCACAATCCATTCGAGATAACGGCGGCCCTGCTCGGGCGGCATCGCGCGGCTGATCTGATAGAAGTGATCGAGCATGGCCTGGTGGCACTCGGCCCGCAACAGCGCCGCGTCCCGGATCGCGCGTTCGATCTCCTCATTGACGGAGTTGGTGCTCAGGACCAGCCGTTTCAACTCTTCATTCCTCGCGTCGATCCGTTCGCACCTCGCGAGGCAGGCCGCCATGTAGGCTTCGTGGATCTGTTCGACCCTGGCCATGGATTCGTCCGGAAGCTGGAACTCCTGCTTCAACCAGGCGAGTTCCGGATGAGGGGCTGCGCACATCTGCCGGGACCTGGCAGTGCCGGCCAGATACGAGCCCCCGTAGGCGATCAATGCGATGGCCAGTCCGGTCACCAGGATGAGCCAGGGCTTCTTCATGGTCGCGGCATCTGGTAGGGATCGACGTTTTGCACGTAAAGGGCGCCGAGCGACTCGGCGGTGCGCTCCGAAACGGCGCGCGCGTGCAACGCGCCGGCAAGCAACCCGGCGGCGACCAGGACGGCAGAGAAGGCGGTGGCGAAAGCGGGCCGGAGGATCAATGGCTCGACGAACCGGCGCCACCAGAGCAGGAGGTTGGGCGCTGCGGCTTCCCGGGCCGCAATCCGCCGCCACACGTTCTCTTCGAACCGCGGCGGCACGGCGCTGTCCACCTCCCATTCGCGCAACAGCGAACGGAGCTTTGTGTCTTCGGAATTCTCGTTCTTCATTTCAATGGCTTCTTCGCCTGTTCGTAATACGCATGCCGATGCAGAAACCCTCAAGAAAAAACAAGCGCCCCCCGGCCCGAGCCATGCGCGAAATGACGCCGGAGGAACCACCGCGGTCGGGACAATTCCGCGCGCATATGCGCGCGGAATTGTCCTGCCGGAATTGCCAAACGCTTGATCGGCTGATGCTTAAGAAAACCGGCCTCTGTGAGCGCAGGACAATTCTGCGCGCATATGCGACAGGAATTGTCCTGGCCCGCGACGTGGATCGGCACGCCGTTGAGAAGGTGAAACGGCAAATCGCCAGGCGTGCAGCAAGACGTCAGGGGGCGACTTGGACGATCAGGGTGCTCGGACGACGGCTCGCGAGGACGCTCGCCCCACCAAAAAGGAGATGTAATGGTTCTTTGCACAGGCGTTCTCGTCTGTGGGTCCTCGTCCTGTTCCGATGCGAGGCGTATGCCTCCTTCAACTGCTCCGGATCGTGCGAAAGTGGTTCAGGACGGAATGCCGCGCCACGCCTTGGCTGCCCGAGATCACGGTCGTGATGTAATGCTTCGCCGATTCCACCGCGCGGGGGAGACGCTGTCCGCGGGCGAGGAAAGCCGCAATGGCGGCCGAGTAGGTGCAGCCGGTTCCGTGCGTGCTGACGCCGCGGACGAACGGGGCCGTCAGAAGCCATTCGGTTTTGCCGTCGAAGAGCACGTCGGCCGCTTCATGATAGCCGCGAAGGTGCCCGCCTTTGACCAGTGCGGCGCAGCCGAATTGCCTGTGAAGATCGCGCGCAGCCGTGCGAAGATCTTCGAGCGATCGCAGTGATCGGCCGGTCAGCAAGGCCGCCTCGTCGAGGTTGGGGGTGACAAGAGTGGCCAGCGGCAGGAGGCGTTTGCGCAATACCCTTTCCGCCGCGGGCTGAAGCAGACGCGCGCCGCTGGTGGA
The DNA here is from genome assembly GCA_002385705.1 of Verrucomicrobia subdivision 3 bacterium UBA3939. Classification (GTDB taxonomy): domain Bacteria; phylum Verrucomicrobiota; class Verrucomicrobiia; order Limisphaerales; family UBA3939; genus UBA3939. The sequence goes on from DGDZ01000015.1 coordinate 17,136, forward strand.
GACCATCACTGGATCGACGACCAGCGGTATCCGGTGTTGTTCCAGGAGCCGGCCGACGGTTCGGATGATGGCGGCGTTGTAGAGCATTCCGGTCTTTATGGCCGCTGGCGGCAGTTCCTCCAGGACGGCCTGGATTTGAAGTGCAACCATGTCGGGCCGGCATGCCTGGATGCCGGTCACACGGCGCGGGTTCTGGGCCGTAAGGCAGGTGATGGCCGAAGTGCCGTGGACGCGCAGCGCTGCGAAGGTTTTGAGATCGGCCTGGATCCCGGCGCCGCCGCCGCTGTCGGATCCGGCGATGGTCAGCGCGACCGGCAAAGATTCGGTGTGTCGCATGCGCGCAGGATGCCGCTGCGGGGTCCGGATTGGAACGGTTTTCTTCCGTTGCACAACGATCCACCTTCGCAGGACTGCAGACAGGCGCGAAGACGCGTTGTCCCGCGAACGAACGGCCGCCGGGTGTGAAAGGATCAGGACTGTTTGCCGCCTGCCAGTCGCTGAAGGATCTCGTTCAACTCCTGAATGTGCGGCGGCTTTCCGAGCAGGGCATCAACTTCGGGAGCTTCCTCGCCGGCTTCTTTCATCATGGCGCCCCAGCCGGTCATCATGATGACGGGTGTGCCGGGCGATTCGGCTTTGATGGCGCGCGCGACCTGATGGCCGTCGATGTCGGGCATGCCGAGGTCGGTGATGACGGTTTCGTACGGCTCGTGCCGTTTCAAGGCGGCGCGAAAGACTTCTACGCCTTCCCGTCCGTTGGAGGCGATGGTGACCTCGTGGCGGAAGCGGGTGAGGCAATTCTTGAGGATTTCCTGCATCTGCGGTTCGTCGTCGATGCAGAGAATTCGCAGTTGCCTTGCGGACGAAGGCGCCGGAGCGGCAGCGGGCTGGGTTTGGGGAGTGCGCTGGCGAATGGGGAACACCAGGCGCACGCAGGTGCCCATACACGGCGCGCTTTCGATTTCAATGCTGCCTTCGTGGCGCTGCATCATTCCATAAACCATCGCCAGTCCGAGCCCCGTGCCGCCGCGCTTGGTTTTCGTCGAGAAGAACGGTTCCAGGCAGCGTTCCCGCGTGCTCTCGTCCATGCCGATGCCGTCGTCCCGGATCTCGACGTGGAGCTGCTGGGTCACGTCGGAATCGGCGTTGCCGGTGCTCTTCGCGCGGGTGACGAGCGTGATGGTGCCGCCGCGAGGCAGCGCGTCGATGGCGTTGAAGACCAGATTGATCAGCGCTTCGCGCAGGTCGCTCGGGTCGCTCAACAGCAGGGGCAGCCCGGGATCCAGTTCCTTCTGGATGTGGATCGAGATGCCTTCCCGCTGGGACAGATCGCGCCAGCGGGGTCGGGTGAGTTCCACAACCTCTTCAATCAACTGGTTGATGTTCACGCGCACGAGCTGTTCGGTGTCCGAGCGCTGGCGGTAGAACTGGCGCATCCGCGAAACGATGTTCGCGATATCGTCTCCGGCCCTGTGGATGGTCTGGAGGTAATGGCGCGCGTTTTCGGGAAGATCCGGGATCGTGCCCAGCATGAGTTCCGAGTAGGCGACGATGGGCGAAAGCGCGTTGTTGACGTCGTGAACGACGCCGCTGGCCATTTCGCCGAGGGCGCGGAGGCGTTCCTGTTGCACAACGACGGCCTGGGTGCGGCGGAGTTCGTCGTAGGCCTTCTGAACGCCTTCGGTGAGGCGGATCTGGTCATAGAGGCTGCGGCATTGTTCTTCGGTGGTGAGGACCTTCGCCTGCAGCGCTTCTTTTTCGGAGCGGACGGTGGCGATTTCGGCGAGGACCTGTTCGGATTTATAGCGCACTTCTTCCAGCACGAGGACGATCATGCTGACGGCGATGAACAGTTGGAGGACGGCGGCGACGAGGAATCCGGCGCTGTAAAGGCTTTCGTAGCCCTTCTGCTGAGTGAAGGGATAACTGACGAGGTACAGGCCCCAGAGGAAGAACCCGAGCGAGAGCATGCCGGCACCGACGAATGGCAGTTTGCGCCGCAAACGATAAAAGCAGACGCCCGCGAACAGGCTGCCCAGGCCGATCAGAATGAACACGGGGAGCTGCATGAGGAGCGTGTGCGTGTCGGGGAGCAGTTGCGGGCTGGTGGTGCTCCAGACGATCAGGAACAGCATGAACAGGCCGAACAGCCCTTGCCGCACCGGCAGGTCCAGGAAACGCAGGCTGCCCCACAGGAGAAAGACGGCCGAAATCGCGACACACCAGTGCTTGAGGATGGACAGCACGTGCGTGGGCGCGGTGTTGTGGACAGTCAGGCTGAGCGTGAGCCACAAGGCGTAGAACAGCCAGGCCGCTGTCCACACAGTGAAATCTGTCTCTTATACACATCT